>NZ_JCAFTS010000002.1:0-537817 GCF_059370495.1 Stenotrophomonas sp. YJH_SMC_69 | reverse complement strand
CCCGGGTGCGCGACGCTGAAAACGGGCTGGTCCCTGCCTGAGGCCAGCCAGGGCGCAGACCAAAGGCTGCCGGCCAGCGGCCGGCACTACCGTGCCCGTCTCCTGGAGGGGCCAAGCCCCTCCATCAACACAGTTGCTACAAGGACGTACTTGCGGCGTCCCCCGAACAGCCTACCCACCCGGCCCAACAAGCTATTCCGCTTCTGAACCCACCGCAGAGGGGGCTCAGCCCGGTGGCCGGGAAACCTCAATAACCCGCCGCCTGCCCATCCTTGCGACTCTCCGAAGCTCCGTAATAAACCCCGCTCTCGGGGTCGCGCATGATCGCCTGGTACCCGCCATAAGGCCCATCGGCGAACACGATGCGATGCCCCTTGCGCATCAGCGCACGCACCGTCTCGTACGGGAAGCCGGTTTCCAGATTCACTTCACCACCGTCGGTCATCGCCGTGGCCTGTCCGGTCGGTTCGGTCGAGCCCTCGTGCTGGATGCGCGGTGCGTCACCGGCTTCCTGCAGGTTCATGCCGAAATCCACCAGGTTCATCACAATCTGCGCGTGGCCCTGCGGCTGCATCGCGCCGCCCATCACGCCGAAGCTGGCGTACGGCTTGCCACCCTTGGTGATGAACGCCGGGATGATCGTCTGGAACGGCCGCTTGCCCGGTGCATAGCCGTTGGGATGGTTCTTCTGCAGCACGAACATCTCGCCACGATCCTGCAGGATGAAGCCCAGTCCCGGCGGCGCCATGCCGCTGCCCATGCCGCGGTAGTTGGACTGGATCAACGACACCATCATGCCGTCGGCGTCGGCCACGGTCATGTAGATCGTGTCGCCTTCTTCCAGCTGCTTCGGCGTGCCCGGCTGCACTTCCTTCAGCGCCTTGTCCATCGAGATCAGTGCGCGGCGCTGCGCGGCGTATTCCTTGGAGATCAGCTTCTGCACCGGCGCCGGCTGGAAGGCCATGTCGGCATAGAAGCGCGCACGGTCGGCGAAGGCCAGCTTCTTCGCTTCGACGAACAGGTGCACGTGCTCGGGTGAACCGAACGGGATCTTCGAGAAATCGTAGCCTTCCAGCACGTTGAGGATCTGCAGGGCGGCGATGCCCTGGCTGTTCGGCGGCAGCTCCCACACGTCGTAGCCACGGTAGTTGCTGCTGACCGGTTCGACCCACTCACCATGGTGGTCGGCCATGTCCTGGTAGCTCAGGTAGCCACCATTGGCCTTGAAGTAGTCGCCGATGGTGTGGGCAATGGCGCCCTTGTAGAAGGCATCGCGTCCGCCGTCGGCAATCTGCTGCAGGGTGCTGGCCAGGTTCGGGTTCTTCCACATCTCGCCCTTGCGCGGGGCGTGGCCGTTGATCGTGAACTGCTCCTTGAAGCCCGGGTACTGCGACAGCTTGGGCACCGAGCGGTCCCAGTAGTAGGCGATCACCTCGGCGACGGGATGGCCCTCGCGCGCGTAGCGGATGGCCGGCGCCAGGTTGTCGGCCATCGGCTTGCGGCCGAAGCGGTCGTGCAGCGCGAACCAGCCGTCGACCGCGCCGGGCACGGAGACCGGCAGCGGGCCGGTAGCCGGGATGTCCTTCAGGCCACGTCGCTGGAACTCGGCCAGGGTCAGCGACTTCGGCGAGCGCCCCGAACCGTTGTAGCCGTAGAGCTTCTGCGTCTTCGGGTCCCAGACGATGGCGAACAGGTCGCCACCGATGCCGTTGCCGGTCGGCTCCATCAGGCCAAGCGCGGCGTTGGCGGCGATCGCCGCGTCCACCGCCGAGCCTCCCCCTTTCATCACGTCCAGTGCAATCTGGGTGGCCAGCGGCTGCGAGGTAGCGGCCATCGCATGCGGGGCGATCACCTCCGAACGGGTGGCAAAGGTGTGGCCGGTGATGCGGTCGGCGGCAAGGGACAGAGCGGGCACGGCGGCCAGCACGGCGGCGGCCAGCAGGGAACGGGCAAGGCGTCGGGACACGGTCGGGTTCCGATGGAAGGGTGGTCCCCCGATCTTCGCCGCTGCGGCCATCCTGGGGTATCGGGCAGAGGTCATGGACGTTGATCCTGGGGTGGGGGTGCAAGGTCCGCACCCAGCAAGGCGAGGATCCGCCGGATTCCGCGCAAAAACCGCCCTGAAAGGAGTGAATTCCGGTTCACCGAAACACTTTCAGCGGCAACCATCCTTGTGCCACAGGCGATTGCGCCGGATGCAACGGAAACCAACAAGAATTCCGTCGCGAGGGTTGACATCGCCAAAACGGCTGTGTTTCTCTCGATCACATGTTGCATCACAACACGCCACCGCGAACCCACAACGAAGCCGCCGACATCGGCGCCGCCTCGCTGCGTTCGATTCTTGTGCTCGTACTTATTACCCAACCAACAGGTGCGGGACGAGCCAGCGTGTAAGCAACGAATACACCGGAACTCTTCAAAAACCCGCACCCGCCCCGGTGCGGGTTTTTTCATT
This sequence comes from Stenotrophomonas sp. YJH_SMC_69, assembly GCF_059370495.1. NCBI lineage: Bacteria > Pseudomonadati > Pseudomonadota > Gammaproteobacteria > Lysobacterales > Lysobacteraceae > Stenotrophomonas > Stenotrophomonas sp. YJH_SMC_69. The sequence continues at coordinate 535,359 of NZ_JCAFTS010000002.1, read as the reverse complement.
TCAGAACCTGGTTTCAGACGCAACCACCATGCACAACGCCCAACGCAAAACCCGGACCCACACCGCCGCCACGCCTCGTGGTGGCTGTGCCTGCGCGGCGCATGGTGCCTCCTCCACCGCTTTCCCCTGACCGGCCGGTACGTCACCTCGACGACCGGCCGTTCTTTTTTTCTTCCCACCGCAAGGAACCTCCCCCATGAGCACCAACGACCTGCCCCAGACCAAGATCGCCGTCATCGGCTACGGCAGCCAGGGCCGCGCCCACGCACTGAACCTGCGCGAATCCGGCTTCGACGTGGTGGTAGGCCTGCGTCCGGGCGGCCCGACCGAAGTCAAGGCACAGGCCGACGGCTTCACCGTGAAAGCACCGGCCGACGCGGTGAAGGATGCGGACCTGGTCGCCGTGCTGACCCCGGACATGGTGCAGAAGAAGCTCTACGACGACGTGCTGGCGCCGAACATGAAGCAGGGTGCGGTGCTGCTGTTCGCGCACGGCCTGAACGTGCACTTCGACATGATCAGGCCGCGCGACGACCTGGACGTGGTGCTGGTTGCGCCCAAGGGCCCGGGCGCGCTGGTGCGCCGCGAGTACGAGATCGGCCGTGGCGTGCCCTGCATCTGGGCGGTCTACCAGGACAAGAGCGGCAAGGCGGCCGAGTACGCACTGACCTATGCGGCCGGCCTCGGCGGTGCACGCGCCAACCTGATCCAGACCACCTTCAAGGAAGAGACCGAGACCGACCTGTTCGGCGAGCAGGCGGTGCTGTGCGGCGGTGCCTCGGCACTGGTGCAGGCCGGTTTCGAGACCCTGGTCGAAGCGGGCTACCAGCCGGAGATCGCCTACTACGAAGTGCTGCACGAACTGAAGCTGATCGTCGACCTGTTCTATGAAGGCGGTATCTCCCGCATGCTGGAATTCATCTCCGAGACCGCGCAGTACGGCGACTACGTCAGCGGCCCGCGGGTGATCGACGCCGGCACCAAGGCGCGCATGAAGGAAGTGCTGAAGGACATCCAGGACGGCACCTTCACCAAGAACTGGGTGGCCGAGTACGAAGCGGGCCTGCCGAACTACAACCGGTTCAAGCAGGCCGACCTGGAGCACCCGATCGAGAAGGTGGGCAAGGAACTGCGCGCCAAGATGGTCTGGTTGCAAGGACAGGCCGCGTAACCGCGCGGCCCTCCCCCACCCGCTTTGCAAGGTTCCCCCATGAACTCTTCCACACACCGCAGCGCGCCGCCCAACGGCGCGCGCTGGCTGACCCAGGCGCTGGAAGCCGAAGGCATCCGCACGCTGTTCGGCTATCCCGGCGGCACCATCATGCCGTTCTACGACGCGCTGGTGGATTCGTCGCTGAAGCACATCCTGGTGCGCCACGAGCAGGGTGCCGCACTGGCGGCGAATGGATTCGCCCGCGCCAGCGGCCAGGTCGGCGTCTGCGTGGCCACCTCCGGCCCGGGCGCCTCCAACCTGGTCACCGGCATTGCCGATGCGATGCTGGATTCGGTGCCGATGGTCTGCATCACCGGCCAGGTCGCCACGCCGCTGCTGGGTACTGACGCTTTCCAGGAACTGGATGTGTTCGGCCTGACCATGCCGATCGTCAAGCACAGCTGGCTGGTGCGCAGCGTCGACGACCTGCCGCGCGTGGTCGCCGATGCCTTCCGCGTCGCCCGCGAGGGCCGGCCCGGCCCGGTGCTGATCGACCTGCCCAAGGACGTGCAGCTGGCCGATGCCAGCCACCTGCCGGCGCACGTGCCGAGCAGCGTCGAGCCGCCACCTGCGCCGGCCGAAGCGGCCATCGCCGAAGCCATCGCCGCACTGGCGGCCGCCGAGAAGCCGGTGGTCTACGCCGGTGGCGGCATCGCGCTGGGCGATGCGGTGCAGGACCTGCGCGACTTCGTCGAAGCCAGCGCCATCCCCACCGTGATGACCCTGCGTGGCCTGGGCGCGCTGCCGGCCAGCCATCCGCAGTCACTGGGCATGCTGGGCATGCACGGTACCCGCGCGGCCAACATGGCGGTGCAGGAAAGCGACCTGCTGCTGGTGCTGGGTGCACGCTTCGACGACCGCGCCACCGGCAAGCTGGCCGAGTTCGCACCGTTCGCCCGCGTCGTCCATATCGATGCCGACGCCTACGAGATCTCCAAGCTGCGCAGCGCCGATGTCGCCGTGCCTGGCAACGTCGGCCATGCCATCCGTGCCCTGCGTGCGGCCTTCCCCTCCCCCAAGGCCCACCAGGACGCGTGGCGCAGGCGTTGCGCGCAGCACCGCGACCGCTTCTCGGCACGCTACGACGCACCGGGCCAGCACATCTATGCCCCGGCGCTGCTGAAGCGCCTGAGCGAGCTGGCCCCGGCCGATGCGGTGATCGCCTGCGATGTCGGCCAGCACCAGATGTGGGTGGCGCAGCACTGCCGCTTCAACCACCCGCGCAACCACCTGACCAGTGGCGCGCTGGGCACCATGGGCTTCGGCCTGCCGGCGGCGATGGGTGCGCAGTTCGCATGCCCGGAGCGCACCGTGGTGCTGGTGTCCGGCGACGGCAGCTTCATGATGAACGTGCAGGAGCTGGCGACCATCGCGCGTTGCCGCCTGCCGGTGAAGATCGTGCTGCTGGACAACAGTTCGCTGGGCATGGTGCGGCAGTGGCAGGAACTGTTCTTCGCCGAGCGTTACAGCGAGATCGACCTGTCCGACAACCCGGACTTCGTGGCGCTGGCACAGGTGTTCGGCATCGCCGCCACCCGCATCGACAAACGCGACGACGTGGAAGGCGGCCTGGCCGCGCTGCTGGCCGAACCGGGCCCGGCCCTGCTGCACGTGGCCATCGATGCACGTGCCAACGTGTGGCCACTGGTGCCGCCGAACACCGCCAACAGCACGATGCTGGAAAGCAACCCCGCCCATGCCCGCCAGGAGACCCCCAATGCAATACCGGCTTGACCTGGTGCTGCACCCGGCCGAAGGCGCGCTGCTGCGCGTGATCGGCATGGCCGAACGCCGCGGCTTCGCACCGCGCGCGATCAGCGGTGCGCCGGTGGCCGACGACGATGGCCGCTGGCACCTGCAGCTGGTGGTGGATGGCCAGCGCCCGGCGGAAACGCTGTGCCGGCAGATCGAGAAGATCTACGACTGCGTGTCCGTGCAGGTCACTGCCATGGAAGGAGCATCCGTATGAACACCCGTACCGTAGTGACCACGGTGCCGGTACGGAGGCGTCTTCTTCGCCGCCCGTGCCCGCATGCGGCGGTCGCCCGCACCGCGCTGGTGGCCCATGCCGGCCGCTGATGCCAGCCAGGAAAGCGATGTCGGCGACGTAAGCGTCGCCGACGTACTGGCGGCGCAGGCCCGGCTGCGGCGCTTCCTGCCGCCTACCCCGCTGCACCATGCCGAGCGCTTCGGCACCTGGCTGAAGCTGGAGAACCTGCAGCGCACCGGGTCCTACAAGGTCCGCGGCGCGTTGAACGCGCTGCTGGCCGGCCGCGAGCGCGGCGATACCCGGCCGGTGATCTGCGCCTCGGCCGGCAACCATGCCCAGGGCGTGGCGTGGGCGGCCTACCGCCTGGACGTGCCGGCCATCACCGTGATGCCGCATGGCGCACCGGCCACCAAGATCGCCGGCGTCGCCCACTGGGGCGCGACCGTTCGCCAGCACGGCACCAGCTACGACGAGGCCTACGCCTTCGCGGTCGAACTGGCACAGCGACACGGCTACCGCTTCCTGTCCGCGTTCGACGACGCCGATGTGATCGCGGGCCAGGGCACGGTCGGCATCGAGCTGGCCGCACACGCGCCGGACGTGGTGATCGTGCCGATCGGCGGCGGTGGACTGGCCTCCGGCGTTGCACTGGCGCTGAAATCGCAGGGCGTTCGCGTGATTGGCGCGCAGGTGGAAGGCGTCGATTCGATGGCACGTGCGATCCGCGGCGACGTGCGCGAGATCGCCCCGGTTGCCTCTCTGGCCGACGGCGTGCGGGTGAAGATTCCCGGCTTCCTGACCCGCCGCCTGTGCACCTCGCTGCTGGACGATGTGGTGATCGTGCGCGAGGCCGAACTGCGCGAAACGCTGGTCCGGCTTGCGCTGGAGGAACACATCATCGCCGAGGGCGCGGGCGCGTTGGCGCTGGCGGCCGGCCGCCGCGTCGCCGGCCGCCGCAAGTGTGCGGTGGTGTCCGGCGGCAACATCGATGCCGGTGTCCTGGCCGGCCTGCTCACCGACATCCGTCCGCGCCCGCCACGCAAACCGCGGCGACGGCGCAGCGAAACCCCGCGCTCGCCGACCAAGGCCAGCGCCCTCGCCTCCCCCGCCTCTTCCCCTTCCCCCCTGCAAGCCGTCGCACCCGCTGTCGAGGAGATTTCCCTGTGACCACCATCGAACGAATTACCACCCCGCGCATCCGCATCTTCGACACCACCCTGCGTGACGGCGAGCAGTCCCCCGGCTGCAGCATGAGCCCGCCGCAGAAGCTGGTGATGGCGCGTGCGCTGGACGAACTGGGCGTGGACATCATCGAGACCGGCTTCCCGGCCAGCTCGCAATCCGACCGCGAGGCGATGGCGATGATCGGCCGCGAGCTGCGCCGCCCGAGCCTGAGCCTGGCGGTGCTGTCGCGCTGCCTGCAGGCCGATATCGAGACCTCCGCACGTGCACTGGAAGCGGCAGCCAACCCGCGCCTGCACGTGTTCCTGTCGACCAGCCCGCTGCACCGCGAGCACAAGCTGCGGATGACCCGCGAGCAGGTGCTGGAGTCGGTACGCAAGCACGTCTCGTTGGCCCGTTCCTACATCGACGACGTCGAGTTCTCGGCCGAGGATGCCACCCGCACCGAGCTGGACTACCTGATCGAGGTTTCGCGCGTGGCCATTGCCGCCGGCGCAACCACCATCAACCTGCCCGACACCGTCGGCTTCACCACGCCGGAAGAAATCCGCGCGATGTTCCAGCAGGTCATCGCCGGCGTCGCCGACGTGCCGAACGCGGCCAACGTGATCTTCAGCGCGCACTGCCACAACGACCTGGGCCTGGCGGTGGCCAACTCGCTGGCCGCCATCGAAGGCGGTGCACGCCAGGTCGAGTGCACCATCAACGGCATCGGCGAGCGCGCCGGCAACTGTTCGCTGGAAGAGATCGCGATGGTGCTGAAGGTCCGCCAGGCCTTCTACGAACAGGACAGTTCGATCAACACCCCGCGCATCGTCGGCACTTCGCAGCTGCTGCAGCGTCTGGTCGGCATGCCGGTACAGCGCAACAAGGCCATCGTCGGTGCCAACGCGTTCGCCCATGAATCGGGCATCCACCAGCACGGCATGCTGCGCCATCGCGGCACCTACGAAATCATGCGTCCGGAAGACGTGGGCTGGGAAGATTCGCAGATGGTGCTGGGCCGCCACAGTGGCCGCGCCGCCGTCGAAGCGCGCCTGCGTGCGTTGGGCTTCTGGCTGGACGAAGACGAACTGAAGCTGGTGTTCGAGCAGTTCAAGGGCCTGTGCGAACAGCAGCGCGTGGTCACCGATGCCGACCTGCAGACGTTGATGCAGGGCGGCTCCAGCGCGCAGGGCTACCGCCTGGCCTCGATGACCATCAGCGACGTCGGCAGCCGCGCCAACGCGCTGGTCGAACTGTCCGACCCGGATGGCAACCGCGTGGCCGAGACCGCGCAGGGCGACGGCCCGGTCGATGCGCTGTTCGGCGCGCTGTCGGCCGCCACCGGCGTGCAGCTGATGCTGGACAGCTATCACGTGCACAGCGTCGGCATCGGTGCCGATGCGCGTGGCGAAGCCAACCTGAGTGTGCGCCATGACGGCGTGGAGTACGACGGCACCGGCACCAGCAAGGACATCATCGAAGCCTCCGCGCTGGCCTGGCTGGATGTGGCCAACCGCCTGCTGCGCCAGCGTCAGGCCGCCGTCCACAGTAGCACCGACGTTCCCGCTTCCGCCACCGCCTGAGGATCCCACCATGAGCGCCTTCGACACCCCCACCCAGGCCAGCGCCGCTGGCCAGCAGTGGAACGCCCAGGACTATGCGATCGATGCCGGCTTCGTGCCGCTGCTCGGCGGTGCGGTATCGCGCCTGCTCGACCCGCGCGCCGGTGAGCGCATCCTCGACCTGGGCTGTGGCGATGGCGTACTCAGCACCGAACTGGCCCTGAGCGGTGCGCGCATCCACGGCGTGGATGCCTCGCCGGAACTGGTGATCGCCGCCCATGCGCGCGGCGTCGACGCCCAGCTGATGGACGGCCACGCACTGTCGTTCGACAGCGAGTTCGATGCGGTGTTCAGCAATGCGGCACTGCATTGGATGACGACTCCGGACCGCGTGCTGGAAGGCGTGCGCCGCGCCCTGCGCCCCGGTGGCCGCTTCGTCGCGGAGTTCGGCGGCCACGGCAACGTGGCCACGATCATCGCGGCCGTGCAGGCCGCGCGCGTGGCCCACGGGCATGGCGCCAGCACCTTCCGGTGGTACTTCCCGACGGCCGATGCCTACGCCGATCGCCTGCGCCAGCATGGCTTCCAGGTGCAACTGATCGAGTGCACGCCGCGCCCGACCGCACTGCCGACCGGCGTGGCCGGCTGGCTGCGGGTATTCGCCGCACCGCTGCTGGACGACCTGCCGGCCGAGGCCCGCGCCACCGTGCGCGAGGCGGCCGCCGCACTGCTGGCCGAGCTGCCGCGTGACGCATCTGGCCAGCCGCTGGCCGACTACGTGCGCCTGCGTGTGCTCGCCCGCCGTCGCTGACTTGACCGTTCCGCTTTCCTTACTGATGTTCGCTATTTCGTACTTCTGCCAGGCATACGCATGACTTCCGCACCCCGCACCCTGTACGACAAACTGTGGGACGCCCACGTGGTGGTTCCCGAATCCGACAGCGCGCCCGCCGTGCTGTACATCGACCTGCACCTGATCCACGAGGTGACCTCGCCGCAGGCCTTCACCGAACTGCGCGAACGCGGCTTGTCGCCGCGCCGGCCGGACCGCACCAAGGCGACGATGGACCACTCCACGCCGACCCTGCCGGCCGCCGCGGACGGCACGCTGCCCTATGCCAGCGCCGCCTCCGAGGCACAGGTCGCCACGCTGGCGCGCAACTGCGCCGAGCACGGCATCGAGCTGTTCGACATGGCCTCGGACAACCGCGGCATCGTCCACGTGATCGCGCCCGAGCAGGGCTTCACCCAGCCGGGCATGACCATCGTCTGCGGCGACAGCCACACCTCCACCCACGGTGCCTTCGGTTCGCTGGCGTTCGGCATCGGCACCAGCGAGGTCGGCCACGTGCTGGCCACGCAATGCCTGCTGCAGCGCAAGGCGAAGACGCTGGCGATCACCGTCGATGGGCCGCTGGCGCCGGGTGTCGGCGCCAAGGACGTGGTCCTGCACATCATCGGCGTGATCGGCGTCAATGGCGGCACCGGCCACGTGATCGAGTTCCGCGGCAGCACCATCGAAGCGATGGACATGGAACAGCGCATGACCCTGTGCAACATGTCGATCGAAGCGGGTGCGCGTGCCGGCATGGTGGCGCCGGACCAGGTCACCTTCGACTTCGTCGCCAACACCCCGCGCGGCCCAAAGGGCGCCGATTTCGAGGCTGCGGTGGCGCGCTGGCAGCAGCTGCGCAGTGATGACGGCGCGCGCTTCGACAGCGAAGTGCACATCGACGCCGCCGATATCCGCCCGACCCTGACCTGGGGCACCCACCCGGGTACCGCCATCGCGGTGGATGCGCCGATCCCGGCCGCCAACGATGCCGCCGCACAGAAGGGCCTGGACTACATGCATTTCCAGGCCGGCAAGGCGCTGGCCGGAACACCGGTGGACGTGGTGTTCGTCGGTTCCTGCACCAACGGCCGCCTGAGTGACATGCGTGAGGTGGCGCAGGTACTGCGCGGTCGTCGCGTGGCCGACCGGGTGCGCATGCTGGTGGTGCCGGGCTCGGAGATCGTCAAGCGAGAGGCCGAGGCCGAAGGCATCCATGACATCGTGCGCGCGGCCGGTGCCGAATGGCGCGAGCCGGGCTGCTCGATGTGCATCGCCATGAATGGTGATCTGGTCGCGCCCGGGCAACTGGCCGTGAGTACCAGCAACCGTAATTTCGAAGGCCGCCAGGGTCCCGGTTCGCGCACCCTGCTGGCCTCACCGATGAGCGCGGCGTGGGCCGCGGTGAACGGGCATGTCGCCGACACCCGCGAGCTGTTCGCACAGGAGGTGGCGTGATGGCCGGTTTCCGTACCTTGACCTCGGCCAGCGTGGTGCTGCGCCAGACCAACATCGACACCGACCAGATCATCCCGGCGCGGTTCCTGTCCACCACCGAACGCGCCGGCCTGGGCCGCAACGCCTTCAATGACTGGCGCTGGCAGGCCGACGGTTCACCGGTGGCCGACTTCGCCTTCAACCAGCCGCACAACGCCGGCCGCAGCATCCTGCTGGCGGGTCGCAACTTCGGCTGCGGCTCGTCGCGCGAACATGCACCGTGGGCGCTGACCGACCTGGGCCTGCGCGCCATCGTCAGCAGCGAGATCGCCGACATCTTCCGTGGCAACTCGCTGAAGAACGGCCTGCTGCCGATCGTGCTGGACGAGGCCGACGTGCAGGCGCTGATGCAGCGCCCGGATGATGAGCTGACCATCGACGTGGCCGCGCGCGAACTGCGCACGCCGGACGGCCGCGTCTATTCCTTCCCGCTGGACGGCTTCTCGCAGACCTGCCTGCTGGAAGGTGTCGACCAGTTGGGGTATCTGTTGGGCCGTGTCCCTGAAATCGAACGTTACGAGAGTGAGCATGCACGCTGAAATTGTTGTCCTGCCCGGTGATGGCATCGGCCCGGAAGTGGCCGCCGCGGCAGTCGCCGTCCTGAAGGCCGTCGCCGAACGCTTCAACCACACCTTCACCTTCAGCGAGCACGACATCGGTGGCATCGCCATCGACCGCCACGGCGAACCGCTGCCGGCGTCGACCCTGGCCGCCTGCCAGGCCGCCAGCGCGGTGCTGCTGGGCGCAGTCGGTGGCCCGAAGTGGTCCGACCCGAACGCCAAGGTGCGTCCGGAACAGGGCCTGCTGGCGATCCGCAGGGCGCTCGGCCTGTACGCCAACCTGCGCCCGGTGCGCACCCATGAGGCCGCGCTGCACGCCTCGCCGATCAAGGCCGAGCTGCTGCAGGGTGTGGACTTCGTGGTGGTGCGCGAACTGACCGGCGGCATCTACTTCGGCGACAAGACCCGCGATGCCGACAGTGCCAGCGACCTGTGCCGCTACACCGTGGCCGAGATCGAGCGCGTGCTGCGCAGTGCCTTCCGCCTGGCCCGGCAGCGGCGTGGCAAGGTCACCTCGGTGGACAAGGCCAACGTGTTGGAAACCTCGCGCCTGTGGCGCGACGTGGCCGCGCGCATCGGCCGCGAGGAGTTCCCGGAGGTGGCGCTGGAGCACCAACTGGTCGATTCGATGGCCATGCACCTGCTGGCCAAGCCGCGCGAGTACGACGTGATCGTCACCGAGAACATGTTCGGCGACATCCTCACCGACGAAGCCTCGATGCTGGCCGGCTCACTCGGCCTGCTGCCCTCGGCCTCGCTGGGTGAACCGGGTGCGGTCGGCATCTACGAACCGATCCACGGTTCGGCCCCGGACATCGCCGGCAAGGGCATCGCCAATCCCTACGCGACGATCTTCAGCGCGGCGATGCTGCTGCGCCATTCGCTGGGGCTGGAAGCCGAAGCCGCAGCAGTGGAAGCGGCGGTGCACGCGGTGCTGGATGATGGGGTGTTCACTGCCGACCTGGCCGCCAAGGGCCAGGCCGTGAGTACCGCCGCCGCCACGGATGCGGTGCTGGCCAAACTCAACTGATCCGATGGTGCCACTCCATGCGTGGCGCCTCTGCCTTTGGTCATTGTGCGCAGCCACCCATGGGGTGGCTCTACTGTAGATCCACGCCATGCGTGGATCGTTCGAATGTCGCGCAGCAGATCCACGCCATGCGCGGCTGCATTATTTGGTGGTGTACCCACCATTGACCAGGATGGTCTGCCCGGTCATCCACCAGCCATCGGTGACCAGGAAGCGGATCCACGGCACGATGTCGGCGATGTCGGTCAGGCCGGTACGGGTGAACGCCGAGAGCGCGGCCGCGGTCTTGTGGTACGCCTGTGCATCGGCACTCTCGGCCGGGTAGAAGAACGGCGTGTCCATCGGGCCCGGCCCGATCGCAGTCACCGAGATGCCGCGCTCACCGAACTCCTTTGACGCCGCGCGGGTGAAATGCTCGACCGGCGCCTTGGTGCCGGCATAGCTGGAATAGAACGGCGTGAACGCACCCAGCAGCGAGGTGACCAGGGTGCAGATGCGGCCACCGTCATTGACGTGGCGGCCTGCTTCCTTGAGGAAGAAGAACGCCGCCTTGGCGTTGACCGCGCTCATCTCGTCGTACTCCGCTTCGCTGATGTCCAGCAGCGGCTTCTTCAATACCTTGCCGACCGTATTGATGGCGATGTCGGGACGGCCGGCTGCGGCCACGGCATCGGCGAACAAGCGCTCCATCGCTGCCGCCGAGGTCAGGTCGCCCTGCAGGGCCACCGCCTTGCTGCCGGCCGCCTGCACGGCGGCAACGGTTGCTTCTGCATCGGCCTGGGTCGCGGCACTGTTGTAGTGGATGACGATGGCTTTGGCGCCCTGTGCGGCGAAGTCGCGGGCGATCAGGCCGCCCAGGTTCTTGGCGCCACCGGCGATCAGCACGGTCTTGCCCTTGAGGGAATGCTCGGTCATGGCTTCGGTCTCGGGAGGGGGCTGCCCGGGGTGGCAACCCTGCCCTGACGACGATATCGTGCAGAAAAAGCGGATAAAGCCCGCCACATTGACTTAACTTTCCAGGACCAGCGAACAATGGACCGGATCGATCGCTTCCGCATCTTCACCCGGGTCGTGGAATGCGCCAGCTTCACCCGTGCTGCCGACCAGCTCGGCCTGCCCCGCTCGACCGTCTCGGCGGCGATTGCCGAGCTGGAACAGCGGCTTGGCACCCGCCTGCTGCAGCGCTCGACCCGACGGGTATCCACCACCCATGACGGCGACGTGTTCCATGCCCGCTGCCTGCGCCTGATCGCGGAGGTTGAAGACGCCGAGTCGCTGTTCCGGCAGGACGACGCGCAACCGGCCGGTTTGCTGAAGATCGACGTACCCAGCCGCATCGGCCGTCGCATCATCGCCCCGGCGTTGCCGGATTTCTTCGCGCGCTACCCGCAGGTGGAACTGGACCTGGGCATGACCGACCGCGCGGTGAACCTGATCGAAGACGGCTGCGATGCGGTGCTGCGGGTCGGCCAGCTGGGCGATTCCAGCCTGGTGGCGCGCACGCTGGGCCAACTCGACTTCGTCAACGTGGCCGCGCCGGCCTACCTGCGCGAGCACGGCATGCCGCAGCACCCTGCCGACCTGCAGCAGCACCGCGCGGTGAACTACGCATCGCCGACCACGGCACGGGTGGAACCGTGGGAATGGCAGGATGGCGGCCAGCTGCGCACGCTGCCGATGCCCGGCTGGGTACGCGTGAACAGCGCCGAGGCCTCGATCGCGTGCTGCGTGGCGGGATTGGGGCTGTTGCAGATTCCGCGCTACGACGTGCAGGCCGAGCTGCAGTCAGGCGCATTGGTGGAGGTGATGCCGCAGTACGCGGCGCAGCCGCTGCCGGTGACCCTGCTGCAACCGCATCGGCAACACCGTGCACTGCGCGTGCAGGTGTTCGTCGAGTGGCTGCTGCCAGTGCTGCGGATCGGCCTGCAGCTGCAGTAGATCCACGCCATGCGTGGGTGCTTCTGTAGAGTCGAGCCATGCTCGACTCATCCCATCATCGCGCGAAGAGCGAAGAGCAGCCGAGCATGGCTCGGCTCTACAGAAAGCAGATCCCGCGAGCAGATCAGTCCACGCCATGCGTGGATGCATGCTGCAGTGTCAACCAAGGTTGGCACCTACCAGGGCAACGATCCGCTGCTGTAGATGCACGTCATGCGTGGGTGCTTCTGTAGAGTCGAGCCATGCTCGACTCATCCCATCATCGCGCATAGCGCAGCCGAGCATGGCTCGGCTCTACAGAAGGCAGATTCCGCGAGCAGATCCATCCACGCCATGCGTGGATGGGTGCAGCCGCAGAACCCGGGGCATTACGCCCCGGATTCGTCCGGCTTCACCCGGAACCACGCCGCGTACAACGCCGGCAGGAACACCAGCGTCAGCACCGTACCCACGATCAGACCACCCATGATCGAGATCGCCATCGAGCCATAGAACGCGCTGCGCGACAGCGGAATCATCGCCAGCACGGCCGCCAGCGCGGTCAGCACGATCGGGCGGAAGCGGCGCACCGTGGCATCGATGATCGAATGCCAGCGATCATGCCCGGCATCGATGTCCTGCTGGATCTGGTCGATCAGGATCACCGAGTTGCGCATGATCATGCCCGCCAGCGCGATCGTGCCCAGCAGCGCGACGAAGCCGAACGGCGCACGGAACAGCAGCAGGAACAGGGTCGCACCGATGATGCCCAGCGGCGCGGTCACCAGCACCATCGCCGCACGCGAGAAGCTGCGCAGCTGCAGCATCAGCAGCGTCGCCACCACCACCAGGAACAGCGGCATGCCGGCCTTGATCGAGTTCTGGCCGCGCGCCGAGTCCTCCACGGTGCCGCCGGTCTCCAGCAGGTAGCCGCTGGGCAGCTCGGCACGGATGCCATCCAGCGTGGGCACGATCTGGTGCACCACGTCCAGCGCCTGCATGCCATCGCTGATGTCGGCGCGCACGGTCACGGTCGGCAACCGGTTGCGGTGCCAGATGATGCCGTCCTCGAAGCCGTACTCCATCGTCGCCACCTGCGACAGCGTGATGCTGCCGCCGTTGGCGGTCGGCATCGACAGGCTGGACAGCAGCTCCAGCTGGTTGCGCTCATCGGCCGGCCCGCGCAGCAGCATCTCGATCTGGCGGTTGCCTTCGCGATACACGCTCACCGACTGGCCGGCCAGCGAACTGGCCAGGAACTGGCTGACCTGGGCGCTGCTCACGCCCAGCGCGCGGGCACGCTCCTGGTCGATCACCAGCCGCACCACCTTGCTCGGCTCGCTCCAGTCCAGGTTGACGTTCATCACGTGCGGGTTCTCACGCACCTTGGCCTCGACCTGGCGCGCGATCGCCTGCACCTTCTCGATGTGCTCGCCGGAGATGCGCATCTGCACCGGATAACCGACCGGCGGGCCGTTCTCCAGGCGGGTCACGCGCATCTGCACGTCCGGGAACTTCGGAATCACCTCGTGCAGCAGCCAGTCACGGGTGCTTTCGCGCGATTTGATGTCCTTGGCCAGCACCACGAACTGGGCGAAGTTGGTCGCCGGCAGCTGCTGGTCCAGCGGCAGGTAGAAGCGCGGCGAACCGGTACCCACATAGGACACATAGTTGGCGATGCCCTCGCGACTGGACAGCAGCTTCTCCAGCTTCTCGGCCTGGGCCTGGGTCGAGCGCAGCGACGCCCCCTCGGCCAGCTCGATGTCCACCATCAGTTCCGGCCGGGTCGAGTCCGGGAAGAACTGCTGCGGCACGAAGCGGAACATCATCAGTGAGAACACGAACAGGGCGACGGTCGCGGCGATCACCCACCAGCGGCGGCGCAGGCAGGCGTCGAGGAAGCGCCGGAAGCTGCGGTAGAACGGGCGCTGGTAGGGATCGTGGTCGTGCCCATGCTGCGGCGGTGCGATCAGGTTGGCCAGCGCCGGATAGCGGTCGGCCCACTGCTGGCGCTTGGCCAGCCAACGCGCGGACAGGCTGCCGGGCTTCGGCGGCTGCGGATTGAACAGGTCCGGCAGCATCTTGTCGCCCAGGTACGGGATGAACAGCACCGCTGCGATCCACGACACCACCAGTGCAATGGTCACCACCTGGAACAGCGAACGGGTGTATTCACCGGTGCTCGATGCCGCCGTGGCGATCGGCAGGAAGCCAGCTGCCGTGATCAATGTGCCGGTCAGCATCGGGAACGCGGTCGATTCCCAGGCGAAGCTGGCCGCGCGCAGGCGATCGAAGCCCTGCTCCATCTTGGTGGCCATCATCTCCACCGCGATGATCGCATCGTCCACCAGCAGGCCCAGCGCCAGCACCAGTGCGCCCAGCGAAATCTTGTGCAGGCCGATGTCGAAGTAATGCATGACGAAGAAGGTCATCGCCAGCACCAGCGGAATGGTCACGCCCACCACCAGGCCGGTGCGCAGGCCCAGCGAGAAGAAACTGACCAGCAGCACGATCACCACCGCTTCGGTCAGCACCTGCACGAACTCGCCAACCGACTCCTCCACCGACTGCGGCTGGTCGGACACCTTGCGCAGCTGCATGCCGGCCGGCAGGGTCTTCTGAAGCCGCTCGAACTCGGCGTCGAGGTTGGCGCCCAGCTTGAGGATGTCACCGCCATCCTTCATCGCCACCGCCAGGCCGATCGCCTCTTCGCCCATGAAGCGCATCTTCGGCGACGCCGGATCGGCGAAGCCACGCTTGACCTCGGCGATGTCGCCCAGGTGCACGGTGCGGTCGCCAGCACGGATCGGGAACTGGCGGATGGCGTCGATGTCGTTGAACTGGCCCGTCACGCGCAGTTGCACGCGATCGGTGGCGGTCTCGAAGAAGCTGGTGCCGGTGATCGCATTCTGGTCGGCCAGCGCCTGCTGCACCTGCTGCATCGACACACCCAGCGTTGCCAGCCGGGTGTTGGACAGTTCGATCCACACCTTCTCGTCCTGCAGGCCGACCAGGTCGATCTTGCCGACATCGGGTACGCGCTGCAGTTCCAGCTGGATGCGGTCGGCGTAGTCGCGCATCACCGCGTAGTCGAAGCCCTTGCCGGTCAACGCATAGATGTTCCCGTAGGTGTCGCCGAACTCATCGTTGAAGAACGGGCCGACAATCTCGCGCGGCAGCGTCGCACGGATGTCGCCCACGCGCTTGCGAACCTGGTACCACAGGTCCGGGATCTGCTTGGAACGCAGGCTGTCGCGCGCCATGAAGATGACCTGCGATTCGCCGGGGCGCGAATAGGAGCGGATGAACTCGTACTCGCCGGTGTTCATCAGCGCCTTCTCGATCGGCTCGGTCACCTGCCGCGAGACCTGTTCGGCGGTGGCGCCCGGCCAAAGCGTGCGCACCACCATCGCCTTGAAGGTGAATGGCGGATCCTCGGACTGGCCCAGATGCTTGTACGACCATGCGCCGATCAGCGCGAAGGCAAGCATCGCGAACAGCACCAGCGGGCGGTTGGACAACGCCCACTCGGAAAGATTGAAGCGGCGCACCGGCTTACTCCTTGGCCTTGGCGGCAGCGGCCGGCGTGGCCGGCTTCAGCACCGGGCGGTTCTGGCGGTCCACGGCGATCACCGGCTGGCCGGCACGCAACAGGTGTCCGCCGGCAGCGACCACCCAGTCACCCGCATTCACGCCGGACAGCACCGGCACCGATTCGCTGCCATAGGCACCGGTGGTGACCGACGCGGCCTTCAGCGTGCTGTTGGCCGGATCGACCACCCACACGCTGGCGGCACCGTTGGCACCGCGCTGCAGCGCACCGAGCGGCAGCTGCAGGGTGCCGTGGCGGCCGGCGCTGCTGTAGACGCGCGCGCTCTGGCCCAGTTCGACATCGGCCAGCGCATCGGCGGGCAGGCTGACCCGGGTTGCATAGGTGCGTGCCTGTGGATCGGCGGCAGCGGCGATCTCGCGGATCGTGCCTGGCAGGCGCTGGCCAGGACGGTTCCACAGCTCCACCTCGACCGGCTGGCCCACCGCATAGTCGCGGATGGTGGCCTCGGGCAGGTCGATCAGCACTTCGCGCCCGCCATCGGCGGCCAGGTTGAAGATGGTCTGGCCGGCCGACACCACCTGCCCGGCTTCGGCCTCGCGGCTGGCGATCACGCCATCGGACGGCGCGCGCAGCTGTGCGTAGTCGGCCTGGTTGCGCAGCACATCGAGGTTGGCGCGGGCAGCGTTGGCCTGGCCCTGCGCGGCCTTGAAGGCGGCGGACTGCTGGTCCAGCTGCGAGCGGCTGACCAGCTGCTGGTCGGCCAGCACCTGGTAGCGCTTGAGGTCATCACGGGCACGCACCAGATCGGCTTCGGCCGCAGCAAGCTGCGCCTGCGAGGCGCGGGCCTGCAGCGCGAAGTCGGCCACGTCCAGCTCGGCCAGCACGTCGCCCTTCTTCACCCGTTGCCCGGCATCGACGTGGCGCTTGACCAGGTTGCCGCCAACGCGGAACGACAGTGGACTTTCCTGCCGCGCACGCACCGTGCCCGGGAACGCCGCCGGCGCCTGCCCTGCCTGCTCGCCAGGGTGAACCACCAGCACCGGAACGGCCGCCTGGGGCGCCTGTTCCTGTCCCGAACAGGCTGCCAGCGCAGCCATCCACACCATACCGCCCATCCAGCGCACGATCTTCATCGGTCAACGTCCTGAAAACGCAGGGTTGCAACTAAGGGGGGAGCCGCGACTGCCGGCCCAATTTAATAAACCGGCCGGTATAGTATAAATATCGAACCGCTTGGTCTAGTATTGTGGTGATGAGTTCTCACACTTCCCGCAAGCCGTCGGCCAAGCCCGCTGCCAAGGCCGCCGGACCCGGGCGCCCCAAGGACCTCGGCAAGCGCGCGGCGATCCTTGAAGCAGCCAAGACACTGTTCATCGAACAGGGCTATACCGGCGTGAGCATGGACACCATCGCCGCTCAGGCCGGCGTCTCGAAACTGACTGTGTACAGCCACTTCGGCGACAAGGAGACCCTGTTCTCCGAGGCCGTGCAGTCGAAGTGCATTGAAATGCTGCCCGATGCCCTGTTCGTGGCCGACGCGGACGGCCCGCTGCGCGACCAGCTGATCGGGATCGGTCTGGCCTTCTTCGAACTGATCACGTCCGATGCGGCGATCTCGATCCAGCGCATGATGATGGCGCCGGAGACCGACGAACGCCTGCGCGAGCTGTTCTGGAAGGCAGGACCGGAACGTACCTGCGAGGCCCTGGCTGACTTCCTGCGGGCACGCGCCGAGCGCGGCGAGCTGGAAATCACCGACTATTCGCTGGCTGGCGAGCAGTTCCTGACCCTGGTCAAGGGTGAAGTGCACATGCATATGATGTGCGGCATGCCACTGTCACCGGTGCAATGCGACCCTCTTGCCCACGTGACTGCCAGCATCGACTTCTTCCTGCGCGCCTATGCGCCGCGAGGGGCCGGGACGTCTGAATAACCAAAACTGAACGAACCGGAGGTCGCGATGACTTCCGGCACTGCGACCCCGGCCACCCGGCAGCTGATGCTCTGGGCGCGCCGCCGGCCTCCGGCACCGGTAAAATGGCCGGCCCACTGCGCTGGATTTGAACCTCATGACGATTGATTACGCCCACGCCCGCGAACTGATGGTGGAACAGCAGATCCGTCCCTGGGACGTGCTGGACATCAAGGTGCTCGACGTCCTGGCCCGCCTGCCGCGCGAGGCTTTTGTCGCCGATGCACACCGGGCACTGGCCTACGCCGATGTCGAACTGCCGATCGGCCATGGCCAGAAGATGATGAAGCCGGTCATCGAGGGCCGTACCCTGCAGGCGCTGGACCTGCAGCCGGGTGACGAAGTGCTGGAAATCGGCACCGGCAGCGGCTTCCTGTCGGCCTGCATCGGCGCGCTGGCGCGCGACGTGCTGAGCCTGGAAATCGACCCGGAGCTGGCCGCCGCCGCGCGCGCCCGCCTGGACGCGTCCGGCCTGGGCACCAACGTCCGCGTGGAAGTGGCCGACGCCCTGTCCTGGCAGACCGAACGCCGCTTTGACGTGATCTGTGTCACTGGTGCGGTCGACGTGGTGCCGTCACAGTTCGCCTCGTGGCTGCGTCCGGGTGGTCGCCTGTTCGTGATCCACGGCCGCTCGCCGGCGATGGAGGCCCTGCTGGTCAAGGCCGACGGCAGCAGCGAGTCCCTGTTCGAGACCGATATCGATTACCTGCGTGGTGCCGCCCCGGCCCCCCAGTTCCACCTCTGAGTCCAAGGAAGCCGCAATGATCCGCCGATCCCTCGCTGTTGCGCTGGCCACTGCCCTGCTGCCGTTGTCCGCCCATGCCGCCGACCTGCTGCAGGTCTACGAAATGGCGCGCAATGGCGATCCGCAGCTGTCCGCCGCCGAATCGACCCGGCTGTATGACAAGGAAGGCGCCGTGCAGGCGCGCGCCGCCCTGCTGCCGCAGATCAACGGCCAGGCCCAGCTGAACCGCACGCGCAGTGAGCCGAACGCCGACGCCAACTCCGGCTCGTTCACCAACAAGCGCCGCACCTACACGATCGACGGCAGCCAGACGCTGTTCAACTGGACCCAGATCAACAATCTGCGTTCGCAGCGCGAGCTGAGCAAGGCGGCGGACTTCACCCTCGATTCGGCCAACGACAGCCTGATCGTTCGCACCTCGGCGGCCTACTTCAACGTGCTGGTGGCGATCGAATCGCTGAATGCCGCACAGACCAATGAAGCGGCCGCGAAGAAGCAGTTCGACTTCGCCGACAAGCGCCTGGAAGTGGGCCTGGCGCCGATCACCGACGTGCACGAAGCACGCGCCCAGTACGACCAGGCGCGTGCCAACACCATCGTTGCGCAGAACACCCTGGCCGATAACTACCAGGCCCTGACCGAACTGACCGGCCAGCCGGTGACCAACCTGCGTGGGCTGCCGGCCGACTTCCGCCCGGAAGTGCCGGCCAACCGTGGCAACATCGATGAGCTGGTGCAGCAGGCCACCACCCAGAATCCGGCGCTGAAGGCGCAGGAACTGAAGGTCAGCGCCGCCGAGGCTGGCGTGCAGGCCGCCCGTGGCGGCCATTACCCGACCCTGTCGCTGGGCGGCAGCTGGGGCAAGAGCGCGACCTGGGGTGACAGCACTGGTTCCGGTTCGCTGTCGCCGGACGCCCGCACCAACAGCATCGGCCTGACCCTGAGCGTGCCGATCTTCTCCGGTGGTGCCACCCAGTCCGGCGTACGCCAGGCGCTGGCCCAGCGTGACATCGCCCAGGACGGCTACGAGCAGCAGAAGCGCGCCCTGGACCGCAACACCCGCAATGCCTACCAGACCCTGGTACAGGGCATCAGCGAAGTGGAGGCCCGTCGCCTGGCCGTGGTCTCGGCACAGAGCGCGTACGACGCCTCGCAGGTCGGCCTGGAAGTCGGTACCCGTACCGTGCTGGACGTGATCCAGAACCAGCGCATCCTGTTCTCGGCGCAGCTGGACTACGCCCAGGCCCGCTACACCTTCCTGCAGAACCGCCTGCTGCTGAGCCAGTCGCTGGGTGCGCTGGACGTGGCAGAGCTGCAGGACGTCAACCGCCTGCTGACCCAGGACGCGGGCAATCCGGCAACGACCACGCACTGATCCGTCGCCCTGCCGGCAACAAAGAAGCCACCCGCAAGGGTGGCTTTTTTGCAGGCGGTGCATCCGCCCGCAGCTACCCGTTGCGTGGCCCCGCGAACCCTCAGCCCGGCCATGCCCGCAGGCGTTCCAACGCCGCAAAGACGCACAGCGCGGCCGCCAAGGGCGCCAGCATCGGCAGCACCAGTTCGCGACCGGTTGCGCCCTGCCTCATGTCATTCCGCCGCCGCAGCACCGCCAGGCACAGCGCCGCCATCACCAGCAGGGTTGCCGGACCCGGCAGCGCCGGCAGGGTGCCCAACGGCAGCCACAGCACCAGCATCACCGCCGGCAGTCCGACCGCCGCCACGATCACACCGCGGGAGCGTCCCACTGCATCACCCGCCCCTGGCCACAGCGATGTTGCCAGCCGCAAGGCCAGCATCAGCAGCACCAGCTGCAGGGCGGCCAGGCCCGTAGCCCCCGCCAGCGGCAACAACGGCAGCATCCACTCCAATTGCGGATGCATCTGCAGCGCCACCGACAGTGGCCGGGTACTGGCAAGCGCGGAAAACTCGACCAGCCCTGCCTGCAGTGCTGCCAGCACGATCAGCAGCAGCATCGCCAGCAACGAGACCAGCGCCAGCACTGCCGGTTGCCACGTCGCGCCCTGGCGGCGCAACGCAGGAAAGCCCAGTGCCAAGCCGACGCTGGCAAATACCCCCAGCAGCGGCACCGCAGCCGCCAGCACCCCGCCCAGCCCGAAGCGATACGGCGCGGTCGCCGGTGGCAGCCAGGGGATCCAGTGCGCGTAATGCACATGACGTGCCGCCAGCGCCAGCAGCAACACCCCCGCACCGATCTTCACCGTCAACAGGGCGCAGGCCACCAGCACCACACGCCGTGGCGGCAGCAATGCCAGCGCGCCCAGCATCAGCAGGCCCACCGCCGCCGTGACCTGTTCCGGCAGCCAGTCGCAGGGCTGGAGGCCTTCGGCGGCCAGCACCGTGTGCAGATGGAGGGCCATGGACTGCGCCACGCCCGCCGTGGTCGCCACCAGCTCCAGCAGCAGGGCCATGCCCAACACGCCCGCCACCCGCGGCCCCCAGCTGGCAGCCAGCAGCCCGTGCAGGCCCTCGCCCGCCGGCAACCGCAGCACCAGATCCTGCAGGCAGCACAGCACCAGGCCGGCCCCCAGTGCAGCCAGCAACAGGCTCAGCACGATGGCGGGGCCTGCCTGTGCCGCCGTGTGCTGGCCCACCAGTGCGATCACGCTACCGCCCACCAACAGTGTCAACGCCACCACCGCCAGATGGTCCGTCCCCAGTCCGGCCCCACCCGTGCCGTCCCCGCCCCTGTCGCCGTCCATCGCAAGTTCCCTTGATATCCGCCCAAGCGCGGTCGACAGCAGGCTGGCAGCCTGCGTCGTCCTGCGGAATCAGAATCGGTGGAATGTGCGCAACGATGTGATGGCAGGCACGCTGCCAGCGGCAGGGTCGGTCCAGCAACGACAGAAAAATCGTCGCTAAGCAGAATTGATGACGTTGATCACGACAATGCTCGTCAGCGCCGCTGACTCCGCGCTGCCGCGATCACTCGCGCGGTGGTGGCAGGTGCGGCGCCACCAGGGCAAGCGTGCGTTGCAGCGCGCCGCGGCCATTGCTGACCAGCGTGCATCCCGCCCGCGCCATGTCTTCGCGGGCCTGGGCATCGTCGAGCAGGTGCTGCAGCAGATCGCCCACCGCCTGCGCGTCCTCGCCGATCAGCAGCGCTCCGGCCTCGCGCATGCGCCGGGAAATTTCCGCGAAGTTGTGCAGGTGCGGGCCGGTCACCGCCGCCGTTCCCATCGCGGCCGGCTCCAGCAGGTTGTGACCACCGATGGCCTGCAGGCTGCCGCCGACGAAGGCGACCTGGGCGCAGGCATAGAACGGCATCAGCTCGCCAAGGGTGTCGATGACGAACACGTCTGTGGCCGCGTGTGGCCACTGGTCCACGCGGCGGGTCGCCACGCTCCAGCCCTGTTCGCGCGCCAGCGCTTCCACCTTCGGGAAACGCTCGGGATGTCGCGGTGCCCACAGCAGCAGCAGCTCCGGATGCCGCTGGCGCAGGCGCCGGTGCAGGTCGATCACCGCCTGCTCCTCGCCATCATGGGTACTGGCGGCGATCCATACCGGACGAGCGGCCGGTACCCGCGCGTGGAACTGTTCGACGAAACCCTGCACATCCGGCGTGGCGATGTCGAATTTCAGGTTGCCCAGCGCCTGCACCTGGCCGGGATCCGCCCCCAGCTGCACGAAGCGCTCGGCATCGTCCTGCGACTGCGCGGCCACGCAGGTGACGGTGCGCAGCGCGCGGCGGATCAGTGCCGCCAGCAACCGGTAGCCGCGCAGCGAACGCGCCGACAACCGGGCGTTGAGGATGTACACCGGAATGCCGCGGTCACGGCAGCCGAACAGCATGTTCGGCCACAGCTCGGTTTCCAGGATCAGCGCCAGGCTGGGCTGGAAATGGCCGAGGAAACGGTTGACGCTGCCCGGCACGTCATACGGCAGGTAGACATGGTCCAGGGCGTCGCCCCACAGCGCGCGTACGCGCTCGGAGCCGGTCGGGGTGATGGTGGTGATCACCCAGCGGATGTCCGGGCGCTGCTGGCGCAGGGCATTGACCAGCGGCGCGGCGGCATTGACCTCGCCCACCGAGACCGCGTGCAGCCAGACCCGCGGCTGCCCGGTCGGCTGCGGATAGGAGGCATAGCGTTCATCCCAGCGCCGGAAGTATTCACGAACCCGGAAACCGCGCCAGACCAGGTGGTACACGGTGATCGGCAGCAGGATGTAGAGCACGACCGAATACAGGCCGCGCAGGATCCATTCGACAGGGTCTTTGCGCATGCGGCAAGGATACGGGAGCCCCCGGGGAAAGACACGCGGCCGCCTTGGTAGAATGGCCCCATGTCAGATGCCTCCACCGCCGTCCGCCCATCGCTGCGCGATCCGCGCAACTGGCCGATGTTCGCCGCCATGTTCGGCGCCTTCGCCATCGCCCGCCTGCCGTGGATGCTGCAGCGCGCGCTGGGCCGGGGCGTCGGCTGGATCACCTGGCGCCTGCTCGGCAGCCGCCGCCGCGCCGCCGAAGTCAACCTGCAGCTGTGCTTCCCCGAGAAGGACGAAGCCTGGCGCCAGCGCCTGGTGCGCGACAGTTTCGATGCGCTGGGCGTGGGCGTGTTCGAGTGCATCCGCGCCTGGTGGGGCAGCATCGACCGCATCCGCCCGCAGGTACGGATCGAAGGCCTGGAACACCTGCGGCAGATGGAGGCTGAAGGCCGCGGCGTGCTGCTGGTCTCCGGCCACTTCATGACCCTGGAAATGTGCGGACGCCTGCTGTGCGACTACGTCGACCTGTCCGGCATGTACCGCAAGCACAAGAACCCGGTGTACGAGTGGGCGGTGAAGTTCGGCCGCCTGCGCTATGCCAAGGCGATGTTCGCCAACGAGGACATCCGCGCGACCGTGCGCCACCTGAAGAAGGGCGGCTTCCTCTGGTACGCGCCGGACCAGGACATGCGTGGCAAGGACACCGTGTTCGTGCCGTTCTTCGGCCACACCGCTTCGACCATCACCGCCACCCACCAGCTGGCAAGGATGACCGGTTGTGCAGTGATCCCGTACTTCCACCGCCGCGAAGGCGGGAAGTACGTGCTGAAGATCGGCGCACCGCTGGAGAATTTCCCCAGCGAGGACGTGGAAGCCGATACCACGCGGGTCAACCAGGCCATCGAAGAGATGGTGCGCGAAGCCCCCGACCAGTACCTGTGGATCCACCGCCGCTTCAAGCGCCAGCCCGGCGGCCGGAGTGATTTCTACAAATAGCCGGATGCGGTGGAAGGGCCGGCGTCCTCGTGGCGCCAACCTTGGTTGGCGCCGGATGAACCGAGGCCGGTCCCGGGGAGCTCACCAAGGTTGGCAACTACTGCATCGGCGGAGATTCGTCCGATTCGCGGGCCAGCAGACTGCCGGCGAACAGGGCCGCCAGCAGCACGGTCAGGCCGCCCCAGAACGCAGAATAGAACGCCAGGTGCGTATTGAGCGGGAACACGGTAACCGCCAGCGCCAGCATCGCCGGGCGGGCGCGGTCACGCGCCGCCGGCGGTGCATAGCGCCAGGCCCGCCAGGCCTGCGCCACCGCCGCCAGCCACAGCAGCAGGCCCAGCACGCCGGTCTCGGCCAGGATTTCCAGCACGATCTGGTGGGCGTGCAATGCCGGTTGATTGCCCCACACGGCGGGGCCCTCGTCTGACACGCAGGCCGGATACGCATCACGGAAGCCGCGCGCACCGACACCGTTGACCGGATGTTCCTCGATCATGCACACCGCCGCCGTCCAGATGCGCGCGCGCCCCGAAAGCGCCTCGTCAACGCCCTGCCCGTCTTCGTTCCATGCCTGTGCCGTGCGCGCAACACGCTCGCGCAGCTGCGGCACGCCCGCTGTCAGTGCGGCCGTACCCAGCGCTGCCACAAGGGCCAGCAGCAGCAGCCGCTTCCAGCCGAACTGGCGCAGGCCGCTGTAGGCCAGCACCAGCACAAAGGTGATCCACGAGGCGCGCGAACCGGCCAGCAGCAGCACGCCTCCCAGTGCGGCGGCGGCCAGCAACCACCCCGCACTGCCGAAACGCCGCGCCATCGGCAGCAGCAGGAAGGGTGACAGGCTGGCCAGCACCTGGCCGAATTTCAGGTTGCAGGGCCCGAGCGCGCCACTGAGGCGGTCGGCCAGTGCGGCTTCGTCGGCCGGGCACAGCGCGTGGCCACTTACGGCCAGCTTCAGGTGCTCCAGCGACCAGAACCATGGGCTGGTGCCGGCCAGCGCCTGTACCAACGCGTCCAGCGTCCACGCGCCGGTGATCAGCGCCAGGCCACCGAAGGTCAGCCGCCGCCGTTCCGGCGTGGCTACCGCGATCGCCACCAGCCACATGAAGGGCAGGTAGCGAAGTCCGGCGGCAGCCTTGGTCCACGAGGCCGCCGGATCGATCGCATCGATGGCCGAGAACGCCTGTGGCAGCCAGTAGCCGAGGAACAGGATCGAGGCCAGGGCCCACGCCGCCGTGCTCAACAGGTGCGGGCGGCGCTGCAGCCGGCGCATGACCATGCGCACGGCAGCATAGAGCGCGCCAAGGCCGAGCACGGTTTCAGCGATGCCTGGCAACGGCCACATCGCCACGTACGCCAGCACCCACCAGGGTGCCCAGCGCCCAGCGCGGTCGTCGCGCACGATGGCAGCGGGGTCAGCCGGCGAGATCGGCATAGAGGCGGAGGGTATCGCGCTGCATGGCCTGCAGGGTAAACGGGATGCGGGTCGGCAAGGATGGCGGCTGCGCCAGCAGGGCCAGCGCACGTTCACCCAACGCGCGCGCGTCGCCGAGCGGCACCGCGCCGCCGGGCTGCAGCTGCTGCAGCAGTTCGCCGACGCCACCGTGGTCCCAGCCCAGCACCGGGCGGCCGACCGACAGCGCCTCGACCACGGTGCGGCCAAAGGCTTCCGGCTTGTCCGACAGCTGCAGCACCAGATCGCTGGCGGCGTAGGCCAGGGCGATGCGTGCGGTAGGCGTGCTGATCTGTACGGCCTCGGCCACGCCCAGTGCCGCAGCCTGGCGGCGCAGATCGGCCACGTAGGCCTCACGCCCGGGTTCCTCGGTACCCAGCATCCACAGCTGCGCAGGCACGCCGGCGGCACGCACGTCGGCCAGCAGCTGCAGCGCGTGGGCGTGGCCCTTCAGCCGGGTACCGCGCCCGGGCAACAGCAGCAGCGGGCCATCAACCTGCGCCAGCCAGGGATAATCGGCGGCCAGGGCCAGCCGCGGGCGACGGTCGGCACGTGCTACGCGTGGGAACTGGCCGACATCGACACCGCGGGGAATGACCTGCAGTTTTTCTTCCGGCACCGTCGGGTAGTGGCGTTGCACGAAGGCGCGCACGGTATTGGACACGCAGATCACGCGTTCGCCACTGGTCATCACCGCACTGTAGCGGCTGGGCGAATTCAACCCGTGCACGGTGGTCACCCAGTGCGGGCGCTGTGCGGCGGGCATGGCGCGGATCGCGTACAGGCCCAGCCAGGCCGGCAGCCGCGAACGGGCGTGCACGATGTCCGCACCGACCTCGGCAAACAGGCGGCGCAGGGTCGGCAGATGGCGCAGGGTCAGCAGCGACTTGCGGCCGATGTCCAGGGTGAGGTGCTCGGCACCGCTGTCCAGCAGCGGCTGCACCAGGCGGCCACCGGCGGACACCACCAGTGCACGATGGCCGGCCGCGACCAGGGCAGCAGCGATTTCCAGGGTCGAGCGCTCGACACCGCCGGAGTGCAGCGCCGGCAGCAACTGCACCACGGTCAATCGGCGCATCGAAGGGGCCGCCGTTTAGTCGGCCAGCACGAACACGGAACCGCAGTACGGGCACTGCGCTTCACCGTTGGGCTCGTCTTCGATCGGCAGGTACACGCGCGGATGCGAGTTCCACAGCGCCATTTCCGGGGTCGGGCAGCTCAACGGCAGATCGCTGCGGTGCACGGTGTAGCGCTTCTCGGCGTTGGCGGGCGCGGTGGCGGTATGGCTCATGGCGGATGTCGGTGAACGGGTTGCGAGGCCTGTGATTCTAGCATCTGGGCCGCACCGACATTGCGCCACAACGGGCCTTTGCGCGCTCCCGCCGATGCCTCGCATCTCCCCGCCGCACGCCGGGCGGCGGCGGCGCCGGGGATTTCGCGGTCGTTCCGGCAGGTTCGCTCGCCAGAATCGACTCCAGCGATATTTCCCGCATTTGGATCGAACTAAATGGCACTTGCCAGCGCGCGACGGCTGTTGCAGGATCGGGCCAGGTCGCACCCCGACCCACCCAATCCAACCCGATCGCATGGCCCGCCCCCACCGGACCGGCATCGCCTCTTCCACTGCCAGCCTGGCGGGCGGAGCGATGCTGTCCGTGGTGTCCGCCGATGCGGGTTCTGCCCGCCGCCAGCCCTTCCGGGAGACCCTTGCATGACCCTGTCCGATCCGCGCCGCGCCCTGCTTCCACTCGCCCTGGCCCTGGCCTGTGCGACCACTGCGATGCCGGTGCTGGCACAGGGGCTGCAGACCTCGTTCGAGCCCGGCGAACCTGCCCCGACGCAGGCCGCGGGTGCACTTCAGGTCACGATCGGCAACGGCCCTGCGGCGCCTTACGCGGCCAAGCGCAACGCCGGCTACAGCGGCCTGCATGCACTGCGCTACAGCAGCGAAGGCGGCAGCGCGCGGCGCGAACTGTTCAAGGCCGACCTGCCCATCGAGGCCGATACCACGCTGTCGTGGCTGGTGCTGCCGGAGATCGTCGGCAAGGACACCGTCACTTCGACCTATGTCTCGCTGGACCTGCTGCTGGACGATGGCAGCCGCGTGTCGGCCGGTGCGGCGCGCGACCAGCATGGGGTGGCGATCGGCGCACGCGCGCAGGGCGAATCGAAGACGCTGTACCCGCAACAGTGGGCGCGCAAGGCAGTGCGGCTGGGCGACGTACCCACGCTGAAGGGCCGCCGCGTGGTGGCGATCGAGCTGGAGGTGGCCAGTGCCGAGGGCGCGCCGGTCTCTGGCTGGATCGATGACGTGCGCCTGGACGCACAGCCGCGGCAGCAGCCACAGCGCGTCTCCGACTGGGTGCTGACCACCCGCGGCACCCAGGCCAACGGCACCTTCTCGCGCGGCAACAATTTCCCGGCCACGGCGGTGCCGCACGGCTTCAACTTCTGGACCCCGGTGACCGATGCCGGCGCACTGAACTGGCTGTACCGCTGGAACGAACAGAACGACGCACAGAACCGCCCGCAGCTGCAGGCGCTTGCGCTGAGCCACCAGCCCAGCCCGTGGATGGGTGACCGCCAGACCTTCCAGGTGATGCCCTCGGCCAGCCGTGGCGTGCCGGAGGCCGACCGCCGCAAGCGCGCGCTGTCGTTCGATCGCCGCCATGAAAGCGCGCGCCCCTACCGCTACGACGTGCGCTTCGACAACGGCATCGCTGCCGCCATCGCGCCGACCGATCATGCCGCGTTGTTCCGCTTCGACTTCCCCGAAGGCGGTGACGCCAACCTGCTGTTCGACAACGTCGATGCACGTGGTGGCCTGACTCTGGATGCCGCCACACAGACGCTGTCGGGCTACACCGATACGCGCAGCGGCCTCTCCAACGGCGCCAGCCGCATGTACGTGGTGGCCAGCTTCGACAAGCCCTGGCGCAGCAGCGGCCGCCTCGACACCGGGCGCCCGACCGGCTACATCAAGTTCGATGCCGGCAGCGAGCGGCGGGTGACGATGCGCATCGCCACCTCGCTGATCTCGGTGGAGCAGGCGCGGCACAACCTCGCACTGGAAATCGCCGCCGCCGATACGCTGGAGAGCGTGGCCGGCCGCGCACAGGACGCGTGGGACGCGCGCCTGGCCCGCTTCGACATCGGCGATGCCAGCGACGACCAGAAGACCACGCTGTACTCCAGCCTGTACCGGCTGTACCTGTACCCGAATTCCGGCCACGAGAACGTGGGCAGCGCCGCCGCACCGGAGTGGCGCTACGCCAACCAGGCCAGCGCCAGCGATGACAACACCGAAGGCAGCGCGACCCGCAGTTACGCCGGCGTGCGCGATGGCAAGGTGTTCGTCAACAACGGCTTCTGGGACACCTTCCGCACCACCTGGCCGGCCTATGCACTGTTCACGCCCGACGATGCCGGCCAGCTAGTGCAGGGCTTCATCGAGCAGTACCGCGCCGGCGGCTGGATCGCACGCTGGTCGTCGCCGGGCTATGCGGACCTGATGGTCGGTACCAGCTCGGACGTGGCCTTCGCCGATGCGTGGCTGAAGGGCATCGGCGGTTTCGATCCGGCCGAGGCCTACGCCGCCGCGCTGAAGAACGCGACCGTGGTCCCGCCCGACCGCCATGTCGGCCGCAAGGGCATGGACCGTTCGACCTTCCGTGGCTACGCCAGCGCGGACGTGCATGAAGGCATGTCGTGGACGATGGAAGGCGCACTCAATGATTTCGGCATCGCCAACATGGCCGACGCGCTGGCCAAGCGTGCGACCACGCCGGCCGCACGCGAGCGCTACAGCACCGAGGCCGACTACTTCCGCTATCGCGCCGCCAGCTACACGACGATGTTCGATCCGGCCGCCGGCTTCTTCCAGGGCCGCACTGCCGATGGCCAGTGGCGCGTGGACGCGAAGGACTACGACCCGCGCGTGTGGGGCCACGACTACACCGAGTCCAATGGCTGGACCTTCGCCTTCACCGCTGCCCACGATGGCGAAGGCCTGGCCGCGCTGTACGGTGGCCGCGACAAGCTGGCGGCGAAACTGGATGCCTTCTTCGCCACGCCGGAAACCGCAGACCCGGCACTGGCCGGTTCCTACGGCGGCACCATCCACGAGATGACCGAGGCGCGCGACGTGCGCATGGGCATGTACGCGCACAGCAACCAGCCGGCGCACCACATCCCGTGGATGTACCTGTACGCCGGGCAGCCGTGGAAGACCCAGCAGCACGTGCGCGAGATCCTGTCGCGGCTGTACGTCGGCAGCGAGATCGGCCAGGGCTATCCGGGCGACGAGGACAATGGCGAGACCTCGGCGTGGTACGTGCTGGCCTCGCTGGGCCTGTACCCGCTGCGCATGGGCGCCCCGGAGTATGTGATCGGTTCGCCGGCCTTCCGCCACGCGCGGGTGGAACTGCAGGGCGGCGCGGTGCTGACCGTGAACGCGGCCAACAATTCGCGAGAGAACGTCTACGTGCAGTCGCTGAAGATCAACGGCACGCCCTGGACGAAGACCTGGGTGCCGCACGAGCTGATCGCCAGGGGCGCGACGCTGGACTTCGTGATGGGCCCGCAGCCGTCGCGCTGGGGCAGCGGCGTGGATGACGTGCCGCGCTCGCTGACCGCCCGTGGCCAGCGCCCGCAGCTGCTGCACGACCTGCTCGGCAGCGGCGCGAAGGCAACACTGGCCGATGGCCGCGCCCTGCCGGCGCTGGTCGATGACGATGCGGCCACCACCGTCGGCCTGGGTGGCGGCGCGACCATCGCACTGACCGGCCTGAGCAATGGCACGCCGACGATGTATACGCTGACCAGCGGTGACGGCCGCATCCAGGGCGGCGAATGGACGCTGGAAGCGCGCAATGGCAACGGCCACTGGACCGTGCTCGACCAGCGCAGCGGCGAAGCCTTCGAGTCTGCCCGCCAGACCCGTCCGTTCCGCATCGCCAGACCCGGTCGTTACAGCGAGTACCGGCTGCGCCTGGCCGCGCCGGGCCGGCTGCCGCTGGCGGAGATCGAACTGTTGGCGCCCAGCGCCGTACAATGAGCCCTATGCGCTACCGTCTGTTGCCTCTGGCCCTTGTTGCCCTTTCCTTCTCCAGCTTCGGCCAGACCCAGGCCTTTGATGCGCAGCTGACCCGCGACGGCGTGACGCTGAACTACCAGGACGCCCGTGGCGCCCTGGCCGCGCCGCAGCGCAAGCGGGTGATCGATACGTTCTACTTCGCCTACCTGCGCGAACGTGCGGACTTCCACCCGGCCGCGCCATCGATGGTGCGCATCGTGATCGATCCGGCCTACACCGGGATCGCCTTCGTCGGTGACAAGGACCAGGCGGCAACGATCACCATCAATCCGGGTTGGCTGGCGCAGCACCCCAACGACATCGACCTGGTCACCCATGAGGCCATGCACATCGTGCAGGGCTATCCGGGCCATGGCGACGCACGGGTGCCGGGTTGGCTGGTGGAGGGCATCGCCGACTACGCACGCGACCGCTACGGCATGGACAATGCCGCCGCGGGCTGGTCGCTGCCGGGCAAGGTCGAGAAGGGTCAGAACTTCGACAGCGGCTACCGGGTCACCGGTGCGTTCCTGAAATGGGCCGACGCCGAACACCCGGGCCTGGTGCTGGCACTGGACACGGCCCTGCGCGATGGCCGCTATGCACCGGCGCTGTGGCAGAAGCACACCGGCAAGGCACTGCCCGCACTGTGGGCCCAGTACGCCAAGCCGCGGTCGGATGCACCGCCGCCGGCCCCTGCACGCCGCGGCAAGCGGCGCTGACTGGCTGGTCAACTGGGAATTGGGGCGACTGGGTAGAGTCGACTGTTAGTCGACTGACTTTCGTACAGCCCCCGAAAACCCCGCGCTTCGCGCGATAGTCGACCAACGGTCGACTCTACCTCGCTGCTTTCTACGCCTCAGCGCGACTGCACGAAACCGGCGTACAGCGCGAACAGCTGCTGGAAATATCGCCGCGTGACTCGATTACGCATGACACCCTCGCCCATGAAAGTTGGTCGGGCCCAGGGTGGGAAGGCCGGTCCGGTACCTTCCCACGGCCGGGCCGCGTGGGCGTATTGGGCCGCAACGGCGTTGCAGGGAAATGACCGGGCGGCGTAGCGCGTGTGGCAGGTTCTGCGGCCGTTGCGGCAAATGAAAACACCGGGCAATGCCCGGTGTTTTCACTTGCGCCGACGTCCAGCCGCGCCAGCGCCATCATTCTCCCGACCAGGAGCCCCTTCTTGTTGAAGGGGCGCGCCGAAGGCGGGGGTAGAGGAAGAATGCGTGGGCAGCGGAAGTGGGAAAGAAGGCTTATGCCTTCTTTTCCGCTTCCAGCTGCTTGCGGATCTGCGCATCGACCGCCGCGATCGCGGTCATGTTCAGGATCCGGCGCGAAGTGGCGCTGGTGGTCAGGATGTGCACCGGCTTGTTCACGCCCATCAGGATCGGGCCGATCGCCACGCCATCGGTGAACACGCGCACCAGGTTGTAGGCGATGTTGGCCGCTTCCAGGTTCGGCAGCACGAACAGGTTGGCGCGGCCCTGCAGGGTCGAGCCCGGCAGCAGCTTCTGGCGCAGCGCTTCATCCCATGCGGTGTCGCCCTGCATTTCGCCGTCCACGTTCAGGCGCGGGTTGCGCTTGAGCAGCAGCTCGCGCACCTGGCGCATCTTCAGCGCGTCCTTCGAATCGTGGCTGCCGAAGTTGGAGTGCGACAGCAGCGCGACCTTCGGCTCGATGCCGAACAACTTCATGCGGTAGGCCGCCTGCAGGGTCGCTTCGCACAGCTGCTCGGCGGTCGGGTCTTCCTGCACGTGGGTATCGACGAAGAAGAACACGCCCTGCTGGTTGATCACGCCGGTCATCGCCGAGGTCGAGGTGACCTTCGGCTCCAGCGGCAGCACGCTGCGCACGTAGCCCAGCTTCTTGTGGAAGCGGCCGACGATGCCGGTCAGCATCGCATCGGCTTCGCCGCGCGCCACCATCACTGCTGCGATCAGGGTCGGGCGCGAACGCATCAGGTTCTTCGCCGCGGCCACGGTCACGCCACGACGGCCGGTCAGGCCATGGTAGTACTGCCAGTATTCGTTGAAGCGCGGGTCATCGTTGATGTTGGTGACTTCAACGTTCTCGCCGATCTTCAGGCGCAGGCCGAGGCGTTCGATGCGCGACTCGATCACTTCCGGGCGGCCGATCAGGATCGGGTGCGCCAGGCCGTCATCGACCACGTTCTGCACCGCCTGCAGCACCACTTCCTCTTCGCCTTCGGCGTACACCACGCGCTGCTTGTCGCTGCGCGCGCGGTCGTAGACCGGCTTCATCATCAGGCTGGTGCGGTAGACGAACTGGGCCAGCTTGTCGCGGTAGGCGCCCATGTCGTCGATCGGGCGCGAGGCCACGCCCGAATCCATTGCGGCCTGGGCCACGGCGGCCGACAGCTCCACCAGCAGGCGACGGTCGAACGGACGCGGGATCAGGTATTCACGGCCGAAGCTCGGGGTGTCACCGCCATAGGCCGAGCCCATGTCGGTGGCGGCGCGGCGGGCCAGTGCAGCGATGGCACGCACGCAGGCGATCTTCATTTCCTCGTTGATCGCGGTGGCGCCCACGTCCAGCGCACCACGGAACAGGTACGGGAAGCACAGCACATTGTTGACCTGGTTCGGGTAGTCCGAACGGCCGGTGCCGATGATCGCGTCCGGACGGGCGGCGCGCGCCAGTTCCGGCATGATTTCCGGGGTCGGGTTGGCCAGTGCGAAGATCACCGGATCCGGCGCCATGGTCTTGACCATGTCGGCGGTCAGGATGCCCGGCGCCGACAGGCCCAGGAAGATGTCCGCGCCGTCGACGATCTCGGCCAGGGTGCGCTTGTCGGTGTCGCGCGCATAGCGCTGCTTTTCCGGATCCAGGTCGGTACGACCCGTGTGGATCACGCCCTCGCGGTCGAAGGCCAGGATGTTTTCCGGCTTCAGGCCCAGCTGCACCAGCATGTTCACGCAGGAAATGCCGGCCGCGCCCATGCCCGTGGTCGCCAGCTTCACGTCCTCGATCTTCTTGCCGGTGATCGCCATGGCGTTGAGCACCGCTGCGCCGACGATGATCGCCGTGCCGTGCTGGTCGTCATGGAACACCGGGATCTTCATGCGCTCGCGCAGCTTGCGCTCGACCACGAAGCATTCCGGCGCCTTGATGTCTTCCAGGTTGATGCCGCCGAAGGTCGGTTCCAGCGAGGCGATGATGTCGACCAGCTTGTCCGGGTCGGTCTCGTCGACTTCGATGTCGAACACATCGATGCCGGCGAACTTCTGGAACAGCACGCCCTTGCCTTCCATCACCGGCTTGCCGGCCAGCGCGCCGATGTTGCCCAGGCCCAGCACCGCGGTGCCGTTGGAGATCACCGCCACCAGGTTGCCGCGGGCAGTCAGCTCGCTGGCCTGCTGCGGGTCGGCCTTGATCGCTTCACAGGCGTACGCCACGCCCGGCGAATACGCCAGCGACAGGTCGCGCTGGGTCAGCATGGGCTTGGTAGCGGAAACCTTGATCTTTCCCGGCGGGGACATCCGGTGGTAATCGAGGGCGGCCTGTTTGAAATCTTCGTTGGACATCGATGTGGGTTACATGAATGGGCAGAAGGGACAGGGGATGATACCCCCGTTGGAGCGTCTGGACCTGTCGCTATCCTGTCGCAAGCATGCTGCGACCGCACAATTCCGTGCCGTATGCGACGGTACCGCGATGTCAGCTTCGGCGTTGCCCATGACAGCCATGGGACGCCCTGAAACGCCGCGGGGCCGTACCACTGTCGTGACCGGCCCCGCGGTACCACACACCTGGATCAGCCCTTGGCCGGCAGTGCCTCGGGCAGCGCATCGACCGGCGGCGGCAGTTCGCTTTCGCGGCCATCCAGCGCCAGCTTCAGGCGGTTGCGGTCCAGCGCGCCTTCCCAGCGCGAGACCACCACGGTGGCCACGGCATTGCCGATGAAGTTGGTCAGCGAGCGGCATTCGCTCATGAAGCGGTCCACGCCCAGGATCAGCGCCATGCCGGCCACCGGCACTTCCGGCACGACGGCCAGGGTGGCGGCCAGGGTGATGAAGCCCGCGCCGGTGACGCCGGCCGCGCCCTTGGAGCTGAGCATGGCGACCAGCAGCAGGGCGATCTGGTGGCCCAGGGTCAGTTCGGTGTTGGTGGCCTGGGCGATGAACAGCGCCGCCAGGGTCATGTAGATGTTGGTGCCGTCCAGGTTGAACGAGTAGCCGGTCGGGACCACCAGGCCCACCACCGACTTGCTGCAGCCGGCGCGTTCCATCTTCTCCATCAGCGACGGCAGCGCCGACTCCGACGACGAGGTGCCGAGCACCAGCAGCAGTTCGGCCTTCAGGTAGCGCGCCAGCTTGAACACCGAGAAGCCGCACAGGCGGCAGACCACGCCGAGGATCACCGCCACGAACAGGAAGGCGGTGAGGTAGAACGAGCCCACCAGCCAGGCCAGGTTGATCAGCGAGCCGACGCCGTACTTGCCGATGGTGAAGGCGATCGCACCGAAGGCGCCGATCGGGGCGGCCTTCATCAGGATGTGCACCAGCTTGAACACCGGAGCGACCAGCGCCTCCAGGAAGTTCAGCACCGGCTTGCCCTTCTCGCCCACCATCGCCAGCGCGATGCCGAACAGCACGGCCACGAACAGCACCTGCAGGATGTTGCCGTCGACGAAGGCGCTGAGCAGCGTCTTCGGGATGATGTCCATCAGGAAGCCGACCAGGGTCAGGTCGTGCGACTTCTCGACGTAGCTGTGCACTGCGGTCTGGTCCAGCTCGGCCGGGTTGATGTTCATGCCGGCGCCGGGCTGCACCACGTGCGCCACGATCATGCCGACGATCAGCGCCAGCGTGGAGAAGAACAGGAAGTACGCCATCGCCTTGGCAAAGACCCGGCCCACCGTACGCAGGTGGGTCATGCTGGCGATGCCGGTGACGATGGTGAGGAAGATCACCGGCGCGATGATCATCTTCACCAGGTTGATGAAGGCATCACCGAGCGGCTTCATCTTCTCGCCGATCAACGGCTCGTAATGGCCGAGGATGGCGCCCAGGACGATCGCCACGATCACCTGGAAGTACAGCTGGCGATAGATCGGCAACGGCTTTGCAGGCACCGGTGCTGCGGTCGGGATGTGCATGGCGGACTCCGGAAGGGGCGTTTTCAGGCACGTACGGCCCCGGAGCTGCACGGGAACCGTTACCGTGGAAACTGATCGCAGGCCCTGTGCAGCACGCACAGGAGGTGCGACCAATGGACGCCTTTGTACGCGCCAGGCACGCCAGCGCAGATAACCTATTGGTACTAGCCTCCCGGTTCAGGTGGCACAGGTGCCTACACTGGCGCCGCACCGCCCGATCCTGGGGAGGCTGGTGGCCCGGGCTGAACGGCTGGGTGAGTCTTTGCGAAAGTTCCGGCCCTTCCGGCCGTTGATGTCCTGTCCACACGCAATCTGAGAGAGCCGCACCCAACATGCGCCCGAATCCCACCTTGCTGGCCCTGTCGCTGGCCGCCCTTCCCGCCTTCGCCTCGGCCGCCGATTTCGACAACTGGCCGACCAAGTACACCTTCGGTGATGGCACCGAGCTGGCGGCCACCGCCAACATCGCCTACGACTACAACGACTTCTCCTCGGCCAGTGGCCTCGAGGACGACGATGCCGTGCGCCGCAAGGAATTCGGCGCGACGCTGAAAAAGAAGGGCGTCTACGATGCGATGGTCTACTACGACTTCCAGGCCGATACCTGGCTGGACGTGTTCGTGCGCTTCGAGAGCAAGGCCTTCTTCGGCCGTGACGTCGGCCGCTTCCGCTTCGGCTACATGAAGACCCCGGTCGGCCTGGATGCGAACACCTCTTCGCGTGCCGGCAGCTTCCTGGAAACCTCGCTGCCGGTGCAGGCCTTCTACGAAGGCCGCCGCACCGGCGTGGAGTGGGTGCTGGAGCGCCCGCAGTACCTGCTGCAGGCCGGGGCCTATGGCGGCAAGGACCTGCAGGGCGACAACCCCGGCACCACCCAGGCGGTGCGTGCGGTGTGGACGCCGGTGAAGGCACCGGGCGATGTGATCCACCTGGGCCTGGCCTACTCGCAGGAAAACCCGCGTGGCTACAGCGATGGCCGCGACGTGCATCACGAGGCCAGCGCCCGCCTGCGCGCGCGCCCGGAAGCCGGCCTGACCGACATCCGCTACGTCGATTCCGGTGCGCTGGTCACCGCCGACCAGATCCGCCGCACCGGCCTGGAAGGCATCTGGATCCGGGGCCCGTTCTCGCTGCAGGCCGAAGCGCTGCGCGCTACGGTCACCCGTCGTGACGGCAAGCCCGACTACACCGGCAGTGGCCAGTACGCGATGGCCAGCTGGGTGCTGACCGGCGAATCGCGCCCGTACAACGCCGGCGCGGTGGCCAACATCAAGCCGGCGCACAATTACGGCGCGGTCGAACTGCTGGCCCGATACAGCCGTCTCGACCTGGACGATGGCAGCATCCTCGGCGGCCGCCAGCACGACCTGACGCTGGGTGCGAACTGGTACCTGACCAGCCACTTCAAGTTCCAGGCCAACTACGTGAAGGTCGACGCCAGCCGTCGTGGCGTGCACAGCACGCCGGAGATCTTCGAACTGCGCGCGCAGATGCACTTCTGACCCCTTCCACGTCAGACCCCGGCGGGCGTGCACGCCACGCCCGCCGGCCCTGCGTAGACTGCCGCCATGTACTGGCTCAGCCGCCACCGGATGCTGTTGCTGACCCTGCTGGTGATGGTCGGCGGCACCGTGCTGTGCGCGGTCGCCGCCGGTCATTACGCCTGGCGGCGCGCGCTCGGCGAGGAAAGCAGCCAGGTGCAACGCCAGCTGCAGCTGTATGGCCAGGGCCTGCAACAGCGCATCGACCGCTTCGGCACCTTGCCGCAGGTGCTGGCACTTGACCCGGATCTGCTGCATGCACTGCGCGTGCCGCCCTCGCCCAGCGAACGGCAGCGGCTGAACCTCAAGCTGCAACGCGCCAACGAAGTCACCCGTGCCTCGACCCTGACCCTGGTCGGCCACGACGGTGTGGCGGTGGCGGCCAGCAACTGGGACCAGCCGACCACCAATGTCGGCGAGAACTACAGCTACCGCCCCTACTACCGCCAGGCGCTGGCGCAGGGCCGTGGCCGCTTCTACGGCATCGGCATGACCACCGGCGTGCCCGGCTATTACCTTTCGCAGGCCATCGAAGAAGACGGCAAGCGGCTGGGCGTGGTGGTGATCAAGGTCGAGTTGTCCGCGCTGGAGCAGGAATGGCTGAGCAGCCCGGACGTGGTGCTGGCCAGCGACGACCACGACGTGGTGTTCCTGGCCAACCGGGACAGCTGGCGCTACCGGCTGCTGCGCCCGCTGGGAGCCGATGAGCGCCGCGAGATGCTGGACGCCCGCCAGTACGCCGACCGCGCATTGCAGCCCCTGCGCGCACGCACCGAAGACGTGCTGGCCGATGGCGGCCGCATGGTGCGCCTGCTGGATCCGGCGCTGCCGCAGCCGATGCTGTGGCAGAGCCTGCCGCTGCCCGCCGAAGGCTGGAACCTGCACCTGCTGCACGATGCCAGTGCCGCCACCGGCGCCGGCCGCGCCGCAGCACTCACCGGTGGCGCTGCATGGCTGGCGCTAGGCTTCCTGGTGCTGTTCGTGCAGCAGCGCCGGCGACTGGCCAAGCATCGCCTGCGAAGCCGCCGCGAGCTGGAAACCCTGCTCAAGCAGCATGCACAGGAACTGCGTACCGCGCAGGATGGCCTGCTGCAGGCCGCCACCGATGCCGACAGCGGCCTCAGCCGCAGCCTCGAACACCTGCCGCAGGGCGTGGTGGTGATCGACCGCGAACTGCGCCTGGTCGCGTGGAATTCGCGCTATCTGGAACTGTTCCGCTTCCCGCAGGACCTGGTTCGCGTCGGCCGGCCGATCGAGGAACTGTTCCGCTTCAACGCACGCCGTGGCCTGCTTGGTCCGGGCCCGGTCGATGAAGCCATCGAGCGCCGCCTGAATCACCTGCGCAGCGGCCGCCCGCACATGCGCGAAAGCGAAAAAGACGATGGCACCGTGCTGGAAATCCGCGGCAACCCGCTGCCCGACGGCGGCTTCGTCACCAGCTATGCCGACATCACCAGCTACAAGAACGCCGCGCGCGAACTGCGCTCGCTGGCCGATGCGCTGGAACACCGCATCGCCGAGCGCACCCATGACCTGGAAGAAGCACGCCGCGAAGCCGAGCAGGCCAACCGCTACAAGACGCGATTCGTCGCCTCGGCCGTGCACGACCTGCTGCAGCCGCTCAACGCGGCGCGCATGTTCGTCTCGGTGCTGCGCGGCAAGCTGGGCGACCCGGCGCAGCAGCAGACTGCGGACCACATCGATGCTGCACTGGCCGCGCAGGATGCGATCCTCAATAGTCTGCTGGATATCGCGCGCCTGGAATCCGGCAGCCTGCCGACCCGAGTGCAGGCGTTCCGGCTCGGGCCTTTGCTGCAGACGCTGGCGCGCGAATTCGGCATCGCCGCACAGTCGCGTGGCCTGGTGGTCGACTGGGTCGATACCGATGCGGTAGTGGTCAGCGATGAAGCCCTGCTGCGCCGAATCCTGCAGAACTTCCTGTCCAACGCGCTGCGCTACAGCGAACGCGGCCGCGTGCTGCTCGGCTGCCGTCGCCGTGAAGGCATGCTGTGGATCGAGGTGCACGACCAGGGCCCCGGCATTCCCGACGCGTTGCAGGGCGAGATCTTCGAGGAGTTCCGCCGCCTGCACGACGGCCAGCAGCGCGGCGCCGGCCTTGGCCTGGCCATCGTCGATCGCATCGGCCGCCTGCTTGGGCATCCGATCCGGCTGCGCTCGCAGCTGGGCCAGGGCAGCGTGTTCGCGGTGGGCGTGCCGTTCGGCGAAGCCAGCGCGATTCCCGCTACTGCTCCCGTGCCGGTGCTGGTGCAGGAACCGGCGGCGGACAACCCGCTTCGCGGTCGCCGGGTGTGGGTGATCGACGACGATCCGCACGTGTGCGCGGCCAGCCGCGCGCTGCTGGAGCGCTGGGGCTGCGAGGTGGCGCTGGCCGATGGCCCACAGGCGGCGCTGCAGCTGGCAGCAACAGGCGCAGTACCGGAGCTGGTGCTGCTGGATGTGCGCATGGGCGATCACCATGGGCCGGTGCTGTACGAGACATTGGCCGAATTGTGGCAGGCCCGCCCGCCGGTAGTGCTGGTTACTGCCGAGCGCGATGCGGGGTTGCGTGAGATGGCCGCCGAACGCGGCTGGGGGATGATGGCCAAGCCGGTGAAGCCGCCGGCGCTGCGGGCACTGATGAGTCAGTTGCTGATCCGCCATCGCGGGTAGTTTCCAGCCAACGGCGCAGCCCCTCGTGGGTGGTGTCTGGGTGGTCGCGGAAAGCAGAAGCCGCGGGTGGGCCGGTCGGGTTGGGTACGCGGGGGACGCCGTGAATCCGTCCCTGGAGGCTTGGCAGCCGCATCCATGCGGCTGACACCCCCGCGCACCCAACCCGACCGGCCTCCGACAGATTTCGGTGGCCTGCACCCACGGAGAAGAAAATAAGATCAAAAGCGGGTCGCGCGCTGCGCTTGCTCGTGTAGAGCCGAGCCCATGCTCGGCTTCACGGACTGGCCAGAAAGCAGCCGAGCGTGGGCTCGGCTCTACAAAAAGCGGCCTGTCAGGCTGCCTTTGCTTTTGATCTTCTTTTCTCTTCCGTGGGTGGATGCGCACGGAACCTGTCCGTGGCCGGGCAGGTGGGCTGCGCAGGGGCGTGAGCCGCATGGATGCGGCGACCGAGCTTACATGGATGTACTTGCAGCGGCCCCTGTGCAGTCCACCTGCCCGGCCTCACCCATGAACTGCTCTACGTGTCCACCCACGAGGGGCTGCGCCGTTTGCTGGAAACTACAGCCCGATGCCGGCGTCGCCCTCGGGCTCCAGCGCCTTCACCAGCACCGCCGCCTGTGTGCGGCTGTGGCACTCGAGCTTCTTCAGGATGGCGGTGACGTGCACCTTCACCGTGTTCTCGGCCAGCCCCAGGGTGTAGGCGATCTGCTTGTTGAGCAGGCCATCGGCCAGGCAGAGCAGCACGCGGAACTGCTGCGGGGTCAGCTGGGCCAGGCGGCTGGCCAGTAGTGCATCGGCCTCGGAACGCTCGGCGGCCATCGCCGGGAACCACAGGCCGCCATCGAGTACTGCCTGCACGGCCTCGCCGATGGTCTCGGCCGGCGCGGACTTCGGGATGAAACCGGCGGCGCCGAACTGCTGGGCACGGCGGATCACCCGCGGATGGTCGTTGGAGGAAAGGATCACCACCGGGATGTCCGGATGCGAGCCGCGCACGTGCAGCAGCGCGGAAAAACCGTGCGCGCCGGGCATGGTCAGGTCGAGCAGCACCAGGTCCACGTCCGGCTGTGCGTCGAGCGCCTCGGCCAGCGCATCGGCACTGGCCACCTCGCGCACCTGCGCCAGCGGCAGGCTCTGCCGCAAGGACTGCACCACCGCCGAACGCAGCAGCGGGTGGTCGTCGGCGATCAGGATGGTGTATTCGCTCATGCCGCCATTGTACGGGCAGGCCGGAGCCTCAGCGCCCCGCCGGCTCGACGCTGCTGCGCCAGGCATCGAGGAACTGGCGGCGCTTGAGCGCATCCAGGTACACCAGCAGGCCCGGGCCGAGCTGGATCGGACGCCGGCTGCGGCCGGGCGCATCGTCGCCACGTGCGTTGCCGGTCACGATCGGCATCAGCCGCGCCTCGCGCGACAGCACCTGCTGGCCACGGGGCGACAGCAGGTAGTCGAGGAAGCGCCGCGCTTCTTCCGGGTGTGGGCCGGTACGCGGAATCACCGCGGTGCGCAGCACCACCAGCGTGTAGTCCTCAGGCTCGACGATGGCCAGTGGCGCGCCGGCATCGACCCGTGCCTGCGCGTAGGAACCAAGCACGTTGTAGACCAGCGACAGCTCGCCGCTGGCCACCTTGTCCAGCAGCACGCCGGTGCGCTCTTCGCGCACCACGTCGTTGTCGCCGAGCGCCCCCAGCAGCGCGCCGGCGATGCTGCCGCGCTGCGCATCCTGGGTTGCCAGCAGGTAGCCGACACTGCTGCGCTCGATGTCATAGGTGCCGACCCTGCCGCGCAACGGTGCACCTTCGGCACGCAGCCGGTCCAGCAGCTGGCGGCGCGTGTGCGGCACCTTTGCCGAAGGCATTGCGCGGGTGTTGTAGACCATCACCACCGGCTCGTAGCTGATGCCGAAGGCCTCGTTGCGCCACTGCGCCCAGGCTGGCAGCGCAGCGGTCAGCGCCGAGCGATGTGGCAGCGCGTGGCCATCGTTGACCAGCTTGGTCTGCAGGTCCATGCCGCTGGAGATCAGCAGGTCCGGCGATGCCGGTCCACCGCGGTCGTGCAGGTAACGCGCGTACAGGTCCTGGGTGATGATGTCCTCGTACACCACCTCGGTGCCCGGGTGCAGCCGCTGGTAATCGGCAATCACCACCGCGAACACTTCGATGTCGGTAGTGCCGTGAATGCGCAGCTGCGCGGTGGCCGCCCCCTGTGCGGGAAAACGACGCACATCGCCGGGCGCGGCCAGCACCGGCAGGGCCAGCAGCAGGGCAACGGCCGTGGCAAACAGGCGGATCATGGACTGCTCCGTGGCAGGCGGATGGTGGCGATCAGCCCGCCCTGCGGGCGGTTGCTGAGGTCGATGCGGCCGCCGTGGCTGTCGACCACCCGCTTGACGATGGCCAGGCCCAGCCCGGCACCGCCGGATGGCGCGCCTTCGCCACGCGCGAAGCGCTCGAATACGCGTTCGGCATCGGCAGCCGCGATGCCGGCGCCATGGTCGGCGATGGT
This sequence comes from Stenotrophomonas sp. YJH_SMC_69, assembly GCF_059370495.1. Classification (NCBI taxonomy): domain Bacteria; kingdom Pseudomonadati; phylum Pseudomonadota; class Gammaproteobacteria; order Lysobacterales; family Lysobacteraceae; genus Stenotrophomonas; species Stenotrophomonas sp. YJH_SMC_69. Next base: position 493,745 of record NZ_JCAFTS010000002.1, on the reverse strand, counting down.
CAGCACGGCCTGCCCGCTTTCCACGGTCAGCGCGATCTGCAACGGGCCGTCGCCGCCGTACTTCAACGCGTTGTCGACCAGGTTCTTGATTGCCTCGCGCAGCAGCAGCGCGTCGCCATGCACCTGCACCGGCTCGGCAGTCATCGCCAGTTGCACGCGCGGTGCCGGGCTTGCCTGCGGCAGTGCTTCATGCAACGCCTGGTGCACGGTCTCGGCCAGATCCACCGCCGCAAAGCGCTGCAGGTGCGAACGATGGATCACGCTGGCATCGCTGAGCAGCTGGTTGAGCAGCCGGCTCATATGCGTGGCGTTGCGCTCGATCGCCTGCAGGCTGCGTCGCATGTCCTCCGGATCGTCATCATCCAGCGCCAACTGCGCCTGAGCTCGCAATGCCGCCAGTGGCGTGCGCATCTGGTGTGCGGCCTCGGCCATGAACGCGCGCAGTGTCTCGTTGCTGCTGGACAGGCGCTCCATGAAGCGGTTCAACGCGGCCACCATCTGGTCCATCTCGCGTGGCACGCGGGCATCGAGCGGCTTCAGGTCGGACGGCTCGCGGCGCGACAGCTCGCGCTCCACCCGCACCAGCGGCCGGAACGCACGATGCACGCCGAACGCCACCAGCGCCAGCAGCAGCCCGGACAACACACCGATCGCCAGCAATGCACGATTGACCATGTCCTGCGCAACGGCTTCGCGCGCGCGCCGGGTCTGGCCCACCTGCACCTGCACCTCGCCCTGCGCGGAGGCCGCGGCGAAACTGCGGCCGACCACCACGAAGCGCACGGTTTCGCCGCTGTAGGGGGCGTCGAACAGCTGCGGCTGGGTACCGGGCCTGCGCGGCGGTGTCGGCAGATCACCGTAGCCGGTGATCAGCGTGCCGCGGCTGTCGGCCACCCGGTAGAACACGCGGTCCTCCGGCGCCATCGCCAGCAGGTCCAGCGCCGCATAGGGCAGATCGACCTGCCACTGGCCGTCGACCAGGGCCACCGAATCGGCGATGGACAGCGCCGAGGACACCAGCAGGTGATCGTAGGATCGGTTGGCGGCGCGCTGGCCGTAATCGCGTGCGGCGAACAGCAGGGCCACCGCGAACACCGCCAGCAGCACGCCGAGGTAGAGCAGCAGCGTGCGCCGCAGCGAACCCGGCGCCGCAGTCGCAGCACGCGTGTCAGCCATCGGCGTCGGCATGGGTATCGCTGGCTTCCAGCAGGTAACCGACGCCACGCACCGTGGTGATGCGCAGCGGCGCGCCCGCCAGCTTCTTTCTCAGGCGACCAACGTACAACTCGATGGCATTCGGGCCCGCTTCGTCATCGAAACCAAACAGGCCGTTGCCGATCTCGTCCTTGCCGACCACCTGGCCAAGACGGCCGACCAGGATCTCCAGCAGGCGGTACTCGCGATTGGGCAGTTCGATCGGCTCCCCGTCGAGGCTGACCCGGTGCGCCGCGTTGTCGAACTGGAAGCCGCCAATCTGCACCACTTCGCTGGCCTGGCCGCGCGCACGCCGCAGCAGCACGCGGCAGCGCGCTTCGAACTCGCGGAAATCAAACGGCTTGCCCAGGTAGTCGTCGGCCCCCACATCCAGCGCCTGCACGCGATCTTCGATGCCGTCACGCGCGGTCAGCATCAGCACCGGCGTGCTGTCACCGCGCTCGCGCATGCCGGCCAGCACGCGCAGGCCATCGAGCTTGGGCAGGCCGATGTCCAGCACCACCAGGTCGAAGCTCTGGTAGCGCAGCACGCTGGCAGCGGCCAGGCCATCGGCCTGCCAGTCCACGGCGTGCCCGCTGCGGCGCATCCGGCGGATGATCGCATCGGCCAGATCCGGATTGTCTTCGACCAGCAGCAGGCGCATGGGCACACGGGTGGGAGGGGAACCGAATGCTACCGCATGCCGCCGCTGGGCTCGCCGGGCGCGGCACGGCGAGCCCAGCGGCCTGTGCTTTTCGCTGCACCGCACAATCCGTTGACAGGACGATGACAGCTTGCCCGACCCAGACTGCGGCCGCGCACCGTCCGGTGCCCACGATTGCCGCGCGCCTGGCGCGCACCTGGGAGGGTTTGTGGAATTCACGTTTGCCTGGCGGCGTCCTGCCGCCATGATGGCGCTGGCTGTCCTGTCGGTGCCGGCCTTCGCCGCCGAAGACGACCGTCCGGTCACCGCCACCCTGGGGGGCCGCCTGCACCTGGACTTCGCCACCTTCGACAACGACAACCGCGGTACGCCGAACAAGGATGACACCGAGATCCGCCGCGCCTGGGTCGATGTGTCCGGCAAGTTCTTCGTGGTCGACTACAAGCTGGAAGCCGACTTCTCCGGCGACCGCGTCGAGGCCAAGGATGTCTACCTGGCCCGCAGCTTCGGCAAGGCGGGCAAGCTGACCGTGGGCCAGTTCAAGCAGTATTTCTCGCTGGATGACCGTACCAGCTCCAACTACGGCAGCTTCCTGGAGCGCGGCAACGCCGGCACCACGCTGGCGCCGCTGTACCGCCTGGGTGCGTCCTGGCAGGCCAACCCGGGCGACTTCACCTGGGCGGCCAGCCTCTACAGCCTGGAGAGCATCGACGCCTGGCAGGTGAAGGGCCGCGCGGCGGGTGGTCGCGTCACCTGGGCGCCCTCGCCCAGCGACGGCGACGTGCTGCACCTGGGCCTGTCGCTGGCCCGCGAGGCGTATGACAACCCCGGCGCCAATGGCGTGCCCGGCCTGCGCATCCGTCCGCGCCCGGCCGGCCACCTGTCCGACGAGAGCCGCCTGACCCTGGTCGACTTCTCCGCCGGCCGCGATACCGACGTCAACAAGTGGTCGCTGGAATACGCGCAGGTGCGCGGCCCGCTGTCGTGGCAGGGCGAGTTCAGTGGCGCCACCTTCGATGACGGCGCCCAGCGCGGCGACGTGATGGCCGCCTACGGCATGCTCAGCTGGTTCGTCACCGGCGAAAGCCGCGCCTATGACCGCAAGACCGGGCGCTTCGCGCGGGTGAAGGACATCCGCCACAAGGCCGGTGCATTCGAAGTGGCGCTGCGCTACGACCAGATGTGGGGCGCACAGCACCTCGACGGCGCGCCGGACCTGCGCCGTGGCAGCACTGAGGCGTGGACGCTGGGTGGCAACTGGTACCTGCGCGACAACCTGCGCTTCATGCTCAACGTGATCGAAAGCCGCAACCGCGACCGCCTGGCCGGGGTCACGGTGGACCGCACCCGCGCGGTCACCGGCCGCCTGCAGTACGACTTCTAGGCCTGACATTCCGGGCGCGCGGCGCCCGGCCCCTTCCACTCCCCACGTCCTGTTTTCGCAAGGAGTCCGCAGATGATGCTGAGCATCCTCGGCTTTGGCATGGTCATTACGTTCATGTACTTGATCATGAGCAAGCGCCTGTCGCCGCTCGTCGCCCTGATCACCATCCCCATCCTGTTCGCGCTGATCGGTGGCTTCGGTGCCGGCATCGACGAGATGATGCTGGAGGGCATCAAGAAGATCGCGCCGACCGGCGTGATGCTGATGTTCGCCATCCTCTACTTCGGGGTGATGATCGACGCAGGCCTGTTCGATCCGCTGGTGCGGGTGATTCTGCGCTTCGTCAAGGGCGATCCGATGAAGATCGTGCTTGGCACCGCCGTGCTGGCGATGCTGATCTCGCTCGATGGCGACGGTTCGACCACCTACATGATCACCGTCTCGGCGATGCTGCCGCTGTACCAGCGGCTGGGCATGAACGCGCTGAACATGACCTGCGTGACCATCCTCGCCGGCGGCGTGATGAACCTGACCCCGTGGGGCGGCCCGACCGCACGCGCGGCCACTGCGCTGCACGTGGACCCGGCCGATGTGTTCGTGCCGCTGATCCCGTCGATGGTGATCGCCTGTGCCGGCGTGCTGCTGCTGGCCTGGTACCTGGGCTTGAAGGAACGCCGTCGCCTCGGCGTGGTGACCCTGCCCAAGGGCGGCAGCTGGATGGACAACAGCGTATCGGACGACAGCAATCCGCTGCCGACCGTGGAAGACGCCGAGGACATCAAGCGGCCGAAGCTGCTGTGGGTGAACCTGGCCCTGACCGTGGCGCTGATGACCGCGCTGATCATCGGCGTGCTGCCGATGCCGGTGCTGTTCATGGTCGGCTTCGCCATCGCCCTGGTGATCAACTACCCGAACCTGGCCGAGCAGCGCCGCCGCGTGGTCAACCACGCCGGCAACGTGCTGTCGGTGGTGTCGCTGATCTTCGCCGCAGGCATCTTCACCGGCATCCTCAACAACACCGGCATGGTCGAAGCGATGTCGCACAGCTTCCTGGCGGTGATTCCGGAGTCGTGGGGCCCGTACCTGGCGGTGATCACCGCGGTGGCGTCGATGCCGTTCACCTTCTTCATGTCCAACGACGCGTTCTACTTCGGCGTGCTGCCGATCCTGTCCGAGGCCGCCGGCAACTACGGCATCACTCCGGTGGAAATGGCGCGCGCCTCGCTGGCTGGCCAGCCGGTGCACCTGCTCAGCCCGCTGGTGCCGTCCACCTACCTGCTGGTGGGCCTGGCCAAGGTCGAATTCGCCGACCACCAGAAGTTCACCCTGAAGTGGGCCATCGCCATCTCGATGCTGCTGATGATCGGTAGCCTGCTGTTCGGCCTGTATCCCCTCGCCGCCTGACCCTTTGCCAAGGAGCCTTCTGCAATGACGCTTCGAATCGCTTACGTCACCAGTGGAATGGGCAGTGTCGGCACTGCCATCTGCCAGAGCCTGGCCCGCAGCGGCCACACCGTGGTTGCCGGCTGCGCGCCGAACTCGCCGCGCAAGGCCAACTGGCTGCGCGAGCAGCGCGAACAGGGCTTCGACTTCATCGCCTCCGAAGGCAACGCGACCGACTGGGCCTCGACCAGCGCCGCGTTCGCCAAGGTCCGCGCCGAAGTGGGTGAGGTCGATGTACTGGTCAACAACTCCGGCGGCAGCCGCGACCTGCTGTTCCGGCAGATGACGGTGGAGGACTGGAACGCGGTGATCGCCTCCAACCTCAATGCGCTGTTCAACCTGACCAAGCAGGTGGTCGACGGCATGGCCACGCGGGGCTGGGGCCGCATCATCAACATCGGCTCGGTCAGCGCCCACAAGGGCCAGATCGGCCAGGTGAACTACGCCACCGCCAAGGCCGCGATGCATGGCTTCAGCCGTGCGCTGGCCGCCGAAGTGGCTTCGCGCGGCGTCACCGTCAACACGCTTTCGCCGGGCTACATCGCCAGCCAGGCGATCAGCAGCTTCCCGCCGGATGTACTGGACCGGCTGGCGGCCTCGGTGCCGGTGCGCCGCCTGGGTCGCCCCGAGGAAGTGGCCGGCCTGTGCGCCTGGCTGGCCTCGGATGAAGCCTCGTACGTGACCGGCGCCGACTATCCGGTCAACGGTGGCCTGTACATGGGGTAAGCCAGTCTCCACGCTGCGCGTGGACCGCCTCCCCCACGGAGTGCGCGGGGCCGGTGAACCTTTGCTTGCGAAGGGAATCCGGCCCCTTTTTCATCCGGCTGCGGGACCTGCGCGGGTGCCCTGCACCATTCGTTGGTTTTCCGTAAAGAAGGTTTCATGTTCCGTTCGCATAGTGGCCCTGCACCGCGCACGCGTGCCGGTGATCACCCCCCATGCAACGGACCACCATGCAGACCCGACACCTGACGATCGCCGTAGCGATCGTGCTCTCCGCCGCTGCCAGCGCCCATGCCGCCGCCACCACCGCCGATACCGGCGCCAGCACCGATGCCGCGCTGAGCGCGCAGACGCTGGATACCGTCTCTGTGATCGGTCAGGGCGAGACCCGCCAGGTGCAGCGCATCACTGCCGTGGACAAGCAGGTGCTGCCGCCGGGCACCAGTGGCCAGAAGATCCTCGATCGCCTTCCGGGCGTGTCGGTGCAGTCCAACGATGCCTTTGGCGCCAACGAGGAATCGCAGACCATCAGCCTGCGTGGCTTCGACAAGAGCCGCCTGGGCTACACGCTGGACGGCATCCCGCTGGGCGACAACAGCTACGGCAATTACAACGGCCTGAGCATCGCCCGCGCGATCATCGCCGAGAACCTGGCCGGCGCCGAACTGTCGCAGGGCATTGGTTCGCTGGGCGTGGCCTCGACCAGCAACCTGGGCGGCACCATCCAGTATTTCTCGATGGATCCGTCCACCGAATTCGGTGGCCGCGCCAGCGTCACCGTCGGCGACAACCACCAGCGCCGCGGCTACCTGCGCGTGGACACCGGCGACCTCAACGGCTTCTCGGCCTATGTGTCCGGCGTGCACCAGGACCAGGACATGTGGGCCGCGCCGTACCAGAACCAGACCACCCGCCAGTTCAATGCCAAGGCAGTGTGGAACGTTGGCGACCACCGTTTCGGTGCGTTCGTAGCGACCTCGCGCGCCAGCCAGGCCAACTATGCCTACCTGTCCAAGGACATGCTGGCACGCGGACTGGGGTATGACTGGAACATCTACGCGCCGGACTGGGATCGCGCCGTCGCCGCCGCGTACTGCGCGCCTGGCACCTACAACAAGGCGCGCTGCAAGTTCAGCGGCGGCGTCAACAGCATCGACGATGCGTACTATCAGAGCCGTGCGCTGCGCGACGACAACCTGTACTCGGTCGATGCCGACCTGCGCCTGGGCGAGCAGGGCCGCCTGAAGCTGCTGGCCTACCACCACGACAACCGTGGCCAGGGCCACTGGTGGGCACCGGGCCAGCCGTCCTACCCGGGTACCGACAGGATGCTGCCGATCTCGATCCGCAGCACCAACTACACGATCAACCGCGATGGCCTGACCGCCGCGCTGTCGTGGACGGTGGGCATCCACGAGCTGGAAGCCGGCCTGTGGTACGAGCAGAACGACCATAACGTGTCGCGCAACTTCTACTACATCAGCGGCCCGTTCCTGGACGACCTGTACCTGAAGAACCCCGACCGCTTGCTGTTCAACCAGGACTTCGACATCCGCACGCGCCAGTTCTACGTGCAGGACCGCATGCGCTTCCTGGACCAGCGCCTGACCGTGGACGTGGGCATCAAGAGCCCCAACACCCGCATGCGCGCCACCGCGCAGCCCGGCGTTGAAACCCGCATTGCGTCGGGCACACTGACCGCCAAGGAATCGGTGCTGCCGCAGGTAGGCCTGGGCTTCAAGCTCAACGCCAACAACGAGCTGTTCGCCTCCTACGCCGAGAACATCGCCGCCTTCGTCGGCGGTGGCAGCGGCGGCCCGCTGCAGGTGTCGCCGGAATCGTTCGCGGCCAGCGCCGGGCTGGAGCCGGAGAAGTCCAAGAGCCTGGAAGCCGGCTTCCGCACTTTCGGTGAGAAGTACCAGGCCTCGATCGCTGCATACAACGTCAAGTTCGACAACCGCCTGCTGTCGCTGAACCCGTGTTCGAGCATCGAAGTCGGCACGCGCCCGGAGTGCGTGACGCGCTTCATCAACGTCGGTTCGGTGAAGAGCCATGGCGCGGAACTGACCTTCATCCTCAAGCCGATTGATGGCCTGCAGTGGTACAACGCGCTGTCCTGGAACAAGACCACCTACGAGGATGACTACACCTCGGGCGGTGCGATCGTTCCGGTGGCCGGCAAGATCACGGTGGATACGCCGCAGCGCATGGCCTCCAGCGAGATCAGCTGGAACCGCGACGGCTTCTTCGCCAGCCTGCGTGCGAAGTACACCGGCAAGCGCTACTACACCTACACCAACGACCAGTCGGTGCCGGGCGTGACCACCTTCGACGCCGGTGCGGGCTACGATTTCGGCCCGGGCCTGGGCCTGCGCAACGTGCGGGTGTCGTTGAATGCGACCAACCTGACCAACAAGCGCTACGCCGGCCAGCTGAGTTCGTTCGCACCGACTGATCCGAAGGGCACGCGCTATGCGATCCATGCGAGTGCGCCGCGGCAGCTGTTCATGACGGTGGCGGCGGAGTTCTAGGTCAGAAGCGGGCGCTGCGGCGCATTGACTGTTCCTGCATGGCGCAGGTAGGCAGGCCCATGCAGGACACGCCGTAAACCCGTCCTTGGGGGCTCGATGGCGCCATCCATGGCGCCAACGGTCCTGCATGGGCCTGCCTACCCGCGCTCGACAATTCCCAGCGCCGGCGCGGAGGCAATGGAAAGCAAGAGCAAAAGCAAAGAGCCGGGCATTGCCCGGCGCTTTGCTTTTCAAACTTCTCAAACGCAATCCCTCTGGTGGACCTGCTGCCGCGCCCGCAGGAAATTGTCTGGAGGAGGCGGGGCACCCTGGTCAGGACCGTTGGCGCCATGGATGGCGCCATCGAGCACCATGGAGGGGCTTTTGCGTGTCCTGACCAGGGTGCCCCGCCTCCTCCCAGCCGATAGCAGGCAGGCGCAGGAGGATCCGCCAACGCATTTCATTCCGGCGCCAGCTGGTCCATCCGTATCCGGTTGGCGAACAGCGAGAACGCCAGCATGCCGGCCAGGCCGTTCGCCCGGCTCACCCAATGCGGCAGCCAGCGCGGCGGCTTCAGCACCCCCGCCTCGAACAGCGGCGCGAACGCGATCGCATCGGCCAGGCTCATCTTGCCGGCGAACAACCAGCGGCAGACCTGCAGGCGGTCCTCGGCCAGCATGTGCCGGAAGAAGGTATGCACCGATACCAGGCCGCGCAGGTACACCGTGTCCTTGGTGAACGCCAGGCCGCCACTCGGCGGCACGCCACGGAACACGCGCTGGGCCGAGGCGAAACTCTCTTCCGCGTTCTGCCCGGCATCGCAGAAATAGCGGAACACTTCGATGAAATCAGCGCCTTCGCGTGCCATCGCAATCGCTTCGGTACGCAGGCTGATGCGTTTCAGGCGCTCGATGTCGATGCTGCCGGTGATCTGCTCGGCGAAGGTCGCCAACCCTTCCTGGGTCGCCGTTACCCGTGGCGAGGACAACGCCAGGCTCGGCAGTACCGGCTGGCCGCGGCCATTCAATGCGGTCAGCGAATGCACCAGCGCTTCGTGGTGGAACAACTGCGCGCGGTCGTAGGCGCTGAAGCGCGCGCTGGTGCGCAGGCGGATGCGGGTCGGGCCGGCGGCGGCCTTGGACACCAGCTCCGGATCCAGCTGCACCTGGATGATGCGCGATTCGAAGAACGCATCCAGATCATTCTGCAGCTGCAGCTGCAGGGCGATGGCCGAGACCGGCACCTGCTCTTCCGGCGCCAGCAGTTCGTGGTCCAGTTCGGCGGCAATCTGTATGAAGTGGCGCGCCGCGTCGCGCGTGCTCGGGCCATTGCCCGGCAGCGGCTGCTCGGGGGCGCCGAACAGCTGCACCGAACAGGTATCAACGGCGGCGGTGCCCAGTCCTTCCAGCAGCTGCGCGGCCAGGTCCCAGCTCTGCGCTGACTGCCGCACGTAGTGGCCCAGCGGATGAGTGTCGTCGCAGTCGGCGGCGATCGCGGCCAGCGCGCGACGTTCTTCGCTGAAGTCCAGCCGTGGGTAATCCACCTTCGGCAGCACCGGCTGGCCGCGCGCCACGCTGTCCAGGAACGGTGCCTGCAGCGTGGCCGGCCAGCTGGTCAGGCCCAGCAGGCGGATGCCTCCCACGGCCTCGACCAGGCGCGCATCGAGCGCTGCATGGTGGGCCACATCACGGTCCAGCGTCGCAGTCGGTTCCATGCGCGGACTATAACGCCCTGCCGTGCCCGGCGCGGTGCGCCGCCGCCCGAGCATTGGCTCGGGCGCTACATGAAATGACTCCACCGCGGACCAGCTGTAGAGCCGAGCCCATGCTCGGCTGCCTTGTTACCGCCTACGCGGCTTGCCTGCCGGGCGGAACTGCTGGCCCTTGCCTTTCCTGCCGCCGCGCTCCTGCGCGGTCTCGGCCTGGCGTATCGCCAGCTTGGCGGCAGCGGCAGCCACTTCTTCCTTCAGCTTGAAGTAGTTCAGCAACCGGCTCTCTTCGATCTCGCCCGCCTCGATCGCCGCCCGCACCGCACAGCCTGGTTCCTGCTGGTGCTTGCAGTCGTTGAAACGGCACTGTGCGGCCAGCGCCTCGATGTCGGCGAAGCCACCTTCGGACAGCGTCTCTTCGCCGGTCGGCTTCAGCTCGCGCATGCCCGGGGTGTCGATCAGGCAGGCGCCCGTCGGCAACGGCATCAGCGCGCGGTGGGTGGTGGTATGGCGGCCACGCGAATCGTTGGCGCGCACCGCGTTGGTCTTCATCCGCTGCTCGCCAAGCAGGGTGTTGGTCAACGTGGATTTGCCGGCACCGGAGGAACCGACCAGCACCACCGTGCGGCCCGGGCCCAGCCACGGTTGCAGCACCGCCACACTGTCGGCATCCAGGCCGTTGATCGCATGCAGCGCGATGCCCTGCATCTCCAGCTCTTCCAGCACCGCCAGCGCATCCTCGCTGTACTCGGTCTGGTCGGCCTTGGTCAGCACCACCACCGGTTCTGCACCACCACCGCCGACCAGCAGCAGGTAGCGCTCGATGCGGCGCGGATTGAAGTCGGCATCCAGGCCGCAGACGATGAACACCGTGTCGATGTTGGCCGCGATCACCTGCTGGTGGTAGTGCTCGCCGGCGGCGCCACGCTTGATCGCGGTGCGGCGTGGCAGCAGCGCGACAATGCGGATGCCGTCCAGCAGCACCCAGTCGCCCACTGCAGGCCGCTCGTGGCTGGGGAAGCGCGGGCGCTGCCATTCCGGCAGCGATTCGGCCTTGATCGACGCATCCGGGCCATCGGCCACCACGTAGTGGGTGCGGTGCTGTTCGATCACCCGCGCCGGGCGGGCCTGCGGATGTGCGGCCATCGCGGCCTGCCAGTCGGCCTGCTGCGCCGGGCCCGGCCAGGGCCAGCCAATGGTCTGCAGGGCGATGAAATCGGGGGTCTGGGTCATCGCCGCCATTCTACCTGCGCCGGCGCCCTGCCAGCCCAGCAATGACAAGCCCGGCACCCTTGCCATGCACTGCAGCAATTCCGGTAGGATGGAATCCCCATGCCTTTTGACGGCCCAGCCCCCATGTCCACCAACTCGCCCAAGCCCCTGGCCATCCGCGAGCGCCTTTCCGAAGTGCGCTACGAAATCCGCGGAGAACTGGCGCGGCGAGCCCGGGAGCTGGAGGCGCAGGGCCGCAAGCTGATCAAGCTCAACATCGGCAACCCGGGCAACTTCGGTTTCCGCGCGCCCGAGCACCTGCAGCGCGCGATCGCCGATGACATGGGCCGCACCGATCCATACACCCACCAGCAGGGCCTGCCGGTCGCACGCGAAGCCATCGCGGCGTACTACGCCCGCCGTGGCGCACCGGATGCGCACCCCGACCGTGTGTTCGTCGGCAACGGCGTCAGCGAACTGATCGACCTGTCGCTGCGCGCATTGCTCAACCCGGGCGACGAAGTGCTGGTGCCCTCACCCGACTACCCGCTGTGGTCGGCCTCGACCATCCTCAACGATGGCCGCCCGGTGTACTACCGCTGCGCCGCCGAGAACGGCTTCCAGCCGGACCCGAGCGAGATCGAGACGCTGGTGTCCTCGCGCACCCGCGCCATCGTGCTGATCAACCCGAACAACCCCAGCGGCGCCAGCTACCCGCGTGAACTGCTCGAGCGCGTGGTCGAGATCGCGCGCCGCCACAACCTGCTGCTGCTGGTCGATGAGATCTACGACCAGATCCTGTACGACGATGCGGTATTCGAGCCGGTCGCGCCGCTGGCCGGCGACCACCCGTGCCTGACCTTCAGTGGCCTGAGCAAGGTGCACCGTGCCTGCGGCTGGCGCGTGGGCTGGGCCCACCTCAGCGGCGACGACGCGCGCCTGGGCGACTTCCGCGCTGCGCTGGACCTGCTCGGCGCGCTGCGCCTGTGCGCCAACGTGCCGGGCCAGTACGCCATCGAGGCCGCAGTGAACGGCCCGGACACCATCTCCGAACTGTGCACCCCGGGCGGCCGCCTGTATGAAACCCGCCGCGCGGTGATCGAAGCCTGCGAAGCCAGTGAGCACCTGTCGCTGGTCGCGCCGGCCGGTGCGCTGTACGCGTTCCCGGCCGTGGTCGGTGCCGCCGCCAAGGGCTTCGACGACCACAACTTCGCGCTGGATCTGATGAACAATGAAGGCGTGCTGGTGGTACCGGGTTCCAGCTTCAACGTGCCCTACCGCCATCATTTCCGCGTGACCCTGCTGCCGGAAGCCTCGGTGATGCGCGATGTGTTCGCCCGCATCGACCGCGTGCTGGCCCGCCGTGCCGAGGACGCGACCAAGGTCGTACCGCTGAAGCCACGCCGTTCGGTGGCCTGAGCCGTGGCGCTGTCCTACCTGGCGCTGGGCGATTCGTACACCATCGGTGAAGCGGTTGCGGTCGAAGGCCGCTGGCCGTACCAGCTCGCCGCCGCCCTGCGTGCGCAGGATGTGGCGCTGGCCGACCCGCAGACCATCGCCACCACCGGCTGGACCACCGACGAGCTGGACGCCGGCATCGATGCGGCCGCGCCGCAGGGCCCGTTCGATTTCGTCAGCCTGCTGATCGGCGTCAACAACCAGTACCGCGGCCGGCCGCTGGACGAGTACCGCGTACAGTTCCACGCCCTGCTGCAGCGGGCGATCGGCTTTGCCGGTGGCCGCCCCGGGCGTGTGCTGGTGCTGTCCTTCCCCGACTGGGGTGCAACCCCGTTCGGTATCGGCAGCGGCCGTGACCTGGCCGCGATCGAGATCGAGACCGACGAATTCAACGCGGCCGCTGAAGTGATCTGCACCCAGCAGGGCGTGGCCTTCGTCGACATCACCGACATCAGCCGTGACCACGGTGGCGACCCGGCGATGATCGCCGACGACGGCCTGCACCCTTCAGCACGGATGTACGCGCTGTGGAGCGCGCGCGCGCTGCCGGTCGCCGCCCACCTGCTCGGCGGAACGGACTGACCCGATGGATGGCACGCCACGGAACGGCCAGCCCCTGCCCTGCACACCCTTGAGCGCCGCGCAGGCCCGCGCGATCGCCGAGGCATTCCGCCCCGCACACGCCTGGGCCAGCCGCCGCGACTACTACTACACCCGCAGCAAGCTGGGCAGCGACCCGCTGTATGACGGCGTGCTGCAGCACCTGCCTGGCGACGGGCAACCCGTGCTGGACCTGGGCTGCGGGCTGGGCCTGTTCGCCCACGTGCTGCGCCAGCGCGGTGGCTGCCAGCCCTACCTGGGCGTGGACGTGGATGCCGGCAAGATCGCCCGCGCCCAGCGTGCCGCCACCGGCCTGCCCGCTGTGCGCTTCGACTGTCTGGACGTGCAGGCGCCGCTGCCGGCGCAGGCCGGGCATGTGCTGCTGCTGGATGTGCTGCAGTACCTGGACGCGGGCCCACAGCAGGCACTGCTGCGTGAGGCCAGTATGCGGGTCGCTCCCGGCGGCCGCCTGCTGCTGCGCACGCCACTGGCCACCGGCGATGGCCGCGACCGCACCACGCGGGTGGCGGACCGGCTGGCCTGGCTGGTCGGCTGGATGGGCACGCGGCCGCGCCACTACCCCGACCCGCAGGTGCTGCAGGCGACACTGGCCGAGGCCGGATTGAAAGTGACGGCCCCGCGCCCCCTGCACGGGCGCACGCCGTTCAACAGCTGGTTGCTGGTGGCCGAACGCCCCGCGTTGTAGCGCCGAGTGCAGCATGTGCCGGCGCTACGCTACAGGATGATCGCCAACCCTTGTAGCGCCGAGCCCATGCTCGGCTGCTCCACACCACCAGGGCCCGGCGTTACGGAACCGGCAGCCGCGCCTTCAGCCCCCGCTCGTCCAGCGCCTGCAGCACGCGTTCGATGATCGCCAGGTTGTGGCCGTGGGCGGCCCCCTCATGCAGCAGCACGATGGCGCCCGGGCGCAGGTCCGGCAGCAGCCGCGACAGCACGCCCTCCGGCGTGCAGCCGACACCGTCGTAGCCACGGGCGCTCCAGCCCACGCGCACCAGTCCCAGCGCCTTCAGCACCGGCGCCACGAACGGATTGGTCATGCCCACCACCGAACGGTACCAGCGCACCGGGCGGCCGCTTACCGCCTGCAGCGCATGCTGGCAGCCCTCGATCTCGGCACGCATCGCTGCCGGGCCCAGCCGCCAGAAGCGCGCCTGCGGATGGCTGTGGCTGTGGTTGCCCAGGTCGTGGCCGCGGCGCAGGATCTCCTGCACCAGCTCCGGCTGTGCCAGCGCACGCTCGCCCACCAAGAAGAAGGTGGCGCGGGCCTGGTAGCGGTCCAGCAGGTCGAGCACCGCACGGGTCTCCGGGCCGGGACCGTCATCGATGGTCAACCAGACGCTGTTTCCGGCCTCTCCGATCCGGCTCAGCACCGGCGCGTAGAAGCGGCTGTTGGGCAGGAATACCGGCACCAGGAACAGTGCGTGGCTGGCCACCATCACGGGCAGCCCCCAGTGCCAGCCGGCCAGGGCCCAGACCAGGATCACGGCCAGCTGCGACGCCACCAGCCAGGGCAGCCAGCGCCAGGGCCGGGTCGGGATGCGATGCAATGTTCCTGCGTTGCTCATCCCCCATGATGCCATGAGGGGTAGAATTGATGATTCGAATTCCCGGAACCCCGACGTCCATGTCCCTCGATCCCGCCCTGCGTTCGCGCATCGAATCCATCCTCAACGCCAACCGCGTCGTGCTGTTCATGAAGGGCCAGCCGTCGATGCCGCAGTGCGGTTTCTCGGCCAAGGCCGTGGGCGCCCTGCAGGACCTCGGCGTCGAGTTCGCCCACGTCAACGTGCTGGCCGACCAGGAAATCCGTGAAGGCATCAAGGCCTATGGCGACTGGCCGACCATTCCGCAGCTGTACATCGACGGCGAACTGATCGGCGGCAGCGACATCGTGCTGCAGATGGCTGCCAGCGGCGAGCTGAGCAGCGTGCTGGGCCTGGCCGCGCCGGACCGTACCCCGCCGAGCATCACCGTCACCCCGGCGGCCGTGGAAATGCTCAAGGGCGCGCTGGCCGATGCCCCGGGCGCTGCTCTGCAGCTGTCCATCGACGCCGGTTTCCAGCCGAACTTCCAGCTGGCCCCGCACGACGAAGGCGCCATCGCCGCCGAGTCCAACGGCCTGCGCGTGCAGTTCGACCTGGCCAGCGCCCGTCGCGCCAACGGCATCACCATCGACTGGGTGGACGACATCCGCGGCAAGGGCCTGGCCATCGACAACCCGAATGCGCCCAAGCCGGTGCAGGAAATCAGCGTGCGCGATGCCGACGACCTGGTGCGTGCCGGCAACATCACCCTGGTGGACGTGCGCCCGGCCGACGAGCGTGAAATCGCCGCCGTGGGCGTGCCGTTCAAGACCTTCGACGGCAACGGCCGCGCCGCGCTGGAAGCCCTGCCCAAGGACACCGCGCTGGCCTTCATGTGCCACCACGGTGGCCGCAGCGCGCAGGCCGCCGAGCAGTTCCGCGCCCTGGGCTTCACCAAGGTGTTCAACGTCACCGGCGGCATCAACGCCTGGTCGGAAGACGTCGACAACGGCGTGCCGAAGTACTGATTGAAGGCCCGGGGTCAGAGCCCTTTCCTGCGGAAAGGCGATCTGACCCCTAAAAAGGGGACGGAGGGAATTAAGTCGTTTGTGGCAAAAACGACTTAATTCCCTCCGTCCCCTTTTTCTTAGCCGGCGAAACCGCCTTCGGCCAGGTAGTCCAGTTCTTCCGGTGAGGGAATGCGACCCAGCACGGCGTTGCGGTGGGGGAAGCGACCGAAGCGGCGGATGATGTCGCGGTGCAGCTCGGCGTACTGCAGGTATTCCTTGTCGCCCAGCACGTCGAACATCGCCACCGAGCGGTCCTGGTCCAGCGGATCCTCGGAGTGCTCGAACGGCAGGTAGATGAAGGCGCGCAGCTTGGGCACCAGCTGCAGGTCCAGGCCTTCCTCGATGGCGCGCATGGCGTAGTGCCGGGCCAGGCCATCGGTGGCGTAGGAATGGGCGCTACCGCGGAAGCAGTTGCGCGGGAACTGGTCCAGCAGCAACATCAGCGCCAGTGCGCCCTCGGCACTGCCCAGCCAGTGTTCGCGCGCGCGCGAGGCGGCTGCGAAATGCTCATCCAGGAACAACTGGCGGAACTGCGCGTCGAACGCATCATCGCGGGCGAACCACTTCGCAGGGCCCGCCTCTTTCCAGAATTCCACCACGTGCGCGGCAACGTCCATCACCTACTCCCCAGGGCCGGCGCGCCGCGCCAGGCCATCATCATCATTCGTCGAAGCGCAGGTGGCGGACCGACTTGCCGTTGCGCCGGATAAGCTTAAGCGCCTCGATACCGATCTGGATATGGTTTTCCACGAACTGGGAGCTGACCTTGGCATCGGAGGCCTCGGTCTTGACCCCATCGGGGATCATCGGCTGGTCCGACACCAACAGCAGTGCGCCGCTGGGAATGTGGTTGGCGAAGCCAGCGGCGAACACGGTGGCGGTTTCCATGTCGATGGCCATGCAGCGCATCGCCCGCAGCCGCTCCTTGAACGCCTCGTCGTGCTCCCAGACCCGGCGGTTGGTGGTGTAGACGGTACCGGTCCAGTAGTCGTGGCCGAGATCACGGATCATGGTCGAGACCGCACGCTGCAGCGCGAACGCCGGCAAGGCCGGCACTTCCGGCGGCAGGTAGTCGCCCGAAGTGCCCTCACCGCGGATCGCTGCGATCGGCAGCACCAGGTCACCCAGCTGGTTCTTGCGCTTCAGGCCACCGCACTTGCCCAGGAACAGCACCGCCTTGGGCATCACCGCCGACAGCAGGTCCATGATGATCGCGGCATTGGGGCTGCCCATGCCGAAGTTGATCATGGTGATGCCATCGATGGTGGCGCTGGCCATCGGCCGGTCCAGGCCGATGACCGGGGCGCCGGTCAGCGCGGAGAAGGTGTGCAGGTAGCCGCCGAAATTGGTCAGCAGGATATGCTGGCCGAACTGGTCCAGCGGAACGCCGGTATAACGCGGCAGCCAGTTGTCGACGATTTCCTGTTTGCTCTTCATGCCCGGTCCGGTTCTGCAGGGGCGCCATTGTAGGCAACGCTGCGCCTGCCCTGCCACACAAAGAGAAGGGGCGGCCCAACGGCCGCCCCTCCTGGTTTCCCTGCGGAAGCCGGTGGCTTAGAAACGCACCGACCAGCGCAGGTTGGCACCGTGGTCGCGGCTTTCGTCGCCGAACTGGCCGCTGTAGCCCAGTTCCAGCTGCTGCTTGGCGGTCAGCCAGGCCGAGAGGCCCAGTTCGGCCACCACCGCGCTGTCGGCGATGGGTGCACCGTTGACCACGAAGCTGTCACCGCCGGTGGCAAAGCCCAGGCGGGCCGACGGGTTGCGGTCGCCGCTGGCGTGGCGGTACGCCACCGCGCCGCGCACGTGCAACCAGCTGTCCTGCTGGAACGAGGCCTTCAGGCCCTTGTCGAAGCGCACGCCGGCCGTGGCCAGGGTGGTGCGCACGTCGTCCACCGAACCCTGCAGGGCCGCAGCACCGCCACGCTCGTTCACGTGCTTGGTGTCCACTTCCACGCGGGCCACCTGCACGTACGGCTCCAGGCCAGCCTCGCGGCCACCGAAGCGGTAGGCCGCTTCGATGAAGGCCTGGCGGGTACGCGCGTCGTAGCGGGCGCTCAGGGTGTCGCTGTAACCGGCGAACGCCAGCTCACGGGTACTGTCCACATCGTGTTCGCTCCATGCCAGGCCGCCACGCAGGCCGAAACCGCCCCAATTGTGGCTGGCGTAGGCGCCGAAGTGGGTGTTGTCCACCTTCGACCTCGCACGGCGCCCTTCGCCCTGCTTCACGTCGGTGCGGCCGGTACCGGCCAGCACGCCCACCTGCCAGCCGCCGAACTCGCGGTCGGCACCGACCAGCAGGCCGTTGCTGTTGGCTTCGGTGCGGGCGGTGTTGGTGTTGCCATCCAGCGTGGTGCTGCCGGCCAGGGCCTGCACCCACACACCGGTGGCGTCGCCGCCTTCGGCACCCGGTGCAGCGGCACCGGCACGGCGGGCCAGCGCGGCATCACGCACGTAGCGGCTGCCTTCCAGCAGGGCAGCGCTGGTGGCGGCATGCAGTTCGCCGCTGAGGCTGTCCAGTGCGCTGCCCACCTGTTCCGGGAACAGCATGGTCAGCGGACGCGGCAGGCCCTGGTTGACCGCCAGACCGTCGACCACGGTGGCCACGGCCAACTGGTTGGCGGTGGTGGCCGCGGTAGCCAGCGCGTTGCCGCGGGTCACTTCAATGCGCGCGCCGGCGGCGGAGTAGGCCAGGCCGAACTGCAGGAAGGGCGAGAAGGCGCTGAAATCGGTGCTGGCGAACCGACCGTTCACGCCGCCGTCGGCCTGGATGAAGTTGAACTGCTCGCCCAGGTAGTAGGTGCCCGGTTCCGGCAGCGCCACCAGGGTGCCGCCCAGGGTGGCGGTGCCGGTCACGTGCAGCTGGTCGCTGCGGCTGCCCGGGGCCACCTCGGCCTGGTACACGCCAGTGGCGGTCTGCACATAGTCACCGTTGATGGTGAGCGTGCCGATGGAGTTGCCCGGAGCGATGATGCCGGCCACGGTGGTGTTTCCCAGCTGGCCCACGCCCTTCAGCGTGCCCTTTTCACCCACGAAGGTGCTGCCGCCGGTCTGCACGCCGTTGAAGGACACCACGCCACCGGTGACGGTCAGGTCCGAGCCGTCCAGCACACCGGTGGCGGTGATGCGGCTGCTGCCGCCCAGGCTGTTCAGCGCTGTGTTCTGCAGGGTGCCGTTCAGCAGGAAGGTTCCGCCGGTCACGTCCACGGCGCTGGTCAGCGTGTTCACGCCGTCCAGTTCCAGCACGCCTTCGCGCACCACCGCGCCGTTGAAGCTGTTGTCGCCGCTCAGGCGCAGCCAGCCGATGCCGCTCTTGGTCAGTTTGCCCGGGCCGCCGATGTCATTGGTCCAGTCGTCCCATGCATCACCTTCCCACACCTTCAGGCCGCCGGCCTTCTGGTTCATCACCACTTCGGTGTCCACGCGCAGCGAGCCGTAGCCTTCGACGGCCGCAGCCAGGTTCATCAGGCCCCAGCCGTAGACATCGTCCACGCCTGCAGCACCCAGGTCGGTGGCGGTGGTCAGCAGCACGTCGCGCACCTGCGCGCTGTCCAGGTACGGGAAGCGCTCGAACAGCAGGCCCAGCGCGCCGGTGACGTGCGGGGCGGCCATGGACGTGCCGCTCAGTTCCTCGTAATCGGACGACGGGGTCTGGCTGATGATGTCCACCACCAGGTTGCCATTGTCATCGTAGAAATCACCTTCGATCACCGAATCGGGACCGTACACGGTCGAGTTGATGTTCGAGCCGGGCGCGGCGAGGCACCAGTTCGCCGCCAGGCCACAGCGCATCGAGCGGTTGCTCAGCTCCAGGTCCTGATTGACGTTGACCACGGCCAGCCAGTACGGCTCGACGTCGGCGACGGCGCGCGGCAGCGAGGCATACATGCCGGCAATCGGCGCTTCTTCCGGCGAAGTGTTGGGCGAATCGGTGTTGCCAGCGGCCCATACCTGGATCAGTCCGCTGCTGCGCGAACCTTCGGCCATCGCAGCCAGACTGGCGGCGAACACCGGGTGCGACTGGTACATGTCCAGGTCTTCCGCTGTGGTCGGCTCGTTGGCCAGGCCCCAGCTGTGGTTGATGGCGCGCACACCCTGCTCGTTCATCTGCGCATACAGCTGCGGGTAGATCGAATCGTCGGCCTGGATGGCGGCGATGGTCTGTTCGTCCAGATACAGGGAACCGCCGATATTCACCACCGACAGGTAGGTGGCGCTGTTGGAGAACAGGCGGGCCACGCTCAGGTCGGCGCCGAAGGCAACACCGTGGGTGCCGTTGCCATCACGGTTGGCGGCGATGGTGCCCGACACGTGGGTACCGTGCACGTTGTAGCTCAGGCCTTCGTAGAAGCCATTGCGCTCCAGCAGATCGGCATAGTCCGGGTCGAGCAGCTGGTAGGACACGGCCACCTGGTCACCGTCGCTGGCGAAGCAGGCGTCCGGGCCACTCAGCACTTCGCGCGCGCACAGGCTGCCATCGGCCAGCACGTCGGCCAGATGGATGCTGCGGTGGTCCTTGCCGGCGAACTCGTCGTGGTCCAGGCCGGTGCCGCTGTCGAACACGCCCAGGCGGATGCCGGTGCCGGTCAGGCCGCGTGCGTAGGCCACATCGGCGTTGATCGCCTGCAGGCCCCAGTCGCTGTTGAATTCGGTGGTGCGCCAGCTGGCGGCATCACCCGGCTTGCCCATGATGGGTTCCGGATCGACTTCCACATCGGCGGCGGCGACGGCCAGCGACGGCGAAGCGGTGAGGACCGGTGCGGCAGACGCGGCCTGCAGGCTGCGCTGGAACTGGTAACGCGACAAGGCGTCTGCGTTGCTGTCCTGGGCCAGCGCCGGCAGAGCGGCGGCCATCAGCAGCGAGCCAACAATGGCCGAGGCCAGGGGTGAGGGGAGGATCGAGCGGCGGGAAGCCGTGGAGCGATACGACGGGAAGACAATCATCTGCAGTTACGTCCTTGATTCCTTGAAATATTTCAGGTGCAGCTCCGTCATGGAGCAATGGAAAGCACACCTCACGGCGGGTCAGCGCTCGCTGTCCCACCCGTTGGTAGCGGCAGGTGTCACAAAAAATTAATGCTTCGTTCAGAATTTTTGTATAGGAAAATCCCCACCCCTGCCCCTGCCCAAGGTCACTTGGCAAGTGGTATCGACGACGGATAGCGTCGGCGGATTCACGCGTGGGTTGGGGATCTCTGCATGGCATCGATGGTGTTGCGCGCCGCTCTTGGGCTGGCGCTGGTTTCGTTGAGCACGGCACCGGCAGTGGGCGCCTCGCGCTTCGTCGCCGATCCCTACCCCAGCACCTACCGGGCGCATCCCGATGCGCCGGTGCTGATCCAGAACGCCACCGTGCTCACCGGCACCGGCCAGCGCCTGGACAACGCCGACGTGCTGCTGCGCGAGGGCCGCATCGTCGCCGTGGGCCGCCAGCTGCAGGCCGATGCCGGGGTAACCCGCATCGATGCGCGGGGCAAGTGGGTCACCCCGGGCCTGATCGACGTGCACTCGCACCTGGGCGTGTACCCCAGCCCGGGCGTCGGCGCGCACAGCGACGGCAACGAGATGACCGCACCGGTCACCGCCAATGTCTGGGCCGAGCACTCGGTGTGGCCGCAGGACCCGGGCTTCGCTACAGCCCTGGCCGGAGGCGTGACCAGCATGCAGGTGCTGCCTGGCTCGGCCAACCTGGTCGGTGGCCGTGGCGTGACCCTGAAGAACGTGCCGGCCATCACCTACCAGGCCATGAAATTCCCGGGTGCTCCGTGGGGGCTGAAAATGGCCTGCGGCGAGAACCCGAAACGGGTTTACGGCGAAGGCAAGGGCGTCGCCCCAGCCACGCGGATGGGCAACGTTGCCGGCTACCGCGCCGCCTTCATCGATGCTGCCGACTACATCGCCAAGAACAAACCCAAGCCGGCCAAGCGCAAGGGCTGGTTCGGCAGCGACAAGGGCGACAGCGCCGGTGATGCCGGCGGCAAGCGCGATCTCAAGCTGGACACGCTGGCCGGCGCGATCGAAGGCGACATCCGCGTGCACATCCACTGCTACCGCGCCGACGAGATGGCCACCATGCTCGACCTGGCCAAGGAATTCGGCTTCAAGGTGGCGGCCTTCCACCACGGCGTAGAGGCCTACAAGCTGGCCGACCGGCTGGCCGCCGACGGCGTCTGCGGTGCGCTGTGGGCCGACTGGTGGGGCTTCAAGATGGAAGCCTTCGATGGCATTCCGGAGAACATCGCACTGGTCGACCGGCCGAAGAACAGCTGCGCCATCGTCCATTCCGATTCGCCCGAAGGCATCCAGCGCCTGAACCAGGAAGCGGCCAAGGTGATCGCCGCCGCGCGCCGCGCGCACATGCCGGAGATCACGCCCGAACATGCCATCACCTGGATGACGGCCAATGCCGCCAGAGCGCTGGGCATTGAAGGCCAGACCGGCACCCTGGAGGCCGGCAAGATGGCCGACGTAGTGGTCTGGAACGGCAACCCCTTCGGTTCCTACGCGCTGGCCGAACAGGTCTTCATCGACGGCCGCCGCCTGTACGACCGCAGTGCGCCGGCAGCGACGCCGCGTTCCGATTTCCAGCTCGGCCAGGAGGTGCACTGATGGGCGCGTTGAACAAGCGTCGCCGGGCATGGCTCGGCGCTACGGTCATGGTGCTGGCCTGCCTCTCCGCAGCCGCGCAGGCGCAGGACCTGCTGGTCCGCAACGCCACCGTACATACGGCCAGCGCGCGCGGCAGCCTGCAGCACGCCGATGTACTGGTGCAGGGCGGCATCATCCGCGCAGTCGGCAACGGGCTGTCCGCACCGGCCGGGGCCAACGTCGTCGAGGCCGATGGCCGCCCGCTGACACCCGCGCTGTTCGGGGGCATCACCGAGATCGGCATCGAAGAAGTCTCCGGTGAAGCGAGCACGGTCGACAGCACGCTGAAGATCGGCGAACAACCGTTGCGCCCCGAATTCGATGTCACCCTGGCCTACAACCCGGCCTCGGTGCTGATCCCGGTGGCGCGCCTGGACGGCATCGGCTTCACCGCCCTGGGGGCCGCCACCGGTGGCGGCTTCGTCGCTGGCCAGGGCGGTGTGATGCGGCTGGACGGCAGCGCCGATCCCCTCGGGCCGCGCGCGCTGTTCCTGCGCCTGGGGTCGGCCGCAGTGGAACTGACCGGGCATTCGCGTGCGGCGCAATGGATGCTGCTGCAGCAGATGGTGGACGAGGCGCGTGGCCAGGTCGCCGCGGACTCACCGCATGCGCTGCTGACCCCGGCCGGGCGCCGCACGCTGGGCCGCTACCTGGCCGGCCAGGGCCGCATCGTGGTGGAGGTGGACCGTGCGGCGGACATCCGCCAGCTGCTGCGCTGGGCCGCCCGCGAGAAGGTGAAGATCGCCATTGCCGGTGGCAGCGAAGCCTGGCAGCTGGCACCGGAGCTGGCCGCCGCGCAGGTGCCGGTGTTCGTCGACGTGCTGTCCAACCTGCCGGCCAGCTTCGACCAGATCGGTGCAACCCTGGAAAATGCGGCACGCCTGCAACGGGCCGGCGTGGCGGTCTCGTTCGTGCAGCGTGGCGACGCCTCGCACAACGCCCGCAAGATGCGCCAGCTGGCCGGCAATGCCGTGGCCAACGGACTGCCCTGGGCCGACGGCCTGGCCGGCCTGACCCGGGTGCCGGCGCAGGCGTTCGGTGTGGCCGACCAGATCGGCAGCATCGAGCCGGGCAAGCGTGCCGACCTGGTGCTGTGGGAGGGCGACCCGCTGGACGTGGCGCACTATGCCGAACAGGTCTGGCTGGGCGGCCGGGCGATGCCGATGCGCTCGCGCCAGACCGAGCTGCGCGATCGCTACCTGCTGCGCAACGCGCAGCCCTGACCGCATTGAAGGACACCACCATGGCCACCCTGCGCTGGTATTTCGACTTCGTTTCGCCGTACTCCTACCTGCATTGGCAGAAGCTGAAGCAGCTGCCCGAGTTCCCGCGGATCCAGCCGGTGCCGATCGCCTTTGGTGCCGTGCTGCATCACCTGGGCAACCTCGGGCCGGCCGAGATTCCGGCCAAGCGCCGCTTCATCTACCGCCAGCTGCTGTGGACCGCGCAGGCCGAAGGCACACCGCTGCGGTTCCCGCCGGGCCACCCGTTCAATCCGCTGTCTGCCCTGCGCCTGTGCCTGGCCGCGGGTGGCAGCGCACAGGCGGTGGACGTGCTGTTCGACTGGATCTGGCGCGACGGCAATGCCGCCGACAGCGCCGAGGCCCTGCGCGAACCAGCCGCGCGGCTGGGGATCGAGGATGTCGCCAGCGCCATCGCGACTCCCGCGGTCAAGGAGCAGCTGCGGAAGAACACCGAGGCCGCCATTGCAACCGGCGTGTTCGGCGTGCCGACCCTGGCCATCGATGGCGAACTGTTCTGGGGCAACGACGCCCACCCGCTGATGGCGGCGGTGCTGGCCGACCCGGATCTGCTGCGGCAGCCCGAATGGCAGCGCCTGGCCGAGCTTCCGGTGGCCGTGCAGCGCAGTCGCTGAACAGGGCGTGCCGCGTTTCCCTCGCGCGCCACGCCAGAATTTGAGATAGATTTCACATTTCCGAACCTACAACCGCCCTGGAGGGGGAGCCGCGGATGCGCATCGGAATCGTCGTCGACTCGGCCTGCGACCTGCCGCAGGACTTCATTGCCGAGCACAACATCGTGCTGCTGCCGATCACCGTACGGATCGGCGAAGCCGTGCTGGCCGATCATCGCGATGAGCAGGCCACCCTGAGCTTCCTGCACGCGCATGTGGCCGAACATGGCGCTGAAGCGGAAACCATCCCCTTCAGCGTCAACCAGATCCGCGACCTGTTCCTGCAGCAGCTGGTGATCGATTACGACCACGTGTTCTGCATGACCATCACCAAGACCCGCAGCCCGATCCACGACAACGCGCTGCAGGCCAGCTTCGCCATCCTCAACGATTACAAGCCGGTGCGGCAGGCAGCGGGCTACAACTCGCCGTTCGCGCTGCGCGTACTTGATACCCAGAACCTGTTCGCCGCGCAGGCCGTGACCGCGGTGGAGGCTGTCCGCCTGCGTGACAGTGGCGCCAGCGTGCAGCAGATCCGCGAACGGCTGGAAGAACTGGCCGGCAACGTGCACGGCTACATGATCACCCGCGACCTGTACTACATGCGCGCACGCGCGCGGCACAAGGGCGACCGCAGTGTCGGCCTGCTCAGCGCGGCACTGGGCAGTGCACTGGACATCAAGCCGGTGCTGCACGGCTACCGTGGCGAGACCGGGCCAGTGGCCAAGATCAAGGGCTTCGACAGCGCCGTGCAGAAGCTGTTCGCGGTGGTCGGCCAGCGCGTGCGTGCCGGGCTGATGACGCCGACGGTGTGCGTCAGCTACGGCGGCGAACTGGACGAGCTGCGCAGCCTGCCCGGCTATGCACAGATGAAAGAGGTCTGCGCCGGCCATGGCGTGACCGTGTACGAATCGGTGATGAGCCTGACCGGCATGGTCAACGTCGGCAAGGGCGCGGTCACCGTGGGATTTGCCGATGGGCCGCATCGGTTCGAATGAGCGCTGGCCACGGCCGGA
Organism: Stenotrophomonas sp. YJH_SMC_69; assembly: GCF_059370495.1. Classification (NCBI taxonomy): domain Bacteria; kingdom Pseudomonadati; phylum Pseudomonadota; class Gammaproteobacteria; order Lysobacterales; family Lysobacteraceae; genus Stenotrophomonas; species Stenotrophomonas sp. YJH_SMC_69. The sequence continues at coordinate 468,659 of NZ_JCAFTS010000002.1, read as the reverse complement.
ATCTGCACATCGATTCCACCCCGACTGTGCCAGCCTTGCCGCACTTCAAGGAGAACTCCATGCCTGCGCAGTACCACATCAGCCTGCCCGATCCGTCCAAGGCCCGCGGCAACGACCCTGACCTGTCCTTCCATTCCCAGGGCGCCGCCGGTTTCGCCGAAGAGCTGCAGGATGCCCTGCGCAGCGGCACGCTGTTCGAACGCTGGAAGGCCAAGCAGCCCGACCCGGATGCGGTGGAACCGCAGTGGGGCGTGACCGACCCGGAGGCCACCGTGACCGGCGAGCAGAAGGACCTGCGCATCAACCTGGTCGCCACCACCCGCATCGACAGTGACGTGTTCAAGCAGCGCCTGCGCCTGCTGGCCGGCAGCCACTGGGAACTGCGCGACGTGCGTTGAGGCACCCGCCCGCCGGGCATGGCCCGGCGCTACCGTGCCCGTGTCGTGATCGACCCGGTGCCGATGACCATGCTCTGGTAGACGCCACCCTTGGTTGGCGCTCCAAAAAAGCTGCCAACCAAGGTTGGCAACTACCGACGAACCGCCGGGCATGGCCCGGCGTTTCCCTATCGCTACCAGCCACCGCCCAGCGCGCGGTACAGCTCCACCCGCGCGATCGCGGCGGCGGCCTGGCTGTTGGCCAGCGCGGCCTGGTTGTCCTGCGCGATGCGCTGGGTGGTCAGCACGTCCAGCATGTCGACCACGCCGGCCTGGTACTGCCGGCGCGCCCCCCCCAGTGCCGTCTCGCTCTCATCCACCGCCACGTGCAGCTGCACCGTGCGCTGCTGCGCGGCACTGTAGCCATCCATGGCGTCGTCCACCTCATGCCAGGCCTGCAACACGGTACGGCGGAACTGCAGGGCCGACTGTTGCTGCTGCAGCCTGCTCAGCGCGAGGTTCGCCTTCAGCCGCCCGCCCTGGAAGATCGGCAGGCTGATCGACGGCCCGATGCTGAAACGGTGCGCGTTCCAGCCATCCAGGTCATCCAGCTGCTTGGCCTGGAAGCCTGCGTCACCATTCAAGGTGATGCGCGGCAGGAAACTGGCCTTGGCCACGCCGATGCCGGCCGTTGCCGCATGCAGTGCCGCCTCGGCACGACGGATGTCCGGGCGACGCTCGGCCAGTTCACTCGGCAGACCCACCGCCACCGCTGGCAACGCCGGCCAGTCACGGCGTGCATCCTGCAGCTGCGCGTCCAGTGCCTGCGGCGGCTGTGCCAGCAGGAACGCCAGCGCATTGCGCAGCTGCGATTCGCGATGCCGCAGCGGCGCGATGCGCGCCTGCAGCGAAGCCACCTGCGCGGCCGCGCTGGACACCTGCAGCGTGCTGGCCACGCCCTGCTTCTGGCGCGCCTCGGTCAGCCGTTTGATGTCATGCGCGATGCTGAGGTTGTCCTCGGTGATCGCCAGCAGCTGCCGCGTCGCACGCAGCTGCAGGTAATCACGCGCGGTTTCCGCCAGCAGCGCGATGCGCACGGCGTGTGCATCCTCCTCGGCCATCTGCACGCGCGCGTCGGCCGCTTCCACCTGGCGCCGCACGCGGCCCCACAGGTCCAGTTCCCAGCCCAGGCCGATACCGGCCTGGAACAGCCCGTAGTCATCACGGCCGCCGTTGCCGGACGGATCATTCAGGCCCACTTCGCTGTTGCGTGCACGCACGCCACTGGCGCTCGCGCTGACGCTGGGCAGGTGATCGGCGGCGCTGATGCCGCGCGCGGTGCGGCTCTGCTGCACGCGGTTGGCGGCCAGCTGCAGGTCCAGGTTGGCCGCCAGCACCTGGTGGGCCAGCTGCCCCAGCAGCGGATCGTCGAAGCCGGCCCACCAGGCGGCGTCCTGATCGATGGCGTTGCCGGCGACAGCCCCACCCTGCCAGTGGCCGGGCAGTTCCGCCTGCGGGCGTACGAAGTCCGGGCCCATCGCGCAGGCAGCCAGGGCCGTGCACAGGGTGGCCGCAACGAAGGTGCGGAACACGGTGATGGCGCTCATGCGCCCTCCCCGCGCTTGTGGCCCGGTCCGTGCTGCACGCTCTGCGCACGCGCGCGGCTGCCCAGGTCAACGCTGGCTTCCACCGACATGCCGGCACGCAGCTGGTCCAGCAGCGGCTGGCCCGGCTCCAGCACGATCTTCACCGGAATGCGCTGCACCACCTTGGTGAAGTTGCCGGTGGCGTTCTCTGGTGCGACTGCAGCAAAGGTGACGCCGGTGGCTGGTGCAATGCTGTCGATGTGCCCGCGCAGCGGCGTGCCCGGGAATACGTCCACCTTCAGTTCGACCTGCTGGCCGGCCTGCATGCGGGTCATCTGCGTTTCCTGGAAGTTGGCGACCACGAAGGCGCGCTTCAGCGGGACCACCGCAGCCACCGGCGTACCCGGGGTCAGGTAGGCACCGACGCGCACTGCGCGGCGACCGACCATGCCATCGATCGGCGCGCGCAGCACGGTGTGCGACAGATCCAGTTCGGCGCGTGCCTGTGCCGCTTCTGCACGCTGCACCGCCGCCTGTGCAGCCTGCACGCCCGCGCTGAGGATGTCGGTGCGCTGGCGTGCGGTCGACAGTGCGGCCTGGCCCTGCTGCAGATGCGCACTGGCCACGGCCTGCTTCGACTGCGCCTGCTGCGCGTTCTGCACGGTACCGGCGCCATCACGGGCCAGTTCGCGGTAACGCTGCTGGTCGGCACTGGCCAGGGTCAGTTCGGAACGGCTGACATCGACGCTGGCCCTGGCCTGCGCGATCAGCGAGTCCTGCTGGGCCAGTGCGGCCTGCGCATTGGCCAGCTGCGCACGGGCATTGGCAAGGTCGGCACGCGCAGCCTGCAGTGCCACCTGGTAGTCGCGGTCGTCGATGCGGGCAAGCACGTCACCGGCCTTCACCGACTGGTTGTCCTCTACGTCCACGGCACTGACGAAGCCGGCAATCTTCGGCGCTACCAGGGTGTAGTCGGCCACCACGTACGCATTGTTGGTGGTCTGGTGACCGCCATCGCGCAGCAGCAGCCACGCGCCGATGGCCAGGGCCAGCACACCCAGGCCCAGGCCGGTGTTGAGAGGGGTTCGATTGATCGTCATGAGGGGTTCCTGCGAAAGGTTCAGGCCACGGCGCGTGGCGGATGGATGCGGGTGGGCATCCAGGCAATGAGGGGAATGAAGGCCAGCGCCACCAGTGCGACCACCCAGTACAGGTCGGCCGAAGTCAGCGCCTGTACCTGTGCATGCAGGCGCGCGCCCAGCTGCGGGCCATCGGCCAGCCACGGTTGCTCGCCAAGGCGGTTGACCAGCACGGTGGAATGGAAATGACGGCGGCCCTGGGCGATGGCATCCAGTACGCCACCGGCGAACACCGCAGCGAAGCCCTTGACCGTGTTGAACCAGGCCGAGGCAAACGGGCCATCCTGTGGCGCCAGGCCGCCGGTGGCCAGCATCAGCAGCGGCAGCACCGCCATCGGCTGGGCAAACACCTGCAGCAGCTGCACCCACAGGAAGTTGTCGCGGATCCAGGCCACGTCCAGGTGCGAGCCCAGCCAGCAGGCCAGTGCCAGCATCGCCAGGCCGGTGGCCTGCACCCAGCGGCAGTCCACCGCGCGGATGTTCAACAGGGCCGCCACCAGCGGCAGCGCGATCACCTGTGGCAGTGCCACCCACAGCAGCATCGGTGCGGTCTGCAGCGGCCGGTAGCCCTGCACGCTGGCCAGGAAGCCGGACGGGATCGAGATCACCGCCAGCAGCACGAACAGCACGCCACCCAGCGTGACCAGCGAGTAGCTGAGATTGCGATTGGCCAACAACTGCAGCTTGAAGAACGGCAGCGGGTGGAACCATTCGTTGATCATGAACAGCACCATCAGGCCGGCACCGCCACCGATCATCAGCGTGATCATCGGCGAATCTAACCAGTTCAGCCGCGGGCCCTGCACCAGGCCCAGCACCAGCAGCACCAGCGCCGGCAGGCCGAGCAGCAGCCCAACGCCATCGAACTGGGCGAAGCGTTCCAGCCGCAGCGGGTCCTGTGGCAGGCCCCAGCCGACCATCGCCATGGCGGCCAGGCAGTACGGCACGATCTGCCAGAACGCCCAGTGCCAGCCCACCTGCTCGACCCAGAACGCGGCCAGCGGCGTGCCCATGCTCGGGCCGAACGTCGCCGTCAACGCGTAGCCGGCCAGGCCGTACAGCTTGATGCCAGGCGGCAGGAAGCGCAGCGCCACGCTCATCAGCAACGGCGGCAGTGCACCGCCGCACAGGCCCTGCAATGCACGCAGCAGCAGGAACACCTGCAGGTTCGGGGCGAGCGGGCACAGCACGCCCAGCACCATGAAGCCACCGATCATCGCCAATGCGAAGCGGCGCAGCGAGAAGGTGGCGGCACACCACGGCGCGAAGGCCATCGCGCTGACCGACATCGCGCTGTAGAGGGCGACGATCCAGCTGCCGTCGTCGACGCTGAAACCCATCGCGCCACGGATGTCGGCCAGGGCGACCTTGGTGATGTTCTCGTTGAAGCCGGACACCAGCACCGCCAGCAGCACGCCACACAGGCCGACCAGAATGCGGCGATCGAGCCCGGGGGCGGCGGCAGGACGGGGCGCTGCGGCGGCCGGGACAGCGGCGGCCGGCGCACTCATCGCCAGGCGCCGATCCGTGCAGTGCACGGCATGTTGAGGGTCATTGGAATGCGCTCAGTGAAACTCCGGGGAGCGCAGTCTAGGGAGCCGGTACCCTGTGAAAAATGGCGTCGCCGGCATCCCAGGCGTGCGTCCAGCGCACGCCTGCGGGTCTCAGCGGTGGGCGTCCTCGACGCGCTCGCACATGGTCTTGATGGAACGGCGAAGCCACTGGTGCGCGGCATCGTTGTCCAGCCGCGGATGCCAGGCCTGCACGATGGCCGCGGTACGCACCGGGATCGGCAGCGGGAACAGGCGCAGCGGCAGGCGCATGCTGACGATCCGCTCCAGCATCACGCTTGGCATCTGCGGCAGGATCAGGTCTGATTCGGCCGCCGCGAAGATCGCACCGTGGAAGGTCGGGCTGATCAGCGCCACGCGGCGCTGCAGGCCGAGCGTGGCCAGGTCATCATCGATCGGCCCACGCGGCAGGCCACGGCGCGACACCGCGATGTGGTCGCACGCGGCAAAGCGCTCTGCACTGATCTCCTCGTCGAACAGTGGGTGGTCCTCGCGCGCGGCGCCCATGAACGAGGTACTGAACAGGTTCTGCACCTTGGTATCGGGCGCATGCTTGCCGGCGGTGCTAATGTACAGGTCGATCCGGCCCTGCGCCATCGCATCATCGTCGGTATCGCCCTCGGGCACGAAGCGCAGCACCGCGCGCGGTGCCTGCTGGCGGAAGATCTCGCGCAGGCGACCGCCAAATCCACCGATGAAGACATCATTGGCGCGCACGCTGAAGGTTCGCTCGAGCACGCGCATGTCCACTTCACGACCGGCGTTGAAGACGCGGTGGGCCTGCTCGATCACATCGCGGACCTGCTCGCGCAGCTGCAGCGCGCGGGGCGTGGGCGCCAGACCGCGGCCGGCACGCACCAGCACCGGGTCACCCAGCGCAGTGCGGATCCGGCCCAGGGTGCGGCTCATCGCCGGCGCGCTCAGGTTCATCCGGCGCGCGGCGGCGGCCACGCTGCATTCGTCAATCAGCACGTCCAGTGCCAGCAACAGGTTCAGGTCCGGCAGGGGCATGACAGTCTCCAGTAAATCAGATGACTCTACGGCACTTGCGACCACCGTGGATTGCGTTCGACGCATTCATTGACTGCCGCGCACGGCATGGGTGCGCGCGGTGACATCGGCGACCATCCCCGTCCCGCCAAGGAGACATCCATGTTCACTACCCTGCTGGTCGCCCTGGATGGTGGCCCCCAGCACGCACGCGTGCTGGACCTGGCCGCCGCCATCGCCGGCCCCCACAGCCGCCTGCACCTGCTGTGCGTGCTCGACCCCGAATTCGCGCTGGCGGCCGATGCCAGCGAAGCCGATCGCACCGAGTATCCGGAAGCCGCCCGCCAGCGCTCCCGCGCCGAGGCAGTATTGGCCGAAGCCCTGGCCGAACTGCGCGAGCGCGGTGTCGATGCCATCGCGCAGATTCCCTCCGGCGACCCGGGCGAAGTGATCAGCGAGCAGGCCCGGCGCCTGAAGTGCGACCTGATCGTGATCGGCCATCGCCACCTGTCCCGGCTGGAACGCCTGTTCGAACCCTCGATCGGGCAATGGACCATCGACCACGCGCCCTGTCCGGTGCTGGTGGAAACCCGCGACCCACAGCCCTAGCCACCATGGCCTCCCGTTCCCCGTTGTTTCCCACCCGGGTCAACTACCGCACCTTCGGTCGACAGTTCGGCCGGGGCGAACAGGCGCTGCTGGGCGCGATACGGCAGTTGCGCGACCCCGATCTGCAGGCCGATGGCCTTGCCCAGCTGAGCGGACTCGGGCTTGGCCAGGAGGGCTGCGACGCCTTCATCGGCCTGCTGCCGCTGCTGGCCACCCCCGCCGCTCCGATCGATCTGCTGCCGGCCGGCTCTCCCTTCATTGCCGCCAGTGAACTGGACCTGCTGGTCTGCCTGCTGCGCATCGCACAATGGCGGCATGCACGGCCCCGCGAGGACGACTCGCTGGCACCGTTGCGCCAGCAGCTGGCGCGCTGTGCAATGGCCGTGCAGGCGGCAAACCTGCCGTTGCGGCAGCGCTCGTTGTCACCGGTCGGGCTGAGGCTGCTCGATCCGACCGGCTGGTTGCGGCAGCGATAGGCCGTCGCGCCCCCCGTGTGATCGCATGCAGAGAGCTGCTCAGCAGTCCATCGTTCCGTGCGTGCTGCCCTCGTCATCCAGCACGTGCGCATGCAGGATCACCTGGTTGCGGCCAGCCCGCTTGGCGGCATACAGGCCGGCATCGGCGTCTGCCAGCAACTGATCGGCACTGGCCAGAGCCGGCGGATGCAGGTAACCCACGCCGATGCTGATACTGACCGATCCTTCCGGCAACGGCAGCGCTTCCACCGCCTGGCGCAGGCGCTCGGCCAGCGCCAGAACGCCCGACAGCGCGCTTCCGGGCACGATCACCGCAAATTCCTCGCCGCCATAACGTGCGACGCTGTCACCGGCGCGACCGGCGCTCGCCTTCAGTACCGCTGCCACGGCCTGCAGGCAGCGGTCGCCGGCGGGATGGCCGTGGCGGTCGTTGAAGGCCTTGAAATGATCGATATCCAACAGCAGCAGGCCCAGCTCGGTGCCACTGCGCCGTGCGCGATTCCACTCGGCCAGCAGCAGCGCGTCGAACTCGCGCCGGTTGGCCACGCCTGTCAGGCCATCCTGGCGCGCCAGCTGGTCCAGCGAGGCCTGCCGTTCCATCAGGTCCACCTGCAGCAGGATGCTGCGCAGGCCGAACCCCAGCGTCGCCACCACGAAACCGCTCACGGCCAGGGGCCGGGCATGGTCGACCACCAGGGTGCCCACCACCAGCAGCAGCAGCGGCAGGATCATCGGGCCCGCCGCCTGCACCGTGCGCGCCATCCGCGGATGCGGCGTCAGGACCCGCGCCGGTGCCTGGCTGAGTGCGAGCAGCGCCAGCAGCAGGAACGGCAGATCGATCAGCAGATCGGCATAGGCACCGAACGCATCACCGGAGGTGTAGTGGTTGATGTAATACGCCACCAACAGGTAGGTCGCCGCATACATCGCCAGCGCGCGGAAAAAGGTACGCCGCTCGGGAACGTCGCCGGCCAGCCAGCGCACCACCGCGAACACGGCGATGCACAGGTTCTGGATATCGAACATGCGTTGCATGTTGGACAACGCGTGGTCGTCGATGTCAACGCGGGCGGCGAACGACTGCGCGTGCACGAAGAACAGCACGCCCAGCAGCGCCGCCATGGCCGCATCGATCAGGCTGATGCTGACCCGTTCCCGGCGCGCCCTGGCCAGGATGAACACCAGGGGCACACCGTAGAGCACGTAAAGGAACAGGCTTGCGCGCGGGGTGAAATCGGCACGCCCGGCGCCCAGGGCGTCGATCATGTTGAACGCCATGCCGCCGGCCCACAGCAGCAGCGCCAATGCCGTGGCGCGCCACCCCAGTGCCGCGTGGTCGCGGCGGGCCCGCCACAGGCAGGCGGCCGCCGCCAGCAACGGGGCACCGGTCAGGAAAACGAAGGAGCCTACCCCGGCCGGACCAGGCCACAAGGCCAGCACCAGGCCATGGCACAGCACATACAGCAGCGCCAGCACTACCGGCATGCATCCCCCGATCCGCAAGGCCGTCTACGCGCACGATAGCGCGGGGCGGCGCCACGAGGGTGTGATCCATCGCTGAAAAAGGGGACGGAGGGGATTAAGTCGTTTGCGGCACAGCGGCAAATGCGACTTAATCCCCTCCGTCCCCTTTTTCCCGGGGGCTCAGCCGTGCAGGGCGCGGGCGTGGTGGGCGACGTGCTCGCCGATGAAGCTGCCAATGAAGTAGTAGCTGTGGTCGTAGCCGTGCTGCAGGCGCAGGGTCAGCGGATGGCCGGCAGCGGCGCAGGCCTCCTGCAGGCGCTGCGGCTGCAGCTGGGTCTGCAGGAACTCGTCCGCCTCGCCCTGGTCGACCAGCAACGGCAGGCGCTCGCTGGCCGCGGCAATCAATGCGCAGGCGTCCCATTGCGCCCAGTCGGCCGGGTTGTCGCCAAGGTAGGCGTGGAAGGCCTTCTGCCCCCACGGAACATGGCTGGGCGCGACGATCGGCGAGAACGCCGACACGCTGCGGTAGCGCCCCGGATTGCGCAGCGCGATCACCAGCGCACCGTGGCCGCCCATCGAGTGCCCGCTGATGGCGCGTGCGCCGGTCGCCGGGAACTCCGCTTCGATCAGCGCCGGCAACTCGTGCACTACATAGTCATGCATGCGGAAGTGCTTCGCCCACGGTGCACGGGTGGCGTTGAGGTAGAACCCTGCGCCCTTGCCCAGGTCGTAGCCTTCGGCATCGGCCACGTCATCACCGCGCGGGCTGGTATCAGGCGCGACAATGATCACGCCGTGTTCGGCCGCATAGCGCTGCGCGCCCGCCTTGGTGATGAAATTCTGCTCGGTGCAGGTCAGTCCGCTCAGCCAGTACAGCACCGGCAGCGTCTGCGTTTCCGCCTGCGGCGGCAGGTACACGGCGAACTGCATGTCGCAGCCCAGCGTGGTCGAATGATGGCGGTAGACGTCCTGCCAGCCGCCGAAACAGGCGCGGTGTTCAATGCGTTCCATGGTGCTCTCCTGCGCGGCGCGTCAGCGCACGCGTGCTTCTGGTAGATGCCGACCTTGGTCGGCTTATCCACGCCCGGCGTGGACGCCTTGGTTGATCAGTTCATCCAGCTGTGCCAGCAGGCGCAGCAACGATTCGACGCCAGGCTGGCCGTCCAGGTTGCGATACGCCGCGACCGCCACGTCGCTGCGCGGTGGCCACAGGCCGTCGGCGCGGGCTTCGTGCAGGCGCGGCAGGAATACCTGTGCCAGCCAGTGCTCGAACGGCATTTCATCAATGCCGAAGGGCGAGTCCACCACGCGCGGTGGACCCACGTCGCCCTCGACCCAGCCCAGCGCGCGCAGCGCCTGCTCGATCGGGTCGACCAGGGCCGCGCGTGGATCCTCCGCACGCGGCCTGCGCAGGGCGTCGAACCAGCCCACGCCGCGGCTCAGTAGTGGACCACCGAACGGATCGACTTGCCTTCATGCATCAGGTCGAAGGCGTCGTTGATCTTGTCCAGGTCCATGGTGTGGGTGACGAACGGGGCCAGTTCGATATCGCCCTTCATCGCATCCTCGACCATGCCCGGCAGCTGGCTGCGGCCCTTCACGCCACCGAAGGCGGTGCCCATCCACTTGCGGCCGGTCACCAGCTGGAACGGACGGGTGGAGATCTCCTGGCCCGAACCGGCCACGCCGATCACCACGCTCTGGCCCCAGCCACGGTGCGCGCATTCCAGCGCCGCGCGCATCACGTTGACGTTGCCGATGCACTCGAAGCTGTGGTCCACGCCCCAGGTCGTCATCTCGACGATGACCTGCTGGATCGGCTTATCGAAATCCTTCGGGTTGATGCAGTCGGTGGCGCCGAATTCGCGCGCCAGTTCGAACTTGGACGGATTGGTGTCCACCGCGATGATGCGGCCGGCCTTGGCCTGGCGCGCGCCCTGGATCACCGCCAGGCCGATGCCGCCGAGGCCGAACACCGCCACACTGTCGCCTTCCTGCACCTTGGCGGTGTTGTGCACCGCGCCGATGCCGGTGGTGACGCCGCAGCCGAGCAGGCAGACGTGTTCCGGGTTTGCTTTCGGATTGATCTTCGCCAGCGACACTTCGGCCACCACGGTGTACTCGCTGAAGGTCGAGCAACCCATGTAGTGGTACAGCGGCTCACCGTTGTAGCTGAAGCGGCTGGTGCCATCGGGCATCACGCCCTTGCCCTGGGTCGCGCGCACGGCCACGCACAGGTTGGTCTTGCCGCTCTTGCAGAACAGGCACTCGCCGCACTCGGCGGTGTACAGCGGAATCACGTGGTCGCCCGGCTTGACGCTGGTCACGCCCTCGCCCACTTCAACCACGATGCCGGCGCCTTCATGGCCCAGCACCACCGGGAACAGGCCTTCCGGATCATCGCCGGACAGCGTGAACGCATCGGTGTGGCAGACACCGGTGTGGGTGATCTTCACCAGCACTTCGCCCTTCTTCGGCGGGGCGACGTCGATCTCGACGATCTGCAGCGGCTGGCCGGGACCAAAGGCGACGGCGGCACGGGACTTCATGGTGGACTCTCCAGAGACAGGCAATGACAGGATGGGCGGCGCCATGTTGCGCCGTCGTTTATTTCAGGTACGAACGGATCAACGCGCTCATGTCGCGCACGCGTTCGGCGCGTTGTTCGTCGGAGGCGGCGGGTTGCCCGAACTCCTCGCGCAGATGGGCCTCCATCACCTCGGACATCAGGCCGTTGACCGCGCCACGGATGGCGGCGATCTGCTGCAGCACCGGCCCGCAGTCGGCGCCAGCTTCCAGCGCGCGGTCCAGCGCATCGCACTGGCCACGGATGCGGCGCACGCGGGCCAGGACCTTCTTCTTCTCTTCGGGGGAGTGCGGCATGACCAGGCCACCTCGAAACTATACTGGGGGATAGTATACACAGGCAACCATCCCGCTCAATCGTGCCGGTTCAATCGAACAAGCCCTCACCCGCCAGCCGCGCCAGTTCATCCACCACATAGCGCACCTTCGGCCGCAGGTGCCGGGTCGGTGGCCACAGCGCATGGATGTCGATATGCCGTTGCATGTGCGCATCCAGCACCGAGTGCAGCGCGCCGGATTCCAGATGTCGGCGTACCAGTGAAATGGGCATCTGGCAGATGCCCAGTCCTGCGATGGCCGCATCGATCACCGCGTCACCATCGTTGAGCTGGTAGGCCGCGTTCGGGATGAATGTTCCCTCGGCATCATCACTGCCAATCCGCCACGCCACCGGTTGCCCATGGCGGAAGCCAACGATGCTGCGATGCTGCGCCAGTTCCTCCACGGTCGCAGGCACGCCATGCGCCTGCAGGTACTCCGGCGATGCGCAGGTGACCAGGCGCTGGCGACCCAGCCGGCGCGCGACCAGGTGCTCGGCCTGGTGCAACCCGCCGAAGCGGATCAGCAGGTCGATGCCCTCTTCGACCGGATCGACGAAGTGATCGGTGAAGGTCATCGTCAGCTGCAGGCCCGGGTACTGCCGGCACAGGCGCAGCAGCACGGGCAGCACCACCAGCCGCCCGAACGAGGACGGCATGTCGATGCGCAGCCGTCCGCTGGGCAGGCCGGCCGACCCCAGGCAGGCTTCGGCGGCGGAGATTTCTTCCAGCGCCGCCGCACACGATGCGTAGTACGCCTCGCCATCGGTGGTCAGCGCGATGCGCCGCGTGGTGCGGTGGAACAGGCGCACGCCCAGCCGCGCTTCCAGCCGGGCGATGGCCTTGCCCACTGCCGAGCGCGAGATGCCCAGCGCGTCGGCAGCCTCGGTGAAGCTGCCTGAGCGGGCCGTGGTAACGAAGGTCACCAGGCCATTCAACGATTCCAGCGGCAGCATCTATCACGCTCCATTGGGGACAAATAGTCCCGCGCCCAGGGAGATCGAAGCGCTTTATGCGTCCGCATGTCAACTCCATCCTGTGTGCATCGCGCCGCTGGCGCCTTCCCCCACACCGAGATGACCGACATGATCGCCGCCCTGTTCCGCCCCTTCGATCTGGCAGGCACCGCCCTGCGCAACCGCATCGCGATGGCCCCGATGACCCGCGCCCGCAACCCCGGTGCGGTCGCCAACGAACTCACCGCGCAGTACTACCGGCAGCGCGCCAGCGCCGGCCTGATCATCAGTGAAGGCACCCCGGTCTCGCCGCAGGGCCAGGGCTACATCGACGTCCCGGGTATCTGGTCGGCCGAGCAGGTGGCCGGGTGGAAGCTCGTCACCGAGGCGGTGCATGCCGCACAGGGCACGATCTTCGCCCAGCTCTGGCACGTCGGCCGCATGTCGCATTCCTCGCTGCAGCCCGACGGTGGGCAACCGGTCAGCGCCGGTACCCGCCCGGTGGCCAGCGCACCGAAGAACACCTCGTTCGTGTACCTGGACGATGGCAGCCGCGGCCACGCCGATCCCACCCCGGCACGTGCACTGGAGACCGCAGAGATCCCCGGCATCGTCGACGACTTCGTGCGCGGCGCAGAGAACGCCATCGCCGCCGGATTCGACGGCATCGAACTGCATGCCGCCAACGGCTACCTGTTCGAACAGTTCCTCAACCCGGTCATCAACCAGCGCGAAGATCACTACGGCGGCTCGCTGCCCAACCGCGCGCGCTTGATCCTGGGCACCGTCGATGCGATGGCCCAGCGCATCGGTGCGCAGCGCATCGGCGTGCGCCTGGCACCGAACAATCTCACCTTCGACATGCCGTTCTACCCCGACAACGAGGCCACCTATCTGTACCTGGCCAAGGAACTGGGCAAGCGCGGCCTGGCCTATGTGCATCTCAACGACAACCAGCAGGCGGGCCAGTCGGTGCTGGGCGAGGCCTTCCTGCAGCAGTTCAAGCAGGCCTACGGTGGCACCGTGATCCTGGCCGGCGGCATGACCCGCGAACGCGCCCTGCAGCTGGTCGAGGCCGGCACCATCGACCTTGCCGCGTTCGGCCAGCCGTTCATCGCCAACCCGGATCTGGTCGAACGCCTGCAGCGCAACATCGCGTTGGCCACGCCCGACCGCAGCACCTATTACGGGGGCGGCGAGGCGGGCTATCTCGATTACCCGGCCGCAGGCTGATCCCGCACGGGGCCCGCACGGGGTCGGATCCCCTTCCAACGGAAAGGGCTCTGACCCCTGTTCGGCGAACAAGGAGTCAGAGCCACGCTGCGCCCGGATCCGACCCCAGCCCTCAGGCGTCCTCGCGCACGTAGGCGAACGACTCGTCCAACCGCTCGAAGCCGATCACTTCAGCGACGATGGCCTGTGCCTCGTCTTCGCTGAAGTTCCCTTCTTCAATATCGTCAACGCGGGCGAACAGCCGCTGCAATGCCGCGTACTGGTCGCCGCGCAGGAAGGAATGGTGAGTCTGCAGCCAGCGCTGCAGATTCCCGGCCAGCTCGCCGTGCGACAGCAGCGTGTACGGCCGCTGGTAGTCGGCAACCGCTTCGACCATCTTGCGGAACACGAAATCCTGGTAGCTGGCGGCCAGCACGTCGGCACGGTCGTCGTCATGCCACACCATCACCACCGGCGGTTCGCTGAAACCGGGCGCGTTGCTCCAGAAACAGTAACTGTCACCCGCGCCGGTCCGCGCAAAGGGCAGCAACTGCAGGTCAGTGCGCAGGGGATTGTAATGATCCTCCGCGGTCAGCTCCTGCCACGCCTCGAGCAGTTCATCGTGTTCCAACGGCTCATAGTCCTGGGCGTACAGCAGCACCGGCGGTTCTGCCTGCAGCGCCGGGAATACCACCTCGGACCATTCCGGATGGGGAGCACCCCAGCTCAACCGACCCGCTGCATGCAACTGCTTGAACAGGGGCGGGAAGGTCTGGCCGGTGGCCTGTTCGATGCTGGATAGCGCGCTCATGGATGTCCTTGTCGATCGAGACCGCCCAGCTTGCCCGAATCCGCGCAGGAGATGAACCGGCAGCACCACGCGGCAGGACTAGACTGCGACCACCGGATGCCGCCCATCGCTACCATGAACGCCACTGCCCACAGCTTCATCGTCAACATGGACGTGCCCGACCTGGCCGCCGCCGAAGACTTCTACCTCCGGGCCTTCGGCCTGCGCATCGGCCGCCGTCTCGGCCCGGGCGCCGTGGAGCTGCTCGGTGGGCCAACGCCGCTCTACCTGCTGCACAACGACGCCGGCAGCGCCGCCACGGAAGACGGCGACGTGCGCGACTACGAGCGTCATTGGACGCCGCTGCACCTGGACTGGGTGGTGGATGACATTGAAGCCGCGCTGGCACGTGCAGTTGCGGCCGGGGCGACACTCGAGCAGTCCGTGCGCGAGCGTCGCTGGGGACGCATCGCCGTACTGGCCGATCCGTTCGGGCATGGCTTCTGCCTGATCCAGTTCAGTGGCGAAGGCTACGATGCGCTGGTTGAATGACCGGCGCGCCGTTCACCACGGCAACGGCACTGCTTCGCCGTTGGCGCGCTCGCCGTAGTACAGCGAAGGCAGCAGCCGCGACAGGAAACTGAACTCCGTATAGCAGTGCCTGAGCAGGCCCAGGCCGACCGCGTCGCCGGCATCGCGACGCGGATCGGCGCTGTCCAGGCCGAGCACGAAGCGGCTGCGCAGCACGCAGCCAAACGGCGTATCGCGCGCCACGTGCAGCATCTGCCCATCGCAGGGATCGCCCTGTACATCCAGACGCACGTGATCACCGAAGCCGATGCGCGCGGCGATCACCGCCGATACATGGCCTGCATCCTGTGCCGCCTGCAGGCGTTCGGGCACCAGCAAGGTGCGCGGGTCATGGAACTTCAGGCGCGCCGCCACCGGCGGAATGTCAGCGAGCGATTCCACCGCATGGATGCTGGCGCCGTGGTAGCTGCGCCCGCGCTGCCAGGCCGCGTCCCAGCCGCGATGCTCGACGTGATCGACCGGATGCCACCAGCGGATGTGCTGGGTGGTCTCGAAGAAGGTGAACCACCAGTCCAGCATGCGGCCCTTGCAGCCGTGCAGATCGGTGCGCACCGCCACCAGCAGCGTGCCGTCTTCGCGGCGCTGGATGCCGGTTTCCAGATGCATCGGCGCCGGGTCCAGCAGATCGTGGTGGTCCAGCCAGGGGCGAGCGTTCACAGCGGTATCCATGGGGGTCTCCTACGGGTTGGGAGACCCGAAAATACGGAAACGCTTTCCGTTTCGCAATTAACCGGATGCGGTAAGATGGGCGCAATGAACAGCACCACCCTGCCCGCGCCCACATCACCGACCCGCCGCCGTGGCCGCCCTGCGCGACCGGAAGCCGAAGTCCGCCACGCGGTGCTGCAGGCGACGCTGGAGCTGCTGCTGGCACAGGGTTACGAGGCCACCACCATTGAAGCGGTGGCGGCGCACGCCGGGGTGGCGAAGAAGACCGTGTACCGCCATGCCAGCAACCGCGAGGAGCTGGTCGGGTTGGCGGTGCGTGAGTGGACCGACGGCTTCGCGCCACAGCTGCAGCGTGATGCGCGCAATGCCCAAGAGGTCGTGCCGTTGCTGCAGGACATCCTGCACGCGGTGTGCACGCAGGCGCTATCGGCGCAGGCGGTGCAGGTGTTCCGCCTGCTGGCCACCGATTTCCCCGGCAAGGACGCGCTGCTGCAGGCCTACCTCGACAACGGCATCGAACGCGGCCGTGCGCTGCTGGCCGACTGGCTGGCACGTCAGCAGCAGCGTGGACTGCTGCGCGAGGGAGATTCCGCATGCATGGCGCGGCTGATCCTGGCGATGGCCGTGGCCGAGCCGCTGCGCGAACGCGTGATCGGCGTGGTGGCCGAGGATGCGCCGGTGGAGATGCATCTGCGTGAGTGCGTGGCGTTGTTGGCGCCGGTGTTGCAAGGGCCGTAGCGTGGTGCCATCCACGCATGGCGTGGATCTACCGGCCGATGTCGATTCGTTGATCGGCAACGCCCTGCCCCGGCAGGTGCCGACCGTTGGTTGGCAATGGCCTGCCCCGGTGGGTGCCGACCGTTGGTCGGCACCACGTCATCCATCGCAACTCACTCGCGCAACATATCCACGAACGCACGCAACGCGCCCGGCATCTGCCGCTGCTTCGGGTAGTACAGCGCGAAGCCGGCAAACGGCTCGCTCCAGTCTTCCAGCACCGCCACCATCTGCCCCGATTCGATGTACGGCCTTGCCGTGTCTTCCAGCACGTACGCCAGGCCGATGCCATCCAGAACGGCGCGCACGATCGTGCCCTGCTCGCACAGGGTCAACCGCCCGGGCACGTCGATCTCCAGCGCCTGCCCATCGCGCTCGAACTGCCACTTGTACAGGTGCCCACTGGCGAAGCGGAAGCGGATGCATTCGTGCGCGGCCAGGTCGCGCGGATGCTGCGGTGCCGGCCGACGCCGCAGGTAGTCCGGCGAGCCGACGATCAGCCCGCGCAGTGGCGGCCCCATCGGCACCGCCACCATGTCCTCCGGCACGAACTCATGCAGGCGCACGCCGGCGTCGTAGCCCTCGGCGACGATGTCGACCAGGCCGTCATTTTCGGTCAGCTCCACCCGCACGTCGGGATGGGCGTGCAGGAAGCGCGCCAGCCTCGGCCCCAACTGGGTCGGTACCGCCGCGCGGGTGGCGTTGATGCGCAGCAGGCCGGCCGGGGCTGCGCGGAAGTGGTTCATTTCTTCCAGTGCGTCGTGCACCTGCCCCAACGCCGGCTGCAGGCGCTCCAGCAGGCGCTGCCCGGCCTCGGTCAGGGCCACGCTGCGGGTGGTGCGATGGAACAGGCCCACCCCCAACCGTTCCTCCAGCGCGCGGATCGCGTAGCTCACCGCCGAGGTCGACAGCGCCAGCTCGGCGCCGGCACGGCGGAAGCTGCGGTGGCGGGCGACCGCGGCGAACGCGGCCAGGTGGGAGAGGTTGTCAGTGGCCACGATTGTGCAGTTTCACTTGATGAATCATGCCGATATCCGCGCTTCTTGCTGCTGGTTGCGGGGCGTATTGTAAAACGCCTTTCGATAAACCCTGCCAAGGATTCCCCATGTCCCTCGCCCGTGGTTACGCCGCCCATTCCCATACCGACCCGCTGGTCCCGTACGAGTTCGAACGCCGCGCGGTCGGCCCGGACGACGTGCGCATCGAGATCCTCTACAGCGGCATCTGCCATTCCGACCTGCACCAGGCCCGCGATGACTGGGGTGGCTCGATCTACCCGATGGTGCCGGGCCACGAGATCATCGGCCGGGTGACCGAAGTCGGCAGCAACGTCACCCGCTTCAAGGTCGGCGACCACGCCGGCGTCGGCTGCATGGTCGACTCGTGCCGCCACTGCGACGCCTGTGAGCACGATCTGGAGCAATATTGCGCCGAAGGCGCGACCTGGACCTACAACGGCCGTGAACGCGAAACCGGCGCGCCGACCTACGGCGGCTATTCCGACCACGTGGTGGTCGAGCAGCGCTTCGTGGTGAAGGTGTCCGACACCCTCGACCTGAAGGCGGCCGCCCCGCTGCTGTGCGCCGGCATCACCACCTGGTCGCCGCTACGCCACTGGAAGGTCGGCCCGGGGCAGAAGGTGGGCGTGATCGGTCTCGGTGGCCTTGGCCACATGGGCGTGAAGTTCGCCAAGGCACTGGGCGCGCACGTCGTGATGATCACCACCACGCCGGAAAAGGGTGCCGATGCCAAGCGCCTGGGCGCCGATGAGGTACTGGTCTCGCGCGATGCCGCGCAGATGAAGGCGCACGCCGGCAGCTTCGACTTCCTGCTCAACACCATCCCGGTCGGCCATGACACCAACCCGTACATGGGCCTGCTCAAGCGCGAGGCCACCATGTGCCTGGTCGGCGTGCTGACCGAACTGGACCCGCCGCTGACCGGCGGCAGCGTGATCTTCGGCCGCAAGCACCTGACCGGCTCGGCAATCGGCGGCATGGCCGAAACCCAGGAAATGATGGACTTCTGTGCCGAGCACGGCATCGTCAGCGACGTCGAGATCATCGACATCAAGAACGTCAACGAAGCCTGGGAACGCATGGCGAAGAACGATGTGCGCTACCGCTTCGTGATCGACATGGCGACGATGCAGAACGCCGCCTGATCCAGGGCAGATGCGAAAAAGAAAAACCCCGGCAATGCCGGGGTTTTTCTTCTGGTAGTGCCGGCCGCTGGCCGGCAACCCCATACATCTGCCGGCCAGCGGCCGGCACTACCGCAATCCACTCAGTACGCGAACTCGCGGAACACCGGATCGACGTCGCCGTGCCAGCGGCCATGGAACAGCGCCAGCTTGCGCTCGGCCGGGGTCAGGCCGGATTCGACGATCTCCTGCAGCACGTCCAGGAACTTGCTCTCGTCCTGGCCGTCGGCATTGCGCGCCGCACGGCGCCTGAGGCCTTCGACGGAAATCTTCACCGCTTCGCGGGCCAGGTCGCGCACCGTGCCATTGCGGAACGGCAGGTTCATCGCATGCTTCGGCACGCCGTCGCGCAGTGCATGGCGCTCGGCCAAGGTGAAATCGCGTACCAGGTCCCAGGCGGCATCCAGTGCGGTGTCGTCATACAACAGGCCCACCCAGAATGCCGGCAGCGCACACAGGCGGCTCCACGGGCCACCATCGGCACCGCGCATTTCCAGGTACTTCTTCAGGCGCACTTCCGGGAACGCGGTGGTCATGTGGTCCGACCAGTCGCGCAGCGTCGGCAGCACACCCGGCAGCACCGGCAGCCTGGCCTGCATGAAATCGCGGAAGCTCTGCCCGCTGGCGTCGTGGTAGATGCCATCGCGGTAGGAGAAATACATCGGCACGTCGAGCAGGTAGTCGACATAGCGCTCGTAACCAAAACCATCCTCGAACACGAAGTCGAGCATGCCGGTGCGGTCGGCGTCGGTGTCGGTCCAGATGTGCGAGCGGTAGCTCAGGTAACCGTTCGGCTTGCCTTCGGTGAACGGCGAATCGGCGAACAGCGCGGTGGCGATCGGCTGCAGCGCCAGCGACACGCGGAACTTCTTCACCATGTCCGCTTCGGTGGCGTAGTCCAGGTTCACCTGCACCGTGCAGGTGCGGGTCATCATGTCCAGGCCCAGCGAACCGACCTTGGGCATGTACGAGCGCATGATCTTGTAGCGCCCCTTCGGCATCCAGGGCATTTCATCGCGCTTCCACTTCGGCTGGAAGCCCATGCCGAGGAAACCCAGCTGCAGTTCGCCGGCCACCTGTGCCACTTCGTTGAGGTGGGTGCCGGTCTCCACGCAGGTCTGGTGGATGGTCTCCAGCGCCGCGCCGGACAGTTCCAGCTGTCCAGCCGGTTCCAGCGTCACCGAGGCACCGTCGCGCAGCAGCGCGATCGTGTTGCCGTTTTCCTGCACCGGCTCCCAGCCGAAGCGGACCAGGCCGTTGAGCAACGCTTCGATGCCGCGCTCGCCCTCGAAGGTCGGCGGGCGCAGGTCATCCAGGCGGAACCCGAACTTCTCGTGCTCGGTGCCGATGCGCCACTGCGCGCGGGGCTTCTCGCCGGAGGCGATCACCTCCACCAGCTGCGAGCGGTCGGTAATGGGGGTATCGGCGACGTGGCTGGGGCTCGACAAGGGGAAGGCTCGCTGGACGGTGGCGGGGGATGTGGGGCTCGCGGCCTTCCATCGCAAGGGCGCACTATAGCGTGGCACCCCGTTGCGTCATGCGACGGTGACGGGTTTCAGCATCCTACCGACGCCCTCTTGACCCTCGTACACTCGGCGTCATGAACCGTCATTCGCGACACCCCGAACTGCACCGCTCCGAGCGCGTCGGCTGGTTGCGTGCCGCCGTGCTGGGGGCCAACGATGGCATCGTCTCGGTGGCCGGCCTGGTGGTCGGCGTGGCGGCCAGCGGCGCCTCCGCCACCACTATCCTTGCCACCGGCGTGGCCGGCACCGTGGCCGGCGCGATGTCGATGGCCGCCGGCGAGTATGTGTCGGTGCAGACCCAGGCCGACACCGAAGCGGCCGACCTGGCAATGGAAAAGCGCGAGCTGCGCGAAGACCCGCACAGCGAACTGGAGGAGCTGGCCGCGATCTACCGCCACCGCGGCCTGGAGCCTGCATTGGCCCGGCAGGTGGCCGAACAGCTTACCGCCCACGATGCACTGGGTGCCCACGCCCGCGATGAGCTGGGCATCACTGACACCCTGCGCGCGCGCCCGCTGCAGGCGGCGCTGGCCTCGGCCGGTGCGTTCACCTGCGGTGCGGCGCTGCCGGTGCTGACCGCCCTGCTCGCGCCGACCGACAAGGTTGCGTTGATGACCACGGCCAGCACCCTGCTCGGCCTGTGCCTGACCGGCGCAGTGGCGGCCCAGGCCGGGGGCGCACCGCCTGTACGCGGCGCGGTCCGGGTGATGTTCTGGGGCGCGCTGGCGATGGCTGCGGCGGCCGGCGTCGGTCGCCTGTTCGGTGCCCAGGTGTCATGACCGGCATGCTGCCAGCGGCCACTGCGTTGCTGGCCGAGATGGCCAGCCTGGCCGGCTGCGGGCGCGCCGAGGGCTATGCCTGCATCACCGCACGCCGCGAGCATGGCGCCAGCTCGGTGGAGGTTCCGCAACCGCAGTTCGCGATCCTGCTGGAAGGCCGCAAGCAGGTACGTACCGCACACCAGTCGCTGACGTTCGTTCCCGGCGACATCCTGCTGCTGACCCAGCGGTGCCGCATCGACGTGGTCAACACCCCCGATCCCTGCAGCGGCCGCTACCTCAGTGCCATCGTGCCGCTCTGCACCGAAGTGCTGGCGGCGGCGCGTACGCTCTGGAATGAAGAGCTTCCCGCCCCCGGCCAGGCGATGGCGCGACTGCCGTTGATCGACCATGGCGCGGTGCTGCGCCAGTGGCGGCAATCGCTGCAGGACGGCCGTTACAGCGACGCGCGGCTGGCCCTGGCCTCGCTGGTGCTGACCCTGTGCCGACAGGGCCATGGCAACCTGCTGCTGCCGCAGGCGCCGAGCCTGGGCGAACAGATCCGCGACCGCATCGCCGCCGAACCAGCACGCGACTGGCAATCACGCGATGTGGAAGCGCAGTTCGCGCTGAGCGGCGCGACCCTGCGCCGTCGCCTGGCGGCCGAGGACACCAGCCTGCGCCAGCTGCTCACCGAGGCCCGGCTGGCGCATGGCATGCAGCTGCTCTACACCACCGACCTGCCGTTGAAGACCGTGGCCGCGCGCGCGGGCTACCGGTCTGCGGCCAGTTTCAGCAAGCGCTTCGCCGAGCAGTACGGGCTGGCTCCGACAGACATTTGAGGGGGTTCGGCAGGGCTGCGCCCTGCACCCGCAGAGGCAACGGCAACAGCCGAAGCAACAGCAACAGCAACAGCAACGGCGTGCATTTCGTGGAATGGCGGGGCACTGTGGGTTTGCGGGGACGCCGTAAACCCGTCCATGGGGGCTTGGTCGCCGCATCCATGCGGCTCACACCCCGCAAACCCACAGTGCCCCGCCTTCGACAGATTCCGGCGGCTGTTGGTAGGTGTCGACCTTGGTCGACACATCTGTCAGTTATCGAATGAAATTCGTGGGGTCAGATCCGTTTTCCTCCGGAAAACGGATCTGACCCCAAGAGCATTTCCAACAGACAGATAGCAGAAGACTGTCGAAGGCGGGGTGGGTCCGGTTGCGGGAGTGTCCGCGGCATGGATGCCGCGGCCAAGCCCCCATGGGTGAGGGCGCTTTGCTTGCGAAGCACTGCTTCGCAAGCGCCCGAACGCCCAGCCGCCAGCGACTGGGCCGGACCGCGGAGCGGGGTTTACGGCGTCTCCCGCAACCGGACCCACCCCGCCATCCCAGATAGCCCGCTGTCGCTGTTGCTGTTGCTTCGGCCGTTGCCGTTGCCTCTGCGGGTGCAGGGCGCAGCCCTGCAGCCCCCCCTTCCCTGAGCATTCCGCGCAGTGGTTTGAGCGCCGTGCACACGCCGGCCACGGCACGCTGGGCACAACGGAACCGCCCGTCATCCACCGAGAACCGCCATGATCCTGCGTCCCCTGCCGCTGCGCGGCGCCCTGCTGCTGGCCCTGTCGTCCCTGCCGCTGGCTGCACTGGCCGAAGCCACCTCGCCCGCTCCCACCCAGCAGGTGCCCGGCGTCTACCACCAGCGCGTTGGTGCGCTGCAGGTCACCGCCCTGTTCGACGGCGTGGTCGCGCTGGGCCGGCAGGAAGTGGTCGACGTGCCGCCGACACTGGTCAGCCGCCTGTTGGAAGGCCGCTACGTACCGGAAGACAAGAAGGGCCTGCAGACCGCGATCAACGCCTTCCTGGTGCGCCAGGGCAACCACCTGACCCTGGTCGATACCGGCACCGCGCAGTGCTTCGGCCCCGGCCTGGGCCAGGTGCTGGGCAACCTGCGCGCCTCCGGCGTGGACCCGGCCGAGGTGGACGAGGTGCTGCTGACCCACGCCCACCCGGACCATCTGTGCGGCGTGCTCGACGCGCAGGGCAAGCCGGCCTACCCGAATGCCACGGTGTGGTTGTCCAAGGCCGATGCCGATTACTGGCTCAGCCCGGCCAGCGAGGCCACGGCGCCGAAGGGCGTGCGCTTCGCCTTCCCGCTGGCACGCAATGCGGTCGCGCCCTACCAGGCCAGCGGCCACCTGCGCACGTTCAGCCCCGGCGATGCCCTGCCCGGTGGCGCGGTGGCGATGGACACCCACGGCCATACCCCCGGCCATGTCTCCTACCGGTTCGACAGCCAGGGCCAGTCACTGCTGGTGTGGGGTGATGTGCTGCACTTCCATGCGGTGCAGTTCGCGCACCCGGAAGCGGCATTCGAGGCCGATTCGGACCGCAAGGCGGCCATCGCCAGCCGTCGCGGGCTGCTGCAGCAGGCCACCGCCAACGGTTGGTGGGTGGCCGGTGCGCACCTGCCGTTCCCGGGCCTGGGCCATGTGCGTGGCGAGGGCCAGGCCTATGCGTGGGTGCCGGCGGAGTATTCGCCGTTGTGAGGGTGTGCCGACCAAGGTCGGCACCCACCCGATCGGGTAGCGCCCGGCTGCCAGCCGGGCGACCGGAGAGCCTTATTCCAGCCCCAGCCAGCCGCCGATCACGCCGCGGGCTTCGTCCACGCCGGTACGGTCTTCGCCGGAGAACACCTGCACGCTGACGCTGTCACCGTAAGCCGATTGCAGCTCCTTGCGCACCTTCTGCAGGGACTGCATCTGCTGGCTGCGGCTGAGCTTGTCGGCCTTGGTCAGCAACGCGTGCGCCGGCAGGCCACGCTGCACGGCATAGGACAGCATCTGCCGGTCGTAGTCCTTCAGGGGGTGGCGGATGTCCATCACCACCACCAGGCCCTTGAGGGCCTCGCGGGTGCGGAAATACTTGTCAATGAAGGCCTGCCAGTGCGCCTGCAGGTCCAGCGGCACCTTGGCGTAGCCGTAACCGGGCAGGTCGACCAGATGCGCTTCCGGGGTGACCTGGAAGAACACCAGCTGCTGGGTGCGGCCGGGGGTCTTGGAGACACGGGCCAGGGCGTTCTGGCGGGTCAGCGCGTTGAGCGCACTGGACTTGCCGGCGTTGGAGCGGCCGGCGAAGGCCACTTCAGCCCCTTCGTCGGGCGGCAGCTGCCGCACGTTGTGGGCCGAAAGGTGGTAACGGGCGCGTTCGATGAGCAATGACATGTGCCTAGGATCGCATGTTGCGGCGCCGCGCGCCCGTGCCGGCGGCCGCTGCGGCCATTTTGCTGCACTGCTGCGTTGACCGTGCGCGGAAACGCCGTTGATAATCCGGGCGATGCCGGCGGCCACCGTCCGGCCCGGTCCATACGGAGCTTCAGCATGCGCCACGCTCGCGTTCTTGCCGTATCCGCCCTTGCCACTGCTGTAGTCGTTGCCGCTGCTGCGTTCGCGCAGACCACGTTGACCCCGCTACCCGACAACGGGCCGATCAATACCGCCTCGCTGGAGGTGGACTTCAGCAAGACCCACTGGGGCGATGCCAAGGCCGGCCAGACCAAGGCGACGGCCTGCGCGGCCTGCCATGGTGCCGACGGCAACTCCACGGTGGAGATGTACCCGTCCATTGCCGGCCAGAGCGAGCGCTACGTGGCCCAGCAGATGGCCCTGATCGCCAACGGCCAGCGCAGTTCCGGCGCGGCGGTGGCGATGGTGCCGTTCGTGCAGAACCTCACCCCGCAGGACATGCGCGATATCGGCGCCTACTTCGCCACGCAGAAGGCCAACGCCGGCATCGCCGATGACACGGCAGTGACCGATGGCCCCTACAAGGGCATGAAGTTCTACGAGATCGGCCAGCAGCTGTACCGCGGCGGCGATGCCAAGCGCGGCCTGCCGGCCTGCATGGCCTGCCACGGCCCCAGCGGTGCCGGCAATCCCGGCCCGGCCTATCCGCACCTCGGTGGGCAGCACGCCAGCTATGTCGCGCGCCGCCTGCAGGAGTACCAGGCCGGCCAGACCAACGAGACCGACAAGGCGCACTTCCAGATCATGGCCACGGTCGCGCAGA
This sequence comes from Stenotrophomonas sp. YJH_SMC_69, assembly GCF_059370495.1. Classification (NCBI taxonomy): domain Bacteria; kingdom Pseudomonadati; phylum Pseudomonadota; class Gammaproteobacteria; order Lysobacterales; family Lysobacteraceae; genus Stenotrophomonas; species Stenotrophomonas sp. YJH_SMC_69. Next base: position 444,007 of record NZ_JCAFTS010000002.1, on the reverse strand, counting down.
AGCTCAGCGAGCAGGAGGTGCAGGCGCTGTCGAGCTACCTGCAGGGCCTGCACAACAAGGCCGACGATGTAGCCGCTGCGGCCACGCCGACGCAACCGGCTGCCGCCCCCTGACCACCACTGGTCGGCCCGGGCCGCGACGCCGGCCCACGGCTGCGGTATGTTTCCTTCACGCCGGCGACCGCGCCGGCGTTGCTTTTTTCAACGGAGATGCGTGTCGATGAGGTTGATTTCCCGCCTGCTGTTGTCCGTGCTGGTGCTGCTGCCGCTGGCAGCCTGCGCCGCCACCCCCGCCAATGCCCCGCTGGTCGAGGGCAAAGACTACGAGCGCATCGCCCAGCCGGGCCCGTTCCAGCCGCTGGCCGGCAAGATCGAGGTGGTCGAGGTCTTCGGCTACACCTGCCCGCACTGCGCCCATTTCGAGCCACAACTGGAAGCCTGGGCGGCCAAGCTACCGGCCGACGTGCGCTTCACCCCGGTCCCGGCCGCCTTCGGTGGCGCCTGGGATGCCTGGGCACTGGCCTACTACGCCGCCGACGAAGTCGGCGTGGCCAAGCGCAGCCACGCTGCCGTGTTCAAGGCCCTGCACGAGCAGGGATCGCTGCCGATGCAGAACGTCTCGGCCGATGAGCTCGCCACGTTCTACAAGGCCTACGGCGTGACCCCGGACCGCTACCTCCAGGCGCTGCGCGGCGATGCCGTGCAGAAGAAGGTCGAGGCCGCGCGCGCGTTCGCCCAGCGCACCAAGATCCCGGGCACCCCGGCCATCATCATCAACGGCCAGTACCTGGTGCGGGGCAACAGCTTCGACGACCAGCTGCGCATCGCCTCGGCGCTGATCGCGCAGGCCCGCGCCGCCCGCGGCCGCTGAACCAACGCCCACCCTCGACACGGCGCTGTCGCCGCCGCATGTCATCATTTCCCCCTGGCTGGCGCCTGGCGCCGGCCCCCACCTTTCCAGATGCTGGAGACGTTTCCATGAAGATCCGTTACGCCCTCGCCCTCGCAGCGCTGCTGCCGATCCTGGCTGCCTGCAAGGCTGATGACGGCAGCACCAACACCACCGCGGCCCCGGCCGCACCGGCAGCCGCCCCGGCCACCGCCGAACCGGCCGCTGCGCCGGCCACGGGCAGCGAAGGCACCGCTCCGGCTGCCGCCGAAGGCGAAAAGGCCCCGGCCGAAGCCGCCCCCGCCGCGGCGCCGGCCCCGACCACCGCCGCGCTGACCGGCCCGGCCCCGGTGGAAGGCGCCGATTACCAGGTGATCCCGAACGGCCAGCCGTTCCAGCCGGCTGCCGGCAAGATCGAAGTGACCGAGATCTTCGGCTACGTCTGCCCGGCCTGCGCCGCATTCCAGCCGCTGGTCGGCCCGTGGAAGGCCGGCCTGCCCAGCGACGTGAACTTCGTCTACGTGCCGGCCATGTTCGGCGGCACCTGGGATGACTACGCCCGTGCCTTCTACGCCGCGCAGACCCTGGGCGTGCAGGAAAAGACCCACGAAGCGCTGTACGCCGCCATCCACTCGCAGAAGACCCTGAAGGGCGAGCGCGGCCGTGACTCGGTGGAAGACATCGCCAAGTTCTACGCCACCTATGGCGTGGATCCGAAGCAGTTCGCCGCCACCATGGGCAGCTTCGCGGTGAACGCCAAGACCAACTCGGCCAAGCAGTTCGCCCAGCGCAGTCAGATCAGCGGCACCCCGTCGATCATCGTCAACGGCAAGTACCTGGTGAAGGGCAAGAGCTTCCCGGACATGCTGCGCATCGCCGACCACCTGATCGCCCGCGAACGCGGTGCGGCCCAGGCTCACTGATCCAAGAGAAGCATTTCCCGGCCGTGAATTCCCCCCGTACACGGACCCTGCGCTTGCTGACGGCCAACATCCAGGCCGGCTCAAGTACCCGCCGCTACAGCGACTATGTGACCCGCAGCTGGTCACATGCGCTGCCGGCGGGGCGCAAGCGCAGCAGCCTGGACGCGATCGCCACCCTGGCGCGCGACCATGACATCGTCGGCCTGCAGGAGGCCGATCCGGGCAGCCTGCGCTCGGGCTTCACCAACCAGACCCACTACCTGGCCCAGCGCGCCGGCTTCAACTACTGGAGCCACCAGCCGAACCGGCGCATGGGCGGCGTGGCATCCAGTGCCAATGGCCTGCTGAGCAAGCTGGAACCGGTGGAAGTGCAGGACCATGCCCTGCCCGGCCGCATCGGCGGGCGCGGCGTGCTGCTGGCCAAGTTCGGCGATGGTACCGATGGCCTGGCGGTGGCGGTGGCGCATCTGTCATTGGGCGCGGGCTCGCGGATGTCGCAGCTGGGCTTCATCGCCGAGCTGCTGTCCGACCACCCCAACGCGGTGCTGATGGGCGACTTCAACTGCCTGGCCGAACGCCCGGAAATGCAGGTGCTGTACCAGAAGACCCGGCTGCAGCCCCCGGGCTGCATCGTGCCGACCTTCCCCAGCTGGCGCCCCGACCGCGCCATCGACCACATCCTGGTCAGCAGTGGCCTGCAGACTCGTACCGTGGAAGCCGTACCAGCCGCGTTCTCCGATCACCTCGCCCTGGCGATGCAGATCGACGTCCCGGCCGACGCCCTGCGCTGACCCGCCGTTACGGTAGGTGCGGACCGTTGGTCCGCACGCTCTGCGCCGGGCGCCGCCCGGCGCTCCCCTAAATCGGGGCATAAACGACTTAATCCCCTCCGTCCCCTTTTTTTCAGGCGGTGACGGGTGCCTTCAGGCGCCGCGCGGTCATCGTGCTGCCCACCGAGGCCAGCACCGTGCAGCCGATCGCCAGCCACTGCAGCCCATGCAGGTGCTCGTGCAGCAGCAGCATCGCCCACAGCGCGGCCACCGCCGGTTCCATGCTGATCAGGATGCCGAAGGTCTCCTTCGGCAGCCGCTTGAGCGCCATCATCTCCAGTGACATCGGGATCGCGCTGGACACCAGCGCCACCAGCAGCCCGGCGGCCAGGATCTTCGGATCGAGCAGCGCGGCGCCGGCGTGCACCACGCCCACCGGCACTACCACCAGCGACGCCGCCAGCAGCCCCAGCGACACCGAATGCCCGGCGTGCAGGTGGCCGGCACGCTTGCCGAACACGATGTACAGGCCCCAGCACGCCGCAGCCCCCATCGCATACAGCACGCCAGCGGGATCCAGCGCCGGACCACCGCCGATCGGCAGCAGCAACAGCAGCCCCACCGCCGCACAGCCCACCCAGAGGAAATCGATCGGCCGTCGCGACGACAGCATGGCCACCGTCAGCGGCCCGGTGAATTCGATGGCCACCGCGATGCCGAAGGGAATGGTGCGCAGGGCCATGTAGAACAGCAGGTTCATCAGGCCCAGGGTGAGGCCGTAGCGCAGGATGGTGATCGCATCCGGGCGGCTGGTCTTCCAGCGCCACGGCCGCCAGAACAGCAGCAACAACAGCGCCGAGAAGCCCACGCGCAGCGCGCTGGTGCCCTGCGCGCCGATCAGCGGGAACAGGTGTTTTGCGTAGGAGGTGCCGATGGCCAGCGAGGTGACCGAGCCGAGCACCGCCAGCGCCGGCAACATCGGCGCGAGTCGTGAGGTCTGCATGGGCAAAGTCTATTGCGCCAGCGCCGAGCACTTGGCTCAATTGACGGCCCGTTCGTGCAACTTCTGCTCGCCATGGCCACCGCCCCCGTGCTCGACAGCTTCGACCGCGCCATCCTCGACCTGCTGCAGCGGGACAACACCCTGCCGCAGCGCGAAATCGCCGAGGCCGTGCACCTGTCCACGCCGGCCGTGCAGCGCCGCATCAAGCGCCTGCAGGACAGCGGCGTGATCGCGGCCAATGTGGCGGTGATCGCCGCCGCCCAGGTCGGGCGGCCACTGACCATCATCGTCGAAGTGCGCGTGGTCAGCGAGCAACGTGATCACGTGGCGCCGTTCAAGCGCCGCGTGCAGGACGACCCGGCGGTGCAGCAGTGCTACGCGATCACCGGCGATGGCGATTTCCTGCTACTGCTTTCGGCGGCGTCGATGGAAGAGTACGAGGCCATTACCGAGCGGTTGTTCGGCGGCGATGACAACATCGAACGCTTCAGAACGTCGGTGGCACTGGGGACGTTGAAGCGGAGTTTCGAAGTGCCGCTGCTGCCAGGCCTGTAGAGTCGAGCCATGCTCGACTGCCTCCTGATCGCAACGCAACAGCAGTCGAGCATGGCTCGACTCTACACTTTGAAACCATGAGTACACCGCCCTCCCCCGCCCGTCGCCTGCGCCGCTGGTTGCTGCGCGGCCTGTGGCTGGCCATCGCCCTCATTGCCGCGATGGCGCTGTGGAACAGCCCATGGGCCGCTGCGCCGAAGCTGCTGTGGACACTCTCTCGTATGCCGCCGGCCACGCAACTGGCGGTGCCGGTGGACGGCGTGCGGCCACGCCAGATCGCCGACACCTTCGGCGCACCACGTGGCCGTGACCGCTCCCACGCCGGCATCGACATCTTCGCCAAGCGCGGCACCGCGGTGCGCAGCGTCACTGCCGGCGTCATCGCGGACGTCAGCGAGCGCGGCCTCGGTGGCCGCCAGGTCTGGGTGATCGGGCCCGGGCGCGAACGTTACTACTACGCCCATCTGGACGACTGGGCCGAGGGCCTGGCGCGCGGCCAGGTGGTCCAGGCCGGCGACCTGCTCGGGCATGTAGGCGACAGCGGCAATGCCAAGGGCACGCCGCCCCACCTGCACTGGGGCATCTACGGCGCCGATGGCGCGCGCGATCCGCTGCCGCTGCTGCGCTGAACACCATGCGCTGCGTCGCGGCCCGGGTGAGCGCCTACCTCGTTCATGATTTGTAAATAGGAATAGTTCGTATTACCATTTCTTTCGTTTCCGGTGGTGCCAGGACGGCCTGCCCGCCCGTTTCCCACCCGTAGCGCCTCGCCTTCTGGATGCCGGCCGAGCGCGCGTGCTCGTCCAGGACCCCCATGACCTGTTCCACCTTCCGTATCCCGCAGCCGCAGCGGCTGTCCGTTGCCGTACTCGTTGCACTCTGCGCCCTGGCCCCGGCCGCCTTCGCCGACACCGCCGCCGACCCGACCACGCTGGACAAGGTCGTGGTCAAGGGCGAACGCGCCGAAGGCTATTCGGTGCGCCGCACCTCGGCCGGTACCCGCTTCGACCTGGCACCGCGCGAGATCCCGCAGTCGGTCAGCATCATCAGCCACCAGCGCATCGAAGATCAGAAGCTCGACGACATCATCGACGTGCTGGCCAACACCACCGGCGTGACCAGCACCCAGTCCGACAGCGAGCGCACCGAGTTCTACGCGCGTGGGTTCTACATCGACGCCTACCAGTTCGACGGCCTGCCGACGCAGATGGTGCAGAACTGGAGCTACGGTGACTCCGGCCTGGATCTGGCGCTGTACGACCGCGTGGAAGTGGTGCGCGGCGCCACCGGCCTGCTCAGCGGCGCCGGCAATCCGTCGGCGTCGGTGAACCTGATCCGCAAGCATGCCGACAGCGCCGAGCTGACCGGCAGCGTCTCGGTGAACGTCGGCAGCTGGGGCCGCACCCGCACCACGGTGGATGTGGGCAGCGCGCTCAACGCCAGCGGCAGCGTGCGCGGGCGCGTGATCGGCAGCTATCTGGATACCGACGGCCAGATGGACCGCTACAACCAGCGCAAGACGCTGGGCTACGCCGTCATCGATGCCGACCTGACCCCGGACACCCAGCTGAGCGTGGGCTACGACTACCAGCAGAAGCGCGCCAATGGTGCGACCTGGGGCGGCTTCCCGATGCTGTATTCGGATGGCTCGCGCACCGGCTACGACGAATCGTTCAACGCCAGCCCGGAGTGGACCTATTGGGACACCACCAGCAAGCGGGCCTTCGCCACCCTGCAACACGCCTTCAGCAACGGCTGGAAGTTCAAGGTGGGTGCCACGCACGATGAGACCAGGGCCGACGACAAGCTGTTCTACCCCGCCTACAACGACTGGACCACGGGCGCCTCGAACTTCGACCGGACCACTGGCGCGGGCATCTCGCCGTCCGCAGGCCTGTACAACACCGAGCGCAAGGTCACTGGCGTCGACGGCTACGTGGATGGCCCGTTCCAGCTGTTTGGCCGCGAGCACCAGCTGATGGCCGGCCTCAGCTACAACAGGCGCGAGTACGCCAACTACGGCGACTACCAGGTCGGTGGCCCGGGCCAGCCCTGGGATCCGTTCGCCAGCTATCTGAACTGGACGGGCAAGATCGGTGAGCCGAACTGGAACCCGCTGGCCCTGGCCAGCGAGGGCACCATCACGCAGAAGGCCGGTTACGCGGCCGCTCGCCTGTCGCTGGCCGATCCGCTGAAGCTGATCATCGGCGCACGCTACACCGACTGGAAGAGCGAGGGTGAAGGCGCCGACCGCGCGCACAAGGTGACCACGCCGTACGCTGGCCTGGTCTTCGACATCAACGGGACGTACTCGACCTACGCCAGCTACACCGAGATTTTCCAGCCGCAGACGCTGAAGGACCGCAATGGCGGCTACCTCGATCCGGTCGATGGAAAGAGCTACGAAGTGGGCGTCAAGGGCGCGTGGTTCGACAACCGCCTGAACGCCTCGCTGGCCGTGTTCCGCATCGAACAGGACAACGTCGGCCAGGCCACCGGTGAACCCGTGCAGGGCAGCCAGAACGAGTTCGCCTATCGCGCTGCACGCGGCACCGTCAGCCGCGGCTTCGAGTTCGAGCTGAACGGCGAACTCGCCCCGGGCTGGAATGCGACCTTCGGTGCGTCGCGCTATGTGGCCAAGGACATCAACGGCGCCGACATCAACACCAACCTGCCGCAGACCGCATTGAAGCTGTTCACCAGCTACACCCCGCAGTCGCTGCAGGCACTGACCGTCGGCGGCGGCGCCAACTGGCAGAACCGCATCTACTACCCGGTGCCGGCCTACGGCCGCATCGAACAGAGCGGCTACGCGCTGGTCAGCGCCTTCGTGCGTTACCGCATCTCGCCGGAGTTCAGCGTGCAGGCCAACCTCAACAACCTGCTGGACAAGAAGTACCTGTCGCAGATCAACGGCTACGGTGCCTACGGCGATGGCCGCAATGGCTCGCTGACGTTCACCTGGGCGTTCTGATCAGACGCGGGGTTCGCACGCCCCGCACCTGTAGAGCCGAGCCCATGCTCGGCTCAGAGAATCAGCCGAGCGCGGGCTCGGCTCTACACCCGCAAGGCAGCGCCGGAACTGACCGGCGCTGCCACCGTCACATCAGAAGCGCAGGTCCGCGCGCAGGTACCAGTAACGGCCACGCGGGATGTCGTAGGTCGAAGCGTCGTAGCCGTTCAACGAGCACGACAGGCAGATCGGCGGATCCTTGTCGAACACGTTGTTCAGGCCGGCGGTCAGCTGCAACCCCTTCATCCAGTCGATCTTGTAGCCCACCTGCATGTCGTGGAAGGTGGTGGCCGACAGCGTGTTGGTGCCCGCAGCCTGGTTGCTGCACACCGGGAAGGCCGCCGCATCGCCGCAGTTCTCGGTCAGCTCGGAGATGTGGCGCACCGTCCAGTTGGCGCTCCAGCGATCCATCGTCCAGCCGAGGCTGGCATTGCTGGTCCACTCCGGGATCGAGCTGTCGGCCACTTCCACGCCCGGCTTCTGCGGCTGCTTCTGCCCGGCCGCGCCAGTGGCCTCGTAACGGCCGACGAAGGTGTTCTTCCACCCCAGCTTGAACTGGCCGATGGAGGTCTGCGGCAGCGTCCAGAACAGATCCACGTCCCAACCGTCGGTCTTGATCGAACCCAGGTTGGTCAGGCGGTTGTTGAAGCTGCTGACCGCACCGGTGCTGGCACGGGTGATGCCGTTGCAGTAGATCGGGTCCAGTGTATCCACGCACAGGTCCAGCTGGGTCTGCGCGTTGATGGCCTGGATCGCACCATCGATGGCATGGCGGTAGAAAGTGACTTCCACATCGAAGCGCTCCGACCACGAGGCGTTGTTGCCGAACCACGGGCTCCACACGAAGCCGGCGCTGAAGCTGCGCGAGCGTTCCGGGTCCAGCTCGCGGTTGCCGCCGGTGGTCACCGAGATCTGCGAGTTGGCCTGCTGGAAGCCGGCCGGTACGCCCAGTGCAGCACAGTTGGCCGCGCTGCCACGCGGCGGCGTGCCGCCCAGGCCCACCGAGCACGGATCGAACAGCTGCAGGTCGGCACGTGCGGCAGAGCCGTACAGCTCACCGATGGACGGTGCGCGGAAACCCTCGGCGTACGTGGTGCGCAGCACGAAGTCATCGGTCACCTGCCAGCGCAGGCCGTACTTGGGCGTGAACTCGCCGCCGAAGGTGGAGTAGTCCGAATAGCGGCCGGCCAGGCTCAGGTCCAGCTTCTTGCCGAACGAGGAGTCGGCGAAGATCGGCACGCTCAACTCCAGGTAGGCCTCGTTGACGTCGTAGGAACCGGAGGTCGGTTGCGACGGCACGCCGTTGTAGTGGCCGATCACCGTCAGCGGATCGGGCTGGTAGGCGCCCTTGTACTTGCGGTACTCGAAGCCGGTGGCGAAGGACACCGGACCGGCCGGCAGCGAGAACAGCTCGCTGGACAGGTTGGCGGTGAACAGGCTCAGTTCGTTCTGGCTGCGGTCGCGCACCACCGGCTGGATCCACTTCAGCATGTCCGGGGTGATCGAACCGGCGCCACCGAAGATGTTCAACGGCACGCAGCCAGGCGTGGCCGCGCACACCGCGGGATCGCCCAGCGCCATGTTCACCTTGTAGATGTCATAGCTGCCGTAGTTGGTCTGCTCGGCCTTGTTCTTGCTGTACATGCCGTTGACGTCCCAGTACCAGCTGCGGTCGGCGGCATGGAAGTCACCGACCAGGCCGGTGGCGAAGTAGGTGGTGTCCACTTTCTGCTTGAACACGCGCGCACCGCCCTCCACCGGGCGACGACCGATCAGGCTCATGTTGTCGCCGGAGACGAGATCGAAGCCGAACGGGTTGTACGGGTTCAGGCGCGAGACCACGATGTTGTCGGCCAACGGATTGCCGGTGGCGCCATCGGGGCCGAAGAACAGCGGCTCGGGGCCGGCCTGGTTGGTCGACTCGCGGCGGTTGCCCAGCGCCTTGATGTACCACTGCACGTTGTCGGTGATGTCAAAGCGGAACTGGCCGAACAGGCCTTTGCGCTCCGACGGCGTAAGCACCATGTTGTATTCGGCGAAGTTGAAGCGGTCGGCGGTGGTGAAGCAGTGATAGTCATCCGTGCGGCTGCAGCCGGCACTGCCGTCGTACCGCGGATTGCTCACGCCGGTATTGGGCACGATGTTCTGCACCGCACCGGTGTTCGGGTCGGTGAACATGAAACGGCCCTGCGGAATACCACCGCTGCCGAACGCCAGGCCGGTACCGGGAATGGGGAAGCGCGACTGCTCGCGATCCTTGGCGAATACCGGGTCCTGCTTGGTCCAGCTGGCGCCCAGGAACAGGCTGAAGCGATCGCCACTCTTGCCCCAGGCCAGGTCCACGCCCTTCTGCGTGCCGTCGCCCTTGCTGTACTCGCCGTAGTTCAGCGTCACCTGCCCACCATCGAAATCGCGGCGGGTGATGATGTTGACCACGCCGGCGATGGCATCGGAGCCGTACAGCGACGAAGCACCGTCCTCCAGCACCTCGATGCGCTCGACGATGGCCAGCGGAATGGTGTTGAGGTCGGTGGCCGAGCCCACACCGGACGCCGACGATTCATTGACCCAGCGGATGCCGTCGACCAGCACCAGCACGCGCTTGGCACCCAGGTGGCGCAGATCGACCTGCGCCGAGCCGGCACCCACGCCACTGCCATCGGGCGGGAAACCGAAGTTGCCGGACGAGTTGAACTTGGCGTTGAGCGCAGAGCCGGAACCGGTGAGCTGCTGCAGCACTTCGCCGATCGAGGTCAGGCCGGTGCGTTCGATGTCGCCACGGGTCAGGGTCTGGATCGGGACCTGGCCCTCTACTTCAGCGCGCTTGATGCGGGTACCGGTGACTTCCACCGCGTCGAGGTTGGTGGTGGATTGTGCAGCGGCACCCAGGGGTGCCAAGGCCATCACGCACAGCGTGACGGCAACCGCCAACGGGCGGTGGTGCAGGTGCTTCATTCGCTCTCTCTCCAAAGGAATGTCGGGACATGGACTGCCGCGCTCCCCCCTGCATGGCGGCAGCGTCTCCTTTGTAAACAAGCGGTAAAAATCACGGCGTGATGATCGACACTCTTTCACGCGGAATTGACGCAATTGACAGACATTTACGTCAGATGAGGACCGTTTAGAACCGGACGGTACTGTTCACCGCCCTCCACTTTGATGCCGGCTGCGTCAGCGCGCGCCGAGATCCGCCACAACTCATCAAGGGGACTTGTCGGTGCAGGCGCTAGTGACCGGGCGCGTCGACGCGCAGCCCATGCTGGCTCACGGCCAGCAGCACGCGTGCCATGTCTTCGTAGTCGGTGTCGTCGGCGGTCGCCAGGTGCACCCAGGGGCGATGCTGCTGCGGCATCTGCTGCGCCTGCACCAGGTGCCGCTGCAACGCGACAGCGTCGAGCGGCTGGCCATTCCAGAACATCGCCCCCGCCGCGTCGATGCGCAGGTGGATCGGCTGGGGTGAGGACGCCGGCCAGGGTGGGCACGAGGTGCGCTGCTGGAGCGCCAGGAGGCCGGTCGCCTGCGCCATCGGCAGCGCGGTGATCACCAGCGCCAGCAACACCAGCAACACATCCACCAGCGGTGCCAGATTGGGGGCGGCCATCAGTGAGGCCGCGTGCTGTGTCCCGTATCGCATGCCACGTTCCCTCGCAGGAAGAGCGGCCTGCCGATGGCAGGCCGCCCGTTGCCGGACTCACCGCACGAAACTCACCGCACGAAGGCAATGCGCTCCATGCCAGTGGCTTCGGCCGCAGCCAATATCCGCGCCATGCCTTCGTACTCGGCCGCCGGATCGGTGGCGATGCGCAGCTCCGGCAGGTTGCCGGCATGCTCGCCGGCCTGCGCCTGCAGGCGCCCCTGCAGATCGCCGATCGCCATCGGCTGGCCATCCCAGCTCAGCTGGTTCGACGCATCCAGTCGCAGCTCGATCGGCGGCGGCGGTTCGGGGCGATCGATCGTGCGATCGGTGGCCTGTGGCAACTGCACGGGAATCGGCCGGGCCACGATCGGCGCGGTTACGATGAAGATGATCAACAGCACCAGCATCACATCCACCAGTGGCGTGACATTGATGTCCGCCAGCGGGCCGCTTCTTCCTGCGCTACTGAACGCCATGTGCCGCTCCCTGCAGCCGGGCGGTTCGCCCAAGGCCGACGTTACGACGCCTGCGCCCGCCTGCGGCAGGGGCCTGTGCGGGGTCATTCAGCTATCGTTGCCCACGCATTGCGTGCACGCAATGCGAAACTGAATTCAGCCACTGCCCGCTATGCTGCATGCCATGACCCGACGCTCTTCGACCGCCCTGTCCCTGCTGCCCTTGGCCACCACGCTGCTGATCGGCTGCGCCAATGCCCAGTCCCTCGATGCCCAGAACGCGCAGATGAAAGCCGCGATCGCGGCCGCCGAACGCGGCCAGTTCGATCCTGGCCAGGCCGCTGCGCTCAGCCGCCATCCGGCGTATGGCTGGCTGGAGTACGCCAACCTGCGCCGCAACATCGACACCGTCGATACCGCGCAGGCACAGGCCTTCCTCACGCGCTATGAGGGCCAGGCCGTGGCCAGCACGTTCCGCAGCGTGTGGCTGCCCTCGCTCGCCCGCCGCCAGGACTGGCCGACCCTGCTGGCCAACTGGGCGCCCACCGACAACGCCGGCCTGCGCTGTGCGCAGCTGACCGCGCGCCAGGTGACCGGCAAGGTCGATCCGCAGTGGATCAGCGAAGCACAGGAGCTGTGGCGCAAGAACGGCAAGCCGCTGCCGGACAGCTGCGATGCGGTGTTCACCGTGCTGCAGGCACAAGGCGGCCTGAGCGACGCCCTGCGCTGGGAACGGATCGATGCTGCCGCCGACGCGCAGCAGCCCGCCGTGATGCGCAGCGCGGCCCGCGGCCTGCCTGCCACTGACCTGGCACTGGCCAACACTTACGCCGCCTTCGTCGACAAGCCCAACGCCAGCGCCCTGAACTGGCCCCGCAACGAGCGCAGCCGGCGCATCGCCACCGATGGCCTGGCCAAGCTGGCCAAGGCCGACCCGGCCGCCACCGAACAGCAGCTGCCGCAGTACGCGCAGGCACTGGGGCTGAGTGCCGCCCAGCAGGGCCAGGTGCTGTACCAGATCGCGCTGTGGACGGTGGCGTCCTACCTGCCCGATTCGGCACGCCGCCTCAACGCGGTGCCGGAGTCGGCCTATGACGAACGCCTGCACGAGTGGCGCGTGCGCGAAGCGATGTCCCGCGGCGACTGGACCGCGGCGCTGACCGCCATCCGCAAGATGGGCAGCAAGCAGCGCAGCGACCCGCGCTGGCGCTACTTCGAAGGCCGCATGCTGGAGAAGACCGGCCAGGCCCAGCAGGCGCAGCCGCTGTTCCGCGAGGCCGCGCGTGCATCGACCTTCCACGGCTTCCTCGCCGCCGACAAGCTGCAGCAGGGCTACACGCTGTGCCCGTGGCAGCCCAACGACAGCGCGCAGGCTCAGGCGGTGATCGCGCGCGACCCGGCCATCCAGCGCGCAATGGCGTTGTACCAGATCGATCGCGCTGGCTGGGCCGTGGCCGAATGGAACAGTGCACTGTCGCGCTTCGATGACACCCAGCGTCGCCTCGCCGTGCGCGTGGCGCAGGACAACGGCTGGTTCGACCGCGCCGTGTTCGCGCTCGGCAAGCAGCCGCAGGAGCAGCGCCTGTACGACCTGCGCTTCCCGCTGCACCACGACGCCACCATCCGCCGCGAATCGGCACGCAACGCAATCGACCCGGCCTGGGTGGCGGCGGAGATCCGCGCCGAGAGCACCTTCACCCCGCGTGCGCGCTCGCCTGCCAACGCCATGGGCCTGATGCAGGTGCTGCCAGCCACCGGTGCCGGCGTGGCCAAGTCGATCGGCCTGACCGGCTACGGCGGCGCCGACAGCCTGTACGACCCGGACACCAACATCGCCATCGGCACCGCCTACCTGCGCCAGTTGATGAACAAGTACGACGGCCTGCCCTACGTGACCATCGCCGCGTACAACGCCGGCCCGACCCCGACCGCACGCTGGCAGAGCCAGCGCCCGGGCTTTGATCCGGACCTGTGGATCGAGACCATCAGCTACAAGGAAACCCGCGAGTACGTGGCCCGCGTGCTGGCCTTCAGCGTGATCTACGACTGGCGCCTCAATGGTGATGCGCTGCCGCTGAGCGATCGCCTGATGGGCCGCCTGGTGGACAAGCGCAAGCGCTTCAGCTGCGCCGCCAACGCCGACCAGGGCGGCGATTGATCGCACTGCGGTCGTGCCGGCCGCTGGCCGGCACGACCCGGCATCCACTCGCTGGGGAGGGAAACGATGAGCCTGCTGGCCTGGATCGGCTGGACGCTGTATCGGTAGTGCCGGGCGCTGGCCGGCAGCTTCGGGGTGACTGGGGGTGCCGGCCAGCGGCCGGCACTACCGGTGCGTCTGCGCCGGGCATGCGATGATTCCAGCCATGAAGATCTATCTTGTCGGCGGCGCCGTGCGTGACCGCCTGCTACAGCGACCTGCCGGCGACCATGACTGGGTGGTGGTCGGCGCCACGCCCGCGCAGATGGAAGCGCAGGGCTTCACCGCCGTCGGCCGCGATTTCCCGGTGTTCCTGCACCCGAAAACCGCTGAGGAATACGCGCTGGCGCGCACCGAGCGCAAATCCGGCCGTGGCTACCGCGGCTTCGTGGTCGATGCCGACCCGGCAGTGACGCTGGAAGAAGACCTGCAGCGCCGCGACTTCACCATCAACGCGATTGCCTGCGACGAAGACACCGGCACGCTGGTCGATCCCTACGGCGGTGTGCGCGATATCGAGCAACGCGTGCTGCGCCATGTCGGCCCCGCGTTCGTGGAAGATCCATTGCGCGTGCTGCGCGCGGCCCGGTTCATGGCGCGCTTCGCACCGCTGGGCTTCACCGTCGCCGAAGAGACCATGGCGCTGATGCGCGAGGTCGCCGCCAGCGGCGAGCTGGACGCGCTGGTGCCCGAGCGCGTCTGGCAGGAGCTACGCAAGGCGCTGGTCAGTGAACGGCCCTCCGCCTTCCTGCGCACGCTGCACGATGCGCAGGCACTGGGCCCGATCCTGCCCGAGCTGGAAGCGCTGTATGGCGTGCCGCAACGTGCTGAGTTCCACCCCGAGGTCGATACCGGCATCCATCAGGAAATGGTCAGCGACACCGCCGCGAAACTGGCGCCGGGCGATGACCTGGTCGGCTTTGCCGCGCTTACCCATGACCTGGGCAAGGGCCTGACCCCGCCGGAGGAGTGGCCGCGCCACATCATGCACGAGCAGCGCGGCATCAAGCCCTTGAAGGCACTGTGTGCGCGGTTGAAGATTCCCGCCGAACACCAGCAGCTGGCCGAAGCGGTGTGTCGCGAGCACTTGAACGTGCACCGCATCGACGAACTGCGCGATGCCACCGTGCTGGAACTGCTGGGCCGCTGTGATGCGCTGCGCCGGCCGGAACGCGTGGCCCGCATCGCACTGTGCTGCGAGGCCGACAAGCGCGGCCGGCTCGGCTTCGAGGACGCCGACTACCCCCAGGGCGAAACGCTCAAGCGCCTGCACCAAGCGGCGCTGTCAGTGCAGGCGCGGGATCTGGATACCACGCATCTGAAGGGCCCGGCCATCGGCGAAGCGCTGGCCAAGGCGCGGGTGAAAGCCATCGCCGCCGCCCGCTGATCCGCAACGTCCGCGCGCACTGCTATGGGCAGTGCCGGCCGCTGGCCGGCACCCCTATATCACTGGCTTCAGTGCGCCATCCCACGGGTAATCGCCGCCGCACGCTGCTTCAGCTGGGCCACGGCATCGGGAATCATCTCCATGCCCACGTCCAGGCCCGGGTTCAGCACCAGGCCGACGCCGTCGCCGATACCGGCCAGCAGCGCGTGCACCGCGATCGGCATGGCATGCGCAAACTGCGGCAGCTGCTCGTGCCACAGGCCCGCGCGCTCGGGGGCAGTGAACACCGCGAACATCGGCTCACCGCTCTCGCTGGTCAGCACCAGCGGCGAGATGCTTTCGTCCCAGGCGCCATCCTCACCAATGGCCTTGTCCAGCAGCACGAACGCCGTCGAGGTCAGCAGGCCGTCGAGGAACTGCGCTGCGGTCAGCGTGCCGTCCTGGGCCTGCAGCAGGCGCACCTCGAGGTCGTTGAGGGGTTCGAACGGGGTGTCGTGGTCCATGGTCGGTTCCGGTACGTGGTTGCAGGGCAGACTTTAACAGGCCCGGTCCTCAACCGATGTATCCGTGCCGCCACATCCAACCGGCCACCGCCAGCGCGGCGCCCCCCACCAGCATCAACGGCAGGCCGAAGCGGTGCCGCCACGGGATCGGCACCCCGCCCAGCTGCTGGTCCATGGTCTCGGTATCGAGCACCCAGCCGTGCTCGCACCGGGTGCAGGCCAGCTCGTAGCGGCGCTGGTAGGTGAAGCCGAACAGCAGGTCGATGCGCGCCATCTTGTAGCGCAGCTGCGGCGCGAACTCGGTTTCCGTCTGGCAGCGCAGGCAGTGGTGCGCTTCGGTGGGGCCGACGATCAGCACCCGTTCCTGTTGGCCGATCAGAATCATGTCCGGTTGCCCTGGCAGGCGGGCTGGGCCAGCAGCCAGGCCTGGGCGGCGGCCACAGTGGCGGCATCACCCTCGACGCGCTGGTCGGGTTCGATCTTCAAGCCATCGCCACGATCATTGCGGTCCCGCATCACGCTGGTGGTCAGCAGCAGGCGACTTCCATCGGCAAGGGTGTGCACGACATTGCCGGTGGAGACACCCGCGGTCGGCTGGCCGAAACTCCGCGACTGCGGGCGGCCACGCCACGCCAGCACCGAGGCCTCGCCCGAACTGCCGGTGCGGGGCCCGAACAGCACCGCCACCGGTGCGCCAGGCTGCCGCACTACATGGCCGGACTGGCCGAAGTCCAGCAGCGGCCTGCCCGCCAGCTGCACCGCAGTCGCCGTCAACGTCCAGCGCTGCGGCCCTTGCGCGGTTTCGAACGCGCCGACGTCCTCGTTGTTCACCACCGAGGTGCGTAATAGCGGGGCCATGCCCAGCAGCATCGGCCACATGGAGCCGCCACCGTTGTCCCGCAGGTCGACGATCCAGCCACAGCGCGCGCCGTCGTCCTTGCTGCGGATGACCTGCTGCCATCGCGCGGCACGCTGGATGTCCTGGCGGAATTTTTCCTGCGGCGTCGCGCCCGGCGAGGAGGCATAGCCCTCGATGACCACCCAGCCGATGCGCGCATCCACCGCATCAGCGGCCTTGGCCCGGTCCACGGCGGCGGCACCGGCCTGCTGCGCACGCGCGAGGGATTCGCGCTGACGCTGGGTCGTGGTCCACGCACCATGGTGGCCGGTGCTGAGCGCAATGGCTTCGCGCAGAACGGCCAGCCGTTGCGCGGGATCCCCCTGCGCCGATTGCAGGCGGATGCGGATGGCGGGCCAGTCCACCCGGTCGCGATACAGCGCCTGGCGTTCAAGCAGGTTGAGGATCTCAGCCTGGGCCTCCGGCGAGGGCATCTCGACCGCGCCTGGCGTATCGGCCATGGCGCCGGTCGCCAGCAACACGAGCATCAGCGCGCCGATGCGACGCACTCCCTTGCGAACCTGCATGCGACGCTTCCTTGTCGTTGAATCAGGACCGCAGCATAACCGGGGCATGATCGCTTGCGCCACGCGCGAACTGTCGTATCCGGCCCGGTCGCGGGTTGCAGCAAGGCGGCTTGCGTGCGGTCACCACATTGCAACTTTGCCCATGCCATCGCGGCGCACAACGCGCCAAGGTGGCCCCGTCGGCGCTTCCTGCGCTGACCGGGATTGGCGTCCTGAATCAAACATCGAAGCGATCGATTTGCCGCATCAACGGCAATCGCGACAATGCACCGGCTTGCCCATGGTGGGCGGTGCGTGGGGATCCTCGTGATCCGTCGGCTTTTTCGCTTTGATTTTGACCGGCACGCCAACCCGCACCGCCCGCCACCTTGCGCTTCGCAGGTGGCCTTGCCTCGTGAGGTTGCCGCCATGAACACGCCCTACCCCGCCTATCCACGCCTGCAGGCACTGCTCGGCGCTGCACTGCCCGGCCTGCAGCTGTCCAACGCCGCAGCCGAAGCGTTGGAAGATGCGCTCACCGAAGTCGACGAACAGGCGCCGCCCTCCGCATTCTTCGCGCGGCTGCGCGGCATCGCTCACAGCCACGCGGCCGACGGCCAGGCGTGGCGCGAACGGCAACTCAGCGAGGCGCGCGGCCGGCACCTGGCCGAGGCGACGCGCTGCCTGGCGGCGGTGTCTGCGTGTGGGGGCATCTTGTTGGCGGCGCAGTCGGCACGCGAGATGGATGATGCGCAGGCGCAGTGTCCGCCGCAGGTGGAGGAAGGCCTGCTGCATGCGGTGGTGGTGCTGGCCGATCATGCCGGGGCGCTGGTCGCGCCCGAGCTGCTGCCGATACGAGCCAATGAATGCTGCTAGATGTTGGAACCCTACCGGAAAGAAATAGACCCATGAGAAAGCAATCAGATCAAGGCCTGGACGACAAGAGATATGGATTACTTCGGAAATTCGTGCATGCGCTATCGGATCGGGATAGCAGCACACTGCAGGAGGACTTTGGCCTGACCTCAGTCATGATTCTGGAAATCTACGAGCTTCTGCCGGTGTACTTCCTAGAAGGTGCCGCCATTTCCATCCCTCTACCTACGTACGGCGCAGCAGGCGACTTGATATCGTTGATGACCACGTATGACTGTGGTGATGGTGACATTGCAGTTGAGTGCTATCTCCTCGGAGATGGCGAGCCCGGCGAGGCCATTCTTCATGTCCATTTCGAGAAAGGTAATCTCATCTACGGATTCATCAATTCATAGCAATTCCCTATCGCCCAAAGCGAACGATATTTCAGAGCGTGTCGACCAAGGTCGACACCTACCAGAGCGGGTCAATGGCGTCGGTTGGGTGTGTGTGCCGACCTTGGTCGGCACACCAGAGCATGAGACTCACCAGTCCGCGCGCAGGCCGATGTTGCCTTCGATGATGCGGCGCTTCTCTTTGCGGTCGCCGCCCAATTCGCGCGTGTAGTCGGCCACGGCATAGGCGCTGATCGTTCGGTTGAAACGCCCGACCACACCCACGCCGGCTTCCAGCGCGCGTGAGCGCTGCGAATTGATGATCACGTCGTCGTCGAAACGGATGCGGTCTTCACCAGAACGGCCATGCCAGTAATTGAGCTTGAAATACGGCTGCCAGCCGTTGTCAGCCAGCTGGTAATCACCGGCAAGACGCAGGCCGATGCGGCCGGTCCAGGCGTTGTCGTTGTCGAAGCGCACACTCGATACTTCATCGCGACGGTCATCCAGCGAAGTGCGCTGCCAGATCACCTGCACCTGCGGTTCCAGCCACCATGCGGACTGCCCGAAGTGCAGCAGCGGCTTGCCGGCCTCCACCGACACGCTGGTGCCGTCGCCGCTCAGGCCGAAGCCGAGCCCACGCGAGGAACGCACGCGGCCGTCGTAGCGGCTCTGCATCGCCACGGCGTCGATGTAGCCGCCACTGCTGTCGGTGAAGGTCCAGTACAGGCCCACGTGCTTGTCATCCAGGCGGTTCTGGCCTACCTGCACGTTCTCCCAGCCCAGTGCCAGACCCGTGGTCTTGCCCTGCGCGCGGGTGCGGCCAACGAATACACCGATCTGATTGCGATGATGGTCAGACGCCGCGGCCCACACATCAAGGCCGGCCTGCAGGCCCATCACATCGCCATCGAAGCCCGGCTGCGCATCACCCTTCCAGTGGATCTCGCTGCTCTGCCCCACCAACCGGCCCCAAGCGGTGCGGACTGTGCCCTGGTTGTACAGCAGGCGCTGTTCGCCCTGCCGCTCGTGGAAGGTACCGAGGCTGGCCAGCGAGGTCTCGCGCAGCAGCGGTGGCACCACGGCGTAGGCGGCGGTCTCCACGCGGTACAGCGGCACCACCGCGCCTTCGGCCGGGCGTGCACCCGGCGTTGGCGGGGTGCCGGTACCGGGCAACGCACCGCCGGCCACCGGCACGTCCGGCACCGCCGGGTCGCTGGGCGGCGCCACCGGCGCCGGTTCCGGTGGCGGCGGTGGCGGCGCGGCCTCGCCGGCGGTCAGGTTCGGATCGGTAGCGCCTTCAGGCGGCGGCGGCGGTGCCGGGGTGATCGCCGGCGGCGGTGCGACCGGCGGCGTCAGGGGCGGTGGCGTGGCAGTGCCGCCGCCGTTGGGTGCCGGCGTTGGTCCGGTCACCAGCGTCGATCGCAGGTACCAGTTCTCGCTGGTGCCGGCGCTGACACCACCCTTGAACAGGAAGTACTCGTAGGCACCGGCTGCAACCGGTGCGAACAGCGAGAACGCGCCCGGCGCAGTGCGGCCACCATTCAAGGCCTGCACCACCAGGATGCCATCGGCCAGCGTGGCGGCGCCGCTGCCGCCGGCATTGAGCACGCCGATGCCGGTGGTACCGGTGGCGGTTCCGCCATCGATCACCAGGCGGTCGCTGCTGGAATTGTCCGCACCCAGCACGGTACGCAGGTACAGGCCACCGCCGTCACCACGGTAGTTGCCACGCACGGTGAACACGTCGCCTGCGCCGGTGCCGGTCAGGTCGATGCGCCCGGCATTGGCCATCTCCACCAGTGCACCACTGTTGAACGGACGGACTGCATGGCCGCCACTGCCCGCGTAGACGGTGCTGGTGTCGTCCACGGTGAGCGTGCCGGTGCCGGTTCCGCTGTCGCCCAGCACCAGGTCGCCATCAAAGGTCAGCTCGGTGCTGTTAGCCAGGCTGATCGCCTCCCAGTTCTGGAAGCGGCCCACGCCGGCAGTCTTGACGTTGTGGAAGTTGAGCTGGTCGATGCCACCGCCACCGTCGAACAGCGGCACCGCCCCCAGGTTGCCCTGGTTGAGGTTGCCGAGGTTGGCGACGTCGTTGTCCGGCCCCATGTCGATCGCGCCGTAGACGATGCCGCCGCCATTCCAGTTGAAGGTGTCGTTGCCAGTACTGAGCAGTACCTGCCCGCGCACGGTGCCGTCGGTGATGGTCACGCTGTCGTTGCCGCCGCTGACGCTGATGTTGCCGCCGATGTAGGCGGTACCCGAGATGATGATGGTGTCGGTATCGAAGCCGGTCACCACGTTGCCGTCCACGGTGCCGCCGGACTGGTCCCACAGGTTCTTGTCCAGCTTCATGTTGACCCGGCCGATGCGGCCAGCGGTCATCCACGCCTGGTCACCATCCTCGAACGCACCGATGACGCGGCCACCGCTCATGCGGAAGGTATCGATGTTGTCGCCCTGCTGCAGCGCGCCGACCGTGCCGCCACTCATGACGAAATCATCGCGGCCACTGCCCTGCGCCACCACGCCGGTGACGGTGCCGCCGGTGACGGTCATCTGGTCATCGCCACTGCCCTGGTCGACGCTGTCGATCGTACCGTTGTCCAGCAGCAGCGCATCATTGCCATCACCCTGCAGCACACTGCCGCTGATGCTGCCAGCCTGCATGTCCAGGCGATCAGTGCCGGCACCGAACTGCACGCCGGTGCGCCCGCTGATCGTTCCGCGGTTGACCAGCACGCTGTCGCCCGCGCCGACGAACTGCAGGGCGGTGTTGTTGCCGGTGCTGATGCTGCCCGAGTTCTCGACGCGGCTGCCGCCACCGAGCTGGACCGCCACGCCGCCCACCGAACTGATCGTGCCCAGGTTGGACAACAGGTGCCCACCGGCCCCGACAAGCGAAATCGCGCTGCTGCCACCGCTTTGCTGCAGCTGCGCCGTGCTGGCGACAGTGACGGTGATGCCGGCGGCGCCATTGGCGGTGACGGGAACGGTCTGCGGGTTCGGCGCATTGGCATCGCAGGTGACCGTCTGGCCGGCGACGGGGGCGACGCTGTCACAGCCGGCCCAGGCGGCGCTGGCGGTCAACAGCATGACGGAGGGAACAGCCAAAGCCTGCAGTACGGAAACAGTGAGGCGGCGCATACGCACTGCGCGCGGGACGGCACGGGACATACAGCACTCCTGGACAGGGGATCAGGAACTGCGGATATGCGGTACTGCGAGCGAAGTCTGCGCCATGGTGAACGGTTTCGGCAGGTGAATTTGCGTGCCGATCATCACAGTTCAGATGCGAACTTGATCGGGCATCACCTGACCTCTACGTGCCTGAAATCGTTCACCTTTGCGGAGTCATGCCCATGCCTGGATGAGGCGGCCTCCCGGGTTGGGTCAGAGCCCTTTCCTGCGGAAAGGGATCCGACCCGGAGCCGTCAGATCTTCAGATAGATCTTCCGCCGGTCCAGCCACCACCCCACGCCCCACCACAGCGCGACGAACGCCAGCGCCTGCAGCATCGACGCCAGCTCGAGCGCGTGCGGCATCGCGGCGGCCAGTTGCTGCCAGATCCAGCCCCACGCGCCGGTCGCCATCAGCGCCACCGACATCACCGATGCGCCAAGATAGGCGGTAATTGCATTGACCCCGAAGCGCCGGCCCAGTGCGGGCCATCCCTTCTGGTCGATCAGCACGTGGCTCAGCCACAGTGCCAGCGCGGCAAGGCCCCCGGTCCACAGCGCGTAGCTGGGCGTCCACAGCTGCTTGTTCAACGGCAGCACCGTGGCCAGCAGCAGCCCCAGCACGGCGGTTGCCACACCCAGGCCAGCCAATGCCGCCGCACGACCGTTGCGCAGCAGGCCACCGGCAATCAGGCCGAGCACGGTACTGGCCAGCGCACCCAGCGTGCTCAGCAATCCTTCCGGGTCATGGCCCAGTCCGGTATCGGCGTGCCACTGGTAGATCCACGGTGCGAACAGCGTGGTGTCCAGGCGGCTGGCCGGGTTGGTCCATGGCGCCAGATCACCGATGCCCAGCAGCAGCACGGTGTAGCCCACCAGCAGCGTGACCAGCACGCCAGCCTGCACGCGCGGCCGCGCATACACCGCCAGAACACCCACCAACGCTGCGCATACCGCAATCCGCTGCAGCACGCCCCAGATGCGGAAGTGATGGGTATGCAGCGCCCACCAGATCAACAGGTGCAGCAACGCGCCGGCGAGCAGGATGCGCAGTGCACGCTCCAGCACCCCGCGCGCCAATGCTGGCCGTGCAGCGGCATCCAGCGCGCGCGGTGCCACGCTGAAGGCCATCGACACACCCACCAGGAACAGGAAGAACGGGAACACCAGGTCGGTGGGCGTGCAGCCATGCCATTCCGAGTGACGCAGCGGCGCGAACACCGCACTCCAGTCGCCCGGATTGTTGACCAGCAGCATCGCCGCCACGGTGATGCCGCGCAGGGCATCGATCGAGCCCAGACGGCGTGGCGGCGTACTGTTCATCAGGCGGCCTCGTACTGTCCGGCAATCCAGGTACCACGCACCTGCAGGGCGTCATCCAGCAGCACCAGGTCGGCCTGGTAGCCCTCGGCGATGTGGCCAAGGCGGTCGTCGACGTTGAGGAACTGCGCCGGATAGGTCGACGCCATGCGCGCCGCTTCGGCCAGCGGTTGGCCGAGCAGCTGCACGGTATTGCGCACGGCGATGGCCATGTCCAGCGCCGAGCCGGCCAACGAACCGGCGGCATTGCGCACCACGCCATCGATGGCGGTGATGGTTTCGCCATACAGCACGTAGCTGGGATCGTCGGCTCCAACCGGCGGCATCGCATCGGTCACCAGCAGCAGGCGACCGCGCGGCTTGGCCGCCAACGCCACGCGAAGGCTGGCCGGGTGCACATGCACGCCATCGACGATGATGCCGATCCAGCTGTCGCGGTCTTCCAGCGCAGCGCCCACCGCGCCGGGCTCGCGGCCCTGCAACGGCGACATCGCGTTGTACAGATGGGTGAAGCCGCGCACGCCGGCATCCAGGCCGGCGCGGATCTCTTCGTAGGTGCCTGCAGTGTGCCCAGCAGCGACGATCACGCCACGCTCGACCAGCGCACGGATGGTCTCCAGCGGCACGCGCTCCGGCGCCAGCGTCAGCAGGGTCACGCCGTTATCCAGCGATGCGGCCAGCGCAATCTCCGCTTCGTCCGGCACGCGGAACTTGCTGGCATCGTGCGTGCCCTTGCGCGCCGGCGCGATGTACGGCCCCTCCAGATGGATGCCGATCACGCCCGGCACGCCCTGCGTGATGGCCTCGCGCATTGCACCGATGGCTTCGCGCATCACCGCCACGTCATCGCTGATCAGCGTCGGCAGCATCGCGGTGGTACCGAAGCGGCGGTGCGCCTGCGCGATGGTGCGCAGTGCCGCCACGTCCGGCGTGTTGTTGAACAGCGCGCCGCCGCCGCCATTGACCTGCACATCGATGAAGCCGGGCAGCAGCCAGCCGCCCCCCAGGTCCACCTGCTCGGCCGCGTGGCCCAGCTGCGGCGCGGCATCGGGCAGCAGCGCGCTGATGCGACCGTCCTCGATCACCACCGCCAGGTCGTCGCGGAACTCATCGCCGGCCAGGATGCGGGCATTGCGCAGCACCGTCGCCATCACACCGTCTCCGTAACCTTGTTCAGATGCGGCGGCAGGTCCGGGTTGAAGCCACGGCGCAGCGCCAGCGCATTGATGGCGCGATAGAAGCTCTGCACGGTCAATAGCGGTGCGCACAGCGGATGCGGCGCGGCCGCCACCGGCAGGTTGCCGCCGGCACCGGCCATCCACACCTGCGCACCACGTGCGGTGAATTCATCGACCACTGCACGGGTACCGGCGCCGGTCTCGTCCGGCTGGGCGAAGGCCAGCACCGGGAAGCCACGGCCGACCAGCGCCATCGGGCCGTGCTTGACCTCGGCCGAGCTGTAGGCTTCGGCGTGCAGGCTGCAGGTTTCCTTGAACTTCAGTGCCGCTTCCTGCGCCGCACCCAGGCCCAGGCCACGGCCGAGCACGAACAGGTTGGTGGCCTCGACCAGGCCTTCGGTCACCGCGCTCCAGTCGCACTGCCAGGCTTCACGCATCGCGTCCGGCAGCAGGTCCAGCGCCGCACGCAGGCTGCTGTCCTGCTTCCAGTACGCGGCCAGCTGCAGCAATGCGGCCAGCGAGGCGAGGTAGCTCTTGGTCGCTGCAACGCTCTTCTCGGGGCCCGCATGCAGCGGGATGACCGTGTCGGCCAGCTGCGCCAGCGGTGAATCCTCGACGTTGACCAGCGCGATCACGCGCGCGCCGGCGGCCTTGGCCGCCTCGGCGTTGCGCAGCAGGTCCGGGCTCTTGCCCGACTGCGAGATGACGATGAACAGTGCGCCGCGCAGCTGCAATGGTGCGGCGTAGACCGAGCCCACTGATGGCGAGGCCGACGCGACCACCAGCCCCAGCTGGGTTTCCAGCAGGTACTTGCCATAGGTGGCGGCGTGGTCGGAGCTGCCGCGTGCACAGGTAACCACGAACGGCGGCGGCGCGGCACGCAGGCTGGCGGCCAGGGTTTCCAGGGTGGCGTGGTTTCGCGAGAACTGGCGGGCAACCACGTCGGCCGCTTCAGCGGCCTCGGCGAACATCAGGGTAGCGGTGGGGTCTGACAGCGACATGGCAGGCTCAGGCAGGATCGGAAGGAAGGGGGCGTGCGCCGGCCGGGCGCATCGGCGCGGTCGAACCGCGCACCACCAGCTGCGGCACGAAGCCCTGGTTGTGCAGCGGTGCCGGCGCATCGTCGTAGGCGTCGCTGCGCAGCTGCGCGATCAGCAGGCGCGCGGCATGGCGGGCGATGTCTTCGGTGGCCTGCTTGGCGGTGGTCAGCGGCGGCCACGACTGGCGCGAGAACGGGCTGTCCTCGAACCCGGCAATGGACAGGTCGTAGGGCACGTTCATGCCGGCCGACTTGGCGGCGGCCAGCACGCCGGCAGCGATTTCGTCGTTGGAACCGAAGATGGCGGTAGGCGGTTCGCGCAGCGCCAGCAGGCGGCGCGCGCCACGGAAACCGTCGTCGAAGGTGTAGTCGCCCTGCACCACCAGGTGCTTGTCCACGGTCATGCCGTAGTCCTTCAACGCGGCCTCATAACCGGCATAGCGTTCGCCCGAGGAGCGGTGCGAGCTGCCGCCCCAGAGGAAGCCGATGCGCTGGTGCCCCAGCTGGATCAGGTGTTCGGTGATCTCGTAGGCGGCCTCGCGGTCGTCGACGAACACGCAGGCACCGTCGGCCGGATCTTCGGTGGCCGCAATGATGCGCACCAGCTTGATGCCACGCGCGGTCAGCGCCTGGATCAGGTCGCGGCGCTCGGACATCGGTGCGGTCAGCACCAGCCCGGCCAGGCGCGAACGCTGCACCCAGTCAGCCAGTTCATCGGCCAGCAGCGGCGAACTGGAATCGCAGGGATGGATCTGCAGGCCGAACCCGGTCTCGCGGCAGGCGGCGAGCACGCCGTTCTGCACGCCGATGATGTGGTACGGGTTCGGGTTGTCGTAGACCAGCCCGATCACGAAGGTGGTGCCGCTGCGCAGGTTGCGCGCGGACGGATCGGGCTCGTAGTCCAGCTCGGCGATGGCACGCAGCACCCGCGCGCGGGTGGCCTGCATCACCGAGGGCTCGTTGTTGATCACCCGCGATACCGTCTTCAGCGAGACCTTGGCCTTTTCGGCAACGTCCTTGATGGTCGCTCTGCGCATCGGTTTTTCCTGGGGTTGGCTGCCGTCCATCATCGCCGATCAGCTCCGGTCCTGCGGCAGGCCCACGCGGTGGCCCACCACCGAATAGAACAGGATGTACAGGTAGCAGGGCACCATCAGCAGCACGAACACCAGCTGGAAATCGATGTGCTGCTTGAGCAGAGCGAACAGCTGCGGAATGATCGCGCCACCGGCGATGCCCATCACCAGCAGGGCCGAACCGGTTTCGGTGAAGCGCCCCAGGCCGCGGATGGCCAGCGGGAAGATGGCCGGCCACATCATGGCGTTGGCAAAGCCCAGCAAGGCCACGAAGGCCACCGACACATAGCCGTGCGTTGCCCACGCGCCCAGGCAGAACACCACGCCCAGCACCGCCGAAATGGTCAGGTAGCGCGACTGCGACACCACCCGCGGAATCACCAGCAGGCCGACCACGTAACCGACCAGCATCGCGCCCAGGGTGAAGGCGGTGAACATCTTGGTCTCGTCCAGCGGCAGGTTGAAGCCATGGCCGTAGGTGCCGATGGCATCACCGGCCATCACTTCCACGCCCACGTACACGAACAGGCACAGCACGCCCAGCCACAGGTGCGGGAACTGGAAGATGCTGCGGCGCTCGACCGCACCGGCGGCCACCGGCGTAGCGTTGGCTTCGGACGATTTGATTTCCGGCAGCGGCGAGAACAGGATCGCCACCGCCAACACCACCAGCAGCGCCGCCATGGCCAGGTACGGAGCATGGATCTTGGCGGCGAACTGGTTCAGCAGCACGGCTTTGGTCGCGGCATCGGCCGCCTGCACCTGCACGTCCAGATCGCCAATGCCATGCAGCACCACCGTGCCGATCAGGATCGGCGCCAGGATGCCGGCGATCTTGTTGCAGATGCCCATCAACGCGATGCGCCGCGCCGCCGTTTCGATCGGCCCAAGGATCGAGATGTACGGGTTGATGGCCGTCTGCAGCAGGGCCAGGCCGCTGCCGATCACGAACAGGCCGCCCAGTGCGCCGGGGTACCAGCGCTGGGTGGCGAATTCGCCGAACAGGGCGGCACCACCGGCCATCACCAGCAGGCTCAGGCTCAGGCCCTTCTTCATGCCGGTGCGGCGCAGGATCCACGACGCCGGCAGGGCCAGGAAGAAGTAGGACAGGTAGAACACCATCAGAACCAGGAAGGCGCCGACCTCGCTGAGTTCGAAGGCGAGCTTGACGAAGGTGATCAACGGGCCGTTGAGCCAGGTGAAGAAGCCGATCAGGAAGAACAGCACGCCGACGATGGCGATGGAGGTGGCCACGTTCGGGCGCGCGCTTGCAGCGGGGACGGCGGACATCAGGAGGGCTCCTGCGGCGACGGCCGCAGAACGCGGCGTCGGAGAGTGGCTGGGAACAACGTTGTCACATTCTTTCGATGGACAGCTGCGGTTTGTCAACTTCCGTCCGACGCCCCCTGCGCCTCATGTTGCACTGCGCAAGGCGGTCGCCCTGCATCTCGCTGAATGCGCTGCGCGGCTTGAGCCCCATGGCACAACGGTTCCCGCGTGAATCCCGCATTCACGCCATGTAAACGTTTACCACGTGGCGCATTCGCTGCGGCGCAGCAACGAAAGTGTCACGAACTCGTTGACATCGTTGTCAGCGCGGTTACAGACTCCGGCCCAATCGCCGCTCCCGATCCCGGGGCCGGCCCCACCTGCAGCAGGAGCCCGCGTGACCGCCAGCCACCCCGCCCCGGCCCATGTCCTGTCCCGCGTCGCGCCCTCGTTCCTGGCCGCGGACGTCGGTGGCACCCATGTGCGCGTGGCCCGGGTCCAGGCCAGCGGCGATGCCGCCCATCCGGTGCAGGTGCTGGAATACCGCAAGTACCGCAACGCCGACCACGCCGGTCTCAGCGCGATCCTGTCCGACTTTCTGGGCGAAGGCCCGCGCCCCACGCACTGCGTGGTTGCCAGCGCCGGCTACGCCCGCGAGGACGGCACGGTGATCACCGCCAACCTGCCGTGGCCACTGTCGGCGCGCCAGGTGGAGGCCGATGTCGGCCTGCAGCGGGTCTACATCGTCAACGACTTCGAAGCGGTGGCCTATGCCGCTGCGCAGGTGGACGCCAGCGGCGTGCTGCACCTGTGCGGGCCGGACACCGGCACGCGTGGCCCGACCCTGGTGGTCGGCCCCGGCACCGGCCTCGGCGCCGCGCTGTGGATCCCCACTGCGCATGGTCCGGTGGTCCTGCCGACCGAAGCCGGCCAGCCGACCCTGGCGGCCAGCACCGAACTGGAAATGGCCATCGTCCGCCACATGCAGCGCGACCGCGCCCACGTGTCGATCGAACATGCGATCTCCGGCCCCGGCCTGATGAACCTGTACCGCGCGGTGTGCGCGCTGCAGGGGCAGGCACCGACGCTGGCCAGCCCCGATGCGGTCACCGCCGCCGCCATGGCCGATACCGATGCGCACGCGCGCCAGGCGCTGGATGTGTTCTGCGGCCTGCTCGGCAGCACCATCGGCGACATGGCCCTGTTCTATGGTGCCCACGGTGGCGTCTACCTGGCCGGCGGCATCCTGCCGCAGATCCGCGAATACCTGCACGCCAGCACCTTCGTCGAACGCTACCTGCAGAAGGGGCCGATGGGCGAAGCACTGGCACGCATCCCGGTGAAGGTCGTCGAACACGGCCAGCTGGGCGTGGTCGGCGCTGCCAGCTGGTACCTGCAGCAGCAGTCGGCCGCCTGACACCGCAACAGGCTTCAACGCAATCGCAGCACGCAGTACGTGGCACGCCAACGCACGGGACTTCGCCGCCGCCCCGCGCATGTCATCGCAACCGTTATCGAACACCGCCGCCGGCATCCAATCGAGTGATGAGGAGAGACATCATGAATACCCGCAAGACCCTGCTTTCGGCCGCCATCGTCAGCTGCATCGCCTTCAGTGCGCACGCGCAGCAGGCTGCCCCGACCGCCACCGACCTGGACACCGTGACCGTTACCGGCATCCGTGGTTCGATGGAAAAATCGCTGGACACCAAGCGCGAAGCCAATGCGCGCGTGGAAGTGGTCACCGCCGAGGACGTGGGCAAGCTGCCGGCGCACAACGTCGCCGACACCCTGCAGCGCCTGCCGGGCGTCAACATCAGCTCGTCCAGCGCCGATGAAGGCGGTTTCGACGAAGCCGACCGTGTCAGCCTGCGCGGCACCAGCCCGAGCCTGACCCAGACCCTGATCAACGGCCACACCGTCGGTTCGGCCGACTGGTTCGTGCTCAGCCAGGGCAACAACGTCGGCCGCAGCGTCAGCTACTCGCTGCTGCCGTCCGAACTGGTCAGCTCGGTGGAAGTGAACAAGTCCTCGCAGGCCAAGCTGCAGGACGGCGGCACCACCGGTACCGTCAACATCATCACCCGCAAGCCACTGGAATTCTCCAAGCCGTTCACCGCGGAAGGCTCGATCGGCCTGGTGCGCTCGGACCAGGCCAAGTCGAACGACCCGCAATATTCGGCGCTGTTCAACTACAAGAACGACGAAGGCACCTTCGGCGTGATGGTGCAGGGCTTCAGCCAGAAGCGCGAACTGCGCCGTGAAGCGCAGGAAATCCCGGGTGGCTTCTTCAAGATCGGCGCAAACGATCCGGTCGCCAGGACCAATCCGGACCTGATCGGCGTCAACGTTCCGGGCCTGCTGGGTTCGACCCTTTTCGAACAGACCCGCGAGCGCAAGGGCGGCCTGGTCTCGCTGCAGTTCAAGCCGAGCGACAGCCTCACCCTCGGCCTCAATGGTTTCAGCTCCGAGCTGAAGGCGAACAACTACAACCGCAACTTCATGATGTTCGGCAACAGCTTCGCCAAGTCGCAGGCGCCGGATCCGGGCTATGTGGTCAAGGACGGCGTGCTGACCAACGCCAACTACAAGGGCGTGCCCGGCACCGACTATGCGGTGTACGACATGATCTACCGCGAGTCGAAGGCCAAGTCGAGCTATGTCACCTTCGATGCCGACTGGCAGATCAGCGACAGCCTGACCGCCAAGTTCCAGGCCGGCAGCACCAAGGGTACCGGCGAGACGCCGCGCCAGTACATCGCCGAGGTCACCCTGGCCAACGGCGGCGGCGCCAGCTGGGCTACCCACGGCAATGGCTCGCCGATCGACTGGAACGTCGGCGGCGACATCTCGCCCAACGGCGTGACCAGCTTCGGCACCTGGGGCAACCAGCAGGTCACCGCTGAAGACAAGGAGAAGTGGGCCACGCTCGATTTCAACCAGTACTTCAACGATGGCGGCGTGCTGAGCTCGATCGACTTCGGCCTGCGTTTCGCCGACCACAAGCGCGAAGCGCTGTCGCCGGAAGGTGCAACCCCGGGTGACATCTGGAGCGCGCTGAAGAACGGTGCGACGGCCAACTATCCCAGCGGCTTTGCCGGTGACATCGGCGGCACCTTCCCGCGCAACCTCTGGTACTTCACCCCGGGCGCGCTGAAGGACGCGGTGACCAACAACTCCACCTGGCTGGCCGGCAATGATGGCCCGACCGGTCGCCACAACTATGGCGCCGAGTGGAAGGTGAAGGAAAAGAACTTCGCCGGCTACGTGCAGGCCAACTTCCGCGGCGACTGGTGGAGCGGCAACGTCGGCCTGCGCTACGTCAACATCAAGCAGGACATCGACACCTACAACGCCGTCAGCAAGGCCGCCGATGCCGATGTCAGCAGCCTGTTCGGCATGTGGGAGCGCCTGGCCTTCCAGAACAAGCGCAACCGCGTATTGCCCAGCGCCAACATCAAGTTCGACCTGGACGACTCGCTGGTGCTGCGCGTCGCCGCCTCGCAGACCCAGACCCTGCCGGACTACTCGGCACTGGGTGCCTCCTCGTACGGTTCGGACCTGAACCGCACCGGCGGCGGTGGCAATCCGAACCTCAAGCCGACCCTGTCGACCAACCTGGACGCCAACCTGGAGTGGTACTTCATGCCGCGCGGCCTGCTGTCGGTGGGCGCGTACCACATGGACCTGAAGGACTACATCGCCTTCGACGTGGTCTCGCGCCAGCTGTACAGCGAACTGACCAACCAGCTTGAGACCTACCAGATCTCCACCCCGATCAATGCCGACGGCAAGGTCACCGGCGTGGAAGTGGCCTACGAACAGCCGATCGGCGAGTACTTCGGCGTCAATGCCAATTACACCTACGCCAACGGCACCACCTCGCACACCTGGTCGGACGGCTCGCACAACCTGCTGGGCACCTCGAAGAACACCTACAACGTGGGTGCCTACTTCGAGAACGAGCGCTTTGGCGCCCGCGTCAGCTATACCCGCCGTTCCTCGTTCCTGATCAGCCTGTCGGGCACCAATCCGTACTACCAGGATGACTTCGGCACGCTGTCGGCGTCGCTGAGCTACAAGGCCACCGACTGGCTGAGCATCACCCTGGATGGCCTGAACCTCAACAACCCGACCTACAAGTACTACCAGACCGCGGCCATCCCGACCTCGTTCTACAGCAACGGTCGCCAGTACTACCTCAACTTCCGCTTCAAGTACTGATCCAGCGGCGGCAACATCGCCGAGTCGTGCACGCACGCCGGGCCTGGGTCATTCCGGGCCCGGCGTTTTTCATGTATAGCGTTCATCGCACCGTTCCAAGGAGTCGTACCGATGGTCAAGCCTTCCCGCGCCCGGATGCGCAGCGCAGTGCTGCTGGGCAGCCTGCTCGCCCTGTTGCCGGCACTGCCGGCACTTGCCGCCGACCCCATGCCGGCCGCTGAGGCACCCGGCCCGCAGCTGCGTGCCGGCAGCCTGATGCTGATTCCCGCCCCCAGCAATGTGCAGCCTGGCCAGGGCAGCGGCATCACCGTGCGCGCCGATACCGTGCTGCAGGCCGAAGGCGAGGCCGCACAGCGCGTCGCCAGCCAGTTCGCCGACCTGCTGGCGCGCAGTGGCGGCCCGCGCCTGGGGCTGGCCAAGGGCAAGGCGGCGGCCAGGACCGGTGGCATCCGCTTCCAGATCGTGCCCACCTTCCGCGACAGCGGCGAGGGCTACACGCTGGAAAGCACCGCACAGGGCGTAGTGGTACAGGCCGGCAACGAAACCGGCCTGTTCTACGGCGCAACCACCCTCGCCCAGCTCGCCACCGGCGGCAGCAACGGCGTGCTGCCAGCGGTGCAGATCCAGGACGCGCCACGCTTCAGCTGGCGCGGTTTCATGCTCGACTCGGCGCGGCATTTCCAGAGCCTGGACGAGATCAAGCGCGTGCTCGACGCAATGGCCGCGCACAAGCTCAACACCTTCCATTGGCACCTGACCGATGACCAGGGTTGGCGCATGGAGATCAAGCGCTATCCGAAGCTGACCGGAGTGGGCAGCTGCCGCCTGCCGGCCGGCGACGGTGGCACCGATCCGGGCACTGGCAAGGAGCATCCGTATTGCGGCTTCTACACGCAGGACCAGATCCGCGAAGTGATTGCCTATGCCGCGAAGCTGCATATCCAGGTGATTCCGGAAATCGATGTGCCGGGGCACGCGACCGCGGCGATTGCCGCGTACCCGGAACTGGGTTC
The DNA here is from genome assembly GCF_059370495.1 of Stenotrophomonas sp. YJH_SMC_69. Lineage (NCBI taxonomy): Bacteria > Pseudomonadati > Pseudomonadota > Gammaproteobacteria > Lysobacterales > Lysobacteraceae > Stenotrophomonas > Stenotrophomonas sp. YJH_SMC_69. Next base: position 411,724 of record NZ_JCAFTS010000002.1, on the reverse strand, counting down.
GATCGATACCCCGCTGAAGCCGATCAGCGAATGGGGCGTGTTCCCGAACCTGTTCAACGTGGAAGACAGTACTGTCACCTTCCTCGAGAACGTACTGGAGGAAGTGATCGAACTGTTCCCGGCCAAGTACGTGCACGTCGGCGGCGACGAGGCGGTCAAGGACCAGTGGGAAGCCTCCAGGCAGGTCCAGCAGCGCATGCGTGCGCTGGGCATCAAGGATGAAATGGCCATGCAGAGCCACATCATCAAGCGCCTGGAGACCTTCCTGGAGGAGCACGACCGGCGCCTGATCGGCTGGGATGAAATCCTTGAAGGCGGGCTGCCGCCGCAGGCCACGGTGATGTCCTGGCAGGGCACCGAAGGTGGCCTGGCCGCGGCCAGTGCTGGCCATGACGTGGTCATGTCGCCCGTGGGCTACCTCTATCTGGATTACCTGCAGACGGCCTCGCCGAACGAACCGCCGGGCCGCCCGGCCCAGGTCAACCTCGGCAAGCTGTACAACTTCGAGCCCGTGCCGGCCGAGCTGGCCGCTGACAAGCGCGGGCACATCCTCGGCCTGCAGGCCAACATGTTCACCGAACACACGCGCACCTATGCGCGCCTGCAGCACAACCTGTTCCCGCGCCTGGCCGCGGTGGCCGAGACCGGCTGGAGCACGCCGGAACATCGCGACTTCCGCGATTTCCTCGCGCGCCTGCCCGCGCAGCTGCAACGCTACCGCGCCTGGGGCCTGGCCTACGCGCAGACCCCGTTCGAAGTGGGCGTGGACTACACCGACAACCGCGCCGCCAACACGGTGACCGTGTCGCTGGCCAACCCGCTGGGCTATGAAGTGCGCTACAGCACCGATGGCCAGCCGGTGACGGCGCAGTCGCCGCTGTACCGGCAGCCGCTGACCAGTACGCTGCCGACCACGGTGCAGGCCGCCGCGTTCTACCAGGGCCAGATGCTGGCGGCGAAGCCGACGGTCGCGGACTTCAGTGCGCAATCGCTGCTCAGCCGCCGCAGTGACGAACTGCTCAGCTGCGTAGGCAAGAAGGGGCTGGTGCTGCGCCTGGAAGACGATGGCCCGCGCGAGGGAAACCGCGCAGTGTTCAACGTGGACATCTTCCAGCCATGCTGGCGCTGGCCACAGGCACAGCTGGACGGCATCGGCAGCGTGGAAGTCCGCGCGGGGCGTATTCCGTACTACTTCCAGCTGGCCCACGACGAGCCCAAGCGTCGCTTCGAGAAGGCCAAGCGTGCGCATGGCGAGATGCTGGTGCGTCGCGGCGACTGCAGCGGCAAGGTGCTGGCCGAAGTGCCGCTGCCGGCCACGCCGGATGCCGATGGCTTCGTGACGCTGCGTGCGACGCTGCCGAAGGGCTCCCAGGGCACCGGTGACCTGTGCATCAACTTCACCGGCGACACGCGCCCGGCGATGTGGGTGCTGGATGAGGTCACGCTGGGGAAGTGACCCCAAGCCTGTCCTGGCGCAATCGATCCACGCATGGCGTGGATCTACTGTAGAGCCGAGCCCATGCTCGGCTGCCTTTGGGAGGAAGCCGAGCATGGGTCGGCTCTACAGGAACTTTACCCGCGCCAGCGCAGCAGCAGATCGCGCAGCGGGGTCAGTGCCGTAGCCAGGCCGGCCAGCACGCCGATCATGTTGGCCAGCGCGTCCATCGGATCGGCCATGCGGTCATCGGTCAATGCGCCCTGCGCGAACTCGATGCCGATCCCCATCAGCACCAGGCCCACGCCCACACACAGCAGCGGACGTCCGTGCCGGAACAGCTGTACCGCGCTGCCAGCCAGGATGAAATAGGCGAGGAAGTGCTCACCCTTGTCGCCGTTTTCCGGCAACGGAATCGGTGGCGGTGGGATCAGGCAGACCACGATCACCAGCAGCACCGCGCTGAACCACAGTGCGGCCCACAGCCGCGGCCGCCGCAGCGGCTTGATCAGCGGCAGTGCATCGCTCACAGGCGCCAGCTCAGGTCACCCAGCTCGAAGGCGGGCTCGAAGTCGACGCCGCGCTGCAGGCCGATCGCCTGGAAGCGCTCCCCCATCTCGGTCGGCAGGGTCAGCTTCTTCACCTGGTCGCGCAGCTGGATGCGGCCGACCTCATCAGTGCGCTCCTCGGCCAGCGACAGCACCTGGTCCAGGCCGTTGCCGAGCAGGAAGCTGGCCTGGCTGCAGTAGCCCGCCAGCTCGAAACCGCCGTGCATGCCGGCCTCGGCCATCGCAGTGAAATCCACCGACGCGGTGATGTCCTGCAGCCCCGGCCAGCGGTGCACGTCGTTGTGCACGTGGTGGCGGTAGAACGCGCGTACGGTGCCCTCATCGCGGTCGTGCTGGTAGAACTCGCCACGGTTGTAACCGTAGTCGATGAACAGCATCGCACCGCGCTGCAGGCCGCCCGCCACCGCCTGCAACCAGTACGGCAGCTGCGGCAGCACCTCGGAACGGTAGCCCTCGGCGAAGGGGCGCTCCAGGTAGCGCTCGATGTGGCGCACCGCACCGTTGAGCAGGATGTCGGCCGGCTGCGCACCACGGATGAAGTTGCCTTCGGCGTCCAGTTCCACGGTTTCCTCGTAGACCTCGCCATCCCGGATCAGGAAGCGCGGCGTCGGCAGCGCGTCGATCACTTCGTTGGCAAACACCACGCCCTCCCAGTCCTCTTCGAACGGGCGATCGACCCAGTCCACGCGTGCGGCCAGCTCGGCCGGCAGGTTCTGCTGCAGGCGCTGTTGCTGGCGCTCGCGCAGGTCGGCGCTGGGTTCGAGGATGGCGTAGCGCGACGGCAGCGCGTCCAGCTCGGCCAGGCGCAGCAGCACCGCTTCGGCGAAGGCGCCGGTACCACCGCCCAGTTCCAGCATCCGCGCCTGCGTACCCAGCTGGGCGAACACCGGCGCCAGCGCGTTGGCCACGCTGCCGGCGAACAGGCTGCCGAGCTCGGGCGCGGTGGTGAAGTCGCCACTGCCGCCGAATTTGCTGGCGCCGGCGCTGTAATAGCCCCAGCCGGGGGTGTACAGGCACAGCTCCATGAAGCGGGAGAACGGCATTGCCCCGCCCTGCGCAAGGATTTCGGCGCGCAGGGCAGCGGCCAGCTGGTCGCTGTGGGCCAGGGCATCGGCTTCGGGCAGGGGGAAGGTGGGCTGCATGGCGTCTTCGAATGCGGTGACAATGGTGCACAGGATAGCCGAGCCTTGGAGGACCCTCGATGAGCGATACCCACCCCGTGGTCCTGATCACCGGCAGCGCGCGCCGGATCGGTGCGGCCATCGCCCGCCAGTTCCACGCCTGTGGCTGGTCGGTGGTGCTGCACGCCAACACCTCCAGCGCCGAGCTGCAGCAGGCTGCGTTCGATTTCGACAACGTGCGCCCGGGCAGCGTGCTGGCCCTGCAGGCCGACCTGCGTGACGCCGACGCCCTGGCCGATCTGGTCGAACAGGCCGTCACCCACTTCGGCCGCCTGGACGCGCTGGTCAACAACGCCTCCAACTTCTTCCCCACCCCGCTCGGCCAGGTCACCGCCGAGGCGATGGACGCGCTGTATGCGGTCAATGCACGCGCGCCGCTGCTGCTGTCACAGGCGGCAGCGCCCTACCTGCGCCGCCAGCAGGGCTGCATCGTCAACCTCACCGACCTGCACGGCACCGACCCGATGCGTGACCACATCGCCTACACCATGGCCAAGGCCGCGCTGGAGATGGCAACGCGCGCGCTGGCGCTGGAGCTGGCGCCAAAGGTGCGGGTCAATGCAGTAGCACCGGGTGCGATCCTGTGGCCGGAACAGGGCAAGGATGATTTCGCCCGCGAAGCGCTGCTGGCACGCACGCCTTTGGCGCGGATCGGCACCGTCGAGGAGATCGCCGAGGCGGTGTACTGGCTGGTGGCCGAGGCCAGCTTCGTCACCGGCCACACCCTGCGCGTGGACGGCGGGCGTACGGTCAGCTGAAAGGTTGCCGGGGTCCACAACGGGGTCAGATCCCTTTTCCCGGCGGGAAAAGGGATCTGACCCCGTCACTCCAGATCCACCACCTCGAATGCCTCGCCAAACTGCGGGTGCGCGCGCCACAGCGTGGCCAGGTTCTGGCCGCTGACCGGGTCGATGAAGCCCGGCGCGATGTCGGCCAGCGGCTTCAGCACGAACGCGTGCTTCAGCTCCGGCCGCGGGATGCGCAGGTGCCCCGGGCCTTCCAGCACCAGGTCGCCATAGAACACCACGTCGATGTCCAGGGTCCGGTCGGAGAAGCGCGGCCCGCTGCGGTCGCGACCGTGCGCGTCTTCCAGCGCGTGCAGCCAGTCGTCCAGTTCCTGCAGCGGCAGATCGGTCTCGATCGCCACCGCATTGTTGAGGAAGGCCGGGCCATCGAAGCCGACCGCGGCGGTACGGTAGGCCGGCGATACCTGCAGCGCGCCGAAGCGCTCGCGCAGGGCCGCCACCGCGGCGTGGAGGTAGCGGCGGGGCTGGACATTGCTGCCCAGGCTCAGGAGCACGGTCGTCATGCGGTTCAGGTGGCAGCAATGGGGGCGTGGACATGCCGTCGTCACGGCGGCCTGCCTACAATCCGGGATGCACATGATAGGGCACCGACATGACCTATTGCGTTGGAATCGAGGTGGACGAGGGCCTGGTCTTCGCTGCCGACACCCGGACCAATGCCTCGCTGGACGATGTGCGCGTGCATCGCAAGCTGCACGTGTTCGAGTATCCCGGCCAGGCAGCCTACGTGCTGATGGCGGCTGGCAACCTGGCCACCACCCAGCTGCTGGTGTCGCGTCTGGGCCGCGACGCCGCAGAGCGGCGCGTGCCCAACCTGCGCGACATGCCCCACCTGTTCGAAGCCGCCGAGTACGTCGGCCAGCTGCTGGTGGACAGCCAGGTGCACACCAACCACAGCGAACATGGCCACGATGGGGTCAATACCCAGGCCACGCTGATCTTCGGCGGGCAGATCGCCGGCGAGCGCCCCGGGCTGTACATGATCTATCCGCTCGGCAACGCCATCGCCGCCTCGCCGGAGACGCCCTACCTGCAGATCGGTGAATCCAAGTACGGCAAGCCGATCCTCGACCGCATCCTCAGCCCGGCCACGCGCCTGGAGGATGCCGCACGCACGGCGATCGTCTCGTTGGACTCCACCATCCGTTCCAACCTGTCGGTGGGCCTGCCGATCGACCTGGCGCTGCTGCGCGACGGCGAACTGCGCATCGGCCAGCAGCTGCGGCTGGGTGCGGATTCCACGCTGTATGCGGACATCCACCAGAACTGGTCGCGGCGGCTGGAACAGGCAGTGGACGCCCTGCCGCGCTTCCCCTGGGAAACCAACGGACGGTAGTGCCGGCCGCTGGTCGGCAACCGCGTTGATCCCACCACACAGGGATGCCGGCCAGCGGCCGGCACTACCGCGACATCAGCCCAGCGCTTCGGACACCGCGCGGAACACCTGCTGCATCTGCAGCGGCTTGCGCAGCACGTGCACCTGCACGCCAGCGGGAAATGCATCGGCCGCCACCTCCACCGCTGCGTCTTCCAGCACCAGCGCCGGGCCGCGATAGCCCAGCGTGGCCATCTCGCCCAGCAGCTGGCTGGCCGGCAACAACTTCGAGCCGGCGTCGGCAATCACCAGCGCCGGCATTGCCTCCTGCTGCATCCAGCGCAGCGCCGCCGGGCCATCGGAGGCCAGCTGCAGCTGATATCCCTGGCTTGACAGCGCATTGCCGAGCAACGACAGGCGCGTGGCCTCGCCATCGACCACCAGGATCGACTGGCCACTGCCCAGGGCCACCAGCTGCTCGATCGGCTCACTGCCGTCGCTGGCTTCGTGCATCGGCAAGTGCAGTTCGAAGCAGGTGCCCTGCCCCGGCTGGCTGCTGACATGGATGCTGCCGCCGGCACCTTCGACGATGCGCTTGCAGGAAATCAGGCCCAGGCCGGTGCCGTCGGCCTTGGTGGTGAAGAACGGATTGAACAGGTGCGACAGCGTGTCTGCATCCATGCCGATGCCTTCATCGGCCACGCAGATCCGCATCCAGTCCACGCCATCGCGCTGGCCGGCATGGCTGGCGGTCAGGCTCAGGCGACCGCCGTTGGGCATCGCCTGGATCGCGTTGAGCGCCAGGTTCAACATCACCTGCTGCAGCTCGGTGTAGTTGGCATCGACCACCAGGCCTTCGTCCTGCACCTGCAGTTCCAGGCGCACGGCATCGGGCACGTTGCTGCGCAACAGCAGTGCAACCGCATCGAACAGGCCATCGATCTCGATGCGCTCGCTCGGCTTGCGCGAACCGCGCACGAACGACAGCATCGATTCGGCCATCTCATGGCCACGGCGACCGCACTCGGCGATGACATCGGCCAGGTGGTGCAGCTGCGGATCCTCGGTGCGCGCCTTCAGCAGGTCCGGCATGATCAGCAATGGCTGCAGGATGTTGCGCAGGTCATGGCTGAGGCCGGCAGCAAGCAGCGACAGGCTTTCCAGGCGCTGCGCGCGCATCAGCTCGGTTTCCACCCGTGCACGCTCCACCGCGCTGCGTGCATCGCGGATCGCACGCGCCACCGCCGACGGCAGGCGCGCCGGCAGATGCTTGATGATGTAGTCATTGGCGCCCTTCTGCAGCGCCGCCACCGCGTTCTCCTCACCCATCGTGCCGGAGACGAAGATGAAGGGCACGTCCGGCGAGGTCTCGCGCACGATGCGCAGCGCGTCATCACCGGAGAACCCCGGCATGCTCAGGTCGGACAGCACGATGTCCGGCTGGAACGCAGCCAGTGCCTGGCGCAGTTCCGCCTCGCTCTCGACACGCTCGAAGCGGGCGTCCAGGCCCGCGTCGAGCATCTGTTCGGACATCAGCTCGGCATCCTCTTGTGAGTCTTCCACCAGCAGGATGCGCAGCGCCCCCAGGGCGGGACCGGTCAGGGGCATGGGCTCACTCGAGTTCCGGTGCCTGGTTGATCAACGCCCAGAACTTGCCCAGGGTCTGCACCGCGCCGAAGAACTGGTCCACGTCCACCGGCTTGACCACGTAGGCGTTCACGCCCATGTCCCAGCTGCGGGCCAGATCGCTTTCCTCGCGCGAGGACGACAGGATCACCACCGGCAGGCGCTTGAGTTCTTCATGCTCGCGGATCTGCCGAAGCACTTCCAGGCCATCCATGCGCGGCATCTTGATGTCCAGCAGCAGCACCGCCGGCAGGCCTTCCTCGCGATTGGCGAAGGCGCCGCGGCGCAGCAGGTAGTCCATCACTTCCACGCCGTCTTCGACGTGCACGATGGGATTGGCCAGACGCGCCTCTTCCAGGGCATCGATCGCCATTTCGGCATCCGCCGGGCTGTCTTCGGCGAGAAGAATGGTGCGCAGAGTGGTCATGCAGAAGGCCCTTGTTTGTCCGCGTCGATCGCGGGAGGCAGGTAGAAGTGGAAGGTGGCGCCGACGTCCGGTTCGGCCTCGGCCCAGATACGGCCGCCATGGCGGGTCAGCACGCGGCGCACGCTGGCCAGGCCGATGCCGGTCCCCGGGTAGTCGCTGGCCTTGTGCAGGCGCTGGAATACACCAAACAGCTTGCCGGCGTAGGCCATGTCAAAGCCTGCACCATTGTCGCTGACCGTGAACTGATGGCCGCCATCGGGCTGCGGCTGGTAGTCCACGCGGATCTTCGCCGGCTCGCGGTTGCCCGAGTACTTCACCGCGTTGCCGAGCAGGTTCAGCCAGACCTGGCGGATCATGTTCTCGTCGCCCACCACGATCGGCAGCGGCGCGATGCTCCACTCCACGTGGTGCGCATGGCCGCCGTTCTCGGCCTCAGCCTGCAGGTTGGCATCGAGCATGGCGCGGGTATCGGCCACCAGCGACTGCATGTCCACCGCCTGCTGGCGCATCGCCGCGCGGCCCAGCCGCGAATAGACCAGCAGGTCGTCGATCAGCGCCGCCATGCGCCGGGCCGAACTGGAGATCACCTCCAGGTAATGCCGGCTCTTGTCATCGGCGGCGTCGCCGAGGTGGCGCGACAGCTTGTCGGAGAATCCGGCCACGTGGCGAAGCGGCGCACGCAGGTCATGCGAAACCGAGTAGCTGAAGGCTTCCAGCTCGCGGTTGACCTCGGACACTTGCGCGACCTTGCCCTCCAGCTGGCGGTTCAGCTCTTCCACGCGCAGCTGCACTGCGCGCTGCATGGTGACGTCGCTGATGGTCAGCAGCACCACTTCGTCATCGGTATCGGGCAGCGGCATGCGCCGTGCGTTGAGCAGCATGTAGCGCACCATGCCATCGGCGGTACGCTGCTCATGCTCGAAGTCCCAGAGTTCGCGGCCACGCGACAGCACATCGGCCAGGCGCTGGCGCACCACCGGATCCCGCCAGGCGCCGTCGCCGATGTTTTCCAGCAGCAGGCCATCGGCGCGCTCGTCCTGCAGGTCATACAGTTCGGCGAACGCCGGGTTGTGCAGCTGCACGCGCAGGTCGCGGTCGAGCAGCACGATCGGTTCGCGCACGGTCTGCAGCACCGACGCCGCGCGTGCGGCCGAGCGCAGCGATTGCCGTTCCGCATGCAGGCGGCGGCCGATCTGCCGCTGCAGCAGCCACAGCACCAGGCCGAGCAGGGCCAGCTGGATCGCCAGCGAACTCCACGACACCAGTTCGGTCTGCTTGCGCTGGCGCGCGGCCTGCTGGGCGCGCAGTGCCAGCAGATTCTGCTCGCTGGCCTGCAGCTCCTCCACCAGGCCACGGATCGGATAACGCGTGCTCAGGTCCTGCACCAGCTCACGCTGGTCGGAGTTCGGTTCGGACCGGGCCAGCTCGCGGGCAAGCGCCATGCGGCCTTCGAGCATCGATTCGATCCGACCGATGCGGATCAGCTGATCGGGATTGTCACGCGTCATCCGGCCCAGTTCGGCCAGGCGCCCGGGGATCTCGTTGGCCTTGGCCATCCGCTCGCGCAGGCCGGGCGCATCCACGCCCTTGGACAGGGTCAGGGCGGCGGATTCGACGTCGCGCACATCGGCCTGCAGCTGTTGCAGCGCCACACCAACGGACTGGGTGTGGTTGACCCAGGCCATCGCCTCTTCGCTGTCCTGCTGCAGTTTGCGCAGGGTCAACCACGGCACCACGATGATCGCGGCAGCCGCCAGCGCCAGGGCCGGCAACCGCCAGCGGTCCCAGATGTCGTCACTGAAAACCAGCGCCATAGTTCCTCGTCAGCACGGCCGCGGAGCGGGACCCGGGACGAGCCCGGCTGCGGCGGAACCGGCAATATAGCGCAGGCGGTCACAACTCTGGAGCCCAAAGCGCGGCAGGCTGAACGGGCCCCGCAGCCGGCCCCATACGCGAGTGGGCGCCCCCTTCGGGGCGCCCACCCTGTTCAACGCGCGGTGGATGCTCAGCGCTTGGCAGCGGCGCTGACCTTAAGCGCGGCGGCATCGACGCGGGTCACGCCCTTGATGCCCTTGGCGGTGTTGACCGCCTTGTCCTTCTCCGCCTGCGTAGCGACGGCACCGCTCAGGCTGACCACGCCGTTCACGGTTTCCACCTTGATCTCGGTGCCCGGAACGTTGCTGCTGGCCAGCAGATCGGCCTTCACCTTGGTGGTGATCCAGGTATCGGTCACCGGCTCATTGGAGTCGTGACGATCAGCATGGGTCGTCGGATGGGTGCTGGTCGGCGGGCTCTTCGCGGCCGGGTCCTTGGCGAATGCGGCCGAGGAGGACAGCGCCAGGCCCAGGGTCAGGGCGGAAGCAATCAGCGTGCGGGTGGTATTGCTCATCGTGTCGTACTCCTTCGGAATGTGCTGCCAGTCTGGACAACCCACCGTAGAGCAGGCGTGGCGTTGCGGTCATGCCGCCGTGAATCGAAACGTTTCCAATGGCAACCGTTCAGTTTTGGACGGCCAGCACCCGTCGTTTACCCTGCCCTTCCCACTGCCGGAGCCCTGCCATGCGCCCCGACCTGCAACTGGCCCTGATAGGCTACGGCCTCGCCGGCCGCGTCTTCCATGCACCGCTGATCCAGCACACCCCCGGGCTGGCGCTGCACAGCATCGTCAGTTCACAACGCGACACCCTGCTGCGGACGTTCAGCGATGTGCACGTGCGTGCCACGCCGCAGCAGGTATTCGATGATCCGGCCGTGGATGCCGTAGTGATCGCCACGCCGAACGAACAGCACGCGCCACTGGCCATCACGGCGCTGGCGGCAGGCAAGCATGTGCTGGTCGACAAGCCGTTCGCGCTGGATGTGGCCGAAGCGGAAACGGTGCTGGCTGCGGCACGCGATGCCGGGCGCATCGCCACCGTGTTCCAGAACCGGCGTTTCGATGCCGACTTCCTCACCCTGCAGTCGCTGCTGGCCGAAGGCAGCTTGGGCGACGTGGCCGAGTGCCACGCGCACTTCGACCGTTACCGTCCGCAGGTGCGCGACCGCTGGCGCGAACAGGACGGGCCCGGCAGTGGCCTGTGGTACGACCTCGGTCCGCACCTGCTGGACCAGATGCTGGTGCTGTTCGGCTGGCCCGAGGCAATCGATGCCGACCTGGCCGTGCAGCGCGAAGGTGGCGGCGGCATCGATTACTTCCACGCGATACTGCACTACCCACGGCATCGGGCGATCGTCCACGCCGGTTCCCTGGTGGCAGCGCAGACGCCGCACTTCAGTGTGCATGGCAGCGCCGCCAGCTGGATCAAGCACGGCCTGGACGTGCAGGAGGCGCAGCTGCGCCGCGGCGTGGCGCCGGGCGCACCAGGCTGGGGCCTCGATCCGCGGCATGGCGAGCTGGTGCGCTGCGATACCGAAGACAACGTGCAACGCAGCACCGTCGACAACCTGCCCGGCGACTATCGCCGGTTGTATGCGCAGTTCGCAGCGGCGATGCACGGCGAGGGCGAAGCCACGGTCAGCCCGGTGCAGGCGCTGCAGCTGATGCGGTTGCTGCAGGCCGGCATGGACAGCGCGCGCGAAGGGCGCCGGATCGCGTTGGGGTGATCGGCAGGGCTGCGCCCTGCACCCGCAGAAACGGTAGTGCCGGCCGCTGGCCGGCAACCTCAACAGCAACGGCAAAAAACGGCTACCCGTGAGATGGCGGACCCACCCGCCTTCGACAGTTATCCGCGCCCGACGGTAGGTGTCGACCTTGGTCGACACATCCACGCCATGCGTGGATGACGTGGCAATGACCGAAGAAGGCTTTTGTAGAGTCGAGCCATGCTCGACTGGCTGCCTGGGGCCGGATCCCTTCGGCAACGCCGAAGGGCTCTGACGCCACCGCAGTGCTTACGACTTCTTGATAGCGTGGCCGCCGAATTCATTGCGCATCGCCGACAGCAGGCGATCGGTGAACGAATTCGATTCGCGCGAGCGCAGGCGTTCCAGCAGCGACAGCGTGATCACCGGCGCCGGCACATCCAGCGCGATGGCTTCGGCCACGGTCCAGCGGCCTTCGCCGGAATCCTCCACATACGGGGCAATGCCATCCAGCGAAGGATTGCGCTTGAGGGCTTCCGTGCTCAGGTCCAGCAGCCACGAACGCACCACGCTGCCGTGGCGCCACACCTCGGCCACCTGCGCCAGGTCCAGTTCCATCTCCTGCTTGCGCTCCATCAGCGCGAAGCCTTCGGCATAGGCCTGCATCATTCCGTACTCGATGCCGTTGTGGACCATCTTGGTGAAGTGGCCGGCACCGGACGGGCCGACGCGCCCCCAGCCACGATCTTCGGCCGGGGCCAGCGTGCGCAGCAACGGTGCGATCTGCTCCACCACCGACGCTTCGCCACCGACCATCAGGCTGTAGCCCTCCTGCAGGCCCCACACGCCACCGCTGGTGCCGCAGTCGACGTAGCCCAGATCATCCTCGGCCAGCGCCTTGGCGCGGCGGATCGAGTCCTGGTAGTTGGAGTTGCCGCCGTCGATGACGATGTCACCCTCGGCCAGGTGCGGGGTCAGCTGGCCCAGCGTCTGGTCGACGGTTTCGCCGGCCGGTACCATCAGCCACACCACGCGCGGCACCGGCAGCGCGGCCACGGCGGCGGCCAGCGAATCAACCACCTCCAGGCCGGCCTCGGCGGCGCGCTGGCGGGCGCCTTCGCCCGGGTCGTAGCCGACCACGCGGTGGCCGCCGCGATGCAGGCGCTGGGCCATGTTGGCGCCCATGCGGCCGAGGCCGATCATTGCAATATCCATTGTTTCACCTTCAGTTGGGGTCTAGGGTCAGGCTGCCTGGCCTGCCGGTAGCCGCGCAGTGGCGCAGCTGCGCCTCGCGCCAACGCCGGTAGAGCGTGGTATGCAGATTGTGCACCGCCAGGTCGATTGAAAACGGGGTTCGCGGGTTGCGATCGAGCAGGCGGGCGACGTGGTAGCCGATGGGACGTATACCGCGTGGATGCACATAGATCACGAACTGCTGGTAGAACGGATCGTCCAGCAGCTGGTCCATGCGCGCGAGCGTGTCGTGGTAGCGCGGCGCCAGCCGTGCGCGCAACTGCGGATCGCGCTCGAACAGCAGGCGCTCGAAGTAGCGCTGGCCGATGCGCGGGATGTCCTGCGCCAGGTTCCAGAGTTCGGCATTGCGCTGGTCGTACCAGGCCAGGCCGCCGTGCTGCGCCAGGGCCTGCGCAGCGCCCTCGCCCACAGTGACGACCACGAAGTTCTCGGCCTGGTTGCTCAGGTCATCCAGCGTACCGTTGTCGTACACATGTTCGATGAAGCCGGGCACACCCACGAACGCCTGCCGCCCCATCGCCGAGGTGCGCACCGCCTTGCCATCGGCGAAGAACTCGCCCGCGTGCGCGCCAAGCAGGATGCTGTCGGTGGCGCGCAGCGCGAGGAAGGTGCCGATCGACAGTTCATCCGCTGCGAACTCTGTATCGAACGCAGCATCGCCATACAGCTCGCGCTGGGTGGCCAGCTGCGCGACCTGGCGGCCGACACCGCACTCGGCGCGCACGGCACCGCTGTAGAACGCCTGCAGCGCATGGCTGTTGCCCGCACTGGGCACGAAGCCACGGCCGAAACTGCGCGTACGCTGCCAGCCCTGTGCCGGCGCGCCGCGCAGACCAAAGCCGATCCAGCCCAGTTGCGGGCCGGAGAAGCGGAACGTGGCATTGCCCTGCAATGCCGAGGTCGCGCGCCGCGTGGCCGCCCCCAGCTCGAAGGCATAGGCGCAGACCGTAGCAGGGTCTTCCAGCAGCTGCTGCAGCAGTGCCTGTCGTTCGCCTGCAGGCAGATCCGCCGGCCAGCGTACGCGCAGGTCACCCGCTGCCTGTGCCGCGGCGAGCGAGGAACGCGTACACACCGGGCCCTTGTGTACCTGCGGTGCACGCAGCTCGGCATCCTCGAAGCGCCACCCCAACCGCTGCAGCAGACCCTGCGTACAGTCCGGGGATGGCGCTGCGACGACCCACGCGGGCGCCAGCAGCAGGGCTGCAATCAGCCACCTGCCGCGCACGCTCAGCCCTGGTCCGTGACCGCCGGTGCGGGTGCGGGCTCCGGTGCCGCCGCCGGCGATGGCGGCGGCTTGCCCGCCGCGGCCGGCAGGTACTGCTGCAGGCGCTGGAAGAAGCGACGATAGAACTCGGCATCGGTGACCGTGCTGCTGGCCACCTTCACCAGCGAGTCGTCGTTGCTGCCGAAGGGCAGCGATACCGAACCCAGCGCTCCCACACCGACACTGGCCGAGGTCGGGCTCTTCTTCAGCGCGTAGCGATCCTGCACTGCGCTGACGAACACCAGCGTCTGGCCGCCACGCGGGGCGCAGGAGATGCGCAGCACCAGCTGCTCATGGTCATCCTCGCGCGGCTGGAAGTTCTTGTTGCCTTCCACCTGTGCATCGTCGGAACGGGCGATGGCATAGCCCTGGCTGAGCAGCGTGCGGCGCGCCGCTTCGCAGGCTTCGCCCGGGCGCCCATCGACCGTGCGCGAGAAGGTATCGCCGGAATCGAAGGACTCGCGCAACACGGTGCTGTCGGCGGCACGGCCACCGCAGGCCGAGAGGATCAGGGCGCTGGTGAGCGCCACGGCGGCGCTGGAAAGACGGGAGGCCCGCATGGGTACTCCTGCGAGAACGGAAGCACCAAGGGTAGTCCCACCCCCGTGTGCGGCAGGTCGACATACCCTCCCACGTTGCTCCCGGTTCATGCACGAAAAAGGGGACGGAGGGAATTAAGTCGTTTGTGGCACAAACGACTTAATTCCCTCCGTCCCCTTTTACGCCGAGGGGCCGGCAATGCCGGCCCCTGAGGTGTCACATGCCGTGGCCAGCTCAGTCCGCCCAGCGCCCCGCGCCGGTGGACTGCGGCAGCACCTGGGCCGACAGCGGGCGGTCATTGGCCAGCAGATTGACCGCGTCAGCGAGGATCGAGGCCGACTCGCGCAGCAGCGGGTCCGGACGCTTTTCAGCGGCCTTCTCACGGGCGGCATCCTTGACGATGTCGCGCTCGTTGCCGGTCAGGCCATCGTCGCTGCTGTCGTCGGCCAGCGGGTCCAGGGCCAGGCCCAGTTCCTTGCGCTGCACCTGGCGCTCCTTGCGCTGGGCGTCCTGGCGCTCGCGCTCGGCACGACGGGTCGCCTCGTTGAGCGAGATGTACTTCTTCGCGGCCTCGGTGCGGAACTGCTCCACATCCTCGTTCCACCACTGGAATTCCTTGTCAGTGGCGATGCGCGCGTCGTGGCGGGTCTCCAGCTTCGGCAGCAGCGGCGCGAAGTTGCCGTACTGGGTGTGCGGCACGGCGGCGATGCGGGTCCACGGCAGGGCGTTGTCGTAGGTGCTTTCGCCGAATTCGGTGGCATCGACGCTGGCCGGGAAGGCCAGGTCCGGCACCACACCCTTGTGCTGGGTGCTGCTGCCGCTGATGCGGAAGAACTGGGCGATGGTCAGCTTGACCTGGCCGAAGCGCTGGGTCTCGCCGCTCGGCCAGCGATCGAGGTCGACGATGTTCTGCACGGTGCCCTTGCCGAAGCTGGTTTCACCGATCACCAGGCCACGGCCGTAGTCCTGGATGGCACCGGCGAAGATCTCCGAGGCCGAGGCCGAACCGCGGTTGATCAGCACCGCCAGCGGGCCATCCCACGCCACGCCCTGGTTGCGGTCGCTGTTGACGGTAACGCGGCCACCGGACTCGCGCACCTGCACCACCGGGCCCTGTTCAATGAACAGGCCGGTCAGTTCGATCGCCTCATCCAGCGAGCCCCCCCCGTTGTTGCGCAGGTCCAGCACCACGCCATCCAGCTTGTCGTTCTTGAAGCCGGCCAGCAGCTTGGCGACGTCGCGGGTGGCCGAGGCGTAGTCAGCGGCATTGCGGCGACGGCCTTCGAAGTCCTGGTAGAAGGTCGGCAGCTTGATCACGCCGATCCTGCGCGCCGGTTCGCCGTTGGCGGCCGGGATGCTCATGGTCTCGCCCTTGGCGGCCTGTTCGGCCAGGCGCACCTTCTGGCGGGTCAGGACCAGCGTGTGGTGCTTGCCGTCCACGCCCTCGGCGGCCGGGATGAATTCCAGCTTGACCTGGGTATCCTTGGCACCGCGGATCTTGGCCACGACGTCGTCGATGCGCCAGCCGATCACATCCTCGACCAGGCCGGACTTGCCCTGGCCAACGCCGACGATGCGGTCCCCCGGCTTCAGGGTGCCGTCCACTGCGGCCGGACCACCGGCGATGATCTCGCGGATCACCACCATGTCGTCCTGCCGCTGCAGCTGCGCACCGATGCCTTCCAGCGACAGCGACATCGCCTGGTTGAAGTTCTCGGCGGTGCGCGGGGTGAAGTAGTCAGTGTGCGGATCAACCGCGCTGGTGTAGGCGTTCATGAAGAACTGGAAGACGTCTTCGCCCTTCAGCTCGTTGACCGACTTCTCCAGCGTCGCGTAGCGCTTGTCCAGCGTCTTGCGGATGTCGTCCGGCTTCTTGCCCGCCAGCTTCAGGCGCAGCCAGTCGTTCTTCACCGACTTGCGCCACAGCTCATCCAGTTCGGCACTGCTGGCCGCCCACGGAACCTTCTTGCGGTCGTATTCGAAGCGCTCGTCGGTGGTGAAGTCCGGCTCCTGCTTGAGCAGCTTGCGCGCATAGGCCACGCGCTCGCCGACGCGCTGCTTGTAGACCGCGAACACCTGGAACGCCGGCTCCAGCTCGCCGCCACGGATGGCCGAAGAGATGTTGGCTTCGAACGGCGCGAAGCGCGCCACGTCGGCCTGGGTGAAGTACTGCTTGCCGCCGTCCAGGGTCTCCAGGTAACGCTTGAACACGTCTTTGGAGGTGGCCTCGTCCAGCGCGCGCGGGCGGTAGGCGTAGCGGCTGTCGGACAACAGGCCGTACACCAGCTTGGAGGTGGTCACCTGATCGGCGGTGGCCGCCGCGGGCAATGCGGGCGAGTCGGCCTTGGCCGCCAGCGCCAGCGGCGCGACCAGCGCCAGGGCCATCAGGAATGCGGGGGCTTTGAATTTCATTGACGTGCTCGAAGGCGCCTTGCCAAGGGGGAGACTGCAGGGTGTTCAGACACCACGACAGTGCCGAAAGTTGCCGGGTTTGTCATCCGGCCGCGCTCGGTGGAAAACCAGCCTAGCCGGGCCGGTGTAGCAAATTGTGAATGCATGCAGAGCCGAGCCCATGCTCGGCTGGCCGGCAGCAAGCAGCCGAGCATGGGCTCGGCTCTGCGGCAGGCAGAGGTATGCGGACCAACGGTCCGCACCCACCTCAAGAGATGCCGGCGCCCTTGGCCTGCACGTCAGCGTGGTACGACGAGCGCACCATCGGGCCGGACGCCACGTGGCTGAAGCCCAGCGCGTAGCCGTAGTCTTCCAACGCCTTGTAGTCCTCGGGGGTCCAGTACTTCAGTACCGGGTGGTGATGCGCGGTCGGCTGCAGGTACTGGCCGATGGTGATCATGTCCACATCGTGCGCGCGCAGGTCGCGCATCGTGGCCTTGATCTGTTCGAAGTCTTCGCCCAGGCCCAGCATGATGCCGCTCTTGGTCGGCACGTCCGGGTGCTGTGCCTTGAAGTTCTTCAGCAGGTTCAGCGACCACTGGTAGTCCGCACCCGGGCGCACGTTGCGGTACAGGTCCGGCACGGTCTCGATGTTGTGGTTGAACACATCCGGCGGGTTCTGCGCCAGGATCTCCAGCGCGCGCTCCATGCGGCCCTTGCCACGGAAGTCCGGGGTCAGCACTTCGATGCGGGTACCCGGCGACTTTTCGCGGATGGCGGTGATGCAGTCGACGAAGTGCTGGGCACCGCCGTCACGCAGGTCATCGCGGTCGACGCTGGTCACCACCACGTACTTCAGGCCCATGTCGGCCACGGTCTGGCCGAGGCTGGCCGGTTCGTTGGCATCCGGCGGCTTCGGGCGGCCATGGGCCACGTCGCAGAACGAGCAGCGGCGGGTGCAGACCTCGCCGAGGATCATGAAGGTGGCGGTGCCATGGCCGAAGCATTCGTGGATGTTCGGGCAGCTGGCTTCCTCGCACACCGTCACCAGGCGGTTCTCGCGCAGCTTGGCCTTCAGGTTCTGCACGGCGTTGCCCGAGGGAATACGCACGCGGATCCACGACGGCTTGCGCAGCACCGGCGCATCGGCGAACTGCACCGGCGAACGGTTGATCTTGTCACCGCCCAGCTGCTTGACCCCGGCCTGCAACGGCGCGGCGGACGGAGAGTCGCCCTGCACGATCTGCAGGGGAATGGAACGGGCGGTGGTTTCAGTCATGGCAGTTCCGGGGGGCGGTCAGGCGGCCGCAGAAAGATCGGGCAGTTCCGGCGTGTGCTGCAGCAGCAGGCCGAACTGGCGGGCCAGGTGGTCCAGCAGCACCGGCTTGACGGCATCCAGCCCGGAGGGGCCGCCCAAGTCTACCACCGAGGTCACCTGCAACCCCTGATAGCCACAGGGGTTGATGCGGTGGAAGGGTTCCAGGTCCATGGCCACGTTGAAGGCCAGGCCATGGAAGGTGCAGCCGCGGCGCACGCGGATGCCAAGCGCAGCGATCTTGGCGCCACCGACGTAGACGCCCGGGGCGCCCTCGCGGCGTTCGGCGCCGATGTTCCACTCGGCCAGGGTATCGATGAGGGCCTGCTCGATGCGGCACACGTAGTCGCGCACACCGATGCCCAGCCGCGGCAGGCGCAACAGCGGGTAGACCACGATCTGGCCGGGCCCGTGATAGGTCACCTGGCCGCCACGGTCCACGTGCAGCACGGGGATGTCACCCGGCGCCAGCACGTGCTCATCCTTGCCGGCCTGGCCCAGGGTGAACACCGGATCGTGCTCGACTACCCACAGTTCGTCGGCGTCGGCGTCGCTGCGCTGGTCGGTGAAGCGCTGCATGGCGCGCCACACCGGCTCGTACGCTTGGCGGCCGAGGTCGCGGACCACCGCCGGACGCGGCGCGCGGTCTTCCGGGGCGGCTTCGGCCGGGCAGCTGTCGGCTACAGCGTCCACTTCACTTCCGGGTGGTCGCGCAGTGCCTGGTGCGCCAGGTCGTACTGCTCGCGGCTCTCGGCCTTGAACACGATGCGGACGGACACGTACTTGCCGTTGGACGAATGCTTCCAGCTGATGCGTTCGTTCACCACATCGATGCCGGCAGCCAGCAGCAGACGGGGAAGCTCATGCTCCAGGCCGCGGTTGGCCGGGCCCATGGCGCTGAGCTCGAACTGGCCGGGGAACTGGAAGCCGTGGTCGGGGTTGTCGGACTTGATTTCCATGGCCCCATTATCGGGCCGCAGGGCAACAAACCCAAGAGTATTCATCAACGTCAAAGACAGCACTGGCGGCCTGCTGCGTTGCAGCTGGCCCAAAAGCGCGGGCGGAGAGCCCAACGGCAGCTGACTGGTTCTTTCGGCCCCTCACTGACCGGGGCATCGTGCGCGCGGCCTGCAGTCGCCTTCACGCCAGGCCTGCGGCGCGTGCGCGGGTAACGAATTGTGTCCGCCGGACAATGTTGTTTTCGGAACAGACAAGTGATCCCAACGTGCTCGTTCCGGCGCGCGGGCACGAGTACCGTAGCGTTGCAGAAAACGACAGAAAACCGCCCCCTTCCCCATGAGCATTCCATCCATGCGTAGTGTCGCAGCCCTCGGGCTGGCCGGCGTGCTGGCCTCTGCCCTCCCCCTTGCCGCCCAGGCGGCCGAACAATGTGGCCCGGACGCGATGCGCGATCACCCGCCGCAGGTCAATTTCCGCGTCGACAACGACCTGTTCGGCGGCCGCCACCAGGACCAGGGCTATACCAACGGTGCGCTGTTGACCCTGGTCTCGCCCAATCTGGTCGATTACACCGACGACCCGTGCCTTCCGCGCATGGCGCGCTGGGTGAACCAGTACCTGGAAGGCCTGCATCCGGGCAGGTTCGAACAGCAGAACATGATCTTCAGCATCGGCCAGGGCATCTTCACCCCGACCGATTTCAGCCGCAGGGACCTGATCGAGGACGACCGCCCTTACGCGGGCGTACTGATCGCAAATTTCGGTTTCAATGCGCGCAGCGGCGACCGCCTGCAGACCACCCAGCTGACGTTGGGCGTAGTTGGCCCGTGGGCACAGGGCAAGCAGGTGCAGAATGCCGTGCACGAAGTGCTGGGCGACGAGAAATTCAAGGGCTGGGACAACCAGCTGCACAACGAGCCGCTGTTCATGCTGACCCATGAGCGCATGCGCCGCTGGCCGGGTGATGCCAGCATCAATGCCGACGGCTGGGGTTGGGACGCGATCAGCCACTACGGCGGCTCGATCGGCAACCTGGAAACCAAGGCCAACCTCGGCGGTGAAGTGCGCTTCGGCTGGAAGCTGCCGGACGACTTCGGCAGCACGCCGTTGCGCCCGGCCGGTGAGAACACGGCACCGACCCGCAGCGGCCGTCCCAATGGCTGGTCCTGGCACCTGTTCGCGACCTCGGACGCGGCCTGGGTGATCCGCGACATCACGCTGGATGGCAACACGTTCCGCAACAGTCACAGCGTGGACAAGCGCCATGTGGTGGCCTACGGTGGCTATGGCGTGGCCGTGATGTACGGACGCTGGAAGTTCGCCGCTGCGCGTTACCACAGCACGCGAGAGTTCAACGGCCAGCGCCAATCGCCGGTGTTCGGCAGCTTCACCATCAGCCGCTCGCTGTAGGCGAGGGGCTGAGGGTGAAGCGGGTAGGTGCCGACCGTTGGTCGGCACACCGGTTACCGCATCGCTCGCTGCAAGTCAGGCGCTGCAGGTGGTGCCGGCCGCTGGCCGGATGCCGGCAGTTCCGGATGAGTTGCTGGGGAGCCGGCCAGCGGCCGGCACGACCCGCATCTGGGTGGGCTCATGCGGAGCCGGCCAGCGGCCGGCTCTACCCCCCCGCGTGCGGGGGGAAGCGGCCTTCCGAAACAGAAAAGGCCGGCATTTGCCGGCCTTTTCGTTCACCACGCAAAGGCGTGGATCATTCCGATTCCCACCACATCCAGAAGCTGTCCCACAGGCGCTTGAAGAAGCCGGCCTGCTCGACGGCGGCCACGGCCACCAGCGGTGCCTCGGCGATGACCTTGCCATCCAGCGTGACCTTCACGGTGCCGATCTGCTGGCCGGCAGTGAACGGTGCTTCCAGGGTCTTGGGCACGTCGATGCTCGGCTTCAGGTCGTTGTAGCGGCCGCGCGGCACGCTCACCAGCATCGGCTGGGCCACGCCCAGCTGTACCTTGTCGGTGGTGCCCTTCCAGACCTTGTGCTCGGCCACGGCCTTGCCCGGCTCGTACAGGCGATGGGTCTCGAAGAAGCGGAAGCCCCAGTTCAGCAGGGCCAGGCTGTCGTCGGCACGCTGCTTCTCCGACGCACCACCCAGCACTACGGAGATCAGGCGCTGGTCGCCACGCTGGGCCGAGCTCATCAGGCAGTAGCCGGCTTCGGACGTGTGGCCGGTCTTGATGCCATCCACGCTGCCATCGCGCCACAGCAGCAGGTTGCGGTTCGGCTGCTTGATGTTGCCGACCTGGAATTCCTTGATCTTGTTATACGCGTAGGTTTCCGGGTAATCACGCACCATCGCGCGGCCCAGCAGCGCCAGGTCGTAGGCGGTGCTGTGGTGGCCCTGTGCGGTCAGGCCGTGGGCGTTGACGAAGTGCGAGTCCTTCATGCCGATCTTGGCGGCGTAGCTGTTCATCAGCGACGCAAAGGCCTCTTCGCTGCCGGCCACATGCTCGGCCAGGGCGATCGCGGCGTCATTGCCGGACTGGATCGCCATGCCCTTTTCCATGTCTTCCAGGCGTGCGGTCTGGTTGACCGGGAAGCCGCTGTAGCTGCCGTCGGTACCGGCGCCACCTTCGCGCCAGGCGCGCTCGCTCATCATCACCTGGTCATCTGCACGGACCTTGCCGTTCTTGACCTCGGCGGCAACGACGTACGACGTCATCACCTTGGTGATGCTGGCCGGGGCCAGCTGCTCGTGGATGTTCTCGCCGGCCAGCACCTGGCCGGTGGCGTAGTCCATCAGGACCCAGGCCTTGGACACGCTCGGGGCCGGGGCCGGCGGGGTCGCGACGGTGGCCGGGGCGGCAGCGGCGGCGGCAGGCGCCGGCGTGGCCGGGGTCGGCAGCGGCGTCTGGGCGGAAGCCAGGCCCACCACCAGGGTGGCGGCCAGGGCGGTGGCGGCGGAACGGAAATTCATTGGACAGCAGGCTCCAGGGGACGGCCGGGAATGGAGGGTGGAACGTAACGGCCATTGTAAGGCCGGGGGAGCCTGGGCCGGCAGCACCGGCCCGGGCGGATCAATCCTTGACGATCTGCGGCGAACCCAGGCCCAGACCGGCGATGCGGCCGGCAAGTTCCGCGGCACTGGCATGGTCGGTGGCAGGAACGCGCAGACGGAACAGGGTGCGGCCACCGGCGGCGATGTCGCTGATGGTCGCGCCGACGATGCCGGCAGCGTTGAGCTGGCCCATCGCACGGTTGGCGTTGTCGCGACTGGAGAAGCTGGCGACCTGCACCATCACCGCGCCCACCACCTGCTGCGACAGGCTGGGTGCCGCCGGCGTGGCGGCGACGGTGCGCACGGGTGCCGGCGCGACGGCGCGCGGCGCGGCGCTGGCGACTGCAACCGGCGCCGGTGCGGTGCTGCGCAGCGGTGCACTCGGCGGCAGGCTGCTGACCGCCACCTCCGGCACGGTGCTGGCCACGCCCTGGGTGGTGGCCGGCTGGCCGCGTGCCGGCATGCCATCGGCCGGCAGGCGCTTGACCAGGCGATCGATATCGCTGTCGGCAGTGGCGCGCGCGGTCGCTGCCGGGCGTGCACTGGCCACCGCAGCTGCCGCTTCGGCGGCACGACGCTCGCGGCGGGACGGCTTCTGCGCCAGCAGGTTGCTCTCGCCCGGCTGCAGCGCGCGCACTTCCACGTTGCCGGTACCGCGCTGGGTGATGCCCAGGCGCACGGCGGCGGCATAACTGAGATCGACCACGCGACCATCGTGGAACGGGCCGCGGTCGTTGACGCGCACGATCACCGACTCGCCATTGTCGAGGTTGGTCACGCGGGCGAAGCTGGGCAGCGGCAGCGTCTTGTGCGCGGCGGTGAACTGGTACATGTCGTAGACCTCGCGGTTGGAGGTCAGGCGGCCATGGAACTTGGCGCCGTAGTACGACGCGGTACCGCGCTCGACATAGTCGTGGGTATCGTCGAGCACCTTGTACGACTTCCCCAGCACCACGTACGGCGACTTGTTGCCGATCGCCGAGCGCTCCTCGGCGGTCACTTCCGGCTCGGGAATGCAGGCCACGTTGGGAATGTAATCCGGCGTGCTGTCACGCACGCCCGGCTTGTACAGGCCACCGGCAGTGTAGTTGCCGCGCGTGCTCAGGTCTTCCTTGGCCGCCGCGTACGGTGACCCTTCCGGGCAGTGTGCCGGGCGCGAGCCACGCCCCTGCACCAGCGTGCCGCCGGACTTGCCACCATGGCCGGCCGTGGCCGGCTTCTTCGGCGCGCTGCTGCAGGCAGCCAGCGCGAGGACGATCAAGCCTGGGACCAGCCATCTGATGTTCATGCCGGGGGCAGCTCCTGTCCGGCGATGGCCTGGGACAACTGGAACACGGCCATCGCGTACATCTTCGAGAGGTTGTAGCGGGTGATCGCGTAGTAGTTCTGGAAGCCCAGCCAGTACTGCTTGCCGGTGCTGCCTTCAAGCGTGATCGGCGTGGCGGTGGCGCCCGGCTGCACCGGCGCGCCCGGCTGGTAGCCGCGCTGCGCCAGGTCGGCCATCGTCCAGGTCGGCATCCATTCGGTCGGGTTGAACTCCTCGCGGCCCGGCGCCAGCGTGGCCGGCACGGCCACCTGCCCGCCACGCACCCAGCCGCCCTTCTTCACGAAGTAGTTGGCGATGGACGAGAACACGTCGTCGTAGCTGGTGAACAGGTCGCGGCGGCCATCACCGTTTCCGTCCACGGCGTAGTCGAGATAGCTGGACGGCATGAACTGGCCCATGCCCATCGCACCGGCATAACTGCCCTTGAGCGTGGTGATATCCAGTTTCTCTTCGTGGCCCAACTCGAACAGCTTGGCCAGCTCATCGCGGAAGAACAGCTCGCGGCGCACTTCGCGTTCCAGCTTGGCCGGGTCGCCGCTGCGCGGGTAATAGAACGCCAGCGTGTACAGCGCATCGAGCACGCGATGGCTGCCAGCATTCCTGCCGTAGCTGGTTTCCACACCGATGATCGCGACGATCACTTCGGCCGGCACGCCGGTGCGCTGCTGCACGCGATCCAGTTCGGCGCGGTGTTCGGCCAGGAACGCGCGGCCGCCATCGATGCGCGCCTTGCTGATGAACATCGGCCGGTACTCATTCCACGGCTTGACCCGTTCGGCCGGGCGCGACATCGCGGCGATGATCGGCTGGCGCACCTGCGCCTGGTCGAGCACGCTGCTGATCTGCTCCGGCTTCAGGCCATAGCGCTTGGCGGTATCGGCAATGAAGCGGGCCCGTGCGACCTCGAACGGCACCGGGGTGAGATCGACAGGCGCCGCGGTGGCGGCGGTGGCTTCAGGCGCGGCCTCGGCCGGGCCATGGGCCTTGGCGGCGGGCTGGCGCGGCGTACTGCTGGCCTGGGGCGAAGACGGTGGGGACTTCGGCTGGGTCGCGCAGGCGACCAGGCCGAGGGTGAGCATGCAGGCCAGAGTGCGTCGAATCATCGTCGCAGGTTAGCAGGTCATGGATGAATTAAAACCCCTAACACCATGAATCACAACGATTTGCCTGCGACCAGCGGGAAATGTGAAGGCACCGTGATCGCCCTTCCCCATTCAGATGGAGGTTGCCGGTTGCGTCCCCATCCCCGCAGACGCAACCGGCGACCGGATCCGGTCGGTACCTGCGCGGCTGCCGCTCCCCAGTGGCAGTACCCCGCGCTCCCTGTACCCGTTGGATCAGTACTGCTTCCCGCCCGACGCCCCCTCGCGCTGCAACGATTGACGGCGCGCCGTGCCGAACGGGCCGCCATTGTGCAGGCCGATTACGACAAGTCCATTGATCAAGATCAACGCGGTGTAAAAGTGTGAACCAGCTAACGTTTTTTGCGGACTTTCGTCAGCGGGCGTGCTGTCGTGCATCGGTGTGAGAACGCTTACACAACGGGCGTTGCGCAGTCAGGAAGTTTCCAGCCAATGGCGCAGCCCCTCGTGGGTGGCCGCGAAAAGCAGTTCATGGGTGGGGCCGGGTAGACGGGCTGCGCAGGGGCCGCTGCAAGTACGTCCATGTAAGCTCGGTCGCCGCATCCATGCGGCTCACGCCCCTGCGCAGCCCGTCTACCCGGCCACGGACAGGTTCCGTGCGCGTCTACCCACGGCGAAGTAAAGAGAAGATCAAAAGCAAAGGCGGCCTGACGGGTCGCTTCATTGCCGTGTGTAGAGCCGAGCCATGCTCGGCTCACGAGCAAGCGCAGCGTCGCGATCGGCTTTTGATCTTCTTTTTCTTCTCCGTGGGTGGCAGACCTCCGAAATCTGTCAGAAGCCGGTCGGGTTGGGTACGCGGGGGTGTCAGCCGCATGGATGCGGCTGCCAAGCCTCCAGGGACGGATTCACGGCGTCCCCCGCGTACCCAACCCGACCGGCCCACCCGCGGCTTCTGCTTTCCGCAGCCACCCAGACACCACCCACGAGGGGCTGCGCCGTTGGCTGGAAACCCTATCCCCCGTGCACGGGCCGGTGCCCGCGTACCGCCATCACCAACCCGATGCCGGCCAACAGCGAAACCGCCGATGTCCCGCCGTAGCTGATCAGCGGCATCGGAATGCCCACCACCGGCAGCAGGCCGGAAATCATTCCGCCGTTCACCAGCACGTAGACGAAGAACGCCAGCCCCAGGCTGCCGGCCAGCAACCGTGCATGCGTGTCGCGCGCGTGCACGGCAGTCCACAGGCAACGCCCGACCACGAACAGGTACAGCGCGAACAGCGTCGCCACGCCGATCCAGCCGAACTCTTCGGCCAGCACCGAAAACGCGAAGTCGGTGGTGTATTCGGGGAGGAAATCCAGCGTGGCCTGGGTGCCCTGCCCCCAGCCGCGTCCCTGCCATCCCCCGGAGCCGATCGCGATGCGTGACTGCAGGATGTTCCAGCCGGTGCCCAGGGGGTCGGCCGCCGGGTCGAGGAAGGTCAACACACGATCCTTCTGGTACTGACGCAGCAGACCGAACCACGCCAGCGGCGCGGCCACTGCCAGCCCCGCCGCGCCGGTCGCCACCCAGCCCCAGTGCAGGCCCGCCAGCAACAACGCGAACACGCCGCTGGCGGTGACCAGCGTGGCGGTGCCGAGGTTGGGCTGCATCAGGATCAACACCGCCGGCGCGCCGATCAGCACCGCGGCGGTCAGTACCGTGCGCGGCGACGGCGGCAGCGGTTGCCGGTGCAGGTACCAGGCCATCATCAACGGCAGGCTGAGCTTGAGCAGCTCCGACGGTTGCAGGTAGAACACGCCGAGGTTGAGCCAGCGCTGCCCATATTTGCCGGTGCCGATCACATACACCGCCATCAGCGGCAGCATCGACAGCGCGTACAACGCTGGTGTCCACGCGCGCAGGCGCAGCAGCGAAACACGTGACAGCAGCCACATCGCCAGCAGTCCACCCGCAAAGCGCGCCGCCTGCCCGGCCACCGGCCCGGACACACTGTGCAGCACCGCCAGGCCCGCGCCCATCAGGATCAGCAATGCGACCAGCAACGGCAGATCGATCGTGCGCACTGCCTCACGGCAGCCGCCAAACAGTCGTTTCCATTCCACGCGCAGCACGCTAGCAACGGGCGCTTGCGTGAAGCTGTCAGGGTGCTTCTGATCTCCGTAGCCGGGCTGTGGGGTCAGATCCCTTTTCCCTGTGGAAAAAGGGATCTGACCCCGACGCCGTACTCAGCCGTAGCCGCCGTGCACCGGGTTGTGACTGCGCACCGCCATCACCAATCCGAAGCCGGCCAGCAGTGACACCGCCGAGGTACCGCCGTAGCTGATCAGCGGCATCGGCACGCCCACCACCGGCAGCAGGCCGGAAATCATCCCGCCGTTCACCAGCACATAGACGAAGAACGCCAGGCCGGTGGCGCCGGCCAGCAGGCGCGAATACGAATCGCGCGACTGGCTGGCGATCCACAGGCAGCGCCCGATCACCACCAGGTACAGCGCCAGCACGGTGGCCACGCCGATCCAGCCGAACTCCTCGCTCAGCACCGAGAACGCGAAGTCGGTGGTCTGTTCGGGAATGAAGTTCAGGTGCGACTGCGAGCCCTCGCCCCAGCCCTTGCCATCGAAGCCGCCGGAACCGATCGCGATCTTCGACTGGATGATGTTCCACCCGGCCCCCAGCGCATCCATCTCCGGGTCCAGGAACATCATGATGCGGTCCTTCTGGTACGGCCGCAGCAACCAGAACCAGGCCACCGGCGCGACCGCGGCCACGCCACCCACGCCCAGGCCGACCCACCACCACGGCAGGCCGGCCAACAACAGCACGAACACGCCACTGGCAGCGATCAGCACACCAGTACCGAAGTCCGGCTGCAGCATCACCAGGCCGGTGGGCACGCCGATGATGACCAGGGCCACGAGCACGGTGTTGAAGCGCGGCGGCAGCGGCATCTTGTGCAGGTACCAGGCCACCATCATCGGCAGGCTGACCTTCAGCAGCTCGGCCGGCTGCAGGTAGAAGAACTTCAGGTCCAGCCACTGCCGGCCGTACTTGCCGGTGCCCAGCACGAACACCGCCAGCAACGGGATCATCGAGATCGCGTAGATCATCGGCGTAGCCGAGCGGATGCGCAGGATCGGCACCCGCGAGATGCCCCACAGCGCGGCCATGCCCACGGCGAAGCGCGCGCCCTGGGCCATCACCAGGCTGTCGCCACCGGCGCTCTTCAGGGTGGCCAGGCCGATCACCATCAGCGTCCCCAGGGCCAGGCACAGCACCCAGTCCAGCGTGCTGAAGAAGCGGCGCAGCATGTCGCCGGCCCAGCGCAGGAACACTCTCATCGTACGGGCTCCGCGACGGTCGGGCGTGGCGTGGCGGGCAACACGGCGGCGGCCGGCGTCGCCGGCTGCGGTGCGGGTACAGGTTCCGGCGCCGGCACGCCGACCAGCACCGGATGTTCACCCAGCTGCGCCGCGGCGAGGTCGCCAGCCTGGCGCGCGCCGGCATCTTCGTTGTCGAACGCGGTGGCGCCGATGGCGGTGGTGCCGCGCTCGCTGTCCAGTGGCTGCATGCCTTCGGGCATCTTGCCCAGCAGGTAGGCGTCGAACACCTTGCGTGCGATCGGCGCGGCCGCCGAACCACCATAGCCGCCGCCTTCCACGGCCACCGCGATCGCGATCACCGGGTTTTCCACCGGTGCGAAGCCGACGAACAGCGCGCGATGGCGCAGGTGCATCGGCAGGCTCTTCGGATTCACTGCCGCCGTGCCCTTTCGGCTGATGACCTGCGCGGTACCGGTCTTGCCGGCCATCACGTACGGCGCACCCACCGCCACGCGCCAGCCGCTGCCGCCGGGCCGCATGGTCGCCATCATGCCCTCGCGCACGGCCTGCACGTTGGCGGGGTTGGGGCTGACCGGCTTGCTCTCGCCAGCCGGCATCGCCGACCAGTCGCTGTCGAAACCCTCGCGCTGCTGGATCACCAGGTGCGGGGTGCGCAGCTGGCCATCGGCCAGACCGCTGACGCCGCGCGCCAGCTGCAGCGGGGTGACCTTCCAGTCACCCTGGCCGATGCTGATGTTGACCGTATCACCGGGGTACCAGGCTTCCTTGCGGCTCTTCCGCTTGTAGGCCGGCGACGGCAGGATGCCGCCGATCTCGCCGGTGAGGTCGATGCCGGTCGGCTGGCCGAAGCCGTAGTACTCCATGTAATGGTCGAAGCGCTCGATGCCCAGGTCCAGCGCCAGCTTGTAGTAGTAGGTGTTGACCGATTCGGCGATGGACTTGCGCAGGTCGGTCCAGCCATGGCCGCCACGGTGGGCGTCACCCCAGCCGCGGGAAGTGCCCGGCAGATAGAACATGCCGGTGGACAGCACCTTGTCTTCCGGGCGTCGAACGCCCGAATCCAGGCCGGCCAGGCCGATCAGCGGCTTCAGCGTGGAACCGGGGGCGACGCCACCGAGCACCAGGCGGTTGAACTGCGGCCGCGACGGGTTTTCGTTCAGCGCCTTGAAGTCGGCATGCGAGATGCCGTTGACGAACAGGTTGGGGTCGTAGGACGGCAGGCTGACCATCGCCAGCACTTCGCCGGTGCGCGGGTCCATCGCCACCGCCGAGCCTTCCTGGTCGCCGAAGGCGGCCACCATGGCGCGCTGCAGGTCGGCGTCGATCGACAGCCGCAGGTCGGCGCCGGACTGCGCGGCGACGCGGCCGATGGTGCGGATCGCGCGCCCCTGCACGTTGGTCTCGACCTGCTCGTAGCCGACCTTGCCGCGCAGCTGCTGCTCGTAGTAACGCTCCAGGCCGGACTTGCCGATGTGGGTCAGCGCGGCATTGCCTTCGCCGAGGATCTCCAGATCCTTGTCATCAACGCGGCCAACGTAGCCGATGATGTGCGCGAACAGATCGCCGTAGGGGTAGCGGCGGGTCAGGTAGGGCTCCAGCTCGACGCCGGGGAAGCGCCAGCGGTCGACCGCGAAGCGCGCCATCTCCTCGTCGCTCATGCGCAGCTTCAGCGTGACCGGCAGGAACTTGCGGCGCGCCTTGCGCGACTTGTTGAACGCTTCCAGCTCTTCCGGGCTGATGTTGATGATCTTCGCCAGCCCTTCCAGGGTGGCGTCCATGTCCTTGACCTTGTCCGGGGTCACGTCCAGGCGGAAGGCCGGCACGTTCTCGGCCAGCAGGCGGCCATTGCGGTCGTAGATCATGCCGCGCCCGGGCACCACCGGCCGCGGCTTGATGCGGTTGGCTTCCGAGCGCGTGGCATAGACGTCGTGGTCCAGCACCTGCAGCTTGAAGTACCAGCCGCCCAGGCCCAGCAGGCAGACCAGCACGCCCAGGAAGCCCAGCGCCGCGCGGCGGCGGAACTGTTCGGCTTCGGCGTGCGGGTTCTTGACCTGGCGGCGCGGGATCATGGCTCAGCGCCCGCGCTTGCCGAAGCGCACCGCGTCCAGCAGCACGAACACCAGCGGCCACAGGCCCATGCCCAGCAGCGGTGCCCACCAGTACGACCACGGCAGGGTCGGCTCATCCACCACGATGTGGACCAGCGCGCTGACGATACGGTCGTTGAACAGCAGGCCGCCGATGGCCAGCATCTGCTGGGACATCGGGAAGAAGCGGATGCGGGCGCGGAAGCGCTGCAGGATGAAGGCCAGCATCACCAGCCGCAGCGCCTGTTCGCCCAGCACGCCGCCGTACAGCAGGTCGGCAACCACGCCGCTGGCGAAGGCGATGCCCAGGCCGACGCGCTCGGGGGCTTCGATGACCCAGTACGCCAGCACCAGCGCCAGCCAGTACGGGCGCAGCGGCTGCAGCAGCGCCGGCAACGGCAGCAGGCCCAGCAGCAGCGCCACCACCAGGCTGGCCGGCAGCACCCACGGGTTGTCGCGCAGGCGGCTCATCGCTGGGCCTCCGGCGTGGTCGGTTGCCGGCCAGCGGCCGGCACTACCGGAGCAGCAGGATCAGGCGAGGATGCGCGGGCAACAGTCCTCGTTTGCGACGAGGGCTGTTGCCGGCCAGCGGCCGGCACTACCGGGGAGCTGGCCGGAGCCGGCGTCGTTGCCGCTGGCGCGGCTCCCGCAGGCACGCTGGCGCCGGTGGCCGGCCCCCCCGGGGCGGGTTCTTCCAGCTGCAGGCGCAGTTCCGGCGGAATGCGGATCGCCGCGCCCGGGCGCAGCAGCAGCACGTCGCGGCCGCGGTCGAGCTGGGCCGCCGGCTTCAGTTCGCCGACCAGGAAGGCGTGGGTGTCGTCCGGGCGCAGGCCGGTGATGGTGCCGACCGGGAAGCCGGCCGGGAAGCGCCCGCCGAGGCCGGAGGTAACGATCTCATCGCCCACTTCCACGCCGGCGCTGAGCGGAATGTCGCGCAGCTCCAGCGTGTCGCCGCGGCCGTAGACGATCAGGCGCACGCCGTTGCGGGCCACGGTAACGGGCACCGCGTGGTCGGGGTCGGTCAGCAGCAGCACGGTGGAGGTGCCGCCGGTGACGCTGATCACCTGCCCCATCAAGCCGCCGGCATCGATCACCGCCTGGCCGACGTGCACGCCTTCGCGGGTGCCGGCGTCGAGCACCAGGCGCTGCTTCACCGGGTCCAGGTCGATGTCCAGGATCGGCGCCAGCTGCACGTCCAGGCCGCTGCGCTCGGCCACGTTCAGCAGTTCGCGCAGCTGGGCATTGTCCAGCGCGGCGGTCTGCAGGCGGGTCAGGCGCGCGTTGGCCAGCAGCAGCTGGTTGCGCAGTTCGCGATTCTCGGTCACCAGCTGGGTATGGCTGGCGGCGGAATCCTTGACCTGGTTGCCGAGCTTGCCGGGCAGGCCGGCCAGCGCCCATACCGGCTGCACCAGGCTGTTGGCCTGCTCGCGCAGGCGCGCCAGCCAGCCGGCCTGGTCATCGAGCACGATCAGGGTGATGGCCAACGCGAGATAGGCCAGCAACCGCAGGGGGCTGGCGGCATCACCGGATCGGGAGGCAACGGGAGGACCGGCGTAGGGCGGCACGGCAACGATTCAACTGGCAGAAGGCGAAAGGGAAACACGCGGGCGCCCCGCCGGTGCCGGCCCGCCATCACGGCGGGCCGCACCCCGGAAGGGCGCGGCGGGCAGGAACGGCCGGGACGGCTTATTCCGGCGCAAAGAACTCGTTGCCGTGCATGTCCACCAGCTCCAGCGCACGGCCGCCACCGCGGGCCACGCAGGTCAGCGGATCGTCGGCCACCTGCACGTGCAGGCCGGTTTCCTCGGAGATCAGGCGGTCCAGATCGCGCAGCAGGGCGCCACCACCGGTCAGCACGATGCCGCGCTCGGCGACGTCGGCGCACAGTTCCGGCGGGGTCTGCTCCAGCGCCAGCTTGACCGCGCTGACGATGCCCGACAGCGGCTCGTGCAGGGCCTCGAGCACCTCGTTGGAGCTGATCTTGATCATCTTCGGCACGCCCTCGGCGAGGTTGCGGCCGGAGATTTCCATCTCGATCACTTCCGCCTGCGGGTAGGCGCAGCCCAGCTCGACCTTGATGCGCTCGGCGGTGGCTTCACCGATCAGCATGCCGTGGTTGCGGCGCACGTAGTTGGTGATCGACTCGTCGAAGCGGTCGCCGCCGATGCGGACCGAGGCCGAATAGACGATGCCGTTGAGCGAGATCACCGCCACTTCGGTGGTGCCGCCGCCGATGTCGATGACCATCGAGCCACGGGCCTCGGTGACCGGCATGCCGGCGCCGATCGCGGCCGCCATCGGTTCTTCGATCAGGAACACGTCACGGGCACCGGCTTCCTCGGCCGATTCCTTGATCGCGCGGCGCTCGACCTGGGTCGAGCCGGCCGGCACGCAGACCAGCACGCGCGGGCTCGGGCGCAGCACGCGCGATTTGTGCACCTTCTTGATGAAGTGCTTGAGCATCGCCTCGGTGTAGGTGAAGTCGGCGATGACGCCGTCCTTCATCGGGCGGATGGTGGTGATGTGACCCGGGGTACGGCCCAGCATCTGCTTGGCTTCGGCGCCCACGGCTGCCACCGAGCGGGTGCCACCGATGGCACGGTCCTGGCGCACGGCCACGACCGACGGCTCGTTCAGCACGATCCCCTGCCCGCGCACGTAGATGAGGGTGTTGGCCGTGCCCAGGTCGATGGACAGGTCGTTGGAGAACATGCCACGGAGTTTCTTGAACATCTGAGGAAGGAGTCCTGAGGGGTGTCGTGCCCGCCGCGGGATGGCGAAAAAATGGGCAGAAATCGAGGCCGACAAGCCTAGCAACCCGCCTGCCGCCGAGCAAGGAAAAAACTAGCTGAACCCGCGTCTTCACAGGCTTTCGGCCTGATCGGGCATCACCCGGTTCTGGCCCTGAGCGGCACCAGCGGGTAACCTTTGCGCCGTCGGGCGCCCAAGGGCGCCGTTTGCTTGCCCGCTGAACCGGGCTGGCCCACCCCAAAATTCACCGCATAGGCTTACATCGATGTCCGCTCTGATCTGTGGTTCTCTTGCCTTCGACACCATCATGGTGTTTCCGGACCAGTTCAAGAATCACATCCTGCCGGACAAGGTGCACATCCTGAACGTGTCCTTCCTGGTGCCGCGCATGCGCCGCGAGTTCGGCGGCTGCGCCGGCAACATCGCCTACAACCTGCACCTGCTGGGCGGCCAGCCGATCCCGATGGGCACCGTGGGTTCGGACTTCGGCCCGTACCGCGAGTACTTCGAAGGCCTGGGCATCGACCTGTCGCGCGTGCGCGTGATCGATGAGCTGTTCACCCCGCAGGCGTTCATCACCACCGACCACGACAACAACCAGATCACCGCCTTCCACCCGGGCGCGATGATGCGTTCCTACGAGAACCATGTGCGCGGCGTGCCGGGCGTGACCCTGGGCCTGGTCGGCCCGGACGGCCGCGAAGGCATGATCCAGAACGCGCAGGAATTCCACGAGGACGGCATCCCGTTCATCTTCGACCCGGGCCAGGCCATGCCGCTGTTCAACGGCCCGGAGCTGCGCGCCTTCATCGACCAGGCCGACTACGTGGTGGTCAACGACTACGAGTCGAACCTGCTGCAGGAGCGCACCGGCTGGGACGAAAAGGAGATCGTCAGCCGGGTCAAGGCCTACATCACCACCCGCGGCCCGAAGGGCGCGGTCATCCACACCCCGGAAAAGAGCTACGACATCCCGCCGGCGCACGAGCGCCGCGTGGTCGACCCGACCGGCTGTGGCGACGCCTTCCGCGCCGGCCTGATCTACGGCATCCAGAAGGGCTACGACTGGCTGACCATCGGCCGCATGGGCAACCTGATGGGCGCACTGAAGGTCGAGCACCCGGGCACGCAGAACCAGCGCTTCACCTTCGATGAGTTCAACGAGCAGTTCAAGCAGCAGTTCGGTTACGCGCTGGGCGCGTAAACCGAACTGCCCGCGCATCGCTCGGTGGGTGTCGACCTGGGTCGACACTGCCGGCCGGCGGCCGGCACTACCGGAACTTCCGACCGACACGTTGCCTGCTCTCTGTAGAGCCGAGCCCATGCTCGGCTTGCGCGCGCCTGCGCGATCTGACCGCAGAGCAGCCGAGCGTGGGCTCGGCTCTACACGGTCATGCGGCCTGCCAGGCCGCCAACAGCGCGCGGCAATCGGCGAAATGCCAGTCGGCACGGCCGGGCCACGGGTTTTCCGGCAGGTTGACCAGTACGGTATGGGCGCCCGCGGCGCGGCCGCACTCCAGGTCGTAGGCGTGGTCGCCGACCATCACCGCCTCCCTCGCTGCAATGCCCCAGCGCCGCAGGTGCTGCTGCAGGCCATCCGGCGAGGGCTTGGGCACCGCTTCATCACGGCCGACGATGTCGGCATCATCGAACAGTTCCCCGACCCCGATCGCGTCCAGCGTCAGCTTCGCCAGCGCATGATCGTTGCGGGTCAGGATGCCCAGCCGGCAACCGTCGGCTGCCAGCGCACGCAGCAGCGTCACCGCACCCGGCGCCGGCAGCGCCTCCTCGGCCAGCACACGTTCGTGATCCAGCAGCCACTCACGCTTGGCCTGCGCCGGCGCATCCGGCAACGCTGCGATATGGTCCAGGATGTCCTCCTCGGCCGCGATCTGCAGCGCACGGCGGATCGCGGCGAAATCATGCACGGCGACGGTCAGCGTACCATCCATGTCGAAGATCCAGTGCCGGATCGCGGACAACGCGTGCACTGCGCTGCCCGTCGCGATCATCACTGCCACCACTGCGGCATGCGACTGGCGTCGACACCGCCGGTCTCGAACACGGCCGTACGCGTGCCGCCAGCCTTGACCGGGAACTCGATGCTGATCGACTTGCCCTTGCGCGCCAGCTTCCACAACGCCTTCTGGTCGGTGATGAACAGGGCGATGGCTTCATCGGTCTTCGGGCGCCAGGCCGCCATCGACACCGGCTTGCCATCGTCCACGGTCACCTTCACCGTGCACTGCGGGCAGCGGAAATCGCCGGCCTGCAGCACCAGGTAAGCGTGCCGCTTCCACTCCGGGTGATCGCGGAACACCAGCTGCACCGGCTTGGCGCCGCTGCCATCCACGTCCACCCGTTCCTTGCTGTAGATCTGCGCCGAAACCTGGTTGCCCTTGTTGCCCACCGGGATCTGGTTGTACCGCCACAGCGCCTGCATGCGGCGCAGGTCGCGCGCGGCATCGCCCTTGGCCTTGACCTCGTCGAAGCCCGCGGCGATGCGCTCGGCGGCGGCGGTGTCCTTGTACTGGTCCAGCAGCGAGGCGCCATGCAGGCGCGCGCGTTCCCAGTCCTGCGCGGCCACGGCCATGTCGTACTGCTTGGCCACGTCCTCGGCCTTGGCTTCCTTCTGCGC
The DNA here is from genome assembly GCF_059370495.1 of Stenotrophomonas sp. YJH_SMC_69. NCBI lineage: Bacteria > Pseudomonadati > Pseudomonadota > Gammaproteobacteria > Lysobacterales > Lysobacteraceae > Stenotrophomonas > Stenotrophomonas sp. YJH_SMC_69. Next base: position 376,822 of record NZ_JCAFTS010000002.1, on the reverse strand, counting down.
CTGCACGGCGGCCGCGGCGGCTTCCTGCGCCTTGCGCTCTTCCTCGGGGTTGCTGCAGGCGGCCAGGGCCAGGGTGCAGGCGGTGAGCAGGATCAGTCGTTTCATGGCGGAGGTCCTATGCGAGTGCATCCCGATTCTATCGGCAGCGAAAAGCGGATACAGCAACGGCGGGTTTCCCCGCCGTAGCTGGTGAAGCAGTGACCGGTTGCCGGCCAGCGGCCGGCACCACCGGTTACTTGGCTTCAGCCTTGGCCAGCATGTCCTGGACCGAGGCCGTGGTGATCGGGTGGTAGCCCGGCTTGGCCTTTTCAAAGGCCTGCTTGGCCAGCTCCAGCCCCTTCGGGGTCTTCACCAGTTCGGCGTAGATCGGCAGGATCAGCTTGCGACGGCCGACGCGCTCGATGAACGCGGCAGCACCTTCATTGGCCTGCTCGTAGCCGCTGCGGATCGCCAGCGGGTACCAGCGCATGGCGATCTCGCCATTCGGGGTGCCGGTGAAGTGGAACGCCTTGTCCAGCGTGGCCAGCTTGTCCAGCGGCTGGGTCGCACCCAGGCCGTCGATGAAGCGCACCCATTCCTGCGTGCTCCAGTCGGCGATGACCTGGCTGCTCGGCACGGTGCCGGCGCTGGCGAAGGCAATGCGCGCGGTATCGACGCTGCTGAAGTTGCGCGACTGCGCCTTGGCCGCGAACGCCGGAATGCCCGGCTCGTCCAGCCACGCCTTCAGTTCGGCCTCGGTCACTGCCGAGGGATTCTTCGGCAGCAGGTTCTTCTTCATGTACGCGACGAACTGGTCGGTGTTCGCGCTCTGGAAGGCATGGTCATCGAACCAGCCGCGCAGGAACGGATCGAAGGTCTCGCGGCCGAAGCGCTGCTCCAGGAATTCCAGGAACCACGAACCCTTGACGTAGGCGACCTGGCTGAGGGCTTCGTCGGGGTCACGCTCGTTCAGCGGCGGCAGCGCCAGCGCCTGGTCGGCCGGGCTCATGTCCTTCACTTCGGCCAGCAGGTCGGTCTGGTCGATCTGCTTCTCCATCTCGGCCATCTCCTTGCCGTACAGGGCTTCGGTGATGCGGCCCTGGACGTAGGTGGTGAAGCCTTCATTGAGCCAGATGTCCTTCCAGCTGGCGTTGGTCACCAGGTTGCCCGACCAGCTGTGCGCCAGTTCATGGGCGACCAGCGAGACCAGCGACTTGTCACCGACGATCACGGTCGGGGTGGCGAAGGTCAGGCGCGGATTCTCCATGCCGCCGAACGGGAACGACGGCGGCAGCACCAGCATGTCGTAGCGGCCCCAGCGGTATTCGCCGTAGAGCTTCTCGGCGGCACCGATCATCTTCTCGGTGTCTTCGAATTCCTTGGCGGCCTTGTTGACCATGGTCGGCTCGGCCCAGACGCCGGAGCGGCCGGAGATCGGCTCGAACACCAGGTCGCCGGCGGCGATGGCCAGCAGGTAGGACGGAATCGGCTGCGGCATCTTGAAGGTGTAGTCACCGTCACGCGCGGCCTTCGGATCGTTGTCGGCGCTCATCAGCACCATCACGTCCGGGCGCGAGACCACGTGCGCGCTGTAGGTGAAACGCACGCTCGGGGTGTCCTGCAGCGGCACCCAGGAGCGGGCGTGGATGGCCTGCGACTGGCTGAACATGAAGGGCAGCTTCTTGCCTTCGGTCATCGACGGCGCCAGCCACTGCAGGCCCGAGGCGGTCGGTGCGGTGTGGTAGGTCACTTCCACCTTGGCCGGCTGTTCCGGGGTCTCGATTGTCAGCTTGCTGCCGAACACCTTGTCGACCGGGGCCAGCGCGAACTGCAGCGGGCTGCGCGCGCCATCGGCACCGACGGCCTCGACCTTGGACACGGTCAGCTCGCGGGTGTCGAGCACCAGCTGCCTGGCGTCCTTCTGCTTCCATTCCAGGGTGTAGGTGGCGGTGCCGCCGATCTGCTTCTGGTCGAAGTCCAGCTTCAGATCCAGTGCGATGTCCTTGATGACGACCTTGTCCGGCTCGGCGTACGAGCTTTCGTCGTGGCTGCGGTTCTCGGCGTTCACGGGGGCGGCGGGGGCCTTTGCGGCAGTCGGGGCGGCGGCGGGCGCGGCCGCCTCCTGGGAGCAGCCGGCGGCCAGGGCCACGGCCAGCGGAAGGAGCATCAGCGGATTACGCATGAATCGGGACCGTTACGGGGATCAAACCCCAATGGTACCTCCCTCCGGCCGCGCAGGCGTTGCGCGGTGCGGGGTAATGCAGGCCGGGGCCGTTCCTGCGCCTCCGGCGCATGCCAACCAAGGTTGGCATCTACAGGCAGGTGCCCACCTTGGTTGGCACGGATCCATCAACGCACGCGGCAGGCCCGTGCCGACCAAGGTCGGCACCTACCAGAGCGGATGACCGCAGCGGGCGAGTGCCAACCAAGTTGGCACCCACCAGAGCAGGGCTTACAGCTTGTAGCCGGAGTGGATCGAGACGATGCCGCCGGTCAGGTTCTTGTAGTGGCAGCGCTCGAAGCCGGCCTGCCCCATCATCGCCTTCAGTTCGTCCTGCGGCGGGTGCTTGCGGATGCTCTCGGCCAGGTACTGGTAGCTGTCCGAATCGTTGGCGAACAGCTTGCCCAGCTTGGGCAGGATCTTGAACGAGTGGAAGTCGTAGATCGGCTTGAACCAGTCCGCGGTGACTTCGGAGAATTCCAGCACGCGGGCCTGGCCGCCCACCTTCAGCACGCGGTACATCTCGCGCAGGCCAGCGTCCTTGTCGGTCACGTTGCGCAGGCCGAAGGCAATGGTGACCAGATCGAAGCTGTTGTCCGGGAACGGCAGGGCTTCGGCGTTGCACTGCACGTAGTCCAGGCCGAGCACGAGGCCGCGGTTGGTCAGGCGGTCACGGCCGACCGACAGCATGCCGGCGTTGATGTCGCCCAGCACCACCGAGCCCTCGGCGCCGACGCGCTCCTTCAGCAGGGCGGCGATGTCGCCGGTGCCGCCGGCCAGGTCGAGCACGCGGTCGCCCGGCTTCACCTGCGCGGTGGCCACGTAGTAGCGCTTCCACGCCCGGTGCACGCCCAGGCTCATCAGGTCGTTCATCAGGTCGTAGTTGCGCGCGACCGAGGTGAACACCTGGCCGACCAGCTTCTGCTTGTCCTTGGCGGCGACGTCGCGGAACCCGAAATGGGTGGTACCGGCTTTGTAGGGGGATTCGCTCATGGCCCCGATTATCGCACCGCCGGGGGCCAGCGGCACCCCCTGCCCGTATGATGGCGGGCCACGACTTACCGGAGCCCCGCATGATCACCACGCCCGACTACCAGGCCCTGCTGCAGACCGCCATCGCCGAAGCCCGCCAGGGCCTGGCCGAGGGCGGCGTGCCGATCGGCGCGGCGCTGTACCACAACGACGGCCGCCTCCTCGGCTGCGGCCACAACCGCCGCGTGCAGGAAGGCGACCCGTCGGTGCATGGGGAAACCGACGCCTTCCGCAAGGCCGGCCGCCAGCGCCGTTACCAGGACACCATCATGGTCACCACCCTGGCCCCGTGCTGGTACTGCTCGGGGCTGGTGCGCCAGTTCAACATCGGCACCGTGGTGGTGGGCGAATCGCGCACCTTCCAGGGCGGCATCGACTGGCTGCGCGAAAACGGCGTCAACGTGATCGACCTGGACAACCAGGAATGCGTGGACCTGCTGGGCGATTTCATCAGCCGTCATCCCGACATCTGGAACGAGGACATCGGCGAATGAGCCACGCGCGCTCGTCTCTGCAACACATTTAATGAACGCTTCAGCGCCGGTGCGCCCTTGTGCCGGCGGCCTTTGCGGGCATCGGCGTGACCGCGCGCACAGTCAGCCAGGCCACGCGCACACATTGCGGTAACACCCCACGCGGCTGACACGCCTACGGTGGGTTCACCGGGGCACCCGTTCCCCGGCGGAGCCAGCCATGTGCGCGCACGCCGTACGCCCTACGACAGACCCGATCCTCGATCCGATCCGCGAACGCTTGCAGCAGCAATATGCGCTGCACCGGCGCGGCGCGCCGTTCTGGACTGCCTATCAGCACATGCAACTGGAGCTGGTCCGCCGCCACCCGCTCGACCACGAACGCCTGTGCAATGCGATGGCCACTCTGGCCGAAGACCTCGGTGCGGTCGAACATGCGCAGTTGATCGGCCATGCCAACGCAGGCTCCACATCCCGCTGACGCGGCATGCACCGCCATATACGCCACACTCGGATGAACCCCCACTCCCTTTCCACTCAACCGAACTGGATTGTCATGCACGCTGAAGTCCCCACCATTCCTCCGGTCATCAACGTTGACGCCGAGCTTGACCACTGGCGCCGCCAACATGCCGAAGGCGCACTGCCGCACAACTCGTTCGGCTCGTACGTGCCGTGGATCAAGTTCGCCTGTGATTCGCTGATCACCCAGCCGCGCGCCAGCGAGGCCGAACGTGACGAGATGTTCCAGACCCAATACGCCCTGCAGATCATGCCGCGGCTGAGCGAAGCCCAGGCCCGTGAGTTCGTCGACCGTTGCTGGCAGCACGTCTACCAGAGCAGCCCGGTGCGCAGCCTGCAGGCGCCACGACTGCAGCGCATGCGCGCCTGACCGCCGCTGCACAACCCCTGCACGGGCCACTGCCGATCATCCTCGTCACCTGAGTGGGACGACGACGATGAAAGCACGCAACCTGTTCAATACGATCGCCAAGAAGGCCGCGGCCGCCACCGGCTCGCCGTGGACCTTCCTGGCTGCAGTAGCGATCGTGGTGATCTGGGGCATCAGTGGCCCGGTGTTCGGTTTCAACGACACCTGGCAGCTGGTGATCAACACCGGCACCACCATCATCACCTTCCTGATGGTGTTCCTGATCCAGCACACGCAGAACGCGGATACTGCCGCGATGCAGATCAAGCTGGACGAGCTGATCCGGGCGACGGCCGAAGCCAACAACGAACTGTTGGATCTGGAAGAACTGGATGAAGCGCGCCTGGAAGAGATCCGCGCCGAGTACGAGCAGATGGCGCGCGAAGCCGGCGATGCGCTGGCGCGCGTTCGCGCCTGCCATGCGGCGCGGCGCGACGATGAAGCGGTATAGCAGGCCTCCGAATGACAATGCCGGCCAACGGCCGGCACTACCCTCGATCTCCAGGCAGGTGCCAACCTTGGTTGGCACAGGGCCAGCCGCCTGCGCTGACGCATCCGTGCCAACCAAGGTTGGCACCTACCAGAAGCACTGCTTACCCGCGCTCGTGCCAGCCGCCGCCCAGCACCTTGTACAGGGTGATGCGGTTGGCCTGCTGCGCCAGCTGCGCCTGCAGCTGGGTCTGCTGCGCGTTGTAGGCGGTACGCCGCGCGTCAAGCAGGGTGACAAAGCTGTCCAGCCCCGCGTCGTAGCGTGCCTGCGACAGGCGATTGGCCTGTTCGGCCGCTTCCACCAGGCGCTGCTGTGAACTCACCTGCTCATCCAGGCTGACATTCAACGCCAGCGCATCGGCCGTTTCGCGGAATCCCACCTGGATCGACTTCTCGTACTGCGCCAGTGCGATATCACGATCCGCGTTGGCGATGGCCAGGTTGGCGCGCAGCTTGCCGCCCTGGAAGATCGGCAGGGTGATCTTCGGCAGGAAGCTCCACACACGGGTGCCGCTGTCGAACAGGTTGGACAGTTCGCTGGAGCCGCTGCCGATGCTGCCGGTCAGCGAGATGCTCGGGAAGAACGCTGCGCGTGCCGCACCGATGTTGGCATTGGCGGCCAGCAGCTGGTGTTCGGCGGCCATGATGTCCGGGCGCTGCAGCAGCACGTCGCTGGGCAGGCCGGCCGGCGGCGGGGCCAGCGCCAGCAGCTGCGGTTCGATGCTGTCCGGCAGCAGTGCCGGATCGAGCTGGCCACCGGCCAGCAGCGCCAGTGCGTTGCGGTCCTGGGCCAGCTGGCCGCGCAGGCGCGCGGCATCGGTGCGTGCGGTCTCGACCAGGGTACGGGTCTGGGTCAGCTCCAGCGCCGAACTGCCGCCGCGTTCGTGGCGGGCCTCGGCCAGGCGCAGCGAATCCTCGTAGGTCTTCAGCGTGGCATCGGCGATCTTCAGCCGCTGCGCATCAGCCCCATAGGTCAGCCACGCGGTGGCGGTCTCGGCCACCAGGCTCAGCTGCGCGTTGCGGCGGTTGGCAGCCACGGCGAAGTACTGCTGCAGCGCCGCCTCGCTGAGGTTGCGCACGCGACCGAACAGGTCCAGCTCGAACTCGGCCACACCCACGCCCGCGCTGAACTGCTCGGTGACACCGGCATCGGTACCACGGCGGTCCATCTGGCCGGTCACGGCCACGCCGGGCACGCGATCGGCGCGCTGCACGCGGTACTGGCCACGCGCGCGCTCGACATTGAGCACGGCCACGCGCAGGTCGCGGTTGTTCTGCAGCGACTGCTCGATCACCTGCTGCAGGCGCGCATCGGTGAAGAAATCGCGCCAGCCGACGGCGGCGACATCGGCCACCTCGCCCTGCGCGGCCTCGGCCGGCCACTGCGCAGGAATCGCCGGAGCGACGGCGGTGTTCTTCGGCGCCAGGGTGGAGCAGCCGGCCAGCGCGAGCGTGGCGGCAATGGAGAGGAACAGGGATGCACTTTTCATGGGGATCACTTCCATCGGTACTGCCGGATGGCAGGAGGCAGTGCCGGCCAGCGGCCGGCACTACCGTTTCGATAACGCCAGCCTGAGGCCGGCATGACCGCTACAGGTCACGTCGTGGATCTGCGCTTGAACACGCGCTGCACCACCACGAAGAACAGCGGCACGAAGAACACGCCGAGCACGGTGCCGACGATCATGCCGCCGAGCACGCCGGTGCCGATCGCCTGCTTGGCGCCGGAGCCGGCACCGGTGGAGATCGCCAGCGGTACCACGCCCATGCCGAAGGCCAGCGAGGTCATCACGATCGGGCGCAGGCGGTCGCGCACGGCGTGCATGATCGACTCGATCAGGCTGGCGCCCTTTTCCAGGTTTTCCTTGGCGAACTCGACGATCAGGATCGCGTTCTTGCTGGTCAGGCCCACCGTGGTCAGCATCGCCACCTGGAAGTAGATGTCGCGCTCCAGGCCCTTGAAGGTGTTGGCCAGCACCGCGCCGAGGATACCCAGCGGGGCCGCCAGCAGCACCGCGGTCGGTACGCTCCAGCTTTCATACATCGCGGCCAGGCACAGGAACACGATCATCAGCGACAGCGTGTACAGCAGCGGCGTCTGCGAGCCGGCCTGGCGTTCCTGGTAGGACATCGCCGTCCATTCGATGCCGAAACCCGCCGGCAGCTGCTTGGCCAGCTGTTCGATCTCGGCCATGGCATCACCGGAGGCGACACCCGGGGCCGGTTCGCCCTGGATTTCCATTGCCGACACACCGTTGTAGCGTTCCAGGCGCGGCGAACCGTAATCCCAGTGCTTGGTAGCGAAGGCGCTGAACGGCACCATCTCACCCTTGTCGTTCTTCACGGACCAGAGATCGAAGTCCTCCGGCACCATGCGGAACGCCTGGTCGGCCTGCACGAACACGCGCTTGACGCGGCCACGATCGACGAAGTCATCGATGTACGAGCTGCCCCACGCGGCTGCCAGCGTGCCGTTGATCTGGTCGATCGACAGTCCCAGCGAGGTCGCCTTGGCCGCGTCGATGTCGATGCGGAACTGCGGCGTGTCTTCCTGGCCGTTCGGGCGTACGTTGGCCAGCTTCTTGCTGCCTGCGGCCAGGCCGAGCAGCTGGTTGCGCGCGGCCACCAGTGCCTCGTGGCCCTGGCCGCTGTTGTCCTTCAGGAAGAAGGTGTAGCCCGAGGCGGTCCCCAGCTCCGGAATGGCCGGCGGCGGGAAGGCGAAGATGAAGGCATCCTTGATCTGGCCCAGGGCCGCCATCGCACGTCCGGTGATCGGCATCACGCCATTGTCGGCGTCACGCTCGCTCCAGTCCTTCAGCTTGACGAACGCCATGCCCGCGTTCTGGCCCATGCCGGCGAAGCTGAAGCCCTGCACGGAGAACACCGAGTCCACCGCATCCTTCTCGTTCTGCAGGAAGTGGTTTTCCAGTGCCGCGATCGATTCCAGCGTGCGTTCCTGGGTGGCACCGACCGGCGCCTGCACCAGCGCCATCAGCACACCCTGGTCTTCGTTGGGCAGGAACGAGCTGGGCAGGCGCACGAACAGCACGCCCATCAGCACGAACAAGGCCGCCACGATGCCCATGAAGCGCCACGGACGGTGGATGATGCCGCGCACGCCGCGCTGGTAGCTTTCGCTGGTGCGATCGAAGCCACGGTTGAAGCCATTGAAGAAGCGACCGGCCAGGCCACGGTGGGCGACGTGGTGCTCACCCTTCTTCAGTGGCTTGAGCATGGTCGCGCACAGTGCCGGGGTCAGCACGATCGCCACCAGCACCGACAACGCCATCGCAGAGACAATCGTGGCCGAGAACTGGCGATAGATCACGCCGGTGGAGCCGCTCATGAAGGCCATCGGCACGAACACCGCCGACAGCACCAGGCCGATACCCACCAGCGCACCGGTGATCTGGCCCATCGACTTACGGGTCGCTTCGAGCGGCGACAGCCCTTCCTCGGACATGATGCGCTCGACGTTCTCCACCACCACGATGGCATCGTCCACCAGCAGGCCGATCGCCAGCACCATCGCGAACATGGTCAGCATGTTCACCGAGAAGCCCAGCATCGCCAGCACGCCGAAGGTACCCAGCAGCACCACCGGCACGGCGATGGTCGGGATCAGGGTGGCGCGGAAGTTCTGCAGGAACAGGTACATCACCACGAACACCAGCACGATCGCTTCGATCAGGGTCTGCACCACGCCCTTGATCGACACGCGCACGAACGGGGTGGTGTCGTACGGGATCTCGGCCTTCAGGCCGGCCGGGAAGAAGCCCTTCATGTCTTCCAGCGCGGCATCCACACCGGCCGCGGTATCCAGCGCGTTGGCGCCGGTGGCCAGGGTGACCGCCAGGCCACTGGCCGGCTGGCCGTTGTAGCGGGTGACGAAGTCGTAGGACTCGGCACCCAGCTCGACGCGGGCGACATCACCCAGGCGCAGCTCGGCACCGTCCTGCGCACCGCGCACGATGATGTTTCGGAACTGTTCCGGGGTCTGCAGGCGCGACTGCGCGTTGATGGTGGCGTTGAGCTGCTGGCCCTTCACCGACGGCGCACCGCCGAGCTGGCCGATCGCCACCTGGGCGTTCTGCGCCTTGATCGCGGCGGTCACTTCCGGCACCGACAGGCCATAGGTATGCAGCTTGTTCGGGTCCAGCCAGATGCGCATGGCGTACTTGCCACCGAACACCTGGATGTTGCCCACGCCCGGCACGCGGCTCAGGCGGTCGACGACATTGGAACCGACGTAGTCGGCGATGTCGTTGGCGTCCATGCTGCCGTTCTCGGACACGAACGCGATGACGTTCAGGAAGCCCGAGCTGGACTTGGCCACGTTGATGCCCTGCCGCTGCACTTCCTGCGGCAGCAGCGGCATGGCCAGCTGCAGCTTGTTCTGCACCTGCACCTGGGCGATATCCGGGTTGGTGCCGCTCTCGAAGGTCAGGGTGATGGTGGCCTGGCCGTTGGACGAGCTGTTGGAGGAGAAGTAGATCAGGCCATCAAGGCCCTTCATGTTCTGCTCGATGATCTGCGTCACCGAGTCCTCGACCACCTTGGCCGATGCACCCGGGTAGGTGGCACTGATTTCCACCGCCGGCGGTGCGACGTTGGGGTACATCGAGACCGGCAGCTTGAACAGCGCCAGGCCGCCGGCGAGCATGATGATGATGGCGATCACCCACGCAAAGATGGGTCGATCGATGAAAAAGCGTGCCATGGGGTTCTCCGCTTACTTCGCGTCGCCGGCCGGGGCGGCAGGCTGGGCGGCTGCCGCCGGCTTGGCCGGTGCGTCGCCCTTCTCGGTGGCCTTGACCGGCATGCCGGGGCCGATCTTCTGCAGGCCTTCGACGATGACCTTGTCACCGGCCTTCAGGCCGTCCTCGACCAGCCACTTGTCGCCGACCGTGCGGCTGACCTTGACCGGGCGCACTTCGACCTTGTTGTCCTTGCCGACCACCATCGCGGTGGTGTCGCCCTTCGGATCGCGCGCGATGCCCTGCATCGGCACCAGCACCGCGTCGCTGCGCACGCCGCCGCCGATCACCGCACGCACGTACATGCCCGGCATCAGCAGGCCGTCCGGGTTGTCCACCTTCACGCGCAGGCCGAAGCTGCCGGTGGTCGGATCGACGCTGACTTCGGAGAACTCCAGCGTGCCCTTGTGCTCGAAGGTGCTGCCGTCTTCCATCAGGATGCTGACCGGCAGGGTCTGGTTGTCCTGCAGGCGGCCGGCGGCCAGTTCGCGGCGCAGCTGCAGCAGCTCGGCCGAGGACTGGGTCAGGTCGACATAGATCGGGTCCAGCTGCTGCACGGTGGCCAGTGCGTTGGCCTGGCCGGCGCTGACCAGCGCACCCTGGGTGACGCTGGACTTGCCGATGCGGCCGCTGATCGGCGCGGTGATGCGGGCGTAGCCCAGGGTGACGTTGGCCGCATCCAGCGAGGCCTTGGCGGCACCGACGTCGGCCTCGGCCTGCTTCTGCGCGGCGACGGCGTTCTCCAGGTCCTGCTGGCTGACCGCATCGACCTTGGCCAGCTCGGTGATGCGCTTGGCACTCAGGCGCGCGGCATTGGCGGTGGCTTCGGCGCGGGCCAGCTGGGCGCGGGCGTTGTTGGCCTGGGCCCGGTAGCTGGCATCGTCGAGCTGGTACAGCGGCTCGCCGGCCTTGACCATGCCGCCCTCGGTAAACAGGCGCTTGGCCACGATGCCATTGACCTGCGGGCGCACTTCGGCGACCAGGAAGGCATTGGTACGGCCCGGCAGTTCGCGGGTCAGGCCCACGGTCTCGGACTTCAGCGTGACCACGGTGACGTCACCCGGGCCCTGCTCGGGGGCCTGGGGTTGGCCGCCGCAGGCAGCCACGGTCGCGGCGATTGCCAGCGACAGTGCAAAGGGTCGGATTCGGCTCAGCAACATGACGGAAAGGCTCTTGGAGGAAGGAATCTCAGAGGGAGCTGATATCGATGGACGTTCCCCTTCCGGTGAAAGCCCGCAGATCGCGCCCACCCGGGTGGAGTGGGCGCCAGACCGGCCTGCCACGCACACGACGGGAATGATGGGTGCGAAATATACATACATGCTTGTTTGTTTGTAAACCGGTACAATTCAGCCACGTTTCACCCGCACTCGTACCCACACCCATGGCCCGCAAGACCAAAGAGGACACCCAGGCAACCCGGGAAGGCATCCTTGACGCCGCCGAAGCCTGCTTCCATGAACACGGCGTGGCCCGTACCACGCTGGAGATGATCGGTGCCCGCGCCGGCTACACCCGTGGCGCGGTCTACTGGCACTTCAAGAACAAGAGCGAGGTGCTGGCCGCCATCGTCGAGCGCGTGCACCTGCCCTTCATGCAGGAACTGGAGCGCACCTCCACCGACCAGCGCGACACCCCGGTGCACGACCTGCGCGCGGTAATGATCCACTCGTTCATCGAGCTGTCCGAGGACGAGCGCCTGCGCAAGACCATGGAGATCATGCTGCGCAGCGATGCGTCGGCGGACACCAGGGTGCTGACCGAAATGCAGCAGGCCGGATTCCGCGATGCGCTGGACCGGATGGAGCGTGCCCTGCGCCGCGCCCGCGATCTGGGCCAGCTGCGCGAAGGCGCCGACCCGAAAATCGCCGCGCGCATGCTGCACGCCACCGTGCTGGGCGTGCTGCACGGCGCGATGGTCGAACCGGAACTGATGGACCTCAAGCGCGACGGCATGCTCGCGCTGGACATGACCCTGGCCGCCTACGTGAAGGATGGTGTGTTCGTTCCCGGCACCGTCCCCGAGCCGCTGCCCGAGGCGTGAACGAGGCTGCTCCCATCACTGCGGCACCCCCTGCAAGGGCAGATCGATGATCCTGGACAACGTGGTGTGGGGCTTCATCGGGTGTGGCAGCGTCACCGAGAAGAAGAGCGGGCCAGCCCTGGCCAACACGCCGGGCTCACGGGTAGTGGCGGTCATGCGCCGCAATGCCGCATTGGCCGAAGACTATGCACGCCGCCACGCGATTCCGCGCTGGTACGCGGACGCCGATGCACTCATCGCCGATCCGGAGGTGAACGCGGTCTACGTTGCAACACCGCCCTCCACGCACATGCACTACGCATTGCAGGCGATTGCTGCGGGCAAGCCGGTCTACATCGAAAAGCCGATGGCCATGGACCACGACGAGTGCCAGCGCATCATCGCGGCCAGCGCCCGCAGCGGCGTGCCCGTGTTCGTGGCCTACTACCGCCGTGCCCTGCCCCGCTTCGCACAGGTGAAGCAGCTGCTGGACGACGGCGCGATCGGCACAGTGCGCGCCGTGCGCGCCACCCTGCACCGGCCGCATTCAGTGGATGCCGCATCGCCTGACTTCTGGCGGACCAACCCCGCGATCGCCGGCGGCGGGCTGTTCGTCGACCTGGGCTCGCATACCCTGGACCTGCTCGACCATCTGCTGGGGCCGCTGAGCGATGTGCGTGGCCTGGCCAGCTCGTTGACCGGCGCCTACGCCGCCGAGGACAGCGTCTCGATGTGCTTCCGCACCGGGACGGGGACGCACGGCATCGCGCAATGGAGCTTCTGCGCGTTCCGCCGCCAGGATCAGATCGAGATCACCGGCGACCGTGGCCAGCTGCGCTTTGCCACCTTCGAGGACGTTCCGGTGGAGCTGGAAACCGAAGCGGGCGTGCAGGCCTTCGACATCCCGAACCCGTCGTCGATCCAGCAGCCGTTGATCGCCTCCCTCGTGGACGAACTGCGCGGCAACGGGCACTCGCCCTCGAACGGCATCAGCGCCGCCCGCACCAGTGCAGTGATCGACCAGGTGCTGCGGGACTACCGCACCCGGCAATCGCACTGACCGCACAGGAAAAAGGCCGCCTTGCGGCGGCCTTTTCTGTTGCAGTGGGCGGGGTCAGCGCCCTCGCCACGGCGAGGGATCCGACCCCACCGGGCATTACAGGATGTAGCGGCTCAGGTCCGGGTCCTGCACCAGCTCACCCAGGTGCTTGTCAACGTAGGCGCTGTCGATGGCCAGGGTTTCGCCGTCGCGGTCCGGTGCCTCGTAGCTGAGCGAATCCAGCAGGCGCTCCAGCACCGTATGCAGGCGACGCGCGCCGATGTTTTCCTGGCGTTCGTTCACCTGGAAAGCGATCTCGGCCAGACGATCAATGGCATCGGCAGTGAAGCTGACCTTGACGCCTTCGGTGGCCAGCAGTGCTTCGTACTGCTTGGTCAGCGCGGCCTTCGGTTCGGTCAGGATGCGCACGAAATCGTTCTTGCTCAGCGCACCCAGCTCCACGCGGATCGGGAAGCGGCCCTGCAGCTCCGGAATCAGGTCGCTGGGCTTGGCCAGGTGGAACGCGCCCGACGCGATGAACAGGATGTGGTCGGTCTTGATCGTGCCGTACTTGGTGGACACGTTGGAGCCTTCCACCAGCGGCAGCAGGTCGCGCTGCACGCCTTCGCGCGACACGTCACCACCACCCACGTTGTCGCCACGCTTGGCGACCTTGTCGATCTCGTCGATGAAGACGATGCCGTGCTGCTCGCAGGCCTCGATCGCGGCGGTGCGGATGTCGTCCTCGTTGACCAGCTTGCCCGCTTCTTCCTCGATCAGCAGCGGGCGCGCGGCCTTGATGGTCAGCGTGCGCTTGTGCGCCTTGGCGCCGCCGCCGAGGTTGGCGAACATCGACTTCAGCTGCTGGCCCATTTCCTCCATGCCCGGCGGGGTCATGATGTCCATGCTGACGTTTGCGGCCAGGTCGAGTTCGATCTCGCGCTCGTCCAGCTCACCGTTGCGCAGCATCTTGCGGAACTTGATGCGGGTCTCGTTGTCCTGCGCCGACGGCTCGTTGCGGGCGACTTCCGGATCGAAGCCGATGCCACCGCTGCGGCGCGGCAGCAGCGCATCCAGGATGCGGTCTTCGGCACGCTCTTCGGCCTGGGTGCGTACGCGCACCTTGGCCTGTTCGCGATAGAGCTTGACCGCGGTATCGGCCAGGTCGCGGATGATCTGCTCGACGTCCTTGCCGACGTAGCCGACTTCGGTGAAGCGGGTGGCTTCGACCTTCACGAACGGCGCGTTGGCCAGCGTGGCCAGGCGACGCGCGATCTCGGTCTTGCCGACGCCGGTCGGGCCGATCATCAGGATGTTCTTCGGCATCACTTCATTGCGCAGCTCGGGCACCAGCTGCATGCGGCGCCAGCGGTTGCGCAGGGCGATGGCCACGGCGCGCTTGGCGTCGTGCTGGCCGACGATGTGCCGGTCCAGTTCCTGCACGATCTCGCGCGGGGTCATGGTGGCGGAGGAAACTTCGATCTTCGACATGGATGTGCTCACGGATTCTTTGTCGGTAGTGCCGGCCGCTGGCCGGCAACCAGGCACGCGTGCGGGGGATCATGAGGTTGCCGGCCAGCGCCCGACGCTACCCTCACAGCTCCTCGACCACCACGTTGCGGTTGGTGTAGATGCAGATGTCGCCGGCGATGCCGATCGCTTCGCTGGCGATGGTGCGCGCATCCAGTTCGGTGTGCGCCATCAAGGCGCGTGCGGCCGACAGTGCATACGAGCCACCCGAGCCGATGGCGATGATGCCGTCCTCCGGCTCGATCACATCGCCGGTGCCGCTGATGATCAGCGAGGTTTCCTTGTCGGCCACCGCCAACAGGGCTTCCAGCTTGCCGAGGCGGCGCTCGGTGCGCCAATCCTTGGCCAGTTCGACCGCAGCACGCTGCAGCTGGCCATGCTTTTCCAGCTTGGCCTCGAACAGCTCGAACAAGGTGAAGGCATCGGCGGCGGCACCGGCGAAGCCGGCCAGCACCTGGCCATCACGGCCGAGGCGGCGCACCTTGCGCGCGTTGCCCTTCATCACGGTGTGGCCCAGCGTGACCTGGCCGTCGCCGGCAATGGCCACGTGCTCGCCGCGACGGACGCAGACGATGGTGGTGGCGTGGAAAACGTTGGGGTTCTGACTGGGGTCCATGATGCCTCCGGGGTGACAGAACCAGAGGTGGGGACTGCGCTGCGCCCTTCAAGCCACCCGCGACCGGCTGCCGCAGGGGCAACGTTCAGCTTTCTCCGCTGCCCTCGTTGCTGCGTCGACGCTTCGCGCGCGGATGCGCGGCGTCGTAGACCTTGGCCAGGTGCTGGAAATCGAGGTGGGTATAGATCTGCGTGGTGGCTATGTCGGCGTGGCCCAGCAGCTCCTGCACACCGCGCAGGTCGCCGGACGATTCCAGGATGTGGCTGGCGAAACTGTGCCGCAGCATGTGCGGGTGCACGTGCTTGAACAGGCCCTGGCGCTGCGCCAGCTGGCGGATGCGGATCTGCACTGCACGCTGGCTGATCGGCCCGTTGCGGCCGGGGAACACCGGCGAGGCCGGGCCGCCCCCACTTTCCGTGCGCCACGCCTGCAGGGCTTCGCGCGCGGGCCGGCCGAACGGCACCCGGCGCTGGCGGTTGCCCTTGCCCAGCACGTTCACCAACCCGCTGTCGAAATCCAGATCGCGCCAGGTCAGCGCGCAGACTTCGCTCAGGCGCAGGCCAGAGGAATAGAACAGTTCCAGCAACGCGCGGTCACGGCGGCCGAGCTCACCCTCCGGCTCCAGCTCGACCAGCTGCACCGCCTCATCGGCGTCGAGGACCTGTGGCAACCGGCGCGGTGCGCGCGGTGCCTTCAGCGTCGCTGCCGGGCTGACCTCGATACGCCCGTGCTTGAGCAGCCAGGCATAGAAGCTTCGGCAGGCCGACAGGCGGCGCTGCAGGCTCTTGGCCGACAGGCCACGCCGGTGCTCGTCGGCAACGAACTGGCGCACGGCCTCGGCATCCAGTGCCTCCACCGCCACGCCACGCGGCTCGGCCCAGGCCGACAGCGCGTCCAGGTCGCGGCGGTAGGCGTCGAGCGTATGCGCCGACATCCGCCGCTCCACCTGCAGGTGCTGCAGGAAGGCCTGTACCGCGCTCATCGTCGTCGCAACCTGCTCAGCCCGGGAAGCGCTTCAGGCCAGTGACCAGCGCGTCGCCCATCATGCGCAGGAACAACGTCCCCATGCCCGGGTAGAAGCGGTTCGGGTCGTGGCTGCCGACCGCGATCAGGCCCACGCCCGGTAGCGGCAGCAGCGCGGTGGTCTGCACTTCCTCGCTGCGCACGCCGTACAGCACGGCATTCTTTTCCGGCTGCAGGCGGCCGCAGATCGGCTCGCCATCGTTCAGGCAATCGCGGAACGGGCCCAGCTGCGGATCATCCGCGGCAATCACCCGCAGCCAGTCGGCCTGTTCCAGCCCGGCCACTGGCGTGTGCACCACCAGCCGCACCAGGTCGCCGGCGAAGTCTTCCTGCAGCGAGGCGGCCATCGCGCGCAGGGTGTCAGCCGCGTTGTCCTGCTTCATCAGCGCCAGGGTCAGCTGGTGCGTGCGCACCGCCAGGCGCTCATTGACCTGGGCGGTCGCGCCCAGATCGGCCAACCGTCGTGCCAGCTCGCGGTTCTTCTCGCGCAGCACTTCCAGCTGGTAGCTGGCCAGCGACGCGGTCGGGCCGTCGTCACGCGGCACCACCAGGGTCAGGGCCAGGTCCGGGAACTGCTTGAGGAAGCCGGGATGACGCCGCAACCAGGCAGCGACTTCATGGGCCCCGAGCTTGTCGACGGTTTCGGTCATGCGATCCACTCCCCTTCGAAGACGAATGCGGTCGGGCCCGCCATCACCACCGGCTGGCCATCGCCCGGCCACTGGATGCGCAGGTCGCCACCGGGCAGGCTGATGCGGGCATCGCGCTGCAGGCGACCGCGCTGCATCAGGGTCACCGCGGCGGCACAGGCACCACTGCCGCAGGCCAGGGTCTCGCCGACACCGCGCTCGAACACGCGCAGGCGGGCGTGGGCCGGGCTCATCACCTGGGCGAAGCCCACGTTCACCGAGCGCGGGAACGACGCATGCTGCTGCAGCAGCGCACCGACGCGCTCGACCGGTGCAGCATCGACCAGGCCCACTTCGATCACCGCATGCGGGTTGCCCATCGACACCGCGGCGAAGCGTACGCTCTCGCCCTGCAGCGGCAGCAGGTATTCCTCGCGCGCGTGCGCAAAGCCCATCAGCGGCACGTTGGCCGGCTCGAAGGCGGGCACGCCCATCGTCACCGCAAACTGCCCTTCGCCCAGCACCTTCACTTCATGGCTGGCCAGCGGGCTGTCGATGACGAATGCACCGCCCTGCGCACTGCCCTCGCGCACCAGCCAGGCGGCGATGCAGCGCGCGCCGTTGCCGCACTGCTCGGAATTGGAGCCGTCGGCATTCCAGATGCGGTACGAGGCCACCGAACCGTCCGCACGCGGTGCCTCGATGGTCAGGATCTGGTCGCAGCCAACGCCGGTGTGGCGGTCGGCCAGGCGCGCGGCCAGCTCGGGCGTGGGCGGTGCGGTGCCGTCACGCAGGTCGATCACTACGAAATCATTGCCCGCGCCATGCATCTTGCTGAAACGCAGGGCCCTGGAACCGGCCTTACTCATTCCCGCTGCCCGCCTTCTTCGCGGGCGTTGGCGCCGGCTGGGTGGCCGGTGCGGCCGGCTCCACGGTCGTGGCCGGGGTGCCGCTGCCCTGGGTCTGCGGCGCGGTCGCCTCGGTGGCGGGCTCGGCAGCGGGTTCGACGGTTTCTTCCACCGGCACCGGCTTCTGCGGCAGTACCAGCGGGCCCTTGTTGCCGCAGGCGGCGAGGAGCAGCAGCGAGGCCGCTGCCAGCGGAATCAGGATGGCGTTTCGATGGGGGATCTTCATGCCCCGAGTATAGCCATTGGCGGCTGAGCGGTTGGTGCAGGGAATCGGGTGGCCGGCCAGCGGCCGGCACTGCCGCCGGCGCTCAATCCGCGGGCGGTGGTGGCAGCGGCCGCGTCCACAGCCAGATTGCGACCACGGTCATGCTGCCGATCGAGAACCACTTCACCCAGGCGATCGGCACGCACCACAGCATGATGCCGGCGCATACCGCCATGGTGATCGTGGCCATCCACTTGCCGTAGCGGCTGACCGCCCCGTGTGCCTGCCAGTTGGCGATGGCCGGGCCGAAACGCGGATGCTGCAGCAGCCAGGTATGCAGGCGCTCCGAACCGCGCGAGGCGGCCCAGGCCGAGATCAGGATGAATACGGTGGTCGGCAGCCCCGGAACGAAGATGCCGACGATGCCGGTGCCCAGGCTGACGTACGCCAGCAGCCACCATGCCCAGCGGAAACGCACCACGCGCGGCGGCGTGGCGCTATCGCGGGGTGCAGATGGCTCGGGCTGGCTCATGGCCGCAAGGATACCGGTTCGGGGTGCCAGGCAGCGCCCGGCGCCCCTTCGCCGTTACGGCTGGGCGATGCCCAGCTGCTGCAGCACGAACGCGTACGACTCGGACAGTTCACGGTAGCGCTGGAAGCGCCCCGACTTGCCGCCGTGGCCAGCTTCCATGTTGGTGCGGAACAGGATCGGGTAGTGGCCGGTGTTGTCATCACGCAGCTTGGCCACCCATTTGGCGGGCTCCCAGTACTGCACCTGCGAATCCCACAGGCCGGTACCCACGTACAGCGCCGGGTACGCCTGCTGCTTCACGTTGTCATAGGGCGAGTAGGACAGCATGTAGTCGTAATACGGCTTCTGCTCCGGGTTGCCCCACTCGTCGTATTCGTTGGTGGTCAACGGAATGGTCGGGTCGAGCATGGTGGTGACCACGTCGACGAACGGCACCTGCGCCACCATCACCCGGTAATCCTGCGGCGCCTGGTTGGCCACCGCGCCCATCAGCAGGCCGCCGGCGCTGCCACCGGACGCGGCCACGCGATCCTTCGCCGCCCAGCCCTGTGCTACCAGGCCACGGGTGACGTCGATGAAGTCGTTGAAGGTGTTCTGCTTGTGCAGCAGCTTGCCGTTCTCGTACCAGTCGCGTCCCATCTCCTGGCCGCCACGGATGTGGGCGATGGCATACACCACGCCACGATCAAGCAGGCTGACCGCGGTCTGGTTGAAGTACGGATCCATCGACATGCCGTAGCTGCCGTAGGCGTACTGGAACAGCGCGCCCTTGCCGTCCTTCTGGTAGCCCTTGCGGTAGACCAGCGACACCGGCACCTTCACGCCATCGCGCGCGGTGATCCAGACGCGGTCGGTCTCGTACTTCGAGGCGTCATAGCCGATCACCGGCTGCACCTTCAGCTGGCGACGCTCGCCGGTGGCGGTGTTCAGCTCGAACACGGTGGTCGGGGTGGTCATCGAGGTGTAGACGTAGCGCAGCCACGGCGTATCGGCCTCGGTGTTGTCGCCCAGGCCCATCGAATAGGCCGGCTCGTCGGCCTTCACGTAGTCGCTGCGCCCGTCCTTGAACAGCAGGCGGATGCGCTCCAGGCCCTCGGACCGTTCGGCGATGGCGGTGTAGGTGTCGAACAGTTCGAAGCCTTCGATGAACACCGCATCGTCGTGCGCGATCCAATCCTTCCATTGCGCGCGCGAGGTGGCATCGGTCGGCGCGGTGACCAGCTTGAAGTTCTTCGCACCGTCGTTGGTGCGGATCACCCAGCGGCCGTCATGGTGGTCGGCGTCGTACTCGACATCGCGCTGGCGCGGCGCCAGCACGGTGAAGGTGGTCGGGTCGCTGGCCGGCGCGTAGCGCTCTTCCGAGGACACGGTGCTGTGCACGCCGATGGTGATGAAGCGATCGTCGCGGGTGCGGCCGATGCCCATGTAGAAGCTGTCGTCCTTCTCTTCGTAGACGACGGTGTCGGCGCTGGCCGGGGTGCCCAGCACGTGCTTCTTCACGCGCACGGTCAGCAGCGTTTCCGGATCGTTTTCGACATACAGCACGGTGCGGTTGTCGTCGGCCCAGACCAGGTCGCCGGAGCTGCCGGTGATCACATCGGGCAGCACCGTGCCGGTGGCCAGGTCCTTGAAGCGGATCGTGTACTGGCGGCGGCCGACGTCATCGTCGGCCCAGGCCAGCAGCTGGTTGTCCTGGCTGACTTCCATCGAGCCGACGCTGAAGTAGCCCTTGCCGGCGGCCATCGCGTTGACGTCCAGCAGGATTTCCTCGGCCGCCTCCATGCTGCCCTTGCGGCGCGCGTGGATGGGGTAATCCTGGCCGGTCTCGAAGCGGCTGTAGTACCAGTAGCCGCGCTCGCGCGCCGGCACGCTGGAATCATCCTGCTTGATGCGGCCGACGATCTCCTTGTACAGGGTGTCTTCCAGGGGCTTCAGCGGTGCCAGCAGCTGGTCGGCGTAGGCATTCTCGGCCTGCAGGTAGGCCAGCATGTCCTTGTTCTCGCGCTTGTCGTCGCGCAGCCAGTAATAGTCATCGTTGCGGGTCGCGCCGAACGGCGCCTTGACCACGTGCGGATGCTTGGCGGCATCCGGCGGAACGGGCGGCGTGGCGGCGGTAGCAGTCGTGGTCATCAGGCTGGCGAGCAACAGGCAGAGGGTGGACTTCATGAGATAAGGCTCCTGGCGCATCAATGCAATGGTCTTCGACGGGGTCAGATCCCTTTTCCCGAAAAGGGATCTGACCCCAATCGCGGCAATGCGGCAACCCTGCGGAACGTCATGGGTTGCGCCGGCCGGCGTACCATGGGCACATGAGCACCCCGCCCCACACGCCGGGCTACAGCCGGCGCAGCCATGAAATCGCTCCGTTCCACGTGATGTCCCTGCTGGCCCGCGCGCAGGCGCTGGAACAGGCAGGCCACGATGTGATCCACCTGGAAATCGGCGAACCGGACTTCACTACCGCCGAACCCGTCGTGCGTGCCGGCCAGGCCGCACTGGCCGCCGGCCACACCCGCTACACCGCCGCGCGCGGCCTGCCGGCGCTGCGCCAGGCGATCAGCGGTTTCTACCGCAGCCACTATGGGCTGGATGTCGATCCCGAACGCATCCTGGTGACCCCGGGTGGGTCCGGTGCGCTGCTGCTGGCCAGCAGCCTGCTGGTCGATCCCGGCCGCCACTGGCTGCTGGCCGACCCCGGCTACCCCTGCAACCGCCACTTCCTGCGCCTCGTCGAGGGCGGCGCGCAGCTGGTGCCGGTCGGCCCGGACACCGCCTACCAGCTGACCCCTTCGCTGGTGGAACAGCACTGGAATGACGACAGCGTCGGCGCGCTGGTCGCCTCACCGGCCAATCCGACCGGCACCGTGCTGTCCGCCGACGAACTGGCGGCACTGTCGCAGGCCCTGCACGCGCGGGGCGGCCACCTGGTGGTGGACGAGATCTACCACGGCCTGACCTACGGCCTGGATGCGCCCAGCGTGCTGCAGGTGGACAACAGCGCGTTCGTGCTGAACAGCTTTTCCAAGTACTTCGGCATGACCGGCTGGCGGCTGGGCTGGCTGGTGGCACCGCCTGCAGCGGTACCGGACCTGGAAAAGCTGGCGCAGAACCTGTACATCAGCGCCTCCAGCATCGCCCAGCACGCCGCGCTCGCCTGCTTCAGCGAGGAATCGATGGCGATCTTCGAACAGCGCCGGGAAGCGTTCCGCCAACGCCGCGACTTCCTGCTGCCCGCGTTGCGTGAGCTCGGCTTCCGCATTGAAGTCGAGCCGCAGGGCGCGTTCTACCTGTACGCCGATGTCAGCGCGTTCACCGACGACGCGCAGGCGTTCTGCGCGCACTTCCTGGAAACCGAGCACGTGGCGTTCACGCCGGGCCTGGATTTCGGCTTCCATCGCGCCAACCAGCATGTGCGGCTGGCGTATACCCAGCAAGTACCGCGGTTGCAGGAGGCGGTGGGGCGGATCGCGCGCGGGTTGAAGCGTTGGCAGGGATCACGTTGACGGCAGTGCCGGCCGCTGGCCAGCAACCCGGGAATGCCTGAATGATGCGGTTGCCGGCCAGCGGCCGGCACTACCGGTAAAGAAAAACGCCGCCCTAGGGCGGCGTTTTCCGTTCTGCTTACTTGCCGCCCAACCGCTCCCACAGGAAGCTGTAGGCCAGCGCGGACATATGCGCGGCCTGTGCGTTGTTGGCTGCGCCGCCGTGGCCCCCTTCGATGTTCTCGTAGTAGGTCACGTCCTTGCCGGCGTCGATCATCTTCGCCGCCATCTTGCGGGCGTGGCCCGGGTGCACGCGGTCATCGCGGGTGGAGGTCGTGAACAGCACCGGCGGGTAGTTCTTCTTCGCGTTGAACAGGTGATACGGCGAGAAGGTCTTGATGAATTCCCAGTCGCTGGTGTCCGGGTTGCCGTACTCGGCCATCCACGAGGCGCCGGCCAACAGGTGGCTGTAGCGCTTCATGTCCAGCAGCGGCACCTGCACCACCACCGCACCGAACAGCTCCGGGTACTGGGTCAGCATGTTGCCGGTCAGCAGGCCACCGTTGCTGCCGCCCTGCACGCCCAGGTGCTTGGCGCTGGTGATCTTGCGCTTGACCAGGTCCCGCGCCACCGCGGCCATGTCTTCATAGGCCTTGTGACGGTTCTGCTTCAGCGCCGCCTGGTGCCAGCGCGGGCCGTACTCGCCGCCGCCGCGGATGTTGGCGACCACGTACACGCCGCCCTTCTCCAGCCAGGCGCGACCCATGCCACCGGAATAGCTCGGGGTCAGCGAGATCTCGAAACCACCGTAGCCATACAGCAGGGTCGGGTTGGAGCCATCGAGCTTCATCGCCCTGTCGTGCACCACGAAATACGGCACGCGGGTGCCGTCCTTGCTGGTGGCGAAGTGCTGCTCGATCACCTTGCCCTTGGCATCGAAGAAGGCCGGCATGGTCTTCAGCGTTTCCGGTGCCTGGCCGATCTCGGCCAGGGCCAGCGTGGTCGGCGTCAGGTAATCGGTGGCGGTCAGCCACACCGCGTCGCTGTCATTGCTGTCCACCGCAGCCACGCCCAGCGTGCCGAAGGCCGGGGCGCCGACGAAGCGGCTGGTCTGCCAGCCGTCGGCACCCGGGGTCAGCACCGACAGGCGGTTCTTGACGTCGTCCAGCACGTTCAGCACCAGGTGGCTCTTGGTCCAGCTGGCACTGGCCAGTGAGGTGGTCGCGGTCGGGGTGAACAGCACGTCGAAGTCGCGCTTGCCGGCCAGGAAATCGTCCAGCTTCGTCGCCAGCAGCGAACCGGACGCGTAGGTCTTGCCGCCCACGGTCCACGGATCGCGCAGTTCCAGGGTCAGCCACTGCTTGTGCAAACCCTTCTCGGCCGAGTTCGGCGCGTCGATCTTGGTCAGCGTGCCGTCGTCGCCACGCAGGTAGAGCTCGTTGTTGTAGAACGCCAGGGTGCGGCTGACCAGGTTGCGTTCGAAGCCCGGGGTGTCATCGTGCATCGCCGCGATGTACATGTCCTCCGGCTTGCCTTCGTACACCACGGTGGCCGAGGCCATCGGCGTGCCGCGCTTCCACAGCTTGGCCACGCGCGGGTAGCCGGAGGTGGTCATCGAGCCGGCACCGAAGTCGGTGTAGACGAACACGGTGTCGCGATCGACCCAGTTGAGGCCGCCCTTCGACTCCGGACGGAAGAAGCCGTCCTTGATCCAGGTCTTGTTGGCCAGGTCGAACTCACGGGTGACGTCGGCGTCGGCGCCGCCGCGCGACAGCGCGATCAGGCAGCGGCTGTAATCCGGGCGCAGGCAGTCGGCGCCGTGCCAGACCCAGTTCTCGCCCTCGGCCTTGTTCAGTGCATCCAGGTCGAGCACGGTCTCCCACTGCGGCGAGGCCTTGCGGTACTCGGCCAGGGTGGTGCGGCGCCACAGGCCGCGCTCGTGCTGCTGGTCCTTCCAGAAGTTGTAGTAGTAGTCACCGATCTTCTGCACGCCGGGAATCTTGGCGTCGGAGTCGAGCACCTCGCGGATGCTGGTCTCCATCTGCTTGAAGGCCGGGGCCTGCGCCAGGCGCGCCTCGGACCTGGCATTCTGTTCCTTGACCCAGGACAGTGGCTTGTCGCCGGTGACGTCCTCCAGCCAGGCGTAGCGATCGGTGTCTTCAGCGGCCACGGCGGTCCCCACCGAGGCAGCGGTCATCATGCCGGCCAGCAGGCAGGCGGAAGCGAGTCGTGACATTGCAGCTCCAGGCAGTCATAAGCCGGGGAACGCTAGCACGGAATGTCGCGGCCTCCCCCGTGTCGAAGGTCAGGCCGTGGCCGCCGGACCGCGCCGGCCGCGTGCGGCGGAAGCCGGCCGACGGCGCGCCTGTCCACCGGTACGCCGCGCCCGCCATCGCCATGACGGGTGCGGCAGCGGAAAGCGCAGCAGCGCCCACCAGGCGGCGAGCGGCATGCCCACCAGCCACATCGGCAGCCAGCCCAGCCACGCGCTGCTGCCGCGTGCCGCCGGCCAGACCAGGATCAGCGCCAGCCCGGCCAGCGCCAGTTGCCGCACGCCGCGCAGCAGGCGTGGGTCGGCGCGTTCGATGACGCGTTCAGTTGCAGGGCGACGGACGGAACGAGCGTTCATGGGGGCTTCTCCGGTAGACAATGCAACACAGCTTGGGCAAGCCCCTTCTCACAGGATGCGACACCATTGACGGATCGCGTGCACACAGTCGACCATGCGCGTGCAAGCCCACTGGAGCCCGCTCCCGCATGACTTCGATCCGCCCGTTCTGCGCCGTGCTGCTGGCTCTGTCCCTGGCAGGTCCTGCCATGGCCGCCAGTGAGCCGCCGTCGCCCCGCGCCAGCGCCACCGACGCGGCCGACCCGGGGGCGCCGATCGACCTGAAGCGCTTCATGGGCACCTGGTATGTGATCGGCCGCGTGCCGAACTTCATCGAACGCGGGCATGTCGCCAGCGTCAACGAGTACGAGCTGCGCGACGAGCACAAGGTCGCCATCACCTACCGCTACCGTGATGGCTTCGGCGAACCACTGCAGGAAATTCGCGCACGTGCCAGCGTCGATCCGGACAGCGGCAACCATGGCTGGCGAACCTGGTTCTATCGCGTGGTGCCGACCCATTCGCGGGTACTGGAAGTGGCCCCGGACTATTCATGGGCACTGATCGGTTATCCGGGCCGCGAAATGGCCTGGATCTTCGCGCGCAAGCCGGACATGGACAAAGCCCTGTACAAGGAGCTGGCCGAGCGCCTGCGCGACGAGTACGGCGTGAACACCGACAAGCTCAAGCGCGTGCCTCAGCATCCGGAACAGGTCGGCAAGCTGGGCTACGAAGTACCGAACGCGCGTTGACCGGATCGTGGGCGCGGATCCGGGGCCGCGCGTCCAGGGTTCATGCCTCCCGAGGCTGTACGCGGCGTTCGATCTCGCTGCGTGTTGGCAATGTCTTGAGATCGTAGGCCGCCTGCATCGCAAGCCAGGAAGCGGCATCCCCGCCGAAATGCCGTGCCAACCGCGCTGCCGTGTCCGCCGAGATGCTGCGCTGAGCGTGGACGATGGCGTGCAGCCGCGTTGCGGGAACATCCAGCGCCTTCGCCAGCGCATTCACGCTCAGCGACAGGGGCAGCAGAAACTCTTCGCGCAGGATCTCGCCAGGATGGATGGCGCGCATGCCGTTGTGGGGACGCTTCATGGCGGGCACCTCAGTGATAGTCAACAATTTCCACGGCATCGGCGCCGCCGTCGGTCCAGGTGAAACAGAGCCGCCACTGATCGTTGATACGGAGGCTGTATTGTCCTCTGCCTCAAGACGATTCCCGGGCGGGCTGCGCAGGAAGGCCAGCGTCTGTGCCGAATCGAGCAGCTGGAGTTTACGTTCAGCAGCGCGTCGTATCGTGCGCCAAGCGCGAGGGCAGGTTCCTTCAAACAGGGCCGGGTCTGCTTGCAGCGGAATGAACGGATCATTCCGCCAAACGTATTACGCCTTACGGAACACACCAAGGAACGCGACGTGCTGCCAGTCCCAGTCTGGCGATATCGATCCCTGATGGACGTGGCAGCTTCCAGAGCCTGGCGCCATGACAGGCACCCTGTCGACACTCTGCAGGCTGCAAGCTGCCGGCCAGCGGCCGGCACTACGCGAACGATGCCGGGCGCCGCCCGGCACTCTGTTATCTGCGGCTGTAATGCGCGACCAGGCGGTCGCCGAGCATCTGCAGCAGCTGCACCAGGACCAGCAACAGGACCACGGTGACCAGCGCCACGTCGGTGTGCGAACGCTGGTAACCATCGCGGAACGCCAGGTCGCCGAGGCCACCGGAACCGATCGCACCGCCCATCGCGGTGAAGCCGATCAGGGCCACGGTGGTGACCGTCGCCCCGGCGATCAGCCCCGGTCGTGCTTCCGGCAGCAGCACCCGGGTGACCAGCTGCCAGGTGGTGGCGCCCATCGCCTGGGTCGCCTCGATCACGCCACGATCCACTTCGCGCAGCGCGGTCTCGACAAGGCGCGCGTAGAACGGCGCCGCGCCGATCACCAGCGGCACGATCGCGCCGCGCACGCCCAGCGAGGTACCCATCAGGAACAGCGTGACCGGGATCAGCACGATCATCAGGATGATGAAAGGCACCGAGCGCAGCAGGTTCACCACCAGAGCCAGCACGCCATAGGCAAACGGCCGGCGCTTCATCTGCGGCGCCCCGAACAGGTACAGCAGCACACCCAGCGGCAGGCCGATGGCCAGAGTCAGCGGCAGCGAACCGAGCAGCATCAGCAGGGTGTCGAGGGTGGCCTGGCCGATGTCGGCCCACTTGCCCGCATCCAGGTGACGGAAGAAACCGCCGGCAGTGGCGATGATCATCGACGCAGCTCCTCGACATGCACGCCGGCAGCCACGAAGGCAGCCTGCGCGGCGGACTGGTCACCGCCCACCAGGGCGACCACCAGCTGGCCATAGGGGGTGTCCTTGATCCGGTCGATACGGCCGGACAGGATGTTGTAGTCGACCCCGGTCTGGCGCGCGACGCTGCCCAGCAGGGGTTCGTAGGTGTCGCCGCCGAGGAAGGTCAGGCGCACGATGCGCCCGCCCACCACGTCGAAATCGCGGTGCAACGCCCCTTCGTCCACGTGCTCCGATTCGCTGACGAACCGCCGCGTGGTCGGGTGCTGCGGATGCAGGAACACCCGGGTAACCGGACCGGTCTCGACCATCTGGCCAGCATCGAGCACGGCCACGCGGTCGCAGACACGGCGGATCACGTCCATCTCGTGGGTGATCAGCACGATGGTCAGGCCCAGCTCGCGGTTGATCTTCGACAACAGCGACAGCACCGAGGCGGTGGTCTGCGGATCCAGCGCGCTGGTGCCCTCGTCGCACAGCAGGATCTGCGGGCGGGTCGCCAGCGCACGGGCGATGCCGACACGCTGCTTCTGGCCGCCGGACAGCTGCGCCGGATACTTCTGCGCATGCGCTTCCAGGCCCACGGTCTGCAGCAGCTCGGCCACGCGCGCGTCGATCTCCGCCTGCGGCGTGCCGGCCAGTTCCAGCGGGAAGGCGACATTGCCAGCCACCGTGCGCGACGACAGCAGGTTGAAGTGCTGGAAGATCATGCCGATGCGCCGGCGCAGCGTGCGCAGGCCGTCCGCGTCCAGTGCGGTGACATCCTCGCCACCGATCAGCAGCCGGCCACCGCTGGGTTCTTCCAGGCGGTTGATCATGCGGATCAGGGTCGACTTGCCGGCGCCGGAATGGCCGATGATGCCGAATACCTCACCGGCCTCGATGGTCAGGTCCAGCGGTTGCAGCGCGCTGACTTCGCGGCCGGCAACGGCATAGGATTTGTGCAGGCGCTGGAACTCGATCACGGGCGTGGCTCACCGGCTGGGTGACGGAAGGGGGCGTGCAGCCTACCAGCGCAGGCGGTCGCGCGCCCGCGCCATGGGCCAGAATGTTATTCCTTTTGGTTCTAAGCCGCCCGCGCCGACGTGTTGGCTGGGGTCAGAGCCCCTGCGGGGATCCGACCCCGGGGTCGGATCCCCGCAGGGGCCCTGACCCCATTCCCAGGCCCAACCGGCTCAGGGATGGTCCAGCGGCTTAGGTGGCTGCACCCGGTTCAGGCGCTCACGATGCAGCAGGTACAGCCCCGAAGCCACGATGATCGCGGCGCCCACCCAGGTATAGCCATCAGGCAGCTGGCCCCAGAAGGCCAGATCCCAACCGATCACCCAGACCAGGCCACTGTATTCCAAGGGCGCGATCATCGAGGCCTCGCCCAGCTGGAACGCCTTGGTCAGGGCGATCTGGCCCAGCGCCCCGGCCAGGCCCATGCCGGCGATCAGCGGCGCATGCGCCAGCTGCAGCGGCACCCAGCCGGGAAGGGACAGCAGGCCGGCACCGATGGCCATGATCACCAGGAACCAGACCACCATCGACTGCGAGGTATCGGTGCGGGTCAGCAGGCTGACCGTGATCGCCGCCACGGCATAGGCGGTGGCCGCAGCCAGCACCATCAGGCCGGGCACCGAGATGAAACCGTCCACGCCCGGCCGCAGCACCACCAGCACGCCGACCAGGCCGATGCCGATGGCGACCCAGCGCCGTGGCCCGACCCGCTCGCCCAGCAGCGGTACCGACAAGGCGGCGATCAGCAGCGGGGCGACGAAATAGATGGTGTAGGCGGTGGACAGCGGCAGGTCGCGCAGGGCGAACACGAAGCAGCCGATCATCGCCATGCCCAGCGCGCCACGCAGCAGGTGCAGGCCCCAGCGACGCGGCACCAGCGAGCGCGGGCCGGCGCTGGCCAACACCCAGACCAGCACGAACGGCAACGAGGCCGCGCCGCGCAGGAAGGTCACCTCCAGGGTCGGATAGCTGGCCGACAGCTGCTTCATGCCAGCGTCCATCAGCGAGAAACAGGCGACCGCAGCGACCATCCAGGCCACCGCACGCGAAGGGGAGCGTTGCACGTTCATGGCCCATTATCGCCCGGTCGTCGCTTTCTGTAGAGCCGAGCCCACGCTCGGCTGCTCTTCACAAAGCCGCCGAGCGTGGGCTCGGCTCTACAGGGGACGGGCATGCGGGCCCTCGCGATAGAATGATCGCCACTGAAACCTGCGGAGCACCGCCCATGCCTTCCTTCGACGTCGTGTCCGAAGTCGACACCCACGAGCTGACCAACGCCATCGACCAGGCCAACCGCGAACTGGCCACCCGCTTCGACTTCAAGGGCGTGGACGCAAAGTTCGAGCGCGACGGCGATGTCATCAACCAGACCGCGCCGACCGAATTCCAGCTCAAGCAGATGAACGACATCCTGCGTGCTCGCCTGGCCGCACGCGGCATCGACGTGCTCAGCCTGGAGTTCGGCGACATCGAGACCAACCTGGCCCAGGCCCGGCAGAAGATCACCGTCAAGCAGGGCATCGAGCAGAAGATCGCCAAGAAGATCGCGGCGGCGCTGAAGGATGCCAAGCTGAAGGTGGAAAGCCAGATCAACGGCGACAAGCTGCGCGTGCAGGGCAAGAAGCGCGACGACCTGCAGGACGCCATCGCCGTGCTCAAGGCCGGCAAGTTCGAGCTGCCGCTGCAGTTCAACAACTTCCGCGACTGAGGCATCCGCCGGGCATGCCCCGGCGCTGCCAGCGGCAGGCACGACGGCGCGTTGCCAACGACGCGCCTACAATGGCGGCCCCGCCAGCCGACGTGCCCGCCATGACCGATTCCCCCCTGCCCACCGATGACCCGATCGCTGCCACCCGCCTGTGGCTGGAGCGCATCGTCATCGGCCTGAATCTGTGCCCGTTCGCCAAGGCGGTGTATGTGAAGGACCAGGTCCGCATCGTGCTCAGTGATGCGACCACGCCGGAAGCGCTGGTTGAGCAGCTGGCCGAGGAACTGGTGCTGTTGCGCGATACGCCGGCCGAGCAGATCGATACCACGCTGATCGTGCATCCGCAGGTGCTGACGGACTTCCTCGACTACAACGATTTCCTCGACAACGCCGACGCCGCGATCGAGGCACTGGACCTGCAGGGCATCCTGCAGGTGGCCAGCTTCCACCCGGACTACCAGTTCGACGGCGTGGCAGCGGACGACGCCAGCAACTACACCAATCGCGCGCCCTTCCCCACCCTGCACCTGCTGCGCGAAGACAGCGTGGCGCGCGCAGTGGATGTCTATCCGGACCCGGACGTGATCGTCGAGCGCAACATCCAGACCCTGGACCGCATCGGCGTGGACGGCTGGCATCGCCGCCTGCGTGGCGAAGACCTGACGTGAGCACGGTGCCGCCGATTGCCGCATGGCCGGCCGCGCCGCTGTCTGGCAAGGTGGTGCTGGTCACCGGCGGCGCCAACGGCATCGGCCGTGGCATCGCACAGGCCGTGCTCGGTGCCGGCGGACGCGTGCTGATCGGCGACCTGGACGTGGAGGCCGGCGAGGCGTGCCTGGCGGAATGGCAGCGTAGTGGCGAGGCCGCATTCCAGCGCCTGGACATCACCGACGAAGCCAGCGTGCGCGACTTCATCGCCGTGGCCCTGCGGCGTTTCAGCCGTATCGACGGGCTGGTCAACAACGCGGGCATCGCCGGACCGCATGGCACGCAGCTGCAGGACATGGACTGGGACGAGTGGCAGCGCCGCCTGTCCTCGCTGCACGGCGCCTTCCTGTGCAGCAAGCACGCACTACCGGCGCTGACGGCCAGCGCCGCCGGCGCAATCATCAACATCGCCTCGACCCGCGCCTGGCAATCCGAAGCGCACAGCGAGGCCTATGCTGCGGCCAAAGGCGGGCTGGTGGCGTTCACCCATGCGCTGGCGATCAGTGCCGGCCCAACGGTGCGGGTCAACAGCATCAGTCCGGGCTGGATCGGCACCACGGCCTGGCAGGCCCCCTCGCGGCGACACGCACCGGAGTACTCCGCCATCGACCAGGCACAGCACCCGGTCGGCCGGGTCGGCCGCCCCGAGGACATCGGCGCGCTGGCGGTGTACCTGCTGTCGTCGCTGTCCGGCTTCAGCACCGGCCAGGACTTCATCGTCGACGGCGGCATGACCCGGAAGATGATCTACGCCGGATAGAAAAAGGGGACGGAGGGGATTAAGTCGTTTGTGCACAAACGACTTAATCCCCTCCGTCCCCTTTTTTTCGCTTACGCCATGCCCGAGTGCCGCAGCAGCGCGTCGATCTGCGGCGCGCGGCCGCGGAAGGCCTTGAAGTTCTCCGCCGCCGGGCGGCTGCCACCACGCGACAGGATCTCATCGCGGAAGCGTGCACCGGTTTCAGCCAGTGCCTGCGGCGCTTCCTCGAACGCGGCGTAGGCATCGGCGCTGAGCACTTCGGCCCACTTGTAGCTGTAGTAACCCGCGGCGTAACCACCGGCGAAGATGTGGCTGAACTGGTGCGGGAAGCGGTTCCAGACCGGCGGGTGGTTCACGGCCACTTCCGCGCGCACTCGGTCCAGCAGTGCCAGCACGCTGTCCTGCGCCGGTTCGAACTGGCTGTGCAGCAGCATGTCGAACAGGCCGAACTCCAGCTGGCGCACCGTGGCCATGCCGCTATGGAAATTGCGCGCCGCCAGCATGCGCTCGTACAGCGCGCGCGGCAGCGGCTCGCCACTGTCCACGTGCGCGGTCATGCCCTGCAGGTGGTCCCATTCCCAGCAGAAGTTCTCCATGAACTGGCTGGGCAGCTCCACCGCGTCCCATTCCACGCCGTTGATGCCGGCCACGCCCAGTTCGCCGATGCGGGTCAGCAGCTGGTGCAGCCCGTGGCCCATCTCATGGAACAGCGTGGTCACTTCATTGTGGCTGAAGGTCGCCGGTCTGCCGTTGGCGCCCCGGCCAAAGTTGCACACCAGGTAGACCAGTGGCGTCTGCACGCTGCCGTCGCCACGCACGCGACGGTTGCGGCAATCGTCCATCCACGCACCGCCGCGCTTGCCCTCGCGTGCGTACAGGTCCAGGTAGAACTGGCCGACCAGCGCGCCCTGCGCATCGACCAGGCGGAAGAAGCGCACGTCTTCGTGCCACACCGGTGCGCTGTCTTCCTGCACATGCAGGCCATACAGCTGCTCGATCACCGAGAACAGGCCGCCCAGTACCTTCGGTTCGGTGAAATACTGCTTCACTTCCTGCTCGGAATAGCTGTAACGCGCCTGCTTCAGGCGGTCGGCGGCGAACGCCAGGTCCCAGGCCTGCAGGGCATCGATGCCCAGCTGCTCGCGTGCGAACTGCTCCAGCTCGGCGCGGTCCTTGGCCGCGAACGGCTTGGCTCGCGCGGCAAGGTCACGCAGGAAACCCAGCACTTCGGCCGGATCCTGCGCCATCTTGGTCGCCACCGAGTAATGGCCGTACGAATCGAAGCCGAGCAACGCGGCCAGTTCGGCGCGCAGGGCAAGGATACGGTCGATGTTGCCACTGTTGTCCAGCGCGTCATCGCCGAACTCCGATGCACGCTGCGCGCTGGCACGGTACAGGATCTCGCGCAGGTCGCGGTCTTCAGCCCAGGTCTGCACCGGCAGGTAGCACGGCATCTGCAGGGTCAGTTTCCAGCCGGTCCTGCCGTCCTTCTCTGCCGCAGCGCGCGCGGCAGCCTTCACGTCTTCCGGCAGGCCCAGCAGTCGCGCTTCGTCCTCGATGTACAGCGACCATGCATCGGTGGCGTCGAGCACGTTCTGCGAGAACTTCGCCGACAGCGCCGACAGTTCCTCCTTGATCGCCGCAAAGCGCTGCTGCGCCTCAGGTGCCAGCTCGGCACCGCCCAGGCGGAAGTCACGCAGCGTGTTGTCCAGCACCTTGCGCTGGGCTTCATTGAAATGCGCGGCCTCCGGGCTGGCGGCCAGTGCCTGGTACTGGCGATACAGCGCCAGGTTCTGGCCCAGCGCGCTGGCGAAACGGGTCACCCGCGGCAGGTTGCCGTTGTAGGCCTCACGCAGTTCCGGGGTGTTGACCACCCCCTGCAGGTGGCCGACCAGGCCCCAGGCACGCCACAGGCGCTCGGTGGCGTCATCCAGCGGGGTGACGAAGGTGTCCCAACGCACCGGCTGCACCCGCTCGGCTGCGCTGACGGCAGCTTCGGCCTCGGCCAGCAGCACATCCAGCGCCGGCGCGACGTGCTCGGGGCGGATCGCGTCAAAGCGCGGCAGTCCGGAAAAGTCGAGCAGGGGGTTGGCAACGGTCACGGCAGATCTCCAGGGAACGGGCCCGGCGGGCGGGCAGCTTCCCAGATATGGCGCTGACAGGCGCGGCTGACAAGGGGGCATGCGCCGGCGTTCACGTCGGCCTGACGGCCGCGCACCGAAGCTCTGGCTGCGGGGGAGTCCGCAGCGGTACTTACCGAACGAGGCCCTACATGGAAGGTCTGGCTGCAGTGGCATCCATCTCACCGGCGCGCTCGCTGGCGCTGTCCGCCAGCCCGGCAGAACTGGCCTGGATCGCCGCGCTGTGCGATGCCGGCGACGACGCCCCCCGCCATTTGGAGCAGCTGCAGGCGGTATTGCAGCAGGGCGGCACGTTCAACGATGCCCAGGAGTGGTACCCGTTCGAGGTGATCGAGCGCGGCGCCAGCCAGTTGCAGCTGGGCCACGAGCGCGAGTTCGTGATCTGCGTGCTGCTGTGGCTGCAGGCATTGGCCCAGGGACGCGCCAGCATCCTGGACCCCAGCCTGCACCTGGATGACCGCGCGATGGACATCGAGGCGTTGCCTGATGCGCTGCGCGATGCGGTGCTGGATGCGTTCACCGCAG
The DNA here is from genome assembly GCF_059370495.1 of Stenotrophomonas sp. YJH_SMC_69. Lineage (NCBI taxonomy): Bacteria > Pseudomonadati > Pseudomonadota > Gammaproteobacteria > Lysobacterales > Lysobacteraceae > Stenotrophomonas > Stenotrophomonas sp. YJH_SMC_69. The sequence goes on along the minus strand of NZ_JCAFTS010000002.1, from coordinate 343,202 downwards.
CGGGGTATTGAGACGCCCCGGCGACCGGGTGGAGTCGACTGTGGGTCGACTTTCGCGCGCAGCGCGGGATTCCGGCGACCTGAACGTGGAGCGGTCGACCAACAGTAGACGCTACCCAGCCGATGCGCAGCCGGCCGTGCGTTGCCGCGTTACAACGCTTCCAGGCTGCACCACGGCAGTTCGGGCAACCCCTGCCCGGCCACCGCCGCCGCCAGCTGCGCATCGGCGCCGTCGACATCGATCCCCTGTCGCCCATACCACGCCGGGTCGTAATAGCTCTGCGCATAGCGCTCGCCACTGTCGCACAGGATGCTGACGATGCTGCCCTGGTGGCCCGCCTCACGCATCCATTGCGCGGCCTGCAGCACGCCGATGAAGTTGGTGCCGGTGGAGCCACCGACACGGCGGCCGAGCTGGCGGCTGACATGGCGCATCGCGGCCAGGCTCAGCGCATCGGGCACCTTCACCATCGCATCGACACTGGTCGGGATGAAACTCGGCTCCACCCGTGGCCGGCCGATGCCTTCCACGCGCGAGCCACCGCTGCAGGTCAGTCCACGCCAGTCCTGTTCACCGGCCACGGCAGCCTTGTAGCCGTCGAAGAACACCGACACTTCCGGGTCCGCGCAGAGGATGCGGGTGTCATGCCGGCGGTAGCTGACATAACGGCCCAGCGTGGCGGCGGTGCCGCCGGTACCCGGGCTGCACACGATCCATTCCGGAACCGGGCTGGGCTCTTCGGCCATCTGCTTGAAGATGGATTCGGCGATGTTGTTGTTGGCACGCCAGTCGGTCGCCCGCTCGGCATAGGTGAACTGGTCCATGAAGTGGCCGCCGGTTTCGCGGGCCAGCTTTTCCGAATCACAGTTGAGGTCGCAGGCGCGCTCGACCAGGTGGCAGCGGCCCCCGTGGAACTCGATCGCCGCGATCTTTTCCGGCGAGGTGGTGGCCGGGATCACCGCAATGAACGGCAGGCCCAGCAGGCGCGCGAAATAGGCTTCGGACACGGCGGTCGAGCCACTGGAGGCCTCGATCACTGGCCGGCCCTCGCGCAACCAACCGTTGGCCAGCGCGTACAGGAACAGCGAGCGCGCCAGCCGGTGCTTGAGGCTGCCGGTGGGATGGCTCGACTCGTCCTTCAGGTACAGGTCGATGCCCTCGAACCCGGGCAGCGCCAGCGGGATCAGATGGGTATCGGCGGAACGGTTGAAATCGGCTTCGATCTTGCGGATGGCGGCGGCCACCCATTCACGCTGCGACATGGCGGGCAATCGTTTTCAGGACGGAACGGTGCGATCCGGCCATTGTACGTCGCGGTGCCGTCAGGTGCGGGCCGGTAGAATGGCGCCATCCGGCCGGCAACGGCCCCGTCTGAAGGACCTCCCCCATGACCATTCCCGCCCTGCGCGATGTCCCCGGCGTCGCCGCCCAGGCACCGGCCGAAACCAGCGGCTTCGTGTTCAACCACACCATGCTGCGGGTGAAGGACATCACCGCCTCGCTGGACTTCTACACCCGCGTGCTGGGTTACCAGCTGATCGACAAGCGCGACTTCCCGGACGCCCAGTTCAGCCTGTACTTCCTGGCCTACGTGCCGGCCGGCGCAGTGGTGCCGGAAGACGACAGCCAGCGCCGCCTGTGGATGGCCGGCCTGCCGGGCGTGCTGGAACTGACCCACAACCACGGTACCGAAACCCAGGCCGGTGCGGTGTACCACGACGGTAACAGCGACCCGCGCGGCTTCGGCCACATCTGCGTGTCGGTGCCGGACATCGAGGCCGCCTGCCAGCGCTTCGAGGACCTCGGCGTGACCTTCCAGAAACGCCTGACCGACGGCCGCATGAAGAATCTGGCCTTCATCAAGGACCCGGACGGCTACTGGGTCGAAATCATCGCCAACTGACAAAAAGGGGACGGAGGGGATTAAGTCATTTCTGGCACTATTGGCCGGAAGCGACTTAATCCCCTCCGTCCCCTTTTTTGCGAGGTTCGTATGGAAACGATGGAACTGCACCGCGGCCGCCTGATCGACCACATCCAGCTGGTGGTGCGTGACCTGGCCGCCAGCCGCCGCTTCTACCAGGCGGTGTTCGACACCATCGGCATCCCGATCGCCGGCGAAGGCGATGATTACTTCTGGGCCGATGAGCTGTTCATTTCCAGCGCCAGCAGCGAGGCCGCCGCCGGCCAGCTGACCGGCCGGCACCATCTGGCCTTCCAGGCCCGCGACAGCGCCACCGTCGATGCCTTCCATACCGCCGCGATCGCCGCCGGCGGCACCGACAACGGCGCGCCGGGCGAACGCCCCTACCACCCGGGCTACTACGGCGCCTTCGTGCTCGACCCGGACGGCAACAACATCGAAGTGGTCTATCACGGTCCTGCGAACTACAGCGCCGACTCGGTAAAGGTCACGTTCTGATATCACCGAAGCCGTGAACGAAGAAGCCGGGCAATGCCCGGCTTCCCTGCTTCCAGCGCTGCAGCCCTCAGTGGGCGGCCATGTAGATGTCCTGAAGCACGGCCTTTTCCAGTTCCAGCTCGCCCAGCAGGTTCTTCACGATATCGCCCAGGCTGAGGATGCCGACCAGCTGGTTGCCGTCGGTCACCATCAGATGACGGCGCCGCGAGTACGTCATCAACGACATGGCCTGCTTCAGCGTCGCGTCCGGCGCAATGCCTTCCAGGCCGGTGGACGGCAGGCTGGAGATCACCCGGCGGCCGGCCTGCGGGCCGTCGTCGGCCAGGGTACGCACGATGTCCTTCTCGGAAATGATGCCGACCGGGGCATCGTCCTTCATCACCACCAGCGCAGCGATCCTGTTCGCGCTCATCTTGTGGGCGGCGGCACCGATGGTGTCTTCGGCGTCGATGGTGATGACAGCTTCTTTCTTGGATTGCAGGAGTTCGCGGACGTTCATTCTTGTTTCCTGGTGCAGGTCACTGAAGTCAAAAAAGTGTGCTCTTCCGATACGCCCCCTCCCCGGGAACAGACCTTTCAGCGCACGTCTGGCGCACCCGGCCGCCGCGTGGAATGGATCGGCAGGCGATGTGCTGCAACGCGAACGAGGTGGGCTCAACCGCTCAACCCGGACCTCGGTCAAATCGATTCTACGACTGCGACCATCGGTCACTACCGGCATCGATAGGACAGTTCGTCGTGGGAACCAACCGACGATCCAGAGAATGGCACCGCGGCTGAAACCGCCGCTGAATACAGCCGATGCCACGCATTAAAGAATGATTGCCTGCTGCCGACGGCGGACAGAACACCCGGTGGCTGTCCCACTTGGCATGGCCAACCACGCAAACGAAAGGGGCCACGCGGGCCCCTTTTCGCATGCAGCATTCAACGGATCCGGGAGTGTTACTCCACCGTCACGCTCTTGGCCAGGTTGCGCGGCTTGTCCACGTCGGTGCCGCGTGCCAGCGCGGTGTGGTAGGCCAGCAGCTGCACCGGGATGGTGTGCACGATCGGGCTGAGCACGCCGGCATGGCGCGGCGTGCGGATCACGTGCACGCCTTCGGACTCATTGAAGTTGCTGTCCTGGTCGGCGAACACGAACAGCTCGCCACCACGGGCGCGCACTTCCTGCATGTTCGACTTCACCTTCTCCAGCAGGCTGTCATTGGGGGCAATCACCACCACCGGCATGTCCTCGTCCACCAGCGCCAGCGGGCCGTGCTTCAGCTCGCCCGCCGGGTAGGCCTCGGCGTGGATGTAGGAAATCTCCTTGAGCTTGAGCGAGCCTTCCAGCGCGATCGGGTAATGCAGGCCACGGCCCAGGAACAGCGCATTGGACTTGCGCGCGAAGCGCTCGGCCCACGCCGCGATCTGCGGCTCCAGGTTCAGTGCGTGCTGCACGCTGCCCGGCAGGAAGCGCAGCTGCTCCAGGTAATCCGCTTCCTGCGCCGCGTCGATGCGGCCATGCAGCTTGCCCAGCACCACGGTCAACTGGAACAGCGCGGCCAGCTGGGTGGTGAAGGCCTTGGTCGAAGCCACGCCGATCTCCGCGCCCGCGCGGGTGTAGCAGACCAGCTCGCTGGCGCGCGGAATCGCGCTTTCCGGCACGTTGCAGATCGACAGCGTGTGCTTGTGGCCAAGCGCCTTGGCGTACTTCAGCGCCTCCATCGTATCCAGCGTTTCGCCGGACTGGGAGATGGTGACGATCAGGTGCTTCGGGTTGGCATACGCGGCGCGGTAGCGGTACTCGCTGGCAATCTCCACGCTGCACGGCAGGCCGGCGATGGCCTCGATCCAGTAGCGCGCGGTCAGGCCGGCGTAGTAGCTGGTGCCGCAGGCAATGATCTGCACGCCCTCGATGCCCGACAGCACCGCTTCGGCATTCTTGCCGAACAGCTCGGCCGGGAAACCACCGGCGTCGATCGCCGCCTCGATGGTGTCGCCCAGCGCGCGCGGCTGCTCGTGGATTTCCTTCTGCATGAAGTGGCGGTACGGGCCAAGCTCCAGCGATGCCAGCGACACGTCGGACAGGTGCACATCGCGCTCGACCGGCCGGTCATGCTCATCGAAGATGCGCACGCCATCGCGACGGATCTCGGCGGTGTCGCCCTCTTCCAGGAAGATCACCTTGCGGGTGGCCGAGATCACCGCCGAGACGTCGGAGGCGACGAAGTTCTCGCCCTCGCCCAGGCCCACCAGCAGCGGGCAGCCCATGCGCGCGCAGACGAAGCGCTCCGGCTCGGCGCGGCTGACCACGGCCAGCGCGTACGCGCCGGTCAGCTCCTTCACCGTGTGCTGCAGCGCCACCAGCAGGTCATCGCCGCCCTTCAGGTGATGATGGATCAGGTGCGCGATGACTTCGGTGTCGGTCTGCGACTCGAAGGTGTAGCCCAGCGCGCGCAGCTTCTCGCGCTGCTCTTCGTGGTTCTCGATGATGCCGTTGTGCACCAGCGCCACGCCGTGGCTGATGTGCGGATGCGCGTTGGCCTCGGTGACGCCGCCGTGGGTGGCCCAGCGGGTGTGGCCGATACCCAGCACCGCATTGAACCCTTCGGCCTCGGCCGCCGTGGCCATTTCCGACACGCGACCGGTGCGGCGGACACGACGTACTTCGGGGCGCTCGGCGTGATCGATCACCGCGATGCCCGAGGAGTCGTAACCACGGTACTCAAGCCGCTTCAGGCCTTCGATCAGCACCGGCACCACGTCGCGATCGGCGATTGCACCCACGATTCCACACATGTCACGCGTTTCCTTCAAGACGATCGGCGCATTCTAGCCCGCGTGTCCGGCTTCCCCCTCCTGTCCGCTTAATGAAAGTGTCCGGAAAGGTGTCCGCGGACACCCGGACACTCCAGCGGCCCGCCCAACCTGTTGAACTGAAAGGAAATAAAGTTGGCACGCTACGTGCTTGGTACTGGCTACCACCGTCAGGCACGCACCCGATGATCCGCGACACTTCCGCACAGGACCAGATCGTTTCCTCCGCCCCCGCCGGCGCCACCCGCGCCAACTGGCAGCGCTACCGCTGGCCGGCGCTGGGCACCATCGTGCTGCTGGCCGGCATCGGCTGGGCCGTGCATGCCTGGTCCAATGCCAGCCGCTCCTTCGACAGCAGCCGGGTGCGCATCGCCGAAGTGAAGCGCGGCGACCTGGTCCGCGACATCGCCGCCGACGGCCGGGTGATCGCCGCCAACAGCCCGATCCTGTACGCCATCTCGGCCGGCACCGTGGACCTGAAAGTGGTCGCCGGTGACGTGGTCAAGAAGGGCCAGGAACTGGCGGTCATCGACAGCCCGGAACTGCGCAGCAAGCTGGCCCAGGAACAGGCCACCCTGGCCGGCCTGGAAGCCGAGGCCAGCCGTGCCGCGCTGGACGCCACCCTGGCCCGCGCCAAGTCGCGCAAGGAAACCGACCAGGCCACCATCGAGCGCCAGGCCGCCGACCGCGACCTGCAGCGCTTCCAGCGCGGCTACGACGGCGGTGCGGTGCCACAGATCGACCTGGCCAAGGCCAAGGACTCGCTGAAGAAGGCCGACATCACCCTGGCCAACGCCACCACCGATGCGCGCCTGCAGAGCCAGGGCGCCGACCTGGATGCCCGCAACAAGCGCCTGCTGGCCGACCGCCAGAAGGCCGTGGTGGCCGAAGTGCAGCGCCAGGTCGACGCACTGACCCTGCGCGCACCGTTTGACGGCCAGGTCGGCCAGGTGCAGGCGGTCCAGTCCACCAACCTGGCTGCCAACGCGCCGGTGCTGGGCGTGGTCGACCTGTCCAAGTTCGAGGTCGAGATCAAGGTGCCGGAGAGCTTCGCCCGCGACCTGGCGATCGGCATGCCGGCGCAGCTGACCGGCGGCAATGGCAAGCCGTTCCCGGGCGAGATCAGCGCGGTGTCGCCGGAAGTGGTCAACGGCGAGGTCAACGCCCGCGTGCGCTTCGCCAGCGCGCAGCCGGAAGGCCTGCGCCAGAGCCAGCGGATGTCGGTGCGCGTGCTGCTCGATACCCGCAAGGACGTGCTGAAGGTCGAGCGCGGCCCGTTCGTCGAACAGGGCAATGGCGTGGCCTACGTGATGGATGGCCGCACCGCGGTGCGGCGTCCGGTGGAACTGGGCGTCAGCAGCCTGGGCGAAGTGGAAATCAAGTCGGGTGTGCAGCCGGGCGACCGCATCGTGGTCTCCGGCAGCGACCTGTTCAAGGACGCCGAACGCGTCTCCGTCAACTGATACCTGATACCTGAATCCTGGAGAGAGGACACCCCATGTACATGCTCGAAATGCGTTCGGTCGCCAAGGTCTTCCGCACCGAACAGGTGGAAACCCACGCGTTGCGCTCGCTGGAACTGCAGGTCAAGGAAGGCGAGTTCGTCGCGGTCACCGGCCCGTCCGGCTCCGGCAAGACCACCTTCCTCAACATCGCCGGCCTGCTGGAAACCTTCACCAGCGGCACCTACCTGCTTGACGGCCAGGACGTGAGCACGCTGGGCGATGACGCCCGCAGCCGCCTGCGCAACCAGAAGATCGGCTTCATCTTCCAGGGCTTCAACCTGATTCCCGACCTGAACCTGTTCGACAACGTCGACGTGCCGCTGCGCTACCGGAAGATGAGTGCCAACGAGCGCCGCGAACGCATCGAGAAGGCGCTCACCCAGGTCGGCCTGGGCTCACGCATGAAGCATTACCCGAACGAACTGTCCGGCGGCCAGCAGCAGCGTGCGGCGATCGCGCGTGCGCTGGCCGGCAGCCCGCGCCTGCTGCTGGCCGACGAACCGACCGGCAACCTGGATACGCAGATGGCCCGCGGCGTGATGGAACTGCTGGAGGAGATCAATGCCGCCGGCACCACCATCGTGATGGTCACCCACGACCCGGAACTGGCCGCGCGCGCGCAGCGCAACGTGCACATCGTCGATGGCCAGGTGACCGACCTGGTGCGCGAACCGGTGCTGGCTACCCCGCCGCGCCACATCGTTGCCGTCAACGAGTGAGGGCACTCCCATGTTCGCCTACTACACCCGATTGGCGGTACGCAGCTTCCGCCGCAACAAGATCCTGACCGCACTGATGGTGGTCGCCATCGCGCTCGGCATCGGTGCCTCGATGACCACGCTGACGGTGTTCCACGTGCTGTCCGGCGACCCGATTCCCGGCAAGAGCGACCAGCTGTTCTACGTGCAGGTCGATCCGCGCCCGCGCGGCGGCTATACCCCGGGTGAGGAGCCTGAGGAACAGATGACACGGCGCGACGCCGAGACCCTGCTGCGCGAGAAGCGCGGCATCCGCCAGGCGATGATGAGCGCGGGCGGCGGCACGGTGGAACCGGAGCTCAGCACGCTCAAGCCGTTCTCGGTGGATACGCGCTGGACGTCGGCCGATTTCTTCCCGATGTTCGACGTGCCGATGCAGTACGGGCGTGCCTGGAACAGCAGCGATGATGACAATCGCAGCCGGGTGGTGGTGCTGTCGAAAGCGATCAACGACAAGCTGTTCCAGGGTGCCGACAGCACCGGTCGCGAGATCCGCCTGAGTGGCCATTCACTGCGGGTGATCGGCGTGATGAAGAAGTGGAATCCCGAACCCCACTTCTTCGATCTGACCACCGGCAACTACGGCAAGGATGAAGACCTGCTGGTGCCGTTTTCCACTGCGATGGACCTGGAGTTCGGCAGCAACGGCAACATGAACTGCTTCGGCGAGAATCCGGATGGCAGCAGCAACTCGATCAACGCGCCCTGCAGCTGGATCCAGTACTGGGTGGAGCTGGATCCGGCCAAGGTCGAGGACTACCGCAGCTACCTGGCCAACTACTCGGACCAGCAGCGCGCAGCGGGCCGTTTCGAGCGCCCTACCAACGTGCGCCTGCGCCCGGTGATGGAGTGGTTGACGTTCAAGAATGCCGTGCCCAGCGACGTGCGCCTGCAGATGTGGCTGGCACTGGGCTTTCTCGGCGTCTGCCTGGTCAACACGGTGGGCCTGCTGCTGGCGAAGTTCCTGCGCCGCAGTGGCGAGATCGGCGTGCGCCGCGCCCTCGGTGCCAGCCGTGGGCAGATCTTCCTGCAATGCCTGGTTGAAGCCGGTGCGATCGGCGTTGCCGGCGGCGTGCTCGGCATCGGCCTGGCCCTGCTCGGCCTGTATGCGGTGCGCCAGCAACCCGTGGACTACGCGAGCCTGGCCCACCTGGACGGCAGCATGCTGCTGCTGGCCATTGGCCTGACCCTGTTCGCCAGCCTCGCCGCTGGTTTCCTGCCCGCCTGGCGCGCGATGCAGGTTACCCCGGCCATCCAGCTCAAGTCGCAGTAAGCACGAGTACGAGGACCTCCCATGGATATCCGCCCCATCCTCAGCACCCTGCGCCGGCACAAGACAGCCGCCGCCCTGATCGTGCTGGAAGTCGCCCTGACCTGCGCCATCGTCTGCAATGCCCTGTTCCTGGTCACCCAGCGCGTTGAACGGATCAGCCAGACCAGCGGCCTGGCCGAGAACGAGCTGGTGTTCGTCCGGGTCAGCGGCATCGGCAAGCAGACCAATGGCCAGGCCCGCACCCAGGAGGACCTGTCCGCCCTGCGCGCCGTTCCCGGGGTCACCGCCGCCGCGAAGGTCAACCAGCTGCCGTTCCGCCCGAACTCCTCCAATACCAGCGTTTCGCTGAAGCAGGAACAGGAACGTCCGACCGCCTTCGTCACCATGTACATGTTCGGCGAAGGTGGACTGTCCACGCTTGGACTGCAGCTGACCGCCGGCCGCGACTTCCAGCCCAGTGAATACAGCAACGTCGAGGATGCACAGAAGAACGCCTCCACCAATACCGCCTCCTCGGTGATCATCAGCCGCACGCTCGCCGACAGGCTGTACCCCGGCGAGAACGCACTGGGCAAGACGTTCTACATGGGCAAGCAGCCACTGCACGTGGTGGGTATTGTCGCGTCATTGGCCACGCCCACCGATTACAACAACAACACCACGCTGTCGATGGTGCTGCCTGTGCGGACCGATTTCACCCAGGGCCCGTACGTCCTGCGCACCGCTCCGGAACGGCGCGAGGAAGTACTCAAGGGCGCGATCGCCGCGCTTGAACGCAACGACCCCAACCGGCTGGTGCGCGAGAAGCTGACCTATGAGGCGCAGCGCAATGACTACTTCAAGAACGACAGGGCCATGGTCGGGCTGCTGATCACGGTGTGCATCTCGCTGCTGGTGGTCACCGCACTGGGCATCATCGGCCTGGCCAGCTTCTGGGTGCAGCAGCGCAGCAAGCAGATTGGTATCCGTCGCGCGCTCGGCGCGACGCGTGGGCAGATCCTGCGCTACTTCCAGACCGAGAACTTCCTGCTGGCCACGCTGGGCATCGTGCTGGGCATGCTGGCCGCCTATGCGATCAACCTGGCACTGATGAACATGTACGAGCTGCCGCGCATGCCGCTGCACTACCTGCCGCTGGGCGCACTGCTGCTGTGGGTGCTTGGCCAGATCGCGGTGTTCGGACCGGCCCGGCGCGCGGCAGCGGTACCGCCTGCGGTTGCCACGCGGGGCGCATGAGATGCGTATCCGCTGGATGCTGATGATGATGCTCCTGCCACTGCCGGCACTGGCCGGCGGTGGCAGCTCGCAGACACTGGAGTGGCGCCAGGACGATGCGCGCCTGGCATTGCGTTCGAGCGAAGGCCAGGTGCGCGTGGAAGCCGCCGGCCCGGAAGCCCGCTTCGGCGTGCGCAGCGGCGATCGCATCCTGCGGGTGGATGACACCACCGTACGCAGGATCGAGCATCTTGCCGAGGCCCTGCGGCGTTCAAGCGCCGCCAGGGCCTATCTCCTGCTGCAGCGCGACAGGCAGGAACTGACGGTCGCGGTGGACGCCGCTGCCTGGCGCAGGGCGCTGGTCGCTCCGCCTCCGCCAGCACCGCCACCGCCGCCGCCCCGACGCTGAGCCCGCCGCCCCGACGGCTACGGGTTTGGCTATGCTTGATGGGTGGCGCCGGGCTCTCCCGGCGTATGGACACGAACACGGCTCCATCGGCGCCGCCCATCCCTTTCTGCAGAACCGCTTGATGCCTTCGATCCTGATCATCGACGACAACGCCAGTGTGGGCACTGCACTGGACGTGCTGTTCTCCCTGCACGACATCGACACCCTGCAGGCGCAGAGCCCGGCCGAGGGGCTGGCCCTGCTCGAGTCGCAGCCGGTCGACCTGGTGATCCAGGACATGAACTTCAGCGAGGACACCACCTCCGGCGAGGAGGGCGAAGCGCTGTTCGCACAGATCCGCGCACGCCACCCGGACCTGCCGGTGATCCTGCTGACGGCCTGGACCCACCTGAGCAGCGCGGTGGACCTGGTCAAGGCCGGCGCCGCCGACTACCTGGCCAAGCCCTGGGACGACCGCAAGCTGCTGACCACGGTCAACAACCTGCTGGAGCTGTCCGAGGCGCGGCGCGAACTGGACCGCCGCCGCAGCCGCGAGCTGCGCCAGCGCAATGCGCTGGAAGAAAAGTACGACCTGTGCGGTGCGGTCTTCGCCGATCCGGCCAGCGAGCGCGTCATCGCCCTGGCCTGCCAGGTCGCGCGCTCCGAGCTGCCGGTGCTGATCACCGGTCCCAATGGTGCCGGCAAGGAGAAGATCGCGCAGATCATCCAGGCCAATTCACTGGTGGCCAAGGGCCCGTTCATCACGGTCAACTGCGGCGCGTTGCCGTCGGAGCTGATCGAGGCCGAACTGTTCGGTGCCGAGGCCGGCGCCTACACCGGCGCCAACAAGGCACGCGAGGGCAAGTTCGAAGCCGCCGACGGAGGCACGCTGTTCCTGGATGAGATCGGCAACCTGTCGCTGCGCGGGCAGATGAAGCTGTTGCGTGTGCTGGAAACCGGCCGCTTCGAGCGCCTGGGTTCCAATCGCGAACGCCAGGTCAAAGTCCGCGTGGTCAGCGCGACCAATGCCGACCTGCCGGCGATGATCCGCGACGGCACGTTCCGCGAAGATCTCTACTACCGCCTCAATACAGTGGAACTGGTACTACCGCCGTTGGCCGAGCGCGCGGGCGACATCGTGCCATTGGCCGAGCGTTTCCTGACGGCCGGCAAGCCGCTGTCCAGTGCCGCCAGTGCCGCCCTGCAACGGCACCCGTGGCCGGGCAACGTGCGCGAACTGCGCAACGTGATCCAGCGTGCCGAACTGCTGGCGACCGGCAACCGCATCGAGGTGGCCGACCTGAACCTGCCGCGCACCGCACCGGCGCCACGACCTGCACCGAGCGCTGGCAACGATCCCGACCGCGAGCGCATCGAGGACGTGCTGGCACGCAACCACGGCGTCATCGCCCAGGCGGCTGCCGAACTCGGCCTGAGCCGCCAGGCCCTGTACCGGCGCATGGACCGCCACGGCATCCCACGCGAATGAAACGGCGCTCGTTCACCTTCCGCCTGTTCCTGCGCCTGCTGCCGGTGCTGGCGCTGGCCGCTGCGCTGCCGTGGCTGCTGGCGTACTGGATGAACCATGGCTGGGTGGTGACCACGGCGTCGGCCGTGATCCTGCTGGCGTTGATGTGGTGGACCCTGCGCCGTGCCACCGCACCGGTGCGCTCGCTGATGCGTGCACTGTCCGGCACCACCAGCAGCTACCGCGACGGCGAGTACAACTTCGGCGTGTACTGGCCGGGCAACGACGAACTGGGCGACCTGGTGCAGGCGCACCGCGAGCTGGGCGATGTGCTGCGCGAACAGCGGCAGGGCCTGGTGCAGCGCGAACTGCTGCTGGACACCATGGTGCAGAACACGCCGGTGGCCATGCTGCTGATTGCCTCCGGCGGCGATGGCATCGCCCGCGTGGTGTTCTCCAACCTGGCTGCGCGCAAGCTGCTGCATGGCGGCTGGAAGCTGGAAGGCCAGCGTCTGGAAGAGGTGCTGGAACAGGTGCCGGTAGAGCTGCGCGATGCCATTGCCCGTGGCGGCGACAGCCTGTTCGCGGTGCATGCCGAGGGCGAGGACGGCGACGAGGATGACGAGCAGGTCTACCACCTGTCGCGCCGCGCCTTCCAGCTCAACGGCCGTCCGCACGACCTGCTGCTGGTACGCCTGCTCACCGCCGAACTGCGCCGCCAGGAAGTGCAGACGTGGAAGAAGGTGATCCGGGTGATCAGCCACGAGCTCAACAACTCACTGGCACCGATCGCCTCGCTGGCCCACTCCGGTGGCGTGCTGGTGCAGCGCGAACGCTTCGACCGGTTGCCGGAGATCTTCACCACCATCGAGGACCGCGCACGCCACCTGGAAGGCTTCATCCGTGGCTATGCACGCTTCGCAAAGCTGCCGCAGCCGCAACTGCAGACCGTGCACTGGGCGCCGTTCCTGTCCAGCCTGCGCCAGCAGATCCCGTTCACCATGGAACGCGAGCCGGACGAGGACCTGAGCAGCCGCATCGACATCGCGCAGTTCGGGCAGGCATTGCTGAATCTTCTGAAGAACGCGCATGAAGCCTGCGCCGAGGCCGATCCGCCCAACGATGACGTACAGGTGCAACTCACGCGGCTGCCGCAATGGCTGCGCCTGGACGTACTGGATCGCGGCAAGGGCATGAACGAGCAGGTGCTGCAGAACGCCTTGATGCCGTTCTATTCGACCAAGCGCAACGGCACCGGCCTGGGGTTGGCACTGACGCGCGAGATCGTGGAAGCGCACGGTGGCCGCGTGTCGCTGCAGAACCGCGGCGATGGCGGGTTGTGCGTGTCGATCCTGTTGCCGGTGGGTTGAGCGGGCCGATCGGGTAGCTCCACGCCATGCGCGGATGTGCCGACCAGGGCCGGCACCTACCAGGTCCGCCGCATCGCCACCCGCAGGTGCATCGGAAACCCGAGCGCAGCCTCTTCGGCCATGACGGCGCGCAGGCCGTCGTTCCACTCAGCCTCAGGCACTACGTCGAACCCTTCGCTGGCATAGAAGGCTGCATTCCATGGCACATCGCTCAAGGTGGTCAGCACCGCTGCAGCAAAGCCGGTGGCCCTGGCCTGCGCCAAGGCGTGCCGCAGCAATGCACGGCCATGGCCACGACGCGCGTGCGCCGGGTCCACATCCATCTGCAGGACATGGAACTCGCCACCCAGCTCGCCGCCCAGCAGGTAGCCGGCAATGTCGCCGCCGGGGCCATCCACAACCCACAGCTGGCCCCGCTGAAGGCCGTCCTGCAGCGTCGGCAGATCCAGGCCGTGGCCGGCAAATACCGGATGGGCTTCGTGATCCTTCAGCAGTTCGCCGGCACGCTGTTCAATTGCCGGCAGCACGCCGAGCTCGTCGGCATGCGGAATACGTGGCTCAGGACTTCTTGACCGGGCGCTTCCAGCCATCGATGGTTTCCTGTCGTGCGCGGGCCAGTGTCAGCTTGCCGTCCGGGGCGGTGCGGGTGATGACCGAACCGGCAGCGATGGTCGCGCCCTCGCCGATCGTCAGCGGCGCCACCAGCGAACTGTTGGAACCGATGAACGCGTTGTCGCCGATGGTGGTGGTCGACTTGTTCACGCCGTCGTAGTTGCAGGTGATGGTGCCGGCACCGATGTTCACCTTGCTGCCGATCACCGCATCACCCAGATAGGTGAGGTGGTTGGCCTTGCTGCCGACGCCGAGGGTGACCTTCTTGGTTTCGACGAAGTTGCCGACGTGCACGCCATCGGCCAGCACGGTACCTGGGCGGAGGCGCGCGAACGGACCGACCAGCGCCGCGCCTTCGGTGACCACACCCTCCAGATCACAGTGCGCGCGTACTTCGGTACCGGGGCCGAGAGTAACGTCCTTCAGGCGGTTGAACGGACCGATGGTAACGCCGTCGCCGAGCACGATGTTGCCTTCGAGAACGACATCGACATCGATCAGCACGTCACTGCCCACGGTGACGGTGCCACGGATGTCGAGTCGTGCCGGGTCGCGCACGCGTGCACCCTGTGCGCACAGCGCACGCACGGCGCGATGCTGCCAGGCACGCTCCAGCTGCGACAGCTGCCAGGGATCGTTTGCCCCCTCGGCTTCCTGCGCGTCGGCCACCAGCGCCATTTCGGCCGGGGTGTACTCATGCGCGGCAAATGCGAACACGTCGGTCAGGTAGTACTCGCCCTGCGCATTGCGGTTGGACAGCTGCGACAGCCAGCGGCGCAGCGCGGTCGACTCCGCGGCGATGATGCCGGTGTTGATCGTGCGCACGCGCAGCTGGTCGTCGGTCGCGTCCTTCTGCTCGACGATCGCTCCCACCTTGCCTTCGGCATCGCGCAGCACACGGCCGTAACCGGTCGGGTCATCAACCTCGGCGACCAGCACCGCCAACCGCCCCGGCTGCGCCAGCAGATCGCGCAGGGTCTGCGCGCGGATCAGCGGTACATCGCCGTACAGCACCAGCACCTGCACGGCATCCGGCACCTGCGGCATCGCCTGCGCCACCGCGTGGCCCGTACCCAGCTGCTGCGCCTGTTCAGCCCACTGCAGGTCGGGCTGGTCGGCGAACTGTTGCCGCACCGCCTCACCGCCATGGCCGTAGACCACATGGATGGCCGCCGGTTGCAGTTCGCGGGCCGCATCGATCACGTGCGCCAGCATCGGTTGGCCGGCGATCGGCTGCAGCACCTTCGGCAGCACCGACCTCATGCGCTTGCCGGCGCCGGCGGCGAGGATGATGACGTGCAAGGCTTGGGTCATGGGAACGGCAGTCCGTGGTTCGTTGCCGACGATTCTAGAGCGTACGCCGTTAACATGGGCATCCCTCCTCCTTCACCATGCCGATGAGCCTTGTCCGCCAGGGAAGCGCCTACCTCGTGATCGGGCTCGTGCAGCTGCTGGTCGATTGGCTGGTGTTCGTGGTCGCCACCGCGCTTGGCATGCCGGTCGCACCGGCCAACGTCGCCGGGCGCCTGGCCGGCATGCTGCTGGGCTTCTGGCTCAACGGCCGCTACACCTTTGCCGAGGCCGGCACCCACAAGCTGGGCTGGAAGCGCTTTGCACGCTTCTTCGGGCTGTGGCTGCTGCTGACTGCGGCAAGCACGTTGCTGGTGAGCCTGGTCGACCACGCGCTGGGCCTGCAGTACACCTGGCTGGCCAAGCCACTGGTGGAAGGCGGGCTGGCGTGCGTGTCGTTCCTGTTGATGCGCCATGTGGTGTACCGCTGATCGCGGTCAGCGGTCAGCGATCACCGTCACGGCGCAGGCGCGCTCCCAGTCCCTCACGCCACAGCTGCAGCGCGCTGTAGCGCAACCGCACCTGATGCTGCCCGGCCGGCACGCACAACGCATGGAAGAGGCCATTGCCGCGCAGCAGCGGCAGTACCTGGCCATCCTCGAGCTGCGCCTGCCAGCCACGACCGGTGGTTTCGTTGATCACCACCCATGCTGCATGGTCGGCCACCACCGTCAGCTCGATGCGTCCCGGCTGGTAGCGCAGCACCTGTACCGTGGCCTCGCCGGCATCCTGTTCGGCACAGTGGCTGCTGGCGGCTGCCGGCAGCCATAGCTGCCGGTTGAAATCGGTCTGGTTGAACAGCGGCGCAGGCGGTAGACGCTCCTCATGGCGGCGCACCTGCCGCGGATTCAGCACCCGTGGCAGCACGCTGTCACGCCGCGCAAGTTCCACCTGGTCGCCCTGCGCGCTGGAGCCCGGGAACGGCTCCTGGGCCAGCAGCCAACGCACGCCCAGCAGGTCGTACAGGGGAGCAGCGGTGTCTGGCATCCAGGCAGTGGGGACCTTCTGCTGGAAGGTATCCACCGGCTCGCCCGGCATCCCGGTCATCTGCAGATAGTCGCTTGCCAGCAGCGGGTTGTAGCCGTTTGCCAGCGCAATGGCATGCACCGCCGCGCCGTTGGTGAGTCCGCCGATGCCGAAGACCACCGCGCGCTCGGGTATGCCGATATGCCGCTCTGCCGCCAGCAGCGCATAGGCGCGCTGCGCAGGACCCGCACGATCGGCGGTGAGCACCGACTTTGTGCCGCTGCCCGCGTTGAACCTGGTGCCGACGTTGAACAGCAGCAGGTCCAACAGCACCAGCGCCAGCACCCAGCGCGCAGGTGACTGGTGGCGGCGCAGCACCCACACCGCGGCTACGCCCAGCGCGGCGCTGACCGCAAGCCAGGCGAAAGCGAGCGGATGACCATGATCGATCGCCAGCCACGCAGCGCACGCGCCCAGCACTGCGACGACCGCCACGGACACCCGATGCAATCGCAATGGCTGCCGCTGCAGGGCAACCTGCAGGGCACTGGCACCGAGCCACGCCGCCGCAGGCACGGTAAGAAACAGCGCATCGGATGGGCGCCGGAACAGGTCCAGCCCCGGAAGCCAGCCAAACAACCAGGGGAACAGCGGCGTGGCGCCACCCACCGCGACCATGATCGCCAGCGTCAGCGCACACAGCGCGACGCGCGTCGCCGCCGGCTTGCGCCGCAGCACCTCACCGCCCCAGAGCAGCCACAGCGCCAGCGGCACTGCCCCCACATAGAGGTAATCGGCGCTGATATCACCGAAGGCCCAGCTGTCGCCGCGCCCCTGCGAGAACACGTTGCCCGACAGCAGTGTCACCAGTGTCTGCCAGTGGATGGCACCCGGCAGCGCGGCTTCCAGCGTCAGGCCATTGCGATTGGTCTGGTCCAGCCAGGCCAGCGTGGACAGCCACTGCGGCGCACTGACACCACCGGCGAGAATGGCCACCACGCCCAGCTGCCACAGCAGGCGCATGCGCTGCCCCTGTGCCAGCACGACAGCAGCCACGGCGTAGATCACGCACGTGAGGATGATGAAATAAGTGACCTGGGTCAGTTGAAGCGCACACATCCCGCCGGCCACACCGGCCAGCAGGATGTCGCGCATCCGTCCCCGCCGGCGGACCTGCTCCAGGCCCAGCCACAGCCAAGGCAGCAGGCAGTAGCTGATGATCATCGGCGTGTGCTGCAGGCGCGACGCGGCCACGCCACCAAACATCAGCGTGAGTGCGAACAGCAGCTGCGCCGGCGGCGGCATGCCCTGCACGCGGCTCAACCGCAGTGCACCCAGGCCGCCTGCCAGCACATGCAGCAGCACCACCACCGTGAACAGGTGCAGGGAGCCCGGCGCCAGCAGCATCGGCAGCAGCATCGTCGGCTGCAGCGTCATCATCTGCGGATCGGCCACCTGCGGGTAGCCACCGTAGAGATACGGATTCCACCAGGGGGCCTGCAGGTGACGCAACTGCTCGGCACTGAAACTGACCGCCGGGAAGAACTGCTGCACGGCATCAAAGGGAATGGTCTTGATGCCACTGAGCCATGGCAGGCACAGAACGATCCACGCAATCAGGAACACGCCTGCCGGTGTGCGCCACGGCCGCTGCCAGCTGCCGCCTTCAATCGCTGTCGAGTAGTGCTGCATTCCCTGCTCCTGTGGCGAACAAACAAAAACGCCGGCAGCTAGCCGGCGCTTGTGCTTGATGACGCGCGAACCTCAGTGCTTGAGATTCTTGCGCAGGCGCTCCAGCGCCTGCAGCTGGACGACGGCTTCGGCCAGCTTCTGCTGGGCTTCAGCCACTTCCATCGCTTCGCCGCGGTTGGCCAGGATGCGCTCGGCTTCTTCCTTGGCCTTGCGGACCGAGGCTTCGTCGATGTCCTGCGCGCGGATCGCGGTGTCGGCCAGCACGGTCACCACCTGCGGCTGCACTTCCAGGATGCCGCCGGAAATGGCGAAATCCAGCTGCTCGCCGTTCGGCGTGGTCACCACCACCTTGCCCGGCTTCAGGCGGGTGATCAGCGGCGCGTGCTTGGGCGCGATGCCCAGTTCGCCCAGCTCACCGGTGGCCACGACCAGGGTCGCTTCGCCACGGAAGATTTCCTGCTCGGCGCTGACGATGTCGCAACGGATCGTGCTCATGCAAATCTCTTCGCTGTTCGCGGCGGCGCAATGCCGCCGTGGGGGTCCACCGGCGCGGGCGGTTGCCCGGCGCCGGCGTCAGGTCAGGCAGGATCGCTCCCGCCCGTCCCGGATCAGGCCTTCTCGGCCATCTTCTTGGCCTTCTCGACCGCTTCTTCGATGCCGCCGACCATGTAGAACGCCTGCTCCGGCAGGTGGTCGTACTCGCCATCGACGATGGCCTTGAAGCCACGGATGGTGTCCTTCAGCGGCACGTACTTGCCCGGCGAACCGGTGAACACTTCGGCCACGTGGAACGGCTGGCTGAAGAAGCGCTCGATCTTGCGGGCGCGCGACACGGCCTGCTTGTCTTCTTCGGACAGTTCGTCCATGCCCAGGATGGCGATGATGTCCTTCAGTTCCTTGTACTTCTGCAGGGTCTGCTGGACGCGCTGGGCGGTGTCGTAGTGCTCGTGGCCGATGACCAGCGGATCCATCTGGCGGCTGGTGGAGTCCAGCGGGTCGACGGCCGGGTAGATACCCAGCGAGGCGATCGAACGCGACAGGGTCACGGTCGAGTCCAGGTGGGCGAAGGTGGTCGCCGGCGACGGGTCGGTCAGGTCGTCCGCGGGAACGTAGACGGCCTGGATCGAGGTGATCGAACCGTTCTTGGTCGAGGTGATGCGCTCCTGCAGGACGCCCATTTCCTCGGCCAGGGTCGGCTGGTAACCCACGGCGGACGGCATGCGGCCCAGCAGTGCCGACACTTCGGTACCGGCCAGGGTGTAACGGTAGATGTTGTCGACGAACAGCAGGACGTCCTTACCCTTGCCGTTTTCGTCCTTCTCGTCGCGGAAGTACTCGGCCATGGTCAGGCCGGTCAGGGCGACGCGCAGACGGTTGCCCGGCGGCTCGTTCATCTGGCCGTACACCATCGCCACCTTGTCCAGGACGTTGGAGTCCTTCATTTCGTGGTAGAAGTCGTTGCCCTCACGGGTACGCTCACCCACGCCGGCGAACACGGACAGACCGCTGTGCGCCTTGGCGATGTTGTTGATCAGTTCCATCATGTTGACGGTCTTGCCGACGCCGGCGCCGCCGAACAGGCCGACCTTGCCGCCCTTGGCGAACGGGCACATCAGGTCGATGACCTTGATGCCGGTTTCCAGCAGCTCGGTGGCCGGGGACTGGTCTTCATACGACGGCGCAGCGCGGTGGATTTCCCAGTTGTCGCTGGCAGCGACCGGGCCGGCTTCGTCGATCGGACGGCCAAGCACGTCCATGATGCGGCCCAGGGTGCCGGCGCCGACCGGCACCGAGATGCCACGGCCGGTGTTGACGGCAACCAGGTTGCGCTTCAGGCCGTCGGTGGAACCGAGGGCGATGGTACGCACCACGCCGTCGCCCAGCTGCTGCTGGACTTCGAGGGTGATCTCGGTGTTTTCCACCTTCAGTGCGTCGTACACCTTCGGCACCGATTCACGCGGGAATTCGACGTCGACGACCGCGCCGATGATCTGAACGATCTTGCCCTGACTCATTGCTGCATCCTCTAATGTGTGCTTTGAACGAACGCGGTCAGACTGCTGCCGCGCCGCCGACGATTTCGGAGATTTCCTGGGTGATCGCTGCCTGGCGCGCCTTGTTGTAGACGAGCTGCAGGGTGCCGATCAGCTTGTTGGCGTTGTCGCTCGCCGCCTTCATCGCAACCATGCGTGCCGCATGCTCGGAGGCGACGTTTTCCAGCAGTGCCTGGTACACCAGCGACTCGATGTAACGCGTCATCACGTGCTCGAGCACGGTCGCGGCATCGGGTTCGTACAGGTAGTCCCAGTCGTGGTGAGCGACCTGCTTCTCAGCCGGCGGCAGCGGCAGCAGCTGATCGAAGCTGGCCTTCTGCACCATGGTGTTCACGAAGCGGTTGTAGACCAGGTACACGCGGTCGATCCTGCCTTCGGTGAAGGCGTCGAGCATGACCTTGATCACACCGATCAGCGATTCCAGCTTCGGTACGTCGCCGATGTGGGTCACGCTGCCGACCATGTTGACCTTCACGCGGCGGAAGAAGGTCGAAGCCTTCTGGCCGATGGTCACCAGGTCCACTTCGGCACCCTTGTCCTGCCATGCCTTGGCTTCGCCCAGCATCTTGCGGAACAGGTTGTTGTTCAGGCCGCCGGCCAGACCGCGATCGGAGGAGATCACGATGAAACCGACCCGCTTGACCTGCTCGCGCTCGACC
This sequence comes from Stenotrophomonas sp. YJH_SMC_69, assembly GCF_059370495.1. NCBI lineage: Bacteria > Pseudomonadati > Pseudomonadota > Gammaproteobacteria > Lysobacterales > Lysobacteraceae > Stenotrophomonas > Stenotrophomonas sp. YJH_SMC_69. The sequence goes on along the minus strand of NZ_JCAFTS010000002.1, from coordinate 322,668 downwards.
AGGAACGGATGCTGGTAGTCGGTGCTGGCCTGGGCCAGATGACCGATCACCTGCTTCATCGCCTGCGCGTACGGACGCGAGGTCTTCATCCGATCCTGCGCCTTGCGGATCTTGGAGGCCGAGACCATTTCCAGGGCGCGCGTCACCTTGCGGGTGTTCTGCACGCTCTTGATCTTGGTTTTGATTTCGCGTCCGCTTGCCATCTCTTGTTTCCCGTGGCGCGGGGCTGATGCCCCGCGTTGTTCAACCGTTTGTCATCTGGTCCAGCGGAGCCAGCGGCTCCGCTCTACAGGACCGCGATTACCAGCTGCCGGTGGTCTTGAACTCGGCGATGCCCTTCTTGAAGGCACCTTCGATGTCGTTGTCCCAACCGCCGGTGGCGTTGACCTTGCTGATCAGCTCGCCCTGGGTGTTGGCGAAGTGGGCGTGCAGGCCTTCTTCGAACGCCAGCAGCTTGTTGACCGGCACGTCGTCGAGGTAACCCTCGTTGACGGCGTAGATCGACAGCGCCTGGTTGGCAATCGACATCGGCGCGTACTGCTTCTGCTTCATCAGCTCGGTGACGCGCTGGCCACGCTCCAGCTGCTTGCGGGTCGCTTCGTCCAGGTCCGAGGCGAACTGCGCGAACGCAGCCAGCTCGCGGTACTGGGCCAGCGAGATGCGAATGCCGCCCGACAGCTTCTTGATGATCTTGGTCTGGGCCGAGCCACCGACGCGCGACACCGAGATACCGGCGTTCACGGCCGGGCGGATGCCGGCGTTGAACAGGTCGGTTTCCAGGAAGATCTGGCCGTCGGTGATCGAGATCACGTTGGTCGGAACGAAGGCGGACACGTCGCCGGCCTGGGTCTCGATGATCGGCAGCGCGGTCAGCGAACCGGTCTTGCCGGTGACCTTGCCTTCGGTGAACTTCTCGACGTATTCCTCGGACACGCGGGCAGCGCGCTCGAGCAGACGGGAGTGCAGGTAGAACACGTCACCCGGGTAGGCTTCACGGCCCGGCGGACGCTTCAGCAGCAGCGAGATCTGGCGGTAGGCAACGGCCTGCTTGGACAGATCGTCGTACACGATCAGCGCGTCTTCGCCGCGGTCCATGAAGTACTCACCCATGGTGCAGCCCGAGTAGGCGCTGATGTACTGCATGGCAGCCGATTCGGAAGCGGTCGCGGCCACCACGATGGTGTGGGCCAGCGCGCCGTTCTCTTCCAGCTTGCGCACGATGTTGGCGATGGTCGACGCCTTCTGGCCGATCGCAACGTACACGCACTTGATGCCGGTGCCCTTCTGGTTGATCACCGCATCGATCGCCATGGCGGTCTTGCCGGTCTGGCGGTCACCGATGATCAGCTCGCGCTGGCCACGGCCGATCGGGATCATCGAGTCGACCGACTTGTAACCGGTCTGCACCGGCTGGTCGACCGACTTGCGCCAGATCACGCCCGGAGCAACGCGTTCCACCGGAGCGGTCAGGTCGGTGCCCAGCGGGCCCTTGCCGTCGATCGGCTCGCCCAGCGCGTTCACGACGCGGCCCAGCAGTTCCGGGCCGACCGGCACTTCCAGGATGCGGCCGGTGGTCTTGGCGACGTCGCCTTCGCGCAGGTGCTCGTAGTCACCCAGGACCACGGCGCCGACCGAGTCGCGCTCCAGGTTCAGGGCCAGGGCGAAGGTGTTGTTCGGCAGTTCGATCATTTCGCCCTGCATCACGTCGGCCAGACCGAAGATGCGCACGATGCCGTCGGACACGCTGGTCACGGTGCCTTCGTTGCGCGATTCCGCGGCCAGCTTGACCTTCTCGATGCGGTTCTTGATCAGTTCGCTGATTTCGGAGGGGTTGAGCGTGGTTGCCATCGTCAAGTCCTAGTGCCGGCAGCGGGGCCGGACGTTAAATGAATTCAGTTAGCGAGCGCGGTCTGCAGACGGGCCAGCTTGCCCTTCAGCGAACCATCGATGACCACGTCGCCGGCGTCGATCACGGCGCCGCCGATCAGCGAAGCATCGACCGCGGTGGTCACGTCGACCTCGCGGTTGAAGCGCTTGCGCAGCGCGACCTTGATCGCGTCCAGCTCGCCGGCCGACAGCTCGGAAGCCGAGGTCACCGTGGCCTTGACCACGTGCTCGGCTTCGGCGCGCAGGGCGTCGAACATGCCGGAGATTTCCGGCAGCAGCGGCAGACGATGCGATTCGGCCAGGATGGCCAGGAAGCGCGAGTAGGTCTCGCCGTGCGACACCGGCGCCAGCAGGGCGACGGCGTCGTCACGACCCAGCTCCGGGTTGGCGAGCAGGGCCGCCACGCGCGGGTCGGCGGCGACGTGGGCGGAGAACGCCAGGGCGTCCGACCACGGCGCGAACGCACCTTCGTCGCGCGCGGTCGCGAACGCGGCGCGGGCGTACGGGCGGGCAAGCGTGAGGGCCTGGCTCATCCTTAGATCTCCGAGGCCAGCTCGTCGAGCAGCGCCTTGTGGGCGTTGGCGTCGATTTCGCGCTTGAGCAGCTTTTCGGCACCGGTCACGGCCAGCGCGGACACCTGCTTGCGCAGATCTTCACGGGCACGGTTGGCGGCGGCGTCGATTTCAGCCTGGGCCAGTTCCTTCTGACGGGTGGCTTCGGTGATCGCTTCGTTACGGGCTGCATCAACGATCTGGTTGGCACGCGCGTGGGCCTGATCGATGATCTCGTTGGCCTTGGTGCGGGCTTCCTTCAGCGCTTCGTTGACCTTCTCCTGCGCCTGGGCCAGATCTTTCTGGCTGCGGTCGGCAGCAGCGAGGCCTTCAGCAATCTTCTGCTGGCGCTCTTCGATCGCGTTCATCAGCGGCGGCCAGATCTTGGTCGCGATGATCCAGATCAGACCAGCGAAGGCCAGCGCCTGCGCAAGAAGGGTGAAATTGATATTCATGGTTAGCTCGATCGCTGGTTTCGGGGTGGACGTGCCGCCGAAGCGGCACATCCGGCCTTCATCCGAAACCGGGTGCATCAGCACCCGGTCGTCTCAAACCGCTGTATCAGCCGGCCAGAGCCTTGGTGACGGCGCCAGCAAAGGCAGCCGACAGCGGGTTGGCGAAGGCCAGCAGCAGGCCAACGGCGACCGAGATGATGAACGCGGCGTCGATCAGGCCGGCGGTGATGAACATGCGGACCTGCAGGACCGGGATCAGTTCCGGCTGGCGCGCGGCCGACTCCAGGAACTTACCAGCCATGATGGCCAGACCCAGACCGGCGCCCAGCGCGGCCAGGCCGATCATGATGCCGACGGCAAGGGCGGTGGAGCTCTGAATCTGCGCGAAGTTGGTCAGGACGGCGAAGTACATGGTTATCTCCAGGAACTTAAGTTGCTAAGGGTGATGAAACGGATGAAGGTTGAAACGCGTTGAAGCTTGAAACTCAGTGAGCGTCTTCCGACAGGCTCAGGTACACGATCGACAGCATCATGAAGATGAAGGCCTGCAGCGGGATCACCAGCAGGTGGAACAGCATCCAGCCGAGGCCGAACACACCACCCGCGATGGCGCCGAAGAAACCGGCACCACCCAGCACCCAGATCAGCAGGAACACGATTTCGCCGCCGAACATGTTGCCGAACAGTCGCATCGCCAGCGAGATCGGCTTGCTCAGCCACTCGACGATGTTGAGGATCAGGTTGAACGGCATCATCCACTTGCCGAACGGCGCCGTCAGGAATTCCTTGACGAAGCCGACCAGGCCCTTGGACTTGAGCGCGAAGAACAGCATCAGGAAGAACACGCTGATGGCCATGCCGAGGGTGGCATTGACGTCAGCGGTCGGCACCGGCTTCCAGTAGTGCACGCCCACCCATTCCAGCGGCTTGGCGATGAAATCGGCCGGGATCATCTTCAGCAGATTCATCAACAGGATCCAGAAGAAGATCGTGATGGCGATCGGCGTGACCAGCTTGCTCTTGCCGTGGTAGGTGTCCTTGGCCTGGCGGTCGACGAACTCCAGGCAGATCTCGACGAAGGCCTGCCACTTGCCCGGCACGCCGGCGGTGGCCTTGCGGGTCCCCAGCCAGAACGCGACCACGATCACCAGGCCCATCAGGACGGCGGTGAGGAAGGTATCGACGTGGATATGCCAGAACATACCCTCACCCTTGCCGACCGGTGCGGTCAGGTTGTGCAGGTGATGCTGGATGTAGCTGGTAGGGGTTAGAGCCTCGCCCGCCATGTGTCCGGAACCTTCAGTTAATTGAATTCTGTCAACGCCTGGCCATGGCCAGGACCTGGAACATCAAGCCGACGGCGATACCGGCCAACAGCGCCAATGCAGGCAGCTTGAAGACCAGGAACCCCACCAGCAGGACGCCGAAAACCACGACCCACTTGGCCACGATCGCAATGATCAGGCGAGCCATCGCCGATCCTGCGGCCACCGCACCACCGCCCAGAGCCATCCGTGCCGCAACCCAGCCGCCGGCCGAAATGGCCACACCGGACGCCAGCGCGCCGAGGGCATACTTCGGACCTACCAGCAGGAAGGCCAGGGCCAGGACAGCCACCGCGGCCAGCGGGTAGACCGCGGCGCGCAGCATCAGTCGCCGACCCGCATCAACGGAGTTCAGCACAGGACGTCCCGCGTGGTTGCAAGTGGAGGGCTGAGGCGGCTACAGCAGGGGGGCCTCATCGAGCCGCCAAATTATAGCAATGGGACAATTTGCGAGACAACCGCTGCCTGTTCATCCCTGGAAGCCGCAAGTTGCGGTAACGGTTACATTTTTGCGTGCCACCCGGGGACAATGACGTCCGCGTGATGCTGCACCGCAGTATTGAACTTTGGTCGCAGGCGCGGAACTTTCGCCGGATGCGCCGGTCCGATCTTTCGACCTGCCTGCAGCAACCTCGTCGACGCTCCGCCCCGCAGGTCCCACGATGGCCCCGAAGCCCGGCTCCGGGGCCATCTTTTTGCGTCGTCGCGACAGGGCTGAACCGTGCACACTCCGTGGACCATACGTTCACGGATGGTGGACGGCGGCGTCCGGCACAGTGGTCTTCATTCTGATGAACCACTGCAAGGACTCTTCGATGCGCCCCGTACCCACCCTGCTCGCCCTTTCCCTGCTCGCTGCCGGCGCCTCGTTCGCCAATTCCGCCCACGCCGCCGAAGGCGACGACCGCTTCGCCATCCGTCTGGGTGCGATGAACATCGATTCGGACAACACGCTGCGCGGCAGCACCACCGTGGCCGGCCAGGACATCTCCCTGGACCAGGACTTCAAGCTGGGTGGCAAGGAATGGGAGCCGCGCATCGACGGCATGTTCCGCATCAGCAACCGTCAGCGCCTGCTGTTCAACTACTTCAAGTACGACAAGGACCGTCGCGAGACGCTTGACCAGGGCATTTCCTTCGGCGGTGAGAGCGTGCCGGCCGGCAGCTTCGTGAAGGGCGAGCTGAAGTACCAGGTGGCCAGCCTGGTCTATGACTACTCGGTCGTCGATACCGACACCTTCGACCTGGGCCTGCAGATCGGTGGCGAGTACGCCAAGGTCAGCACCAAGGGCTACGCGGACCTGGGCACGGTGTATGAAGGCCAGTTCCTCAACGAGAAGGCCGATGGCGTGGCACCGGTGGTGGGTGCGCGCATGACCTTCACTCCGTCCGAGCGCTGGATGATCACGCTGCAGGGCCAGTACCTGAACACGCGCTGGGGCAGTTTCGATGACTACAAGGGCGACCTGAGCCGCGCCAATGCGATCGTCGATTACCGCTTCACCAAGAACTTCGGTGTGTTCGCCGGCTACGACTGGTTCAAGCTGGACGTGGACAAGAAGGGCAGCGACGGCACGGTCGGCCTGAAGCAGGAATTCAAGGGCCCGGTGGCCGGTATCAGCTTCGTGTTCTGATCCCCTGCCCCTTCCACGGCATCTTCTCTCCTGGCGCGGCCTCCGGAACATCGGGGCCGCGTTTTTTCTTTGCATCGTCGAGCAGAAAAGCAGGCTGGTCGAGCGCTGGGGGAAGAGGGGCTTGCGTGCGAATGTCCCCCGGCGCCGGCCTACGGCCGTCACCTCCTCCTTTACTTCGCACACAAGCCCCTCTTCCCCCGCGTGTCAGGCATCCAGGCGGGCCAGGCTGTGGCTCTCGACTATCCGCAAGCCGAGCCGCTGCGCGGGTGGCAGGCGTTTGGACAAAGTAAAGGAGGAGGCGACCGCCAAAGGCGGACGACGGGGGACATTTGTCCAGACGCCTGCCACCCGCGCAGCGGCCCAGACCTTCGCGGTGGCAGTTGCCGTAGACGCAGGCGTGGTCGAGCGCTGGGGGAAGAGGGGCTTGCGTGCGAATGTCCCCCGGCGCCGGCCTACGGCCGGCGCCTCCTCCTTTACTTCGCACACAAGCCCCTCTTCCCCCGCGTGTCAGGCATCCAGGCGAGCCAGGCTGTGGCTCTCGACTATCCGCAAGCCGAGCCGCTGCGCGGGTGGCAGGCATTTCGACAAAGTAAAGGAGGAGGCGACCGCCGCAGGCGGACGACGGGGGACATTTGTCGAAATGCCTGCCACCCGTGCAGTGGCCCGGACCCTCGCGATGACAACGCCGAAGACATTCCTGCAGCCAACAAAAAACCCCGGCAGAAACCGGGGCTTTTCGTTCGGAACGGCGCGGACGCCTTACTTCTTCTTCGGCATGTACAGATCGGTGATCGTGCCGTCGTAGATTTCCGAAGCCATCGCCACCGACTCGCTCAGCGTCGGATGCGCATGGATGGTGTGGCCGATGTCTTCCGCTTCCGCCCCCATCTCGATCGCCAGGCCGATCTCGGCCAGCAGGTCGCCGGCATGCACGCCGACGATCGCGCCACCGATGATGCGGTGGGTCTCTTCGTCGAAGATCAGCTTGGTGAAGCCCTCGGTGCGACCGATGCCGATCGCGCGGCCACTGGCGGCCCACGGGAACTTGGCCACGCCGACCTTCAGGCCCTTGGCCTTGGCTTCGGTCTCGGTCACGCCGACCCAGGCGATTTCCGGGTTGGTGTAGGCCACCGACGGAATCACGCGGGCGACCCACTCCTTCTTGTGGCCGGCTGCCACTTCAGCGGCCAGCTTGCCCTCGTGCGTGGCCTTGTGGGCCAGCATCGGGTTGCCGACGATGTCGCCGATGGCAAAGATGTGCGGCACGTTGGTACGCATCTGCCGATCGACCGGGATGAAGCCGCGGTCGGTGACCTGCACGCCGGCCTTCTCGGCATCGATCTTCTTGCCGTTCGGCGAGCGGCCCACGGCCACCAGCACGCGGTCGAAGGTGCCCTGCGCCAGCGCAGGCGCCTGGCCTTCCTCGGCGGCTTCGAAGGTCACGGTGATGCCCTTGGCATCGGCGGTGACGCCCGAGGCCTTGGTCTTCAGGTGCACGTCGATGCCCTGCTTCTTCAGGCGGTCGGCCAGCGGCTTGACCAGGTCCTTGTCGGCGCCGGGCATCAGCTGGTCCATAAACTCGACCACGGTGACCTTGCTGCCCAGCGCGCTGTACACGGTGGCCATTTCCAGGCCGATGATGCCGCCGCCGACGACCAGCAGCGAGCCCGGCACTTCGGCCAGCTCCAGCGCATCGGTGGAATCCATCACGCGCTTGTCGTCCCACGGGAAGTTCGGCAGCTTCACCGCCTGCGAACCGGCGGCGATGATGCATTTCTGGAAGCGCAGCAGCTGGGTGCTGCCATCAGCGGCGGTGATCTCCAGCTCGTTGGCCGAAACAAACTTGCCGACGCCCTGCACGTTGCGGACCTTGCGCTGCTTGGCCATCCCGGCCAGGCCCTTGGTCAGCTGGTTGACGACCTTTTCCTTGTACGCGCGCAGCTTGTCCAGGGTGATGGTCGGCTTGCCGAACTCGACGCCGAAATCACCGGCGTGGGCCACTTCGTCGATCACCGCAGCAGCATGCAGCAGCGCCTTGGACGGGATGCAGCCGACATTGAGGCAGACGCCGCCGAGGCTGGCGTAACGTTCGACAAGCACCGTATCCAGGCCGACGTCGGCGGCGCGGAAGGCCGCGGTGTAGCCGCCCGGGCCGGAGCCCAGCACGACCATCTCGCATTCGATGTCGGCCGGCTTGCCGCTGGACAGCGCCGGCTTCGGCGCAGCCGGTTCAGCCGGGGCGCGGTGCGACGGAGTCACCGGCGGCTTGCTAGCCGGGGCGGCCGGAGCCAGCGCGGCGGCCTTGGCCGGGGCTTCGGCGGCGCCTTCAGTGTCCAGCACCACGACCACGGCGCCTTCGGACAGGGTATCGCCAAGCTTGACCTTGATTTCCTTGACCACACCAGCGGCCGAGGACGGCACTTCCAGGGTGGCCTTGTCCGACTCCAGGGTTACCAGACCCTGGTCCTTCTTCACCGTGTCGCCGACGGCGACCAACACTTCGATCACCGGCACATCGCTGTAATCGCCGATGTCGGGAACCTTGACTTCAATCGTGGCCATGGTGGGTTTTCCTCGTGCCCGCCCGGCGGCGCCGGCGGGCTGTCACTGCATCTGTTCACGCGGCCGCGCCATGGGCTGCGGCCGCACGGTGGGGGCGAAGCGGTGCCTTACAGCAGCACGCGGCGCATGTCGGCCAGTACCTGCGACAGGTACGTGGTGAAGCGTGCGGCCAGTGCGCCGTCGATGACGCGGTGGTCGTAGCTCAGCGACAGCGGCAGCATCAGCTTCGGCGCGAACTCCTTGCCATTCCAGACCGGCTGGATGGAGGACTTGGAGACGCCGAGGATGGCCACTTCCGGTGCGTTGACGATCGGGGTGAACGCGGTGCCGCCGATGCCGCCCAACGAGCTGATCGAGAAGCAGCCGCCGCTCATGTCCGCCGGGCCCAGCTTGCCGTCGCGTGCCTTCTTGGCCAGTTCGCCGGTTTCCTGCGCGATCTGCACCACGCCCTTCTTGTCCACGTCGCGGATGACCGGCACGACCAGGCCGTTCGGCGTGTCGGCGGCGAAACCGATGTGGAAGTACTTCTTCAGGGTCAGGTTTTCACCGCTGGCATCGAGCGAGGCGTTGAATTCCGGGAACTTCTTCAGCGCTGCGGCGCTGGCCTTGATCAGGAAGGCGAGCATGGTCAGCTTGATGCCGGCCTTCTCGTTCTCCTTGTTCAACGCCACGCGCAGGCCTTCCAGGTCGGTGATGTCGGCCTGCTCGAACTGGGTGACGTGCGGGATCATGGCCCAGTTGCGGGCCAGGTTCGCACCGGAGATCTTCTTGATGCGCGACAGCGGCTGGACTTCGGTCTCGCCGAACTTGCTGAAGTCGACCTTCGGCCACGGCAGCAGGTTCAGGCCACCACCAGCGGCGACGGCGCCACCGGCAGCGGCCGGCACGCCACCGCTGAGCGCGGCCTTGACGAACTTCTGTACGTCACCCTTGGTGATGCGGCCACCCTTCTCGGTGCCGTTGATCTGCAGCAGGTCCACGCCCAGCTCGCGGGCGAACACGCGCACCGCCGGGGTGGCGTACGGCACCTTGGCCGGCAACACGCCATCGGCATTGAACTGCACCGGCGGGCTGGACGGGGTACCGGCCGAGGCGATCTCGCGGGCCGCCAGCTTGTCCGGCTGCGCCGGCACAGCGACCGGCTCGACCTTGGTGGCGGTCTCTGCGGCAGCCGGAGCGGCAGCAGCAGCGGCCTTGGTCGGCGCCGGCGCGGCAGCGCCCTCGGCTTCGATGATGGCAACCACGTCGCCTTGCGACAGATTGTCGCCCACCTTGACCTTGATCTCCTTGACCACGCCGGCCACAGACGACGGCACTTCCATGGTGGCCTTGTCGCTTTCCAGCGTGACCAGGCCCTGGTCCTTCTTGACCGTATCGCCCACGGCGACCAGCACTTCGATGACCGGAATGCCGGCGTAGTCGCCGATGTCCGGCACCAGGGCTTCAACCGCACCACCGCTGGCAGCCGGAGCGGCCGGCGCAGCTGCGGCCGGCGCGCTCTGGGTGGCGGCAGCCGGGGCAGCGGCCTTGGCCGGTGCCGGTGCCGGTGCGGCCGGCTTGGCGGCTTCGGCTTCGCCTTCGGCCACTTCGATCAGGGCCACGACCTTGCCTTCGGACAGGCTGTCGCCCACTTTGACCTTGAGCTCCTTGACCACGCCCGCCACCGAGGACGGCACTTCCATGGTCGCCTTGTCGCTTTCCAGCGTCACCAGGCCCTGGTCCTTCTTGACCGTGTCGCCGACGGCGACAAGCACCTCGATTACCGGGATATCGCTGTAGTCACCGATATCGGGGACAAGTGCTTCCTTGATTTCGGCCATGGGGATAACTCCGGCAATCTGGTGTAGGGAAACGTCTATTGTGCGGCCAGCGGGGTCCAGCGCCAACCGTTACAGGTGTTTTCAGTACGCACGCAGCCGGGACAGGCTGTTGCCCATGGGTCGGGTGCGCGACCAGTCGGTAGCGTATTGTCCAGGCGATGTCCGCTTCATGTCGCCCGCGCGTCGGCCACCGGCTGCCAGGCCTGGCGCAGGCGCGGCAACGACCACGCCGCATTGGCAGGGCTGGTCGACGGCAGCGCGACCACCTTCGGCGGGGCCTCCAGCCGCGGCAACACCCAGCGCTGGAATGCCTGCAATGACGCGCCGCCATTGCAGCCGATCAGCGTCAGCTCAGGCAACGTGGCGATCAGTTCCGGCAGTGCATTGGCCACTTCCGTGCCACGCACGATGCCCGCATCCAGGCTGCCGCGCCGCTCGCAGCGCCCGATCACATCCCACAGGCCGATGCCTGCGGCGTTCAACGCCTGCAGCCGTTGCGCATAGGGCAGATCCGCGTCGAAACCGCAGATATCGGCCATCAGCGGCCAGAAGCGGTTGCGAGGATGCGCGTAGTAGCGCTGCTCCTGCAGGGATGCCACGCCTGGCATCGAGCCCAGCAGCAGCACCCTGCAATCGACGTTCACCTGCGCTGGCAGGCCAATGCACAACGTTGCTGTGCTCACATCTTCTCCAACTGCATGAATGTCGGCCAGAGCAGAAAACGCCATGAATACAGGCATTCCGCACCCGTCGCTGAACAAGTAAAACTATTTTTTAACGTGCGTCGGATTCGATTCATGTTGGGGCGACTACGGTGTGCTCGCCCCGCAACCGGGGGCCCAAAACAAGAAACATTAGGAGATACCCCCATGCGCTCCATCCGTATCCTGAGTCTCGCCCTGCTGACCTCCGCCGCCTTCGCGCCGGCCGCTTTCGCCCAGGACAGCAGCACCACCGATACCGCTTCGGGCAAGCATTTTGCCGTTGTTGGCGGCATCTCGCTGCTGGAGCCGAAGAACGACCCGATCACCGGCGTGAAGAAGACCGACGGTGGCCCGGCGCCGACCGTCAGCTTCAGCTACTACATCAACGACAACTGGGCCGTTGAGCTGTGGGGCGCTGCCGACAAGTTCGACAACAAGTTCAAGGGCCCGAACAACGCCCGCCTGGGTTCGGTCGAGCAGCAGCCGGTCGCGCTGAGCGGCCAGTACCACTTCGGCCAGGCTGACAACGTGTTCCGCCCGTTCGTGGGCGTGGGCTACTACCAGTCGAGCTTCAGCAACGAGAAGCTGGGCAACGGCGCTGACACCGACATCCGCTTCAAGGATGCCAAGGGCGTGATCGGCACCGTCGGCGTCGACATGAACATCAACTCCACCTGGTTCGCCCGCGCTGACGCCCGCTACATGCGCGCCCGCCCGGACATCAAGGTCGGCGGCGAGAAGATCGGCGAAGCCAAGATGGATCCGTGGACCGTCGGCTTCGGCATCGGCGCCCGCTTCTGATCCAGGCAGCACCTGCTTCACTGATGCAACGCGACGGGCCCTTCGGGGCCCGTCGTCGTTTCCGTCACCCGCGTTCCGCGTGTAGAGCCGAGCCCATGCTCGGCTGCTTTTTTGTAGAGTCGAGCCAAGCCCCCTATCCCGAGTCGAGCGGCGGGCTCCGCGCGCATTGCGATGCGTTACGTTCAATGGCGCCCACGGTCAAGGGTGGCGCGGCTCGGCTCTACAGACACAGGACGCGGAGACACGATGGACGACGTCGACCTGCTGGTGATCGGTGGCGGCATCAATGGCGCCGGCATCGCCCGTGACGCCAGCGGTCGCGGCCTGCGCGTGCTGCTGTGCGAACAGCATGACCTGGCCGCGCACACCTCCAGCGCCAGCAGCAAGCTGATCCACGGCGGCCTGCGCTACCTGGAGCAGGGCGAGTTCGGGCTGGTGCGCAAGGCGCTGGGTGAACGCGAGGTGGTGCGCCGGCAGGCGCCCCATCTGGTCCATCCGCTGCGCTTCGTCCTGCCGTGGGAACCGCACCTGCGCCCGCGCTGGATGCTGCGCGCGGGGCTGTGGCTGTACGACCATCTGGGCCGGCGCAGCCCCGCCTTCCCCGCGTCACGCGCACTGGAACTGCAACACGATCCGCTCGGCCAGTGGCTCTCCCCGGCGCTGCGGCAGGCCTTCAGCTCCGCCGATGCGCAGGTCGATGACGCGCGGCTGGTACTGCTCAACGCCCTGGATGCCGCGCAGCGGGGCGCACAGGTGCAGGTGCGCAGCCGCTGCATCGACCTGCACCCCGTGCAGGGCCGGTGGCGGGCTGTTCTGGAATCCGCCGATGGCCAGCGGCACCCCGTGAATGCCCGCGCCGTGGTCAATGCGGCGGGCCCGTGGGCCGGGGGCCTGCTGGAACGGATGCAGGCGCGCAGCGGCGACCCTGCGCTGCGTCTGGTGCAGGGCAGCCACATCGTGCTGCGCAGGCCGTGGCCCGATGACAGCGCCTGCCTGCTGCAGCAGCCCGACGGGCGGGTGGTGTTCCTGCTGCCTTTCGCCCACGACCACCTGCTGGTGGGCACCACCGATACCGACTATCGCGGTGACCCGGCGCGCTGCAGCGTGCTGCCTTCCGAGGTGACCTACCTGTGCGAAGCGGCCAATCGCTACCTGCGTGACCCCATCGCCCCGGACGAGGTGGTCTGGGCGTTCGCCGGTGTCCGTCCATTGCTGGCCGACCCGGATCCGCGCGCAGCGCAGCTGAGCCGCGACTACCGCCTGCAGGTGCAGGTGGACCCGGCACCGGCGCTGCATGTACTGGGCGGCAAGCTGACCACCTACCGGGTGCTGGCCGAGGAGGCACTGGACCTGCTGCGCCCTGCCCTGCCACAGATGGGACCGGCCTGGACGGCGCGCGGAGACCCGTTGCCGGGCAGCGACTGGGGCGACGCCGCACAGGCGTGCTCGCGCCTGCTGGCGCTGGCACCGTGGTTGCCCGCAGGTATCGCGCGACGCTGGGCCGGGGCCTATGGCAGTCGCAGCGCGGAACTGCTGCAGGGTGTACACGGCCTGCACGATCTGGGCGAGGACTTCGGCGGTGGCCTGCATGCACGCGAAGTGGACTTCCTGCGCGAACGCGAGTGGGCGTGTGACACCGACGATATCCTGTGGCGCCGGAGCAAGCTGGGGTTGCGCCTGGATGCTGCGCAGGTGGCACGGCTGCAGGCATGGATGGAGGGTCGGATCCCTTTCCCACGGAAAGGGCTCTGACCCCCGTGATGCCACGTGTGCCAACCCAGGTTGGCAGCTACCAGGGCAGCCGCGCGCGACGCGATCGATGCATTAGGATTTCCCCATCGCCATTGGAGACGCTGCATGACGCCCCGCTACGTGCTGGCCATCGACCAGGGCACCACCAGTTCGCGCGCGATCCTGTTCGACCGCGCCGGCGACATCGTCGGCAGCGCGCAGCGCGAGTTCGCGCAGATCTTCCCGCACCCCGGCTGGGTCGAGCATGACCCCCGCGAGATCCTTACCAGCGTCTATGCCACATTGACCGAACTGCTCAGCCGCGGGCAGATCGACCCACGCCATATCGCCGCGCTGGGCATCACCAACCAGCGAGAAACCACCGTGGTCTGGGACCGTGCCACCGGCCAGCCGATCCACAACGCCATCGTCTGGCAATCGCGGCAGAGCCACGCCATCTGCGAGCGGCTGAAATCGGAGGGGCATGAAGCACTGATCCGCGAGCGGACCGGGCTGCTGATCGACGCCTATTTCTCCGCGACCAAGGTGCGCTGGATCCTCGACCACGTGGATGGTGCGCAGCAGCGCGCCGAACGTGGTGAGCTGCTGTTCGGCACCATCGACAGCTGGCTGGTGTGGAACCTCAGCGGTGGCCAGGCACATGTGACTGACTACAGCAATGCGGCACGCACGCTGCTGTTCAACATCCACACGCTGGACTGGGATGACGACCTGCTGGCCCTGCTCGACATTCCGCGCGCGATGCTGCCGCAGGTGCGCGACTCCAGCGCGGTGTACGCACACACCCGGCCGCAGTTCTTCTTCGACCACCCGATCCCCATCGCCGGCATCGCCGGTGACCAGCAGGCGGCGCTGTTCGGCCAGGCTTGTTTCCAGCCGGGCATGGTCAAGAACACCTATGGCACCGGTTGCTTCATGTTGATGCACACCGGCGCGCAGGCGGTGCGGTCGCGCAACGGCCTGCTGACCACCATTGCCTGGGGCCTGGACGGGCGCGTGGAGTACGCGCTGGAGGGTTCGATCTTCATCGCCGGCTCGGTGGTGCAGTGGCTGCGCGATGGACTACGCATGATCGAACGCGCCAGCGACAGCCAGGCGCTGGCTGCGCAGGTGCCCGACAGTGGCGGCGCCTACCTGGTGCCGGCGTTCGTCGGCCTCGGCGCGCCCTATTGGCGCAGTGATGTGCGCGGTGCGATGTTCGGCCTGACCCGTGGCACCCGCAAGGCGCACTTCGTGCGCGCCGCGCTGGAAGCGATGGCCTACCAGACCCGCGATGTACTCGATGCGATGCAGTCCGATGCGGGTATCGCGCTGACCGAGCTGCGCGCTGATGGCGGTGCGATCGGCAACGACTTCCTGGCCGGTTTCCAGGCCGACATTCTCGGTGTGCCGCTGCTGCGGCCGCGACTGACCGAGACCACCGCGCTGGGTGCGGCCTACCTGGCCGGCCTGGCAGTGGGGTTCTGGAACAGCCGCGAACAGATCGCCGCGCAATGGGGCCTGGACCGGCGCTTCGAGCCACGGATGGAGGTGGCCCGGCGCGAGAAACTGTATGCGGGATGGCAGCAGGCGGTGGCCGCGACCCTCGCCTTCCACGTCGATTGAAACGGCAATGCCCTGCCCTGCTGCGGCACGTGGAGTGAC
Source organism: Stenotrophomonas sp. YJH_SMC_69 (assembly GCF_059370495.1). Lineage (NCBI taxonomy): Bacteria > Pseudomonadati > Pseudomonadota > Gammaproteobacteria > Lysobacterales > Lysobacteraceae > Stenotrophomonas > Stenotrophomonas sp. YJH_SMC_69. The sequence goes on along the minus strand of NZ_JCAFTS010000002.1, from coordinate 307,533 downwards.
ACTGTAGAGCCGAGCCATGCTCGGCTGCCGCTGGCGGGATACCGCAAAAAGCAGAGCCGAGCATAGGCTCGGCTCTACAGGCGAATGGGCGCTGGCGTCAGAACGCCGGCAGCACCGCGCCCTTGTACTTGGTCTCGATGAACGCCTTCACCTGCGGGCTGGTCAGGGCCTTGGCCAGCTTCTGCACGCGGGCGTCGTCCTTGTTGTCCGGGCGCGCGACCAGGAAATTCACGTACGGCGAGTCCTTGCTCTCGATCGCCAGCGCATCCTGGGTCGGGTTGAGGCCTGCGTCCAGCGCGTAGTTGGTATTGATCAGGGCCAGGTCGACCTGGTCCAGCACGCGCGGCAGCATCGCCGAGTCGAGCTCGCGGAACTTCAGGTTCTTCGGATTGGCGATGATGTCGCGCTGGGTCGCCAGTGCGTTGGTCGGGTCCTTCAGCTCGATCACGCCGGCCTTGTGCAGCAGGATCAGCGCGCGGCTGTTGTTGCTCGGGTCGTTCGGGATCACCACGTCGGCGCCTTCGCGCAGCTCGGCCAGCGACTTGACCTTGCGCGAGTACGCACCGAACGGCTCGATGTGCACGCCGATCACCTTCACCAGGTCGGTCTTGCGGTCGCGGTTGTAGGCATCCAGGTAGGGCTCGGTCTGGAAGTAGTTCGCATCCACCTGCTTCTGCACCAGCTGGTCGTTGGGCTGCACGTAGTCATTGAACACCCGCACGTCCAGGTCCACGCCTTCCTGCTTGAGGATCGGCTTGACCACCTCGAGGATCTCGGCATGCGGCACGGCCGTGGCGGCCACCACCAGCTTCTGCGAGGGCTCGCCGGACTTGCCGCAGGCGGTCAGGGCCAGCGCAGCGGCGAGCAGGGGCAGCAACAGGGTCTTTTTCATGGGGGATTGAATTCTCGGGGAGTGTCAGGAGTTTTCGTAGTTGCTCAGGGCCAGCTCAAGCAAAGCCTTGGCCTGCTCGCGCAGCATCATGGGCTCGACGATCTCGGCATCCGAGCCGTAATGCAGCACATCCATCAGCAGCTCGCGCGAGACGCTGTACGGCACCTTCAGCTCATAGCGGCCGTCGGCCAGGAAGCGGCCCTGCTGCTTGGAATGCCAGTGCTCGTCGGCCACCCAGCGCGCGGCCTTGGCGCTGAACAGGATGGTCGCCCAGCCCTTCGGCGCGCCAGAGAAGATGCCGTAGCTGGCGCCGAGCTGCTCGTCCAGCTCGCTGTCGGCGACATCGCGCGCGGTGCTGTCGACCACCCGCGCCTTGTGGATGCGGTCGACCGCGAAACTGCGCAGGGCGTCGCGGTCATGGTCCCAGGCATCCAGGTACCAGTTGTCGCGATAGTGAGTCAGGCGCTGCGGCGAGACGGTGCGCTTGGTCGGCTCGTCGGTGGAACGGGCACGGTACTCGAACGCCAGCTGGCGGCGCTCCAGCACGGCCGATGCGACGCTGCGGAAGCTGCCTTCGTCAAACTTGCGGCCACGGTGCGGAATCACCCGCACGCGGTCGACCGGCCAGCTGGACACGCCGGCCTGGGCCGCCAGCAGGCTCTCGATGCGTTGCTGCAGCGGTGCCAGCACCGACGACAGCACACCACCGCCGGTCCGCGCCAGCAGGTGCTGCGAGGCCAGCAGGGCATGCAGCTCCTCCGAGCTGAGCCACAGGCCGGGCAGCTCGAAACGGTCGCTCTCGTCAGCCTGGTAGCGGAAGCCCGCCTCGCCGTCGCCCTCGATCGGTGCCATCAGCGCATCGCGCAGGAAGGCCAGGTCGCGGTAGACGGTGGCGCGGGAACAACCGAGCTTGTCCTGCAGGGTCGCCACCGTCACCGGATAGCGCGCGGACTTGAGCAGACGATGCAGGGCGGTGATGCGTTCGTATCGGTCCATACCCCCGATTATGTCCGAGTCGCGGGTCTTGTGTGGGACGTTTGGGCTATCGTGGTCGCCCCCACCCCCATGGAATGCCCGATGCGCCGGTTGCCTGCCCTGTCCCTGCTGGCCTGCCTGCTGCTGGCCGCCTGTGATCGCGCGCCGGCGCCGGCCGGCGCCGAGCCCCCGGTACCCGTCGCCGATCCGACGCAGGCGGTGCTGGGCGCCAGCCAGCGTTTCGCGGCCCTGCGCAGCTTCCACGCCGAACTGGAGGTGCTGGGCGCGCCGCAGCCGGTACGCAGCGCCATGGACTTCGTCGCGCCCGATCGTTTCCGGGTGGAGACGCCGGCGGGGCCGCAGACCATCATCGGCGACACCATGTTCCTGCAGGCCGACGGCGCGATCCGCCAGGTGCCGACCCCGCCTGGCCTGCTTGAGCAGTGGCGCAACCCGCTGCCCGCCGATGCCCTGCCCGCCGAACTGAAGGCCGAAGATCTCGGCAGCCAGTCGCTGGACGGGGTGCAGACCCGGCATTACCGGCTGCGCGGCACCCAGTCCGGGGAACGCCTGGAATACTGGGTGGATGCCCAGGGCCTGCCACGCCAGATCGTGCGCAGCGGCAGCAGCAATGGCCGCAGCTTCCAGCTGCGCCTGCGCTATTCGCGCTTCAACGACCCTGAGGTGCGCGTCGATCTGCCCTGAATAGGCGACCGCGCCAACGTTCGCTGAAGCGCGCATTTGGATCGATTCGGACCGCCATCACGCTTCCAGTATCATCACCGGCTGTCAACCGTTTCGGAGAAGCCTCGATGTCCCTGCGCGTGTCCCTGCTGATCCCCCTGCTGCTGTGTGCGCCGCTCGCATACGCGCAGGATGCCTCCGAGCTGGCGGCGATGTCCTCGCCGTGGAGCGGCAGTGGTGGCGAGCTCGGGTTTGCCTCGGCACGCGGCAACAGCAGCACCGAGAGCTTCAACGGCCGCCTGCGCCTGCGCTACACCGACGGTGACTGGGTGCACAGCATGGACCTGTTCGGCCTCCGCTCCAGCTCCAAGGTGACCGAAACCAACGACGACGGCACCACCACCCGCCGCAACAACACCACCGCCAACCGCTACACCGGCAGTGCCGGCAGCGCGCTGCAGCTGGGCGAACACCGCCAGCTGACCGCGACGGTGCGTACGGAACGCGACGACTTCGCCACCTACGACCGCCAGAGCTCGTTCGGTCTGGGTTACGGCACCCGCCTGTGGAACACCGAGCGCTTCTCGTTCGACGCGCAGATCGGCCCCGGTGTGCGCCGCACCCACAGCACCGAGGACGACCGCACCCGCACCGGCCTGATCGGCCGTGGCCTGTTCGACATGAAGTATTCGCTGACTGACAACACCGACCTGGTCAACACGCTGCTGGTCGAATCCGGTTCGTACAACACCTTCGGCCAGAACGACTTCGGTGTCTCGGTGAGCATGAACGAGCACCTGGCACTGAAGGCCGGCTGGCAGGCGCGCTACAACAGTGACGTGGCCGAGGACAAGCGCAAGACCGATACGCTGACCACGATGAACGTGGTCTACAAGTTCAAGTAAGCAGAACGGGCGCCCAGGGCGCCCGTTCTTCTTCCGGTAGTGCCGGCGGTAGCTCAGACGTTCAGCAGTTCGCCGGCACCGGCTTCCAGCAGCATCTTCGCCACGCGCTGGCCCAGCGCCTCCGGATCCCGGGCCGGTCCCACCGCCTCGGCGCGCACCGCACGACCATCGCTGGCACTGCCGACCAGGCCCTGCAGGTGCAGGTCGTCACCCTGCCACTGCGCGATGGCCGCCACCGGCACGTGGCAGCTGCCATGCAGCGCGCGGTTCATCGCCCGCTCGGCTTCCACGCAGGCGCGCGTAGCGGCGTCATCAAGCGTGGCGAACAGCGCCATCAGGCGCGTATTGCCACCGTCGCACTCCACCGCCACCGCGCCCTGCGCCGGTGCCGGCAGCCACTGCGGCGGCTGCAGGCGCGCGACGATGCGCCCGCCCAGGCCCAGGCGCTCCAGGCCGGCCACGGCCAGCACGATGGCGTCGTAACCACCATTGTCGAGCTTGGCCAGGCGGGTGTTGACGTTGCCGCGCAGGTCCAGCAATTCCAGATCCGGGCGCAGCGCGCGCAGCTGGGCCTGGCGGCGCAGCGATGAGGTGCCGACCCGCGCACCGATCGGGAGCGCGTCCAGCGAGGCGTACAGGTTGGAGACGAAACCATCGGCTGGATCGTGGCGGGTCAGCATCGCCGGCAGCGCGAAGGGTTCGTCCAGTTCCATCGGCACATCCTTCAGCGAGTGCACGGCGCAGTCGGCCTCACCGCGCAGCATGGCCAGCTCCAGCTCCTTCAGGAACAGGCCCTTGCCACCGATGGCGGCCAGCGAGCGGTCGAGCACCTCGTCACCGCGGGTGCTCATCGGCACCAGTTCCACATGCAGCCCGGGATGGGCCTGGCGCAGGCGGTTGGCGACGTGTTCGCTTTGCCAGAGGGCGAGCGGGCTCTTGCGGGTGGCGATGCGGACGGTTTCCATCCGGTCATTATCGCGCCTTCGGCGCGGATACGGCCAACGGCGGAGCCCCTCCTGGCTGGTGCTATCAAAGCAGAAGCCGTGCTTGGCCGGGGCGGTGGGGTCATGCGGGGACGCCGTGAACCCATCCCTGGGGGCTTGGCCGCGGCTTGCTCGTGTGCGCTGTCCTGCGCACACGGCAAGACCGGGGTTGGGCGTCCTGCCCAACCCGCCCGAGGCATGCCTCGGGCCCATGCCGCGGACACCCCCGCGAACCCACCCCGCCCGGCCTCTGACAGTTTCCGTGTGCGCCAGCCACGGAAGATCAAAAAAAAGAGTGCAGAAGCAAAGGCAACAGCCGACGGCTTCCGGGGTCAGATCCCTTTTCCACAGGAAAAGGGATCTGACCCCTCTTCCCCCGCCCGATAACAACAATGCCTTTGCCGTCCGACGCTGGACGAATGTGAGGGTTGGGCCGGGGTGGGGCGGCGGGACCGTTGGCGCCATGGATGGCGCCATCGAGCTTACATGGATGTACTTGCAGCGTGTCCCGCCGCCCCACCCCGGCCCAACCCAGCACGTAGAAACAACGAGCCACGACCCGCTGTTGCTGTTGCTGTTGATTTCATAGCAGTCGCGGCCGCAGGCCGCGCGGGACCACTCACAGATGCCGCAGTTCCTGCTTCAGCGTCGCCACACAGCGGCGGCTGACTTCCAGCGGCTGCCTGCCATGCCGCAGCACCGCCTGCACCTGCCCGCCGGAGCCGCGGCGCAGCTCCACCAGCTCGTGCCGCGCCACCAGGCAGTTGCGATGGATGCGGATGAAGCGGCTGGCGAACTCTTCTTCCAGCGACTTCAGCGACTCCTCGATCAGGTCCTCGCCGCGCGCGTGGTGCACCACCACGTACTTCTCTTCGGCCTGCAGGTAGTGGATGTCGTCCAGCGGAATCAGCCGCAGGCTGCCGCGCAGGCGTGCGCACAGTACGCTGCGTGCCTGCTGCCCGCTGTGCGCCTGCGGCTGGCCATCGCGACCGGCCAGGAACGTGCGTGCCCGTGCAATCGCCGCTGCCAGGCGTTCGGCGCGCACCGGCTTCATCAGGTAATCGATGGCTGCCGCTTCGAAGGCCGACAGCGCATGCGCATCGTAGGCAGTGCAGAACACCACCGCCGGCCGCGGTTCGAAGCTGGCCAGGTGGCGGGCTGCTTCCAGGCCGTCCAGCCCAGGCATTGCGATGTCCAGCAGGACCAGGTCCGGCTGCAGCTCCGCGCACGCGTGCAGGGCCTGCTCGCCGTTGCCGGCCTCGGCCACCACGTCCACGCCGTCCTGTGCGGCCAACAGGCTGCGCAGGCGCTCACGCGCCAGTGGTTCGTCATCGGCGATGACTACCCTCACGATCGTCCCCTCACTGGATCGGCACTGTCACCTGGCAGGCATAGTAGCCCTCGCTCCAGCCAGCCGTCATCCGCGCGGCACTGCCAAAGCGCCAGGCCAGCCGATGGCCGATGCTGTGCTGGGCATGGCCAGCCCCCCGCGCCAGGGCCAGCCCGGGCGCCTGCGGATCAGGCGCGGGATTGCGCACGCGGATCTGCAGATCGTTGCCCTCGCGCAGCAGCTGCAGCTCGATGGTGCCGCCCTCGGGCAGGCGCGAAATGCCATGCAGCACGGCGTTTTCCACCAGCGGCTGCAGTACCAGCCTTGGCAATGGCAGGTCCCACGGCAGCGGCTCGTCACGCTGCCAGCGCACCTGCAGGCGTTCGCCCAGGCGCAGCGATTCGATCGACAGGTAGCGCTCGGCCAGTTCGCATTCGTCGCGCAGGGTGGAATCGCCCTCGCCTGCACCGAGCGCAGCACGGAACAGATCGGACAGGTCGAGCACGGCACGCTCGGCCACCGCCGGGTCCCGATGCAGCAGGCTGGCGATGAGGTTCATGCTGTTGAACAGGAAATGCGGGCGGATGCGCGCCTGCAGCGCATCGGCCTGGGCGCGTGCATTGGCCTGCACCTGCGCGGCCCAGCGGTCGCTGACATAGAAGTAGCGCAGCGCCAGCGCGGTGATCAGCGCGGTGGTGGCGGCGCTGCCGAGGGTGAAGCGCCAGAAGCTGATGCCGTTGGCGAAGCTGTCACCCAGCACCGCGTACAGCGCGTGCACGATGCCGGCGCAGACGACCGCGATCAGGGCCGCCAGTGCGATGGCAGCGACCGCCCCCATCACCTGCGGCAGCCTGGACAGCGCCTGCCGCAGCAGGCACAGGCTGGCGGTCACGGCCAGCGCCAGCCACAGCGCGAAGCCGCTGGCCGACAGCAGCTCGCCAACGGTCCAGTGGCGGCTGCCATCCGGCGCAAGCGCCAGCACCACCACCACCAGCTCGGCCAGGCCCAGCATCGCCGCCAGCCGCGGCAGGCGGCACAGTTCCGGCATCCACGGCGATGGGCTGGCCGGGGACATGGCTCAGGCCGCGCCCAGCCGTTCCTGGAGCCAGTCGCCCAGCGCCCGGATTTCCTCGGCACAGACCTGGTGGGCCATCGGGTAGCTGTGCCACGCCACGTCCAGGCCCAGCGTACGCAGCGCCTGTGCGCTGTGGGCCGCCACGGCCTGCGGAATCACCGGGTCGCCACTGCCATGGGCCATGAACACCGGCACCTGCACCGCGCCTTCAACGCGCGTGGCACTGTCGGCTTCGGGCAGATAGGTGGACAGGGCGATCAGGCCGGCCAGTGGCGCGGTGCGCGACAGCGCAGCAGTCAGGATGATCGCACCACCCTGCGAGAAGCCGGCCAGGAAGATCTTCTCCGCCGCGACGCCACGCTCGATCTCGCGCGCGATCAGCGCGTCCAGCTGCACCACCGATTCCTGCACGCCGGCCATGTCGGCACGCGACCGGAAGTCCATGCCGACGATGTCGTACCAGCCGCGCATGGGCACGCCGTTGTTGATCGTGATCGGCCGCACCGGTGCGTGCGGGAACACGAAGCGCAGCGCCGGCCAGTGCGGCCGCACCAGCTCCGGCACGATCGGCGCGAAATCATGGCCATCGGCGCCGAGGCCGTGCAGCCAGATCACCGACCACTGCGGCGAGGCGCCGGTTTCCTGTTCCACCGTTTGCAGCATGATGCGGCTCCTTCAAGTTCGAGCCGCATTATGCCGCTGGCGTGGGGCAATCAGTACAGCGGCGGTTGCTCGGCCGCTTCGCGCCGCAGCTGCGCGGCGCGGACCAGTACCGGTGGCGGGATGTTCTCTTCGGGAATGTCCAGCAGGCCCAGGCGATGCAGGAAGGCGCCCGGACCACGCGAGGAGGTCAGCGCCACCACCGGAATGGCCAATACCATGCCGATCACCACCGGCGCCATCCACGCCGCCAGCGACGGCGACACGGCCCAGGCCAGCACGCCCATGAAGGCGCCGAACACACCCAGGCCACCGTAGCCGCGGATCAGTGCCAGCCACGAGATGCCGCCGTCGTCACGCTGCTGCGCATCCCAGCCGGAATCGCGGCCGGACAACACTTCGGCCACGCCCCGCGACTGCACGTACATCACCACCGGCGCCATCAGCGCGGCCAGCACGGTTTCCACCAGCATCGACACGAAGGCACGGATCGCACCGCCGCAGCCACGGCGGTCGACCGGGTCCAGCAGCATCGCCAGGTAACCGAGCACCTTGGGCAGCAGCAGTACCGCCATCGTGGCGGCGAACAGGCGCACCACCTGCTCTTCGTCCTGTGCGCGCCAGTACACGCTGGGCGACAGGTGCAGCAGGGCATTGAAGTCGATGCCCTCCTGGAACAGCGGGATGGCGATGCCGATCAGCATCAGCATTGCCCACATCGGTGCGGTGAAATAGTGGCCGATGCCGATCAGCATGTGCGTGCGGCTGATCCAGTGCAGGCCGCGGCTGCCCACGACCTTGCCGTGCTGCAGGTTGCCCTGGCACCAGCGGCGGTCGCGAACCAGCAGATCGGTCAGCGTCGGCGGGCCCTCTTCATAGCTGCCACCGAGGTAGGGCACCATGTGCGCAGCCCAGCCGCCACGACGCATCAACGCTGCTTCGACGAAGTCATGGCTGAGCACGTGGCCGCCGAACGGCTTGCGCCCCGGCAGCGCCGGCAGGCCGGCGTGGTCGGCGAAGGCGCGGGTACGGATGATGGCGTTGTGGCCCCAGTAGTTGCTCTCGGCGCCATGCCACCAGGCCACGCCACGGGCGATCACCGGCCCGTACACGCGGCCACCGAACTGCTGCATGCGTGCGAACAGGGTGCGGCCGCCGATCACCGACGGCAGGGTCTGGATCAGGCCGACGTCGGCGTTGTGCTCCATGCCGGCCACCAGGCGCACGATGCTGTCGCCGGTCATCAGGCTGTCGGCGTCGAGGATCAGCATCTGCGGGTAGGCACCGCCGAAGCGACGGACCCAGTCGGCGATGTTGCCGGCCTTGCGCCCGCTGTTGTCACCACGGCGACGGTAGAACAGGCGGATCTGCCCGTCCGGCACCCGCTCGCGCAGCTCGCCGAACACCCGCTCCTCGGCAGCGGCGATGTCCTCGCGACGGGTATCGCTGAGCACGAAGAAATCGAATCGGCCGAGCTGGCCGGTGGCCGCCACCGACTCGTAGATCGCCTGCAGGCCCGCCAGCAGGCGGCGCGGGTCTTCGTTGTAGGTCGGCATCAGCAGCGCGGTGCGGCTGTGCACGGTCGGCAGCGGCTTGTCCGGGTCGATGCCGAGGCGATAGCCACGGTCGAACACGGCGGTCAGGAAGCCGGCCAGGGCGCTGGCGAAAGACAGCGCGATCCAGGCAAACAGGCCAACGAACAGCACCAGCAGGCAGGCTTCGAGTACGCTGATGCCATTGGCCGACAGCACCCGCCACATCATCCGCGTGGCCACGGCGGTCATGCCGAGCGTGCCACCGAAGATGTACAGCCGGCGCAGGCCGATCAGGCGCGGCGACGTGCGATGCCGCCGGACCTTCAGTGCACCTTCGCGCAGGGTCTGTTCGGGCATCTGCAACGGAGATTCAGCGGGCAGCAGCGCCCAGCCGGCGTCGAGCCGGGGCGTTTCTGCTTCCGCATGGATGGTCTGCACCCCCATCGCCGCCTACTCCGCGCCGTCGGCACGGCCGGCTATCCCGGCCGGGCTGCATGCACCAAGGTTCCCGGCGCGCTTTCCCGGCGCCCGCACTTGTCCAGACTGTGTCGGCTTCAGGCCGCACAGTCGATGTCTGTCACTACCGGAACCCACACGATCTCCAACGGGGCGGAATCGAAAATGCGGCCCAGTCTAGGGCGCTGAATGTAAGCCGGGTGCGAAGGCCTACGCCGGGATTTATCCCCATTCAGCAAATAGCAGGCGATCACGTCGGGGGATGGCCAGATGTCATTGCATCGCCCCGGGTACTGGATCGTATCAAACGCGAACGGTTATCATTTCATTAACCAGGCAGGTCACCGTCTTCCGCACGGCCGCGACCCACCCAGCTGCGCCGGTCCACACCGCGCGCACCGACGACCCACGGAAGGGTGGCTGCCTGCTGTCTGCCTGCGCCTGCTGCTTCCACCGGGTCACCCCACCTCCCATGGAAGCCGCCATGTCCCCATCGTCCCGTTCCCGTTCCGCGCGCCTGCCGCGCACCCGTCTGGCCCATGCCCTGACCTCCGCCTGCCTGCTGGCCCTGCCAGGCCTGGCCGCTGCAGAGGCCGGCACCGATGCCTCCACCAAGGATCTGGATACCGTGGTGGTCACCGCCTCGGGCAGCCAGCAATGGATCAAGGATGCCCCGGCCAGCATCAGCGTGATCAGCCGTGAGGACATCGAGCGCCAGCCGGTTCCCGACCTGGCCACCCTGCTCAGCCGCGTGCCGGGCGTGACCGGCGGCCTCAGCGCCGTCGGCGAACAGTCCAAGATCAAGCTGCGCGGCATGCCGTCCAACTACACGCTGGTGCTGGTGGACGGCAAGCGCATGGGCAGCTCGGCCGCGACCAACTACCGCCCCGACCTCGGCCGCCAGGACCTGAACTGGATCTCGCCCGACCAGATCGAACGCATCGAAGTGGTGCGTGGGCCGATGTCCTCGCTGTACGGCTCCGACGCCATGGGCGGGGTGATCAACATCATCACCCGGCGCATCGGCGACGAATGGAACGGCAGCGCCACCCACAGCTACACCCGTCCCGGTGATGGCAAGCGCGGCGATACCCAGCAGATCGGCGCGACCTTCTCCGGCCCACTGGGAGAACGCTTCGGCCTGCGCATCGGTGCCAACAGCATGCGCCGTGATTCGGACCAGTCCAACCACGGTGTCTACGGCAATGCCTACGCCGGCGAGAAGGACCGCACTGTCGATGCGCTGCTGCAGTGGAAGCTGAGCGACGCACAGGAACTGTCGCTGGAAGCCGGCCATGGCGTGCAGCAGGCCTTCATCGATGCGTCGCTGGAAAAGCAGGACGAAGGCGCCTGGGGAGCCAGTGAGCTCAAGCGCAGCTCGCTGGCGCTCAACCACGATGGCACGTGGAGCTTCGGCACCTCCAGGCTCAGCGCGTACCGGACCGAATACAAGAACGACATCGGCGCCACCGGCCGCTCAGAGGCCACCGACACGATCATCGAAGGCAGCCTGACCACGCCGTTCACTCTGGGCGTTGAACACCAGTTTGCCGTGGGTGGGCAGTGGAAGCGCCAGGAACTGACCAACACCGATACCATCGGCCGCGCGCCGATCGACTACGCCGGCAACGCCGTCAGCGGCTCCAGCCTGGAAGTGGATACCTGGGCGCTGTTTGTCGAAGACGAACTGAAGCTGCACCGCACCCTGGCCCTGACCGTGGGCGCGCGCCTGGACCACCATGAGAAGTTCGGCGGCCACGTCAGCCCGCGTGCGTACCTGGTCTGGCATCCGGCCGAACAGTGGACCATCCGCGGTGGCGTCTCCAAGGGGTTCCGTGCGCCCAGCCTGACCGAGAATTCGGCCACCGCTGCCACCCAGTCCGGCGGCCGTGGCTGCACCTCGCTGATCCCGCTGGGTTATACCCGCGGCGGGTGCTACATGGCCGGCAACCCGGACCTGGATCCGGAAACCAGCACCAACCGCGAGATCGGCATCAGCTTCGACAATGACCTGATCGATGTTGGCGTGACCTACTTCCACACCGACTTCCGGAACAAGATCGAATACGCACCGCTGGGCCGCTTCAACGGCATCTGGTGGACGCGCATGAGCAACGTGCAGCGCGCGCGCACCAGCGGCATGGAAGGCAACTTCAACGTCCGCTTCGGCGAGCAGTGGCGCTGGCGCACCTCGGCAACCTGGATGAAGGAAGCCAGGAACCTGACCACCGGCCGCAACCTGATCGATACGCCGGAATTCTCCGGCTACTCGTCGCTGGACTGGACGCCGAATACGGTGTTCTCCGGCAGCCTGTCGGCGCAGTACACCGGCAAGCAGACCGGCACCGCCACGACCTTCCTCAAGGCCTACACCCTGTATGACCTGACCGTGGCATGGAACGTCAACGAGGTGCTGACCCTGCGCGGTGGCGTCAGCAACCTGGCCGACAAGAAGCTGTATGCGGAAGGCTCCACCGACTACTTCGTCGCCGGGCGCAGCTACTTCCTCAGCACGACCGCGCGCTTCTGACCGGCGGCACGCGCCGTGATCGCGCTGGCGACATGCCAGCGCGATCGACGGTATTGCGGGTTACTCGCTTTCCAGCGCGGCCGGTGCCGCGTCCCGCGTGGCGGCCGTGCGCGCACGGTCCATCGCCACCGCCAGTTGCTGGCGTGCGAGCAGTTGTTGTGCCTGCACCACTTCAGGTGTCGGCAGGAGCACCGGTCCCGGTGCGTTTTCCGGTGTAGCAGGTGTGGTCATGCAACCTCCATGGACATCCCGCCGCCGCACGGGTCCAACCGGGGCGGCAGCGGAACTGCGCACCCTATCCTAAAAACAAGGCGGGCGGGTGACGGTGCGGCACCCGGCCGCAGCATGTGGAACACGGCACGCGTCACATTTTTGACGGCAGCCCTTGGATCCTGAATAGGACTTGCCTTATCATGAAAACGTTTTCTCACAGGGATGTTTCCCCCAAATGAATACCACTGACCTGTCCCAGTTCAGCCCGAAGTGGCAGTTCCGCTTCAACTTCTTCCGCCAGCATGGCGCGCCCAAGAATCCCGGTTTCAAGCAGGCCTGGAAGGCGCTGTCGTTCGGTGACCGCCTGAAGATCAACCTGAACTTCTTCGCGTTGTTCTTCGGTGCGATCTACCTGTTGATCCTGGGCATGTGGCGCAAGGCGCTGGTGGTCATCGGCATCAACATCGCGCTGGCCATCGTCAGCATGTTCCTTCCCGACGTCGTCGGGCGCATGCTGTTCATCGCGATGAATCTGCTGGTCGCCTCCAGCACCAACTACAGCTACTACCTGGAGAAGGTGGAAGGTCGCGCCAGCTGGAACCCGTTTGAAGGAATGTTCTAAGCCATCAGACCGGCGCAGGGATGCGCGGCAAGGACGCAACCGACGCCCGGCCCCCGCCGGGCGTCTTCATTTGCGCGATCAGGCCGCGCGGCGTGCCACGGCCGCCGGCTCGGCCTGCAGGCGGAAGCGCGACACCGCCACCGCCAGCTGCTCGGCCTGCTCCTCCATCGCGCGCGCGGCGGCACTGGCTTCCTCCACCAGCGCGGCGTTCTGCTGGGTGGTTTCGTCCATCTGCACCACAGTCTGGTTGACCTGCTCGATGCCGGCCGATTGTTCGCGCGACGCGGCCGAGATCTCGGCCATGATCTCGTTGACCCGACCGACCTGACCGACGATGTCCTGCATGGTGCGCCCCGCGCCGTGCACCAGCTGCGCACCGGCACCGACCTGGGCCACCGAGGCGTCGATCAGCTCCTTGATCTCCTTCGCAGCACCCGCCGAACGCTGCGCCAACGCGCGCACTTCACTGGCAACCACGGCGAAGCCACGGCCCTGCTCACCGGCGCGCGCCGCTTCCACTGCTGCGTTCAACGCCAGGATGTTGGTCTGGAACGCAATCCCATCGATCACCGAGATGATCTCGGCGATGCGCTGCGAAGACGCCTCGATCTGCTCCATGGTGTGCACCACCTGGCTGACCACCTGGCCGCCTTCGCTGGCCACGCCCGCCGCGGAACCGGCCAGCGCGTTGGCCTGCAGCGCGTGGTCGGCGTTCTGGCGCACGGTGGAGGTCAGTTCTTCCATCGACGCGGCGGTTTCTTCCAGGTTGGCAGCCTGCTGTTCGGTACGGCGCGACAGGTCGCTGTTGCCGGCGGCGATCTCGCCGGCGGCCAAGCGGATGCTGGCTGCCGACTGCTGGATCTGGCCGACGATCTGGGTCAGGTGCTGCACGGTGCTGTTGGCATCGTCGCGCATCACCGCAAATACCCCATGGAAGTCACCCTGCATGCGGGTACTGAGGTCACCGCCGGCGATCGCGCGCAGCAGCGTCGACAGTGCGGCCAGGTTGTGGTCGCTGACTTCCATCATGGTGTTGAGGGTCTCCACCATGCGGCGGAAATCGTGGTCGAAGCGCAGTGCATCACCGCGCACGGCGAAGTCACCGGCGGCGGCCGCAGCGGCAAGCTGCTGGATCTGCTCGTTGATCGCGGCCAGGTTGCGCTTGGTGGTCGCCATCGCAGCGGTGAACACCGCCTTCTCGCCCGGCAGTGCTTCCATGTCCACGCTGAGGTCGCCGACGGCATAGCGCTGCATCACTTCAACCAGGCGCTGGGTGACCGCGTTGCTGGAGGCCACCAGCTGGTTGCTGTCGGCCACCATGCGGCCGTACTCGCCCGGGAACGCCGCGGCATCCATGCGGTAGCTGAGTTCACCGGCATCGTGGCGGCGCGCCATTTCGGCCTGCGCAGCCATCACCGCCTGCAGCTGGCCGCGCATGCCCTGCATCGCGTCCAGCAGGCGCCCCACTTCGTCGTTGCTGCGCGCCGGCAGGGTGCTGTCCAGCTTGCCGGCGGCGACGTCACCGGCCACGCGCACCGCTTCGGCCAGCGGGCGGATCGCCAGGCGGCGCAGCAGTATGTAGACACCGGCGCTGAGGGTCAGCGCGGCGATCACGCCGACCAGCAGGGTCAGCCACAGCAGCTGGCGCGCTTCGGCCACGATCACCGCATGCGGCATCACCACGCCCAGCGCGAAGCGCTGCGGGGCATCGCCCACGCGCAGCGGCACATACACGCGCACGTTGCCGGCCGCATCGGGGCTGAAGGCCTCGAAGGGGCGGTCGGCGGCGATCTCGGCCAGCATGCTGCGGGTCAGTGCGTCGTTGCGAGGCTTGCCGATTTCGGCGGCATTGGCCGAGGCCAGCACCACGCCCTTCGGCGACAGCAGTTCGACGCGGCCGGCCCCCATCGGCTGCAGCGTGGCCAGGTGCTTCTGCAACGCTGCCAGCGAGAAGTCGACGGTGAACACACCGAGGAACCTGTCGTTCTCGATGATCGGCGTGCTCAGCGTACTCATCAGCACCTGCTGCCCGGCGATGTCATAGGCATACGGTTCGCTCACTTTCGGCAGCTTGTCGCGGCTGGGCACCATGTACCAGTCACCGGAACCGCTGGCGGTCTCGGTGTAATCGGTCATCACCGACTGCTGCGGCTTGCCCTCCTGCCAGGCCCAGTAGCTCATGTAGCGGCCGGTGGCATCGTGCGCCTCGGTGTTGACGAACTCGGCATCCTTGCCGTCGAAGGCATCGGCCTCCCACATGGTGCTCTTGCCCAGCCATTCGGGATGGGCGCGCAGCTGCTCGCCCAGCACCGCCGCCAGACTGGCGCGGTCGGGCACGTCACCACGGGCGCGCTGGGCCAGCACGCTTTCAACCATGGCATCGTTGCTGGCAAAGGCGGTGCCCAGATCGGCCGCCACCTGGCGCGCCTCAGCGGTCGCCTCGCTGGTCATGGTCTGGCGTGAGGCGCTGATCAGGCTGGCGCTGGCCTGGCGATAGATCAGGAACGCGGTCAGGCCGAAGCACAGCAGCGCGATCGCGGCGGTGCCCAGCATCAGCTTGTGGGCGATGCTGCCCGGGCGGCGGGCAGCGGCGGAACGGGAAGAAGGCATGGGAGGGTCCGCAAGGCAGTTCAGGTCGACCGGCACCACGAAGGCACCGCGCAGGCGCGCGATCCGTCGCGCAGGCCACCGGCCGCCGGGCGGGCCCGGCGCTGGAAGCGCACCGGGTTAGCGGCCGCCCGCCAACGAGGTTGAGGCGACCGGCCTGCACATTCCTGAATCTGCTCAGGGTCGGGTCAGCCACCCGTCCGTCGCGATGGCCTCACTCGGCCACGCGGTCCTTGATCCACTGCGCGCGCGGCAGTACCTCGATGCTGCCGACGGCATACTGCTGCAGCACGTCGTCCGGCCCGAAGCACGGTTGCCAGCCCAGCTCACTGCGCAGGCGGGCACTGTCGTAGACACGGTCGATGCTCAATGGCAGCGGCCAGCCACGGCGTTCGAACTCGGCCAGCAGCTGCGGCGCGCGACGGGCCAGCACGCTGCGCGGGTGGGTGGCCAGTTCCAGGCAGTCCTCGCGCCGGAACGGCGTCGGTGCGCAGGCGAGATAGCGGGCGAATCGGGCGCCTTCGTCGAGCAGCAGTGCAGCGTGTGCGCTGGCCACATCGCGGGCGTCGATGCCGCGATGCAGGCGGAACATCGCCATGCGCTCGGGCGGTTCCGGGAAGCACCGGCCCATGCGCAGCACGCGAACGCTGAAGCCCGGCGTGGCGGCAGCTTCAGCCAGGGTCTCGGCCTGCAGCTTGGTGCGGTGGTAGATCGTGCGCGGCAGCGGCTCGGTGTCTTCATCGATCCAACGGCAGCCACCGGCTACCACGGCATGGCCGTACAGCGCGGTGGTGCTGGTCAGCACGAAACGCCGTGCGCCGGCTTCGCGTGCGGCCTGCAGCAGGTGCGCGGTTGCCTCCACGTTGATCTGCTGGAATACCGCGTCCGGCACCAGGCCGACATGCGGAGCATGCAGGGCCGCGGTATGGATGACCGCGTCCACGCCCTGCACCGCACGCGTGACCGCCTGGCGATCGGTGACATCGGCAATGATGCGCGTGGTGGCGAACGGGCTGCGGTCCAGCCCCACCACCTCGTGGGCGGCCGCCAACGCACCGAAGATCGCGCGCCCGATGCGCCCGGAACTGCCGGTCAACAGAATCTTCATTGAGTCCATTCACTCGAAGCGCCCGGGAACTACCGGGATGCTTCGATTCTAGGCATGCGTTCGCGCATCTGCGATAGGACAGCCATGCAATCGTGCGTTCATCTTGACGACTTCGCAGGCGCCAGCAGTTGCCGCGCGATGAACAGCGGATCGTCGCCGCCGGCCACATCAGGCCTCACGCCGGTGCCTTCCCAGTTGCCGCCGGTGCGCAGATTGATCGGTTGCCGGTCGGGAATGCTGATCTGATAGCCATCGGGCAGCAGCACAGGATCACCAAACATATGCGCGGCACCGCCACTGCGCGTGCCGACAATGCGCGCGCGGCCCAGGGCCTGCAGCGAATAGGCGACGAACTCGGCCGCCGAACCGGTACGCCGGTCGATCAGCACCACCAGCGGCTTCAGGTACACAGGCAGGCTGGCAGGCGGCAGCGGTACCGGCGTGCGCCGGCCACGCTGGTCCAGCTGCTGCACCGCGCCGATCTTCGCGTCCAGCAGCGTGCGCACCAGCAGGTCGGCACTTGCATCGTCGCCTCCCCCGTTCTGGCGCAGATCCAGCACCAGGCCATCGGTGTCGGCCAGCAGCGTGAAGGCCGCAGCGAACTTCGGCCGCGCCAGATCCAGCGGGTAAAAAGTACTCAACCGCAGGTAGCCAATGTTGCCTTCCAGCACCCTCACCTCGCGCACACCGGCACCATTGCTGCGGGCATCGGCACGCCAGGCCATCAACCAGTCGTCCTGGCCGGCAGCTGCGTCCACGCGCTCAACGTGGAAGTGGCCATCGAACATGTCCAGGTCCTGGTTCAGGCGTGCGCTGAACGCAGCAGGATCCGAACAGCTGCCCGCATACCGCTGCTGCGCCGACCAGCTGCGCAGGGCATCGGCGATGCGGGCGGCCTCCGCCTCGTCCAGGTACTGCGCCTGCACGGCGCTGGCGGCCGCCTGCAGCACCGCATCCTGCGCCGGGCAGGCCGTCGCCAGCAGCGCGCCGAGCATCCAGGAGACCGCCATCATCCACCCCGCATTGAGGATATATAAGCGCTTATATATCATCCCGCTCATGGATCTCCAACACGCCACGCTGGGTACCCTGCTGCGCGCACTGCTGGACCAGCTGGACCCGGCCGTCGAGCAGGCCTACCGGCACCTGCAACTGGACTACCGGCCGCGCTACACGCCGGTGCTGCGCACGCTGATGGCGCAGGGCCCCTGCCGGATCAAGGACCTCGCGCTGGCCTGCGGGCTCAGCCATTCGGCGCTCAGCCAGACCGTGGCGGCGATGGTGCGCGATGGTTGGCTGCACACTGCCAATGGTGACGACGGGCGCGAACGCATCCTGCAGTTGAGCCCGCGCGCGCAGCGCGCGATGCCTGTGCTGCAGGCGCAATGGCAGGCCACCGCAGTGGCGGCACGCAGCCTCGATGCCGATCTGGGGCAGTCGTTGGAGCAGGTGCTGCGCAAAGCACTGGTGGCGCTCGAACAACGGCCCTTCGCACAGCGCCTGCAGGACGCCCGCCGGCGCTGAGGCGTTACTGCTCTGCAGCCATCTCGATCTCGCTGAGGAAGGTCCAGCTGCCGTTGGCCACGCGCAGCTCCAGCGTGCGGCATTGCGCAGCCAGGGGGGCTGCATTGCCGAGCACGTACTCCTCTTCGGTCGAGCCCATCACGCCGGACTGGGTGAAGGGTGCCGACAGCGTGCCGATGGTTACGGCGGCAGTTCCGGGCTCGGCGCACATCACCTCCACCGAAGTCGGCGTGACGATGCCCCAGGCCGGGCGGGTCATCGTATGCAGGCCGATCCAGTCCACCCGTCGGCGCTGGCCCAGGTCGATGGTGATGCTGACGTTGCCGTGCACGCCTACCCAGCCCGCGTCCATCGGATTGCGCGGGTCGCCTACCCGGCGGTCGAACAGCTCATGGCCGCTGCCGTCGGGATAGCTGGTCGCCGGCGCCACGCTGTAGTGATAGGTGGTCTGCACCGGATCGACGAGGTACGAGGCACCCAACCCGTACAACCCGCGATAGGTGTTCATCATCCGCGGCGCCTCGCCGTAGCCCTGGCCGGGGCCGACCACTTCGGACATGTGGTACTGGTTGAGCCAGGCAACGCGCTTGCCAGCCGAACGCGCGCTCCACAACTGCTGGTTGATGCGCTGCACCGACGCCGACCGGTATGCACCGGACAGGCCGTTACCGGTATCAAGGAACAGCGGGCTGCCATGGTTGAACAGCTCGATGTCGGCCCACACAGCGCTGGCGCCCAGCTGCGCCGACAACGCCTGGTAGTACTGCTCGGTGGAATAGCCCGGTCGATCCCACTGGAACAGTTTCGCGTGCGACGCCGCGCCGATGCCGTCCTGCCAGATCTGCACGTCGACCCCCGTGGCAGAGCGGAACCGTAGCGCAGCACTGGCCACGCTGGCCGGGTCGACGCTGGAGGATGCCAGATAGGGCGCCACCATCACCGGCCTGGATGGCGTCGCCGCTTTCAGTGTGGAAACGATTGAACGATAGAACGACGCACGCTCGTCCGGTACCTGCGCGGGCTCATCGGTGATGTACCAGCCGGCGAATGCCGGATGCATCGCGTACTGCTGGGCCAGCTGCGCCATCGACTGCGCTGCGTCCTGCGCCACCGCTGCAGCGTTCGAGCCCTGCCAGAACGCCGCACACTGGCCCGAACTGTAGGTGGTGCCGACCACGACCTTCATCCCACGCGCTGCGGCCGCGTCCAGCACCGTGCCCAGCTTGGCCGGGAAGCCGGCGATCCATTCGAAATCCTGCGCGCTGCTGGCGCAGCCCACGCCGGCACGCGTGGCGCGGGTCTGGCCGATGATGAGCGTGTCGTTGCCCAGGTCCCGCAGTTCGTCGAGGAACAGCGGCAGCTGCGCCGCTGGCAGCTGCTCATCGGTGGACGAGTAACCGAAGTGAACGAAACTGCCGCTCAGCAGCGCAGTGTCTGCATGGGCCGGTGCAGCGCTGGCCAGCAGTACAAGCCATCCGAATCTGTCCATGGCGTCCTTTCCTGTCTGGGCGGTCATCCGCCATGCCGGTCCATCCTAGCCAAGCGGCGCTCATCGCGCAGCGGCGTAGTTGCGTCGTGAAAGCCAGTGCGGCGTGGCGTGAGGGCAGCACCGCCGGTGCGGACGCTGCCTTAGCCGGGCACACGCAAGGATGAGCTCCCCTTCCATGCACCGGGAGCCTTCACATGGCTGACCAGCATCACGGCACCTCCCATCGCGGCTTCGCTTCGATGGACCGGGACAAGCAGCGCGCGATTGCCGCAAAGGGTGGACGCGCCGCGCATGCGTCCGGCAATGCACATGAGTTCAGCCCGGCCGAGGCACGCGTGGCAGGCCGCAAGGGCGGCGAGGCGATCAGCCGCAATCGCCAGCACATGGCAGCGATCGGCCGCGAAGGCGGGCACGCGCGCCACGCCAATGCACGGCAACAGCGGCAGCACGCGGCCGAACCCGCGCCGACGAAGGAAGGGCCGCAACGCCAGCAAGGCTGACCGCAGCGTGCTCAGGCGCGCCTGCACTGGCGGTACAGGGCGAGCGCCGCCAACAGGGCCAGCACGCCCGCGACAGCCATCGCCCAGCCGAAACCGCTGGCCATCGCGCCGCGGTACCAGGCCAGTATCTGCGTCCCCGGCAGCAGTGAAGACGGCTGCAGGATCAGCGTGCGCGCCTGTGCGGCCACTGCGGGCTGCCCTGCCGCCTGCGCGGTGGCAGTGAACTGGCATACCGCGCGCAGGCCCATCAGGCTGCCCAGCAGCGCGATGCCAAGGCTCATGCCCGCCTGGCGCAGCGCGTTCATCGTGGCCGACGCAATGCCGGCACGCTCGGCCGGTACGCATGACATCACCGCCATGCCGGTCGCAGGTACCGCCAGTCCCATGCCAGTGCCGAGCAGCATCAGCAGTGCGCTGGCCTGGCCGTGCGCTGTAGTCGGCTCGAACGTGGCAATCGCACACAGCGCCATGCCTGTCATTGCATAGCCCGTCACCAGTGCGGCATGCAGCCCGAACCACGCCGCCAGACGGCCGAACAGCAGCGACACCACCGCCATCAGCACGAATTGCGGTACCAGCTGCGCACCGGCCTGCGCAGCCCCATGTCCCTGCGCCTGCTGGAAGAACAGCGACAGGAAGAACAGGCTCGCATAAGCGGTGAATCCAAGCACGAACGAGGCCAGGTTGAGCATGCCGAAACCCGGCTTCGCCAACAGGTCCAGCGGCAGCAGCGGCCGCGCCACGCGGCGCTCGACCCACGCAAACAGCGCCAGGCCGGATGCTGCGATGCCGAGCGCCAGCAGGGTCGAAGGTGCCAGCAGGCCGTGCTCGCCGATCGCGATCAGGCCGTAACTGAGTGCACCCAGCGCGACGATGCTGAGCAGCTGCCCGGCCGGGTCCAGCGCGGCGTGCTGCGGATGCCGTCGCTCAGGAATGCCCCAGGCCCCCAGCGCGAGTGCAAGCAGGCCCAGCGGCAGGTTGATCAGGAAGATGCTGGGCCAACCTGCGCGCTGCACCAGTTCGCCTCCCAGCAGCGGCCCCAGCACCAGCGCCAGCGCGCTGAACGCCGACCAGCCCCCGATCGCGCGTGCACGCTGGCGCGGATCAGGGAATGCATGGCTGAGGATCGGCATCGCACTCGGGATCAGCAGGGCGCCGGCCACCCCCTGCACCGCCCGCCCCGCCACCAGTGCGGAAAGACTGCCTGCGCAGGCACACAGCAGCGAGCCCACGGTGAAGGTCGCCACGCTGAGCAGCCACATGCGGCGGTGGCCATAGCGGTCACCCAGCGGCCCCGCCGACAGCATCACTGCGGACAGGGCGATGGCATAGGCGTTGATCACCCACTGCAGCCCGGCCATGTCGGTGTGCAGTGCCTGCTGCAGCGTCGGCAGCGCGACGTTGACGATGCTGATGTCCAGCGAGGCGAGGAAGGTGCCCAGGTAGGCCGCCAGCACCAGGGCCGGCCGTCGGAAGCGTTGCATGTGCGGATGCCGGGAGGGAGCGTGCGCGCATCGTAGTTTGCTGACTGACCGTCAGTCAATGACCGGCGGTCAGTCATTGCCGGAGGAAGCTAGAATGGCGACCGTCGCACCCGGACCCCGCCCCATGCAGATTCCCGCAGTCGCCAGGCCCCGCACCAAACCCGCTGAAACCCGCCAGGAAGAGCTGATGGACGCCGCGCAGGCGCTGTTCCTGTCACAGGGCGTGGAAGCGACCACCATCAGTGACATCGTGGCCGCCGCCGACGTGGCCAAGGGCACGTTCTATACCTACTTCGCCTCGCGCACCGAGATCCTGCAGGCGCTGGCGCAGCGCTACACGCTGCAGTTCATGGCCGAGGTCGACCATGCCGTTCAGCAGCAGCCTGCCCACGATGGCGTGGCGCGACTGTGCGCCTGGATCCGCGCCAACATCGAGACCTATGTGCGCACGCACGCACTGCACGACGTCGTCTACGCCAACCATCACCACCACCAGCGCGGCAATGCCGAGCGCAACGCCATCCAGCAGCAGCTGCTCGACATCCTCGAGGCGGGCACCCGTGCAGGCCTGTGGCAGCTGCCGGCACCGCAGATCACGGCCTCGCTGATCTATGCCGGCGTACATGGCGCCACCGATGACCTGATCGCTGCGCCCACGCAGGACGCCGACACCTTCATTGCGGCGGTGGTGGCCGATTGCCTGCGCATGGTCGGCGTGTCGCCGGCGCCGAAGCGTGGCGGCACCCGTCGCTGAAGCGCCCGCCGTCGCTCAGGCGTGGGCGAGGATGTTCAACAGCCGGCCGAACGGGTCGCGGACGAAGAAGCGCCGCACGCCCCAGGGCTCGTCGGCCGGCCCATAGTCCAGCGCGATGCCAGCCGCGTGCATGCGTTCCAGCACCTCCTGCAGGTTGTCCACTTCGATAGACAGGTCCGGCACCGGTGCGCCGGAACCCCCTTCGCTGGCGAAGCTGACCTGCGCCAGCGCACTGCCCTGCCCGCCATGGGTGACGATCCAGCCATGGTCCATCACCACCGGCATGCCGAGCAGCTCGCCATAGAATGCAGCGGCGCGGGCGGGATCAGACGTGGCGATGTTGGCGACGACACGCATGACGGCCATGTTCCACTCCACCAGGAAGAATGCGCCGAGAGTGCCCGACCCTGCGCACAAACAGAAGAGCCCCGTCATGGACGGGGCCCGTCATCAGCCGATCATGGCTGGGCTTACACCGCGCCGCAGCGCTCCATGACGCATCGATCGTATTCGTACTGGCATTCCATGGCATCACCCCCACCGGCTACACACGCCTGGTAGGCCTTCCAGCAGGGAAAATCGCAGGGCTGGACCGGTCCGGCCACGGCCACCGACCCACTGCAGGCCAACGCGAACACAGCACCGGCGATCACTTTCCTGAAAGTACGCATCGACATCACTCCTTGATAAGCCTGGTGAGCCCAGGCCGGGCCACCTTAGCGCTGCACCCGGGACGTTGGGTGAAGGCGGATGCGGCTGGACTCAGTGTTGCAGCATTCCCAGGACACGCAGTTGCCCGGCCAGCTCATCACTGTTGCGCCACGGCAGGATCGGCGAATTGCCGCGCTCGTCCGGCGGGGTGTCCGGCAGCGCGTCGGACCCGCCACCTGCCCCTGCAAGCGGCAGCAGCGGCCGCTTGTGCAGCCAAACCTCCGAGATCGTGCAGGCGCGCCCACCGCTGACGATGCAGGCATCACCGGCAAGGGCCATGATCAGGTTGCGCGCATCCCCCATGCCACAGGGCACCACCACCGTGGCCGGCCAGTCGGCCGGCGGCATGCTGCCTTCCGGGATGACGCTGGGCACCTGGCCACCAGCTGCGCGCTCGAACGCGTCGCTGCCAGGATCGGCACCGCCCAATATCGCCAACGGTGGTTTACGGAATGCGGTACGCATGGGCGGTTCCGAAGCCTCGGAAGGAAGGGTCACGGTGCCCTGCCCGCTGGAGCCGCACCATGCACCGATCACAAAACATTAACACGTTCATAAAATTCCCTTCACATTACTGGGGGATATCGCCATGCCTTGGCGTTAACGGCCTTGTTGTCCGTCAACCAAGGAAGTTGTCCGATGAATCACCCGCTGTACGGCCGTTCGTCCCGCTCCCTGTCGCATCGCCCGCTGGCGCTTGCCGTCGCCAGCTCGCTGCTGCTGGCCACCGCACTGCCAGCCATGGCCAGCGAATCACTCGAGGCCTGGCAGCAGCAGCGCCAGCTGCAGGCCGCGTGGGCGCAGCCCGCTGCCAGCACCGCACCTGCAACCACGGCCACGGCAGCCGCCGCCAGCAGCACCGCCGTTCTTGGCAACCCCGGCGATCCGGCCAGCTGGCGCAGCGATGAATTCAACGCCGATTGGGGCCTGGGCGCGATGGGCGCGGACTACGCCTATGCGCGCGGCCTGACTGGCAAGGGCGTACGCCTGGCGCTGTTCGACTCGGGCTCCGCACTGGCGCATCCGGAGTTTGCAGGACGCAATACCTCCAGCATCACCATCGGTGCCGACTGTGCGACGCCGGGCGTGGTCGCAGGGGCCGGCGCCTGCGGGCAGACCCGCGGCGAACAGCCCGGCTACAACTACTACGGACTGGGCGCCGGCGTTCCGGCCTCACTGGCGGCACGCCTGATCGCCGCCGGCCAGCCCTACGGCTTCAGCTACGCCGATCACGGCACGCATGTGCTTGGCACCATCGGCGCCAACCGCAATGGCACCGGCATGCATGGCGTGGCCTTTGATGCGGATCTCACTGCCGCCCGCGTGTTCGGTGACACCTACTACGAGTGGCGCCTGGACCCGGACAGGTTCTATCGTCCGCGCGCGGTGTACCGCACCGATCCGGATGATGCCGCCACGCTGGACATGTATGCGCAGATCCAGGCGCAGGGTGTACGCGCCATCAATCACAGCTGGGGCATTTCCACGCGCAACATGACCGCCGCCGCGCTGGACCAGCAGTACGCCAGCATTGGTGCCGACTACGGCGTGTACGGCAGCATCTACGCCAACAACGGCAATGCCCCGGGCTCCACTCTCATCCAGGTGTGGTCGGCTGGCAACGGCAGCGGTGCGGTTGCCGGCATCACCGCCTCGATGCCGCGCTGGAAGCCCGAACTGGAACCGTACTGGCTGACGGTCGCCAATGTCCGCCGGCCCGACGCCGCCGCAGGTGAAACCGACTACGTGATCGATGGCAGTTCCAGCATCTGCGGGGTTGCCGCCAACTGGTGCATCTCGGCCCCCGGTACCGATATCGTCAGCACCATCGTCTCCGGTGATATCCAGGGCCGCATCGAGAACACCTCCGCCTACGTGCGGCTGATCATCGACAGCGAGAACACCAACTACGTCTACGGCACCAAGACCGGCACGTCGATGGCCGCCCCCCATATCACCGGCGCCCTCGGCCTGCTGATGGAGCGCTTCCCGTACCTGGACAACGCCCAGGTCCGCGACGTGCTGTTGACCACCGCACGCGATCTCGGCGCGCCAGGCATCGATGCAATCTACGGCTGGGGCATGGTCGACCTGCGCAAGGCCATCGAGGGCTATGGCTCGCTGCGCGTGGACACCAACGTGGTGATGAACCAGAGGGCCGGCGGCCTGAAGGTCTGGGAAGGCGATGCGTGGGACAACTGGACCAACGACATCGGCGGCCCCGGCAAGCTGACCAAATCCGGTATCGGTTGGCTGCGCCTGAGCGGCAACAACAGCTTCAACGGCGCCGTGGTGCAGGACGGCATGCTGGAGTTGAACGGCGCCAACACGCTCACCTCGGCGGTCGAGGTCCAGGGTGGCCGGCTGCTGCTCAACGGCAGGCTGGTCTCCACCGCCCTGACCACCACCGGTGGCGTCAGCACGGTCAGCACCAGCGGCGTGCTGGATAACAGCAACCTGGTGGTCAACGGCGGCGTGGTGTCCTTCAACGGCACGCAGGCCGGTGGCACCACCACGGTCGGCGCCAATGGCCTGCTGAAGGGCGTCGGCACGCTCGGCAACACCCGCGTGGACGGCATCATCGCGCCGGGCAACTCGATCGGCACGCTGACCATCAACGGCAACTACGTGCAGGGCGCCACCGGCGTGTATGCGGCGGAGCTGGCACCGGGTAGTCGCAGTGACCAGCTGCACGTGACCGGCACCGCCACCCTCGGCGGCACCCTGGTCGCCCTGCCGGAACCGGGCGTGTATTACCTCGGCGAACAGTTCAACGTCCTGCGTGCCGACGGTGGCATCAGCGGCCAGTTCGCCAAGACCGACTTCAGTGCGTTCTCGCCCTTCCTGCAGTTCAGCCTGGCCTACGGTGCCAATGGCACGCGCATCGACGTTGCCCGTGGCGCTTCGCTGGCCACGGCTGCCAACACGCCCAACCAGCGTGCGGTGGCGGCCGCCGCCGACCTGCTGCCGATCGCCCAGGGCCTGCCCAAGCCGCTGACCCAGCTGTTCCCGCAGCAGGTCGGTGGCGTGCTCGATGGCCTCAGCGGCGAGCTGCATCCGGCCACGGCCATCGCCCTGGTCGAGGGCAGCCGCTACGTGCGCGATGCCGCGTTGTCACGCCGGGCCGGCGCCGCCGCACCCGGCAGCGACGTGGGTGATGCGACGGGTGCATGGGTGCAGGCCATCGGTGGCAACAGCAGGCTGGACGGTGACTTCAACACTGCCCGCACCGAGGCCAACAGCAACGGCCTGCTGGTCGGCATCGACCGCGAGTTCTCCGGCTGGCAGGTCGGCGTGCTGGCCGGTACCGGCCGTACCGACGTCAAGCAGCAGGACCGCCGCGCCAAGTCGAAGATCGACAACACGCACTTCGGTGCCTATGCCAGCCACACCTGGGGCGGCTTCGGCCTGCGCGGTGGTGTGGCGTGGAGCAAGCACGAGGTGAAGAGCACGCGTGAAGTCGCCTTCGCAGGTTTCAGTGACAGCCTGAGCGCGCGTTACGACGCCCGCACCCGCCAAGCCTTCATCGAAGCTGGTTATCGCTTCGGTGGCCCCGAAGCCGGGCTAGAGCCGTACCTGCAGGTGGCGCGCGTGGAAGTGGACCTCAAGCGCATCAGCGAACGCGGTGGAGCAGCGGCGCTGCAGGGCAAGGTGGACGACACCGGAACCACGATCGCCACCGTCGGCGTGCGCTTCGACAAGGGGCTGAAGGCTTCGTTCCAGCAGGACAGCTGGCTGCACCTGCGCGGGGGCGTCGGCTATCGTCGTGCCTCGGGGGATCGCAGCCAGGTCGCCAACCTTGCGTTTGCCAATGGCAGCTCCACGTTCGCGGTCAACGGCGCGCCGATCGCCGACAACGCGGTGGTGGCCGAACTGGGCCTGTCGGCGTGGCTCACCTCGCGCCAGCAGCTGGAGCTGGGTTACAGCGGCCAGTTCGGCAGCGAGAGCCGTGACCATGGTGCGAATGCACGCTGGTCCGTGCGTTTCTGATCTGTGCCTGCAGTGCGATGAAAACAGGAGGGGCGGCCGATCGGCCGCCCCTTCTGCTTGCAGGTGATTCCCTTTCAGCTCAGGCGCACAGCGCCTGCATGGCCTGCGCTGTGACCTCGACGATCTGCCCATCCACGATGTGGACGCTGCGACCCGCGCACGCCGCCAGCTCCTTGTCATGCGTCACCATGATGATGGTCATGCCGCCCTGGTTGAGCTCACGCAGAATCTCCATGACCCCTTGCGACATCTGCGAGTCCAGGTTTCCGGTCGGCTCGTCAGCCAGCAGCAGGGCCGGCGTACCCGCGATGGCGCGGGCGATCGCCACGCGCTGCTGCTGCCCGCCCGACAGTTCGCCGGGATAGTGCGACATGCGGCTGCCCAGTCCGACCTGGGCCAGTGCCGAGACCACACGCTGCCTGCATTCGGCTGCCGCCATGCCACGGTAGCGCAGGGGCACCTCCACATTGGCCTGGATGGTCAGATCCGGAATCAGGTTGAACGCCTGGAACACGAAGCCGATCTTCTCGTTGCGCAGCGCGCTGAGCGCCGCGTCGCGCATGCCGCCAACATCCACGCCACCGATCGCGTAGTGGCCGCCGGAAAAGCCCTCGAGCAGACCGAGGATGTTCAGCAGTGTGGACTTGCCGGAGCCGGAAGGGCCGGTAATCGACAGGAAATCGCCCTCCTGCACCGACAGGTCGATGGAGCGCAATGCATGGGTCATGACTTCACCCACCTGGAACACTTTGCTGACGCCTTGCATCCTGAGCATGGGAATTCTCGCTTGCAGATGGAAGCAGCGACCGGCCAAGGCCGCTGCGGGACTCACAACGAACGGATGGCCGACACCGGCGCGATGGCCGCGGCACGCAGCGCCGGCAGCAGTACCGCCGCCTGGCCCAGCAGCAGCAGGATCACCGCACTCACCGGCAGGTACAGCAGTGGCAGGCGCGGCAGTTCGTAGAAGCGCATCAGGGTCAGGTTCATCGCGTAGGCCAGCAGAGCCCCGGCCGCGATGCCGATGGAGACAATCAGCAGGTTCTCGATCTGGAAATAGCGCATCACATCGGTGCGCGTGGCCCCCAGCGCGCGGCGGATGCCGATCTGCTTGCGACGTTGCTCCACCCAGTAACTGGCCAGTCCGACAATGCCCAGGGCAGTGGCAGCCAGCAGTGCGATGATGACACCGCCCAGCAGCCCCATCATGACCCGGTCACCTTCGAAATGCCGCTCGCGCAGTTCGGAGATCCGCCGGCTGCCCTCGACATCGAACACCACGTCCGGCGCGACACGGCGGATTGCCTGCTGCGCATCGCGCATTACGCGGTTCATGTCGCCGGCCTCGGCGCGCACCAGATAGCGGCCGGTCAGGCGCGGCCCCTGCGATGCGGGCACGATCACCGACCAGTCCGAGCCCTTGGCTTCACCGCGGCCGGGGCGGGATACGGCCATGTGCTCGACCACGCCGATCACCCGCAGCCGGGTGTCCATCGCCCACAGGCTCTTGCCCACGGCGTTTTCGCCTGGCCAGTAGCGTTGGGCCAGCTCCTGGGTGACCAGCGCCGGGGGATTGGCCGGCACCAGTTCATCGGTCGGTGCGAACTCGTCCGCACCGGGCATGCGCCCCCCCACCAGGTGCAACTGCAGCGCGTCCAGGGCCACGGCATCGGCCAGGTAGAAATCCAGAACACCGCCGGGCACCTGCTGGTCCTCGTCCAGGTTGACGCCGGCGCGTATGCCCGGGCTGCCGAACGGCATGGCACTGACCAGCCCGGCCGCCGTCACGCCGCTCAGCCCCCGCAATGCACCAACGACCCGCGCGTTGACATCGTTGGCGCGCTCGGCATCGATGCCGTCGAGCTGGATCACCCCCAGCCGTGACTCGTCCAGGCCACTGACCAGCTGCATTGCAGCGTTCCGCTCGATCATCAGGAAGATCGCGTTGCACAGCACGGCGCAGGCCAATGCGATCTCCATCGCGATGAGGAAGGTCGCCAGGCGGTGCCGGCGCAGGGCCGAAAGTACGATGCCGATCTGCATGGTGGTTCCTCTACAGAAGCTTCAGTTGGGCGATGGGCTGGACCGCACTGGCACGGATCGCGGGAATCAGGCTCGCCAGCAGGCTGGCCAGCACCGACAGCGCCAGGGTGAACAGCAGCATGGTGGTATCAAGCCGCGCCAGGTCCGCATAGGCCACCGGCTGGCTGCGCACCGCGCTCAGGCCGAGCCAGGTCAGCAACAGGCCCAGCGTGCCACCCAGTGCCCCCACCAGCGCGGCCTCGACCACGCACTGCAGGAAGATCGCCGCGCGGCTTGCGCCCAGTGCGCGACGCAAGCCGATCTCGCCGCTGTAGCGCAGGAACTTCGCCAGCAGCAGACCGACCACATTGGCAATGCAGATCCCGAGGAAGGCGAAGGCCAGGATGGCCTGCAGCTTCACGTCGCTGGGTACCACCTGGTTGAAGTCGAGCCACTGCATCAATGAGCGCAGCCGCGTGTTGTCGGCGTGGCTGATCCGGCCCAGGGCCTTCTGCTCAGCGGCATAGTTCTGCAGGAACCGCTGATAGGCGGCCACCTTGGCGGCGCTGTCCAGCTTGACCCACAGGTGTACCCAGACACACGGCGCGGTCTGCAGCCGGCCGCGCTCCTCCGGCGTGGACCAGCAGGTGAACGGCACGAAGTCGCCGTCATTGATCTCCAGGCTGGAGGTCAGCGGCATGAACAGATCGTCGGCCGAGGCGAAGAAGCCCGACGTGTTGCCGCCGCTGAAGCGGCCGCCCCGCACCTTGTAGAACAGCGGCGAGGGTCGCCAGGGCGCGAGCACGCCCACGATGCGCATCGCGGTGTCCTTGACCCGCAGTGTCTGCCCCACACTGTCGCCCCCACCGAACATCTGCTCGTTGAGCTCCGACGAGATCACCACCACACGTGCGCGCGCGTCATCCTCCTCGCGCGACCACCAGCGTCCATGCGCCAGCGGCACCGCGAACATCGTCGCGAAGTCGGTGGTGGTGGAGATCGATGAGCGGATGACCGGTGGCGCGCTGCCCTGATCGGGCCGCAGCTTGACCGGATTGGCAACCACCAGTGTCTGCTGGTCCGCGCGCCCGGACGACCACAGGTCGAAGGCCGAGCGATAGTCCAGCACGTCGTACGGCTCGCGGCCCTTCGAGTTCGGGTTGGCATCCAGCTGGGGGTAGTAGAGGTCACCGCTGCGCCCGGGCAAGGGATCGCCGGACAGCAGGTAGACCACGGTCAAGGTGGTCATGCTGGCTCCAATTCCCACCGCGATGGCCAGCACCATCAGGGCGGTGATGGCCTTGCTCCGCAGTGTATTGTGCAGCGCCACCTGCGCGCAGTAGACCAGTCTGCGCATGCCCGCACCCTTTTCTGCACCCTGTATCGACTTCATGTCATGCCTCTCCCCGGACGTGCACGGGCGTGACCCGTGCCGGTTGCCACATGGACCTGCCAAGTTCGTGTACGTGATCGAATCGGGCGCGGTAGGCCTCGGCGCCGTGCATGATCATCACCAGCATGCGGCCATGGCTGCGTGCGAAGATCGCGTCCATCGCAATCTCGCGGCTGGCCGTATCGAGGTTGGCGACCGGCTCATCAAGAATGTAGAGGTCGGCGTCCTCGCCCAGCACCATCGCCAAGGCGATCTTCTGCTGCTGCCCTGCCGACAGGGTTTCCGGCAGGCTGTCGGCGATCCCGTCGCCGTCCATCCCCAGTCGCGCCAGCAGCACCGGATCGGCGCCGAGGTCGCGCACCTTCAGCGGAGGGAACTGCAGAGGAAGCGTGATGGCGCGGATACGCGCCGGTCGCAGCAGCTGGCCGGCGACGGGCTGGAAGTACCCGGCCAGGACGTTGGCCAGGGTCGTCTTGCCGCTGCCATTGTCGCCAATCACCAGTGCACGTTCACCGGGTGAAAGGGCCAGGGTGAAATCCGAAAACACGGGAGTGGCGCCGTACCCGTAGCCGATCGACGTCGCCAGCAGACCACCCTCGATGTGCGTGGCCGACGCCGCGGCTGCCGGCGCGGTCATGAACTCCGCCACCCGCACCACCACCACACCGTGGCTGTGCATCTCGGCAATGTTCTTGAAGATGCCGATGAGCGTCGTGGCTGAGCGCCAGAAGGCGTTCATGAAGGCGATGAACGAACCCAGTGTCATCTGTTGGCGGAACACGAACAGTGCGCCGACGAAGATCGAGCAGACATCCGAGATCACCATCGTCAGGTCGCTCGCACCCTGCAGGGTCCTCACCACCCTGAAGCGCTGGTAGGTCGAATCCAGCACCTCGCGCAGGCTGCGGTCATGGGCCTGCACCGTCCTGGGGCCCAGGCCGAACGTACAGACCATCTTGAAGGCAGACACGGCCCGGGTCAGCAAAGAAACCAGTTCGGCCTCGCGGTCACGCTCCACCACGGTCAGCTCGCGGATGCGTCGGCCGACCAGCACGCTGACCGTGGTGGCGATGGGAATGATGGCCATCAGCACCAGGAACGCACGCCAGGAGATGATCAGCAGGGCTGCGATCAAGGCGACGAATGTCACCGCCTGGGTCAGGGTGGTGCGTGCGACCGACAGCATCGGCACCACGCCATCCTTCACGTCCGAGCGGATCCGCGCCACATAGTAGCCAGCCCCCTTCTGCACCACCTCGTCATAACTGCGGCCATAGTAGGCGGTCAGCAACGAGGTCCCGATCCGCTCCACGATGCGGTTATCCACGCGCTGCTGCCACAGCGCGCAGCTGTAGTTGCCCAGGTTGGTCACCAGGCACAGCAGCAGATATGCACCGGTAAGCAGCAGGAAGCGATTGAAATCCTGCCGGCTGGCGGCCTCGTCGAAGATCGCGCGGATCAGCAGCGGATGCAGCAGCCCGCCCAGTCCGCCGAACATCGCGGTGGTGGCGGCCACCGCAAGGTAGCGCCCGCGGAGGGGGCCGAGCAGGATCGCGAAGCTGGCGAGGATGGCGCGCACACTGTGCCGCTGCGCGGTCTGCTCGCGCTGAAGTGGCTGTCCGGCCGGGTGCGGGCGCGCATTCATGCAACCGCCGCCTGCCCCACCCCGGCTCCGTCCACTTCCCGTACCACCGCGCCATGCACATCGAGTGCATCCAGGAAGAACTCGTCCGGCGCCAGCGTGTCGTACCGATGCAGGGCGCGGATCACTCCGGCGATGCCGGTACCGTGGTCGAAGGAAATGCGGAACAGATTCTCGCCCGGCACCGCCGCCATTCCCTCCTCCTCCTCGAACAGATACAGATCGACGATGCCCTGGTACGGTCGCTCCGCCATCTGCAGGTACCTCGGGTCACCGGAGTAGAGATGGGCGTCGACAAACACATCCAGCATGCCCGACAGGCCATACAACAGGCCGCAGAAGCCGGAATACTTGCGATGGAAGTCATGCACCAGCCGATTCACGTCCTGCCACAGGCCGTAACGGATCGCGACCTTGGCGATGCCCGCAGTCCCCTGCTCCAGATAGGGTTCATAGGTGTTGACCTCTTCCGGTGAGCTGGGGAAGGTGGTCACCCCGGTCTCCAGCTCGAAGCCGTAGGAGAGATCGTGTCGCAGTGCCTGCTCGCCAAGCACGCGCCATGCCGGATCACCACTGAGCTGCGACAGCCTCAGCAGGAACAGCGCCACCCCGGCCTGGCCGTAACCCATGCCGATGCGGACGCCACCTTCGTCCTGCCAGTAGGCACCCCGCTCTCCGTGGTGGACGGTGTCTGCAAGCCGCCGCGCCAGCGACAGCGCCCTGTCGAGATGCCCGGGCAGGCCGGTCGCGTGATGCATGGCCAGGTGCGCCATTCCGATACCCGCCATGCCGTGATACAGCGAGTGATGCGCATGCAACAGGTCACTGCCGTCAGCGCTGTCGAGCAGGCTGCGGGCGAGTTCCACCTCGCCACGCAGCAGCGCCGACCAGGCGATGCCGGCAAGGCCGGTGAGGAACCCCGGCGGTAGCGATGTGCGATCCAGGGCCTGCAGCTCCTGCGCATAGCGCTCCATCACCGCCGGCGACGGCTGATGACCCACCCCATGGAAGGCGTGGATCACACCGGTCGCCCCCAGACCAAGGCTCATCGTGTTGGTGGAGTGCGCGAACGGATCAAGTGGGAACAGCGTCCGCTCCGGCTGCAGCCGGCTGTGTGCATCCATGAACGCGAGCAGCCGCCGGATACACTGGCGCGGCGCCGGTAACGGGCGCTGCGGCGACGAGAACGGCGCCTGCAGGGTCGCCGGCTGCTGCAGCAGCTGTGCGGCCTCTTCCAGGCCGATACGGTCGTCCACCAGCGCCTGGATGACCGCGGCCACTGGCGTGTGCTGCCAGCCGATGTCCTCCATCATCACCGGCAGCACCTTCTGGAACAGGTCGGTACGGATGTAGGCCATGGCCATCAGCGGGAACAGGCAGTAGAACATCACCACCGCGGTCGCATAACGGTCATCCCTGAAACAGCTGGCGCGCTTGCGACCCTTCATGATCCGGCGGAATCCGGGCGTGTGGATGTCGTCCCACTCATCGCTGCCGTCCAGGAACGCGGCCTCCAGATCGATCAGGCGCACACGCATGTCGCTGCGGTCGACCATGATGTTGGACGGCGAGATGTCACCGATCACCACTCCCACCTTGTGTGCGCGGTCGACCGCGCGAAGCAGACCGGTGAAGATGGTCACGCACATCCCGTAGTAGTCACTACCATCGCGTGCGCTGGGACGGGCCTTCATCAGCGGCGAATGCTTGAGCATCAGCTCGCGAAGATCGAATGCATCCAGGCGCTCTTCCACCAGATAGCTGTTTTCCCAATCGGTGAATGCATCCAGGCAGCGCGGCGAGGCGCCCACCGGGCCCAGCAGTTCCAGATTGCGTCGTTCGCGTGCCAGGCGGCTGGTGGCGTCGAGCCCTTCCCCGTGCATTTCCACATGGGGCCGCGCCTCCTTGATGACCACTTCCTCCCCGGTGACCTGATCCAATGCCAGGTAGACCCCGCCCGTGTTGGAGAACCCAAGCGCGGCCTGCACCTGATAGCGGCCCTCCTTCAACGTCATCTCGCCGGGGTCATCCTCGCTGGGGAACGGGTCGGTTTCCCAGGCAGGCACCTCGAAATAGGGATTGCGCAGGTCGGGAACATGGCTGCCGTCGGGCGCGACCAGCATCGGCACCTTCTGGCCGATGAAATCAAGCCGGTACACCTGGCGCATGCCGCCATAGCGGTAATACAGGCAGCGGCAGTCCTTGTAGCGTCGATCGGACAGGATGTACGAGCCATCTTCGTCCTTCAGCGCCCCATGCAGCTGCTCGATGAAGCGCGTGAAGACCGCAAGGTCCAGCGGATAGAGCGTGATGAACTTGCCCGAGCCACCGCGTGGCCAACGCTTGGAGCTCATCATGCGCATCGTGTTCATGTCATTGGCGAACTTGAACTTCACGCGCTCGGCCAGGGCCATCCGGGTGACGGTGCGCAGCACCCGCTGGCAGTTTTCCTGCGTGGCTGAAACGTGGATCTTCCAGCCTTGCGGCGGCAGGTTGCCGGCGACCGGGTCGCCATGCGTCGCCAGGTGCGACCAGACACCGATGCGATGGATCGTCCACGCCATGCCGGCCGCCTCGATCTCCGCTTCAACGATACTGCGGAAATCTTCGCTGGGCCGGTACTGGCTGTAGCTCAATTCGTAGAACCGCTCGTCGCCCCCCACATAGGCGGCCTTGTCCATGTGGCGTGCTTCACGCAGTGATCGTTGACGCGCTGACATCGTCTCTCCCTGGTCGGTTCCACGGCTCATTTGCCCGGTGCACACATCCGCGAACGCCTCGCACATGCGCGATGGATGCATTGCGGGCGCTCCAGCCTGCAGGCATCGCAAAATGCGGAATGCGGATTCCCTGCCTGCTTCATTCGTAAGCACGGCGTGAAATCCGCCGGCTATCGCTGCAATGCAGCCGCCCGGAATGTCCCTGCAGATCGATGATTGCCACCGTACCTTGCCGCTACATTGCGCAGGCGATTCTCATTCCACAATTGACTTGACTCATTCCAATCGGCAATGCCATTTTCCATCCGCCACGTATAGACCGGGGTTCTTCAGCAACTGCAACAGGGCTTTGAGATTGCGTGGTGCAATCGCGCAGTGAATCATTTCATTGCGTAACGCGTGGGAGGCACGCATGCCTCCCGATCCCATGTACGACTAAGGAGAGTTGATATGAATCGCGTCCTGAATCTGCAGCGCCTGATGATCGAAAACCAGCAGGAAAACCTGGGCAACAGCTGCAGCAGCTCCGACAGCAACTGCTGCAACGGCTAAGC
The DNA here is from genome assembly GCF_059370495.1 of Stenotrophomonas sp. YJH_SMC_69. Taxonomy (NCBI): domain Bacteria; kingdom Pseudomonadati; phylum Pseudomonadota; class Gammaproteobacteria; order Lysobacterales; family Lysobacteraceae; genus Stenotrophomonas; species Stenotrophomonas sp. YJH_SMC_69. Next base: position 272,175 of record NZ_JCAFTS010000002.1, on the reverse strand, counting down.
CTCTCCGGCTTGCCTGAGGTGGTGGTGCGCGCCCACCACCTCGACATCTGCCACAGCGTGATGCACCGCCACGTGGCAGGTCTCCATACGACGTAGAGATCGCTTGGCAGGCAGCCGTCCGCTGCCCGCGCTGCGCGTCCTGCATCTGCCAATGCCAGGACAGGCATCCCGGGGGGGGGATGATCAGCCAGCTGCAGCACGTGCTGCAGCCGTGACCATTGCTCGGCCCCGCTGCGACCTCACCACCATGACGGACGCTACGCAGTGCGCCTGCACGCCCGCCGGATCCAGCAATCAGGAAAAGACGCAGCATGCGCATCCTCGTGGCCATGGACGACGCCGAACTTGCACAGGCGCTTCGCAACGTACTGCAGAGCCGCAACATGCTGGTGGACCTCGTGGCAACCTGGTCACTGGCCAAGGCCGCGGTACAGGCCGTGGAGTACCGCGCCCTCATTCTCGACCGCTGGCTGCCCGAAGGCGATTCACTGAAGCTGGTGCAGATCGTGCGCGGCTTGCGTACCTGGCTACCCATTCTGCTGTTGGGGCGCCACAACCACGCTGCCGACTGCATCGCTTGCCTGGATGCCGGTGCCGATGACTACCTGCCCACGCCGTTCGAGTTCGACGAACTGGCCGCGCGGCTGCGCGCGATTACCCGGCGCCTCGACGCTGATGCCGGCCACATTCTGAGAATCGGCAATTTCACGTTCGATTTTTCCAACCGCATGGCATTGGTAGGCGGTGCGCCCCTGAGCCTGCCGCGCAGCCAGCTGCTGCTGCTGGAAGCGCTTTGCGCCCGCCAGGGCCGGATCGTCCGCCATGAAGTGCTGAGTGCTGCCGTGCACCTGGCCGGCGCCGACGGCGGTACCACCGTGTTGGATCCGCACGTATCACGCCTGCGCCGTGCCCTGCGCTCGGCCAGTGTCAGCATCGAGTCCAAGCGTGGGCTGGGCTACATGCTGAACGACGACGCGGCCTGATCAAAGGCCATCGGCGCGGGCCGCAAATGCAACAGCCGGGGCGGTAAACCGCCCCGGCTGCCAGTCCCGCTGATTGGGCCGTCCGCTGCGGTCAGGCGGCCTTCATTGCGTGCTTTCGCGCACGCATGACGTTGTGGCACTCCTGCACTTCCGGAAGCAGCTGGGTCACTTCCTGGCGCACGGCCGGCGGCAGCTCGTTGTCCTGCAGCACATCCTTGAACGCGCCCAGCAGGCGGTCCTCGGATTCTTCAAGTTCAGCCACGTAGCCATAGTTGGTGTCACCGAAAGCGGCTCGAACCTTGCCGTAGAACTGCTGCATCGAACCGACCACGGTGCCATGTTCGGCCGGCTTGCCACCGCTGGCGGCCACTGAGCCGCTCAACGCCGCCACGATGCGGCCCTTGACGCCAGCGATGCGGGTGAACAGTGCCGACAGCTCGGCATCCTTGACCTTGGTGGCCGCTTCTTCATAGAACGACTTGCCATCGCGGGCGATTTCGATCAGGTCGTTGAGGCGATGTTCGATGGTGGACTGGGTGCTCATGGCGTCGCTCCTGTGTGCTCGAAAGTCAGTGGAGAATGGCAGTGCATCTGCATTGCCTTCGACCCCACTGTGTGCAATCGCGTGTGCCAACCAGGTGAGCACGAATTGATGCACGCATCACCATGCGGAACACCTGCTGACTTCGTCATTTCAAGCATCGTCGGCTTTCACGGAATCTGAGCGCGTTGCACGCGTTACCACGGTGCGGTGACGATGATCAGAGTGACCAGCAGCGCGATTGCCAGGATCACCAGCAGCACGTGCCATTGCTTCCAGGTGGGTCTCGGCTTTCCAGGCGTATTCATCGATGGGCTCCTGCGCGGGCGGGGAATGGGGTTGCCAGACTGAAGCGCAACGGCATCGCACAATGTCGACGTGAGGTGCACGTTTCGTGCAGACCTTGCTGGAATATCGGGCCGCATCGGCCTTCCGCACCCGTGCCTGGCGGCATATTCAGCAAGTACCACACCCGACACCGCCAGCAGGCTGCCACCCAGCACCCCATCCGCTGAGTGACTCACCCAGCAGCAGCACCGCCAGTGCGGTGGTCACGATCGGCACCAGGCTGAAGAATCCCGAAACGCGCGCCGCGCCCAACCGCGAAAGACCGGTCATCCAGCTGAGGGGCGCAAGGATCGATGCACACACCGCAGCGAAACCGAAACAGCCCACCGCGGTCAGGTTGTTCACTCCGGCAGCTGCACCGGCAGCAGGATCAGCGACGTCGCCGTGGCCTGCAGGAACAGTGACTCCAGCACCGTCAGCGGAATCTTCCGGCGCTGCATCAGCACGATGCAGGCGGCAAATGCACGGCCGAATCCGTGGCCGAGATCGCGCAGCGGCCTCACATGAGCGTGCGCACGCTGGAGCGCATGGCGCGCAGTGAACTGGGCATGTCACTCGGCGGCCGGCGTGGGCGTGTGAAGTTCGTGCGCGCCACCGAGGCGCTGTGCACACGCAAGCCGATCAGCCGCATCGCCGGGGAGCTGGGCTATTCAGGCGTCAGCGCGTTTGCCGAAATGTTCAAGCGGCACGCGCAGTGCACGCCCGATCAGTATCGGGAGCAGCATCGGGCCGGGTGAAGGCCCGCATCGAGGGCTGTCGATTTCCCGCCCCGTCGCTCGTCGGAACAGGAAAGGCAGGCCCATCGGCCTGCAGGAGCGCTCCAATGCCACCGATCCTCACCGCCTTCGCCACCTCCCCCGACCGCGGCCAGGGCCTGGCCCGTGACATGCGCGTGCGCTGGGCGCTGGAGGAACTGGCCGTGGCCTATGACGTACAACTGCTCAGCTTCGCCGAGCTGAAGCAGCCCGCGCACCTGGCACGGAATCCGTTCGGGCAGATTCCCACGTGGCAGGAGGGCGACCGGACCCTGTTCGAATCCGGCGCCATCGCCCTGCACCTGGCCGAACAGCACCCCGGCCTGCTGCCGCGCGATCCGGACGCCCGCATGCGCGCGATCATGTGGGTGTTCGCTGCGCTGAACACGGTGGAGCCCCCCATCGTCGAGCGCTCCATGGCCTGGGTGCTTGAGCGCGAGCAACCCTGGTACGCGCAACGGCTGCCAATGCTCGATGAGCGGGTCCGGACGCGGCTGGCCCAACTATCGACGTGGTTGGCCAGGACAACGTGGCTGGACGGCGAATTCAGCGTGGGCGACCTGATGATGGTCTCGGTGCTGCTGCGCCTGAAGAGCAGCGGCCTGCTCGACGAGTACCCACAGGTCGCCACCTATGTGGCCCGGGCCACGCAGCGGCCCGCCTACCAGCGTGCGTTTGCTGCGCAGCTGGCGGTTTTCCAGGAGGCCTAGCGCTGCGCCTCCTCCCAGGCAACAAGGGGCCAGCAGTCACGCAGGCCCCATGCGTTACTTCAATCGACGCGATCTCCAGTTCAGGTAACCCCGCCAGCCAAAGGGAGCACTAAAAAGCGCAACCGCACCGCACGCCAGCAGGCCGTTGAACATCCAAGGGGTCAGCTCCGGGGAACCTGCCGACATGGATGGAAACACGAACCCGCATAGCAGTGCTCCCACAAAGGAAGTACCGAATATGACCGTGGAACCCAGGCCTGGTGAAACTCGCATCGATCTATTCCTCATCAGTTCCGGTTGCAGGTCACCTTGACCTCGGTCAGCCTGATCGTGCTGGTGCAGGTGACAGACTGATTGCCCGCCCCCGTCACCGGGACACCGATGTTGTTGAGCGCATTGACGAAGCTTCCCATATCGGTGGCATTCCCATTCGGGAATTCGAAGCGATGCGTGACGCCGCCTCGCCCCTCGCTCAACTGTGTAACGCTAAGCGGAATGGAGTTACCGAACCTGTCCTTGTAAAGGAGGGCGTTGGGCTCCCAGCGACGGTTGATCATGCTGTAGTTGTAGGAAGCGGTAGACCCGTCAGCATAGCGGATCTTCTGCGGCGCCCAGACATCGATGCCAAGCGAGTACGCGCCGGAAGCCAGGTAGATGTAAGTCTCGAAACGCTGCCCCAGATGCTGGCTGACCGCATCCCTTCTCTGCGGATTCTGGATGTCATCGTACACATTGGTCGGGTAGCCGGGCTCAGACAGGCTGATCACCGATTGAGCGACTATGCGCTTGAACTGAAGATAGTTGATCGCCGGTTGCTCGACCGGGAGCTCGTCGATGATGACGAAGGGTTCGCAATCCATCGCGCCGGGTTCCATTTTGTCGCAACGGATGCCGCCTTCACGATCACGCATGACGCTGAACTTTCGTGCCATGTTGCCCGATGGATTCAGTATGTAGAGGATCCTGTGCGACGGCATGCTCATGCCGTGCGCGAACGACTCCGCCATTCCCTGCATCTGCGGGTAACTGCAACCATCGCAGTCTCGAGCCACGACCTGCTGGGCATGCGCCTCCCCTGCTCCACCCAACCACGCCATCGCGATCAAAGCCGACGCACCAATCCATGTAGCCACGTTCTTTCCTGCCACTGCTTCATATCCCTGAAATCAAGTGAGTCCAGACAAGGTACGTGGAATTTCACAAATATGAAAGACACTTCATGAGCATCGCGCGCCACACGCGATGTCACTACCACTTTGAAGGATTGAGAGCGCTTGCCATACCCGGCACTTCTCCCGCAGCGACGACACTGTCAGTGCAACCTGCGCCGGCAGGCGGCCTGCACCAGCATCAGCTGCGCCACCAGGACCAGCATCGCGCAGCCCGACAGCAGCCACGGATCGATGTACCACTGTTCGTTGAAACTGAAGTCGCCGGCGGAAATGCGCTTCCAACCGTTGAAGTGCTGCATCGCCGCCACCACGAACGCGAAGGCGCCCGCGCTGTACGACAGCCAGGGCACCACGATGCCGCCCGGGCGCGCGAACAGCGTCAGCAGGCCCAACACGCCGATGACCGTGCGTTGCACGCGGCAATATGGGCAGACATAGGCCATCCCGCTCCATTCCACCGCCCAGGCCAGCAGGCTGACCAGCACGGCCGCGGCCGCGGCGGTATACAGCATCGTGGGCGTGATCGTCCTGCCTGCATCGTGTGCCATCCCGCGCTCCTTCGTTCAAAGACCCCGGCAGGGTAGCAGCGTGGCAGGTTCAATCCTTCTTGAAGACCGTGCGCTTGCCGATCGGGCTGCCCTTGCGCGCCGTCGGTCGCGCCAACCCGGGAATCAGGAAGTCGGTGACCTTGTGGCCCTTCTGGATCCTGGAAGCGAGCCAACGCGGCATGCGCCCGCGGCCGGACCAGGTCAGCCGCTTGTATTCCGGGTCTCGGTATTTGGCGGCCACTTTCCCGGTTCTGCGCCGTGCCGGTTTCCGGCTGGGTGCGGCCGCTTCGATGGCTTCATCGCCAAAGAGTTCTTCGAGGGTATATCCCGCTTCCGCTGCGGCGGCTTTCAGCATGCGCCGCACCGCGCTGGCAGGACGGCGGTTGGAAATCAGCTGCTTCCGCTGTTCAGCGGCAACCACCAAGGCGCCCAGCTCCCGCAGGCTGAGCGATTCAATATCGATCGTCATGCTGGAAAGGTCTACTGCCGCGCGGCGCCTGTCAAGGCGGCTTGCCCCCGCGTAGACACGGGCTTCACTGCGGGTGGGCTCCGATCGCCTTCGTCGGCCATCCCCGAGGACATCCCTGTGAGCACCTCATCGCATTCGCTTGCCTACCTGCTTGCGCGCATCCTGCTGATGGCGCTGTTCCTGGTCTCCGGGCTGGGCAAGCTCGGCGATCTCAGCGGCACCCAGGCCTATATGGAAGCCATGGGCGTGCCCGGCATCCTGCTGTGGCCAACGGTCGCCTTCGAGATCGGCAGTGGCCTGTGCATCCTGCTTGGCTTCCAGACCCGGCTGATGTCGATCGTGCTGGTGGGCTTCAGCCTGGTCACCGCTTTCATCTTCCACCACAACTTCGCCGACCAGACCCAGCAGATCATGTTCCTGAAGAACCTGGGGCTGGCCGGTGGGTTCCTGCTGCTGGCCTGCACCGGGGCTGGGCGCTACAGCATCGACGGGCGCGGTCGGCGCGGGTAAGCCTCGATTCGGAGTGTGCACCCGCTAGCGGCGAAGTTCGGCCTCTGGCGCCAGCGTGTGGATCACCTTGCCCTGTGCATGCAGGTACTCGATGGCACCGTAACCCTCGGCCGTGAGGGCCCGGCCAGGTTGAAGGCGCGCTTGTACTGCAGGCCATCGATGATCGGCGCCGGCGTCTTGACCTGGGTGATTCGCCAGCGTCGGACGCGAATGCCCGAACGCATTGCGATGCAGCCAGAACGAAGAACGCACAAGCACTGCGCATCATGCGATCTCCTGTCGGGATCGGAATCAACATCCGCACGCCCAGCATGCCTGTGGTCGACGACCCCGCGCGGTGACACCGGCATGCTGGCGATGGATCGACACCATCCCGTCAACCACGGCCCCCCCGAAGTCGGCCTTCCCCCTGTGCACGCCGCCGGATACGGAAATGATCCCGGCATGCGGACGGGGACATGCCGACAATGCTCTGGAACACCTTGCGGAAGGCGCTCACGTCGTCGTATCCAACTCTCACTCGCGCGGCGTTGGATTACCTGTCCCGCTGCGAGTCCGCACCGTCACTCGAATTCTTAACTCTTCAGAATTCGACCAAGCCACCTTTGTCCCAGATGGCCCACAAAACAGCATGATGGCGCCCTACGGATTCAGGGATTTCGTTCATCTTCATGCGTGACATCGGACAGTTCTACGTAATCAGCGTCGAGGGAGTGACGCGGGCAGACGGCACCCTGCTGCAGGTCACCCGAATCGATTGCTCCTGCATCAAGTGTTCCTGGCAGTTCAGGGCCATTCCCAACCATGGCCTTGTCGATCTCGACGGTGCGGCTGCCCTCAGTTGCCCAACCTGCGGCAATCACCAGTCAGTCAGCCGCGCACGGCTTGAAGAGCTCAATCGACGCAGCGACGAATAGCCTGCACTTCAACCATCCATCAACACAGCACCGACACGACCGATACCCGGTGGGCCCTATCGTTCGTCAACAAGCACCCCCCGGCATTCCCATGAGTCATACCGGCATTTTTCAGATCACCGATCTCACCTACAAGGCTGGGGAGCAGGGCGACCTGGCCCGCGCACTGCAGATCGTCGCCACCTGCACCGCCTGCGGATCGACGAGCGTGTGGGACGAGCATGAGATGGAACACGTTGCCGGTGGAACCGTGCTGTCATGCCGTGGCTGTGGTGTCCGCCAGGCCATCAGCAACGCGCGCCTTTCTGGCTGCGCTTCCGACATCCGCCATCCGCGCCGCTGAGCGGCGCGCAGTTCGTACTGCGTAGCCGCCGGCAGGGGCAGTCGTTCACTCGGCTTTTACAACGCTGCGACGTTTCAAGCGACAACGCGCACTGATGCATCTGCCTGCATCCAAGGGCCGCGCCAGCGCGTATGTAGGATGCCCGCGCCTTGCGGGCATCCTATAGAGGAACGCGCCGTGAAAGCCCTTCAGCGGATAGCCGCCACAGTCAGCTTCGCCGTACTCGTCTCAGCCACTTCAATGAGCTTCGCCGCCAGTACCGTGATGGTCGGCGGAGCGGAGATGTATCCCACCAGGACCATCGTCCAGAACGCCATCAACTCCAAGGACCACACGACCCTGGTCGCTGCGGTCAAGGCAGCGGGCCTGGTCGATACCCTCAATGGCGCCGGCCCCTTCACCGTCTTCGCGCCCACCAATGCAGCCTTCAGCAAGCTGCCCGCAGGTACGGTCGATACGCTGGTGAAACCTGAAAACAAGGCACAACTGACCAAGATCCTGACCTACCACGTGGTGCCAGGCAATTACAGTTCAGCGCAGCTGATGGCCGATGCCAGGAAGCACGGCGGCAAGGCCACGCTGAAGACCGTTGAAGGTGAATCCCTCACCGTCGCACTGCATGACGGCAAGCTGTGGGTCATCGATGCCAAGGGCGGCAAGGCGGGGATCAGCATCGCCGACGTCGGCCAGTCCAATGGCGTGATCCACGTGATCGACACCGTGTTGATGCCGAAGTAGTTGCAAGCAGCAGGACGTCCACATGAGCGGCAGCCGCATTGCGGCTGCCGCCGTCTCCTCCCATGAATCAGCATCGCGGCTGCGGGGCGATGACGCGCTACCTCATGTATCAGGAGCGTGCAGCGGCGTTGGGGCCTTGGTATCCCTGTCAGTCAGAAGGGGGCCTTGGATTCCAGGTGATTGCCTGACGTCGTAGATCTCGCATTCGGTTGGGTCCATCGGTTCCCAATGCTGGCTCGCCAGCTCAAAGAAGGCAGCGGGTACCTCCATGGGGAACGTTGCGCCTTTCTCGCGACTGCGCTGGCGGACGCGATCACGACGAATGTCATGCGGGGTATCCAGGAGATGCACCACCAGATTGTGGGCCGCCCCCCTGACCTGCGCGTCGAAGAGGGTCTTCGTACCAATTCGAGAACCCACAGGCCGTAATACTCCAGTGGTCAACTTAGAAGCCAGCCAAATTGACCATGAGGGAAGCAGCCATGCAACTGGAAGACATCGAGCGCATAGGCGACTACGTCATGCCGGAGCGCCCTGCAGTACGCTCAGATCTCGCACTGATCTTCGGAACTCGGCACGGAGTGGAGGATTTCTGCCAGGCAGTAGTCACCCTGTGGCACAAGAGAATGTTCCGGAAGGCAGTCGTTTCCGGTGGCATGACCGCAGGTCTTCACGATTCAGAAGCCGAAACCATGGCTACCCGCCTCATGGAGTTGGGAATTCCAGAGCATGTGCTCATCATCGAGCCGTTCGCCATGAACACTGGTGAGAACGTATGGCGCTCGCGCGAGCTTGCCGAGCTCATGCTGCCTCTCGAAGAGAGACGGAGCGTCATTGCCATCGGAAAAATCTGTTCCGCGCGTCGATATCTGATGACAATGGCCCGTCATTGGCCAGGGCCAATCGTTACCGCGCAGTGGGTCAACTATTTCGCGGTGGACAAGAGTGACTGGCACCTGGATCCGGAGTTCGCCGAACGCGTCAGGGCCGAGTACGTGAAGATCCCGGACTACATAAGGAGGGGATTCCTGATCGAGCTTCCAGAAAGCTGATCCAGGTGCTGCCAAGGCACGCTGCACGCATCACGCCACGACGCCGTGTGCTGTTCAGGGCTACCGAGCGGCAACACCGGGCCTGACCAGCCCGAAGTCTCTCAGCGCAACGTAAGGATCCCAGTACTCCCTGTAGGCCCTTATCTTGCCGCTTTCGAGCGTCACCATGGAGATATGGTCCTGGCGATAGAGCCAGCCGGCGTGGCCGCCTCCGTGTACTCTCCGCGCACCTGCCGGCGAGGACCAACCATTCGTTTCTTGCTGCCTTCCTTGTCATGGCAACAAGTGTCCATTGCCTGTCGATGCGCAGTAAATCCCGTGGAACCCTATCGGCGTCCGAGAATTATTTCCGATGTTCTTTCCGCCGACGCGGTAGAGGCATCGGGCCCGACGCCCAAGCACCTGCTTCTTATGGTGGGCCCACCAGGATTCGAACCTGGAACCAAGGGATTATGAGTCCCCTGCTCTAACCGTTGAGCTATAGGCCCTGTAAGGGTTTCAGGCGGTTTTGCGCGGTCGCCGTTGTAATTTCGGTGTAATCGCGTCGCCGGAAAGCTGTTTCTGTAGGGCCGCCATAGCGTCCTGCATCGAAGCCGCGTGAGTGTACCTTTCGGCCATAGCTCTTGTCTTCCAGCCGCCCATTGCTTGGATCGTGGCCGCATCGAGCCCAGCATGCGCAGCGTTGGTCGCGGCGGTGTGCCGCATCGTGTGCGGGGTCACATGCTTGGCGATGCCCGCGCGCTGCACGCACCGACCGAATACGGCGTTCATCTGATAGGCCCGGCCACTGCCCGCGCGCTGCGATGGGAATAGGTAGGCCTCAGCCTCCATTCCTTTGATGACCTTGCCAAGGTACTGCGCCAGCACTTGCGGCATGGGCTGCTCGCGCCGACCGGCCTTGTCCTTGCCGATCCACAGAATCCTGCGCTGCACGTCCACGTCGCCAGCGCGCAGGTTGAGCGCTGCGCTGTGCCGCAGGCCGGTGTAGAGCGTCACCATCACGAACCGATGCGCCAATGGCGACACGTCCTCCTGCGCGGCCAGCAGCAGCCGCTGCGACTCTTCCGGCGTCAGGTACACCAGCTTCCCCTGCGGCTCGCGCTGGCGGGCCAGCAGCGGCGCAGCGTTGAGGATCTTCCGGCGCCGCATCGTGTTGAGCATGTGCAGCAGCGCAGAGCGCTCACGGTTGATCGTGCCCGGACTGGCGCCCTCGCCCTTCCGGGTGGCCACGTAGGCGAGCCAGTCATCATCGGTCAGCCTGGCCACCGGCCGGCGCCCGAGGTGTGGCTTGATGTGATCGCGGAACCGCCGCTCCTTGGTGTCGATGTCCTTGCCGTCATGCCGGCGGAGATAGTCCAGGTAATCGTCAGCCGCCTGCGCGACCGTCTGCGAGGCGTTGCCCTTGCTCCCCTGCACCCCATGGGACGCGCTGCGTTTGGCGGCCTTGAGCGCGGCCACCACGTCCTCCGCCTGCGTACGGGTGTACCCCTCCGACTCCAAGCCCACCACCTGGTGATGCCGGCGCCTGGCCACCATCACGTTGACAGACCATCGCCCATCGCCGTTCGCGGTGCGCGTGTAGGTGATCCCGTGTTCGCTGATCGACTGGCCGGGCTTCAGCGCGCGCTGTACCGACCTGGTGAGCTTGACGTAGGCAGCCACTACTTAGCCTTCTTCACGTCCAGTTCGTGAGTGGTTTCAGCCAAGCGCAATTCGAGCAACGTCTTAAGCGTTTCCAGTTCTTGCATGCTCTTTTGCACCTTCTCCATGTTCTCTTGGACTTGGCGCGCGTTTCGCTCAACAGCTTTCCGATAGGCCACCAGGTTGACCGCAATGTCCTGCGCGATACCGCCGTCCGCAGCCTCGCCGGCTGAGTACGCCTCGGTGAGTCGAAAAACAATCTCTGCCGACAACGAACGGCCGGAACGCTCAGCTTCCTCTTCGACCTTCCGCATGAGATCGACCGGAAGCCGCAGTTTGAATTGGTGAAATTCGGGTGCCATGGGCGAATGATGGACCAAAATTGTCCTTGACGGCAACGGACAACAATGGTCCACTGCGCCATAGGGACAACAATGGTCCCTCAATGGACCATCCAACCATGAGACGCCAAATGACCACAAAAGAAACTGCAATCGCTCCGCCAGCCGCAAGACTCGACGCGGCCTCCGCAGCGGAATGGCTGGGGTTGAGCAAGAGCACGCTGGACAAGATGCGATGTGAGGGGCGCGGCCCGCGATACCTGCGGGTGGGCAAGCGCTGCTTTTACCGGCCTGCCGATCTGGACGCCTACCTGGAGGCCGCAGTTGTGGAGACGGCGGACAGCCGTGCGCTGCCCCGCTGAAAGAGAAACGGCCCACCCGGTTGCAGCCGGAGTGAGCCGTGAAAGCCACGTCCGAACCGACCAAGGAACGAACTGACCATGACGCCCATCGTACACCAACCCCTGCCGGCCGCAATCGGGCATTTCCCCGATGCGCTGCCGGACTTTTCTGACACCGCGCGCTGGGCCCAGGTGCTGGTACAGGACAACCTCAACGCCCCGCGCTATGAGCCGGGCGACCTCCTGCATGTGGACCTGCACCGCAACTACTTCGCCGGCGACGCCTGCTATGCGGTGGAGATTGCTGGGCAGCAGTCGATTCGATTCATCCAAGCCCGCCCCGGTGGCTTGCACGTCTACACGCGCAGTAATCCCGGCGCTGCCTACCCGATCCCTCCCGACCTGCTGGTGATCCTCGGGATGGTCATGTACGCCACCACAACGCGGAGGGTCGGATGAGCGCAACCATCATCCCCTTCCCTGCACACCGCATCGTACGGACTCCGCCGCTTCCCGCGCTGTCTGAGGCTCGCCTACAGGCACTCGCCGAGCGCCTGGCAGCTGCCATCGATCGCGCCCCACCACGCCGACAGGAGCGCGCGCCATGAGCCGCCGTCCTGTGGTTGAACCCATCGCATGCGACTGCTGCGGCAAGCCGCTGCTGCCGGTGTTCGGCACGTTCCATCGTGTGGAGCGGGAGTTCGGCTGGGCCTCCCTCCCCTACGTGCTGTGCGGTGACTGCGCCCTGCAGCACAGGGGCAACCCGTCTGAGGCTCGCGTGCGCGAGTGGATCATGACGCGCGCGGCGCGCGCTGGGGCGGACTGGTTGCGCGCGGTCACCAACGTGGTCACGCCACATGGCAGCTGAGAGGAACCGCCGCAAGATCACAGGCCGGCAGTTGAGCGACACGTTCGTTCGGTTGCCCCACTCGATGATGCGGCATCCGGCCTTCTTCGCGCTCAGCGGGGCAGCAATGAAGATGCTCCTGTTCTTGGCCGCGCAATACAACGGGCGCAACAACGGCGACCTCAGCGCCACAAAGGCGATGGTAGAAGGCGCTGGCGTGTGTGCTGCGAGTAAGAGCAAGGAGCTGCTGGCCCAGCTGGAGGAGGCGGGGTTCATCGTGCAGACGCGACACGGCATCAAGAAGCAATGCCATCTGTACGCGCTCACCTGGGTAGGTATTGATCGCTGCCCCGGCAAGAACCTGGAGATCGCTGCGGGCCCACCACGCAATGACTGGCGCAAAACGCATCTTCAACACCCCTCAGGGGTGCAAACAGAATCGCAATCTCAACACCCCTCAGGGGACCACGTAACACCCCTGAGGGGTGCAAAAGCAGCATGAGCCAGTCGATAAACACCCCTGAGGGGTGCAAATACAGGCAAATCGCCCGTTTTTTACACCCCTCAGGGGCCCCCCTTATAGATATCTACCAAGCGGGAGCGCAGCGGACGCTTGGCGCTGTTGCTCCTGCGCTGTTGATTCACCCGCTCTCCGCCTCGCTGCACCACCGAGCGAAAGGGAACGGGGCGCCCCCCATGCGCCCGCTGCACCCGATGCACGACGTTCACCACCACGGCCGGGGGAGGGAAAAGTTTCCGACCCTCTCGCTGCGACACGTGCGCCCCCCTTTCTTCGCGCATCCACAGTTGGCCGGACGACCCCAAAGGAGGGACGATTGAAGCCGCATAGCCTACGGGCACAAGGTCTGGACGCACTCATCGCCACAATGGATGGGCGCGCAGATTCGACCGCAACGCTGCTACGCCAGCAGGCAGAGAATCACGGAATGTGGATCAGCGCTGATGGGCGCGTTGGCGAGGCTGACTTGGCCAGGCTGATTGGCATTGCGCCTGGCACGCTGGCTAACAAGCGCAGGGAAGGCACAGCACCGGAGAGCTACGCGCTCGGCGGTGGCAAGCACAAGATCACCTATCGCCTGATCGATGCCGCGCGCTGGCTCGAGGCGCACAGGAAGTAAATTAGGCAACGCAACTCCACGCAACCCCACGATAACTGATGGTTGCGGCATGGCCTGAAACAGACACTGGACTCCTACACAGGAGCCCAGCATGACCAAGCCAACCAAGATCGCACGCGGCATTCAGGCCGTACGCGCAGAGGCCGAGCCGAACGACGTGGCCGGCCTCATCACCAAGCTCAACGCTGCCTTCGATCAGTTCAAGGCCAAGCACACCGCCGACGTGGACGCCGTGCGCCAGCAGGTGGACGAGAACACCACCGCACTGGCAGCGTGGCAGATGAACGGCGGCGGCCCGACTGATGCGCCCTCGGCGGACCTGGACGGCGGCGGTATCAAGGTGCTGCGCACTCCGGCAGAATTCCGGGCGTACTACGCCAGCCGCCGCGACGACGCTGACAAGCCGCGCGCTGCCGAAACCACGCTGACCGACTTCATGCGCGGCGTGGCCGGTATGAGCAGCACCGAGGCCGTGATGGCTTCGCTCGCAGTCGGCACCGACAGCGCAGGCGGCTACGCTGTCCCGGACGTGGTGATGCCGGGCATCCTGTCCGCGCTGGTCCCGGCGTCGTCGCTGCTGCAGGCGGGCGCGGGGATCGTCCCGATGGGCTACGGCGCAAAGTCGGTATCCACCGCGGCTATCGACACCCTACCCACTGCCAACTGGCGCAACGAGCTGGGCGACATCGGCGAGAGCCAGCCCACCCTGCGCTCGGTACAGTCCACCCCGCGCAGCCTGGCGTGCATCGTGCGCGTGTCGCGTGAGCTGCTGGCCGATGGCTCGGACGTGGATCGCGCGCTGCGCCAGGTCATCGCACAGGCGTTCGCCAAGGAGCTGGACCGGGTTGGTCTGCTGGGCTCGGGCACGGCGCCGGAGCCGCGCGGCCTGCGCAATACGGCGGGCATCAACACCGTGTCGCTGGGCGCCAATGGCGCCGCCCTGGACAGCTACCGCCCGCTGCTCAGGGCGTACGGCTCGATCATCGACGTGAACGCGCCTGCTCCGACTGCCGCGATTATGGCCACCCGCACGCTGATGGACTTCGAGGGTCTGACCGACACCACCGGCCAGCCGCTCCAGCGCCCGCGCCTGATCGATGGCATGTCCTTCGTGCCGACCAGCCAGCTCCCGACCGACGTAGAAGCTGGCACGGCGACAGATGCCAGCGAGATCTTCGTGGGCAACTTCAGCGGCCTGTACTTCCTGATGCGCGAGGCGCTGTCCATCCAGCTGCTGCGCGAGGCGTACGCCAAGACGGGCGAGATCGGTTTCCTGTGCCACGTCCGCGCCGATGTAGTCATCAACTACCCGCAGCAGTTCACCGTCATCACCGGCGTGCGGCCGGCTGAGGACTGAGTAAGGGTGGGCCCGCAGGTTCACAGGCCAGGACCAGCCGGCGGTGTCCGCAACAACACCGGCAGGGCGAGGCGCGTCGATGTTGCGCGCTGATCGCCCCGCGCAGGCCCGGCAACGGGCCTCGCGCGTTCTACCAACCAATAGCCGAGCTTGGCGCGTGCTGCGCGAGAGCATCTTGGTCCGCGACCTATACCGGTGCCAAGCGAAGGGCTGCGGTGTCCTGTGTAGCGCCAAGGGCCAAGCCCACGTCGATCACATTGATGGCGACCCGAACAACAACGTCACGACCAATCTGCAGACGCTGTGCGTCAGCTGTCACAGCAGGAAGACGGCGCGCGAGGACGGCGGATTCGGCAACCCTGACCGCGTGGTGATCGGTTGTGACGATGAAGGCTGGCCATTGCAGCCCTGAACGGCAGGGGGAGGGAAAAGTTTCAGACCCTCTCGCTGCGACACGTGCGCCCCCCTTTCTTCGCGCATCCGCAATTGGAAATACGACCCTCACGGGCCAAGGAGACCCCATGGCAAAGCCTCGAACCCCCACCAAGAAGGCCCGCGTATCGGGCGCTACCATCAAAGATCCAGGCCGTTACAAGAACCGCTCTGAGCCAGCCAATCCCGACCCCATCGGCACCCCCTACAAGGGCATGACTGTGGCTCAGGTGCGCGTCTGGAAGGAATGCGCTACCAACATGCCCTGGCTCAATGCGGCTCACCGCCTACTGTTGCGCCAGGTGTGCATCCTGGCCGCCCGCATGGAGACGGGCGAGGATCTCAGCGTGTCATCCACGCACGCGCTCAGCGCAATGCTCTCCAAGCTCGGCGCGACACCGACCGATGAGTCGAAAGTCACTCATCCTGGGTGCGGAGAGGATCCGGAAGAAGCCTTCTTCCATTGACAGGCCTCGAGATGTGACCGGCACGGCTATCTACCATGCCGGTCAACATCGTCACATGATGAAGCTGCCGATGTCCGAATAGCCAGTGCTCTCGACCCGTGCAGCTGCTAGCCTGGCCTGAATCAACCGCTTACACGAAAAGTCCTCTCCACCGTCCATGAGCCAAGCTCCCAGCCGGCGCTCGAACCAGCCGTGGGCGGACGCCTTGCCATCTTTGATCCCAAAACCACCATCCGCTTCAATGTCAGGGCTGTCAGGGTCAAGAAGTACGTTGATAGAAAGCTCACCTGCACCGATCGATGCAACTGTTACCACAGCTGTCAGGTCACCATCGAAGATAAAACGGTAGTGGCCACGCGCACCACCATTGCCGGAAGGATCGGCTCCAGGCCACCAGTCTTCATCTGGAGACAGGCCGAACAGGCGCTGATCCAACCCAGCATTGATAGCGGCGATCATAAGGTTCCGCCAAGCATTCCACCGGGCTCCGCGCTTCGCTTTTATCGGGTAGCGCTTACCAAATCCGTAAGAGTGCTTGAGCTCCGGAAGGAGCTTCAGATCGGGTCTGACGTGATAGCCAAACTGCCGCAGCCGCGAGTTCATGCGTTCGTTGCTCGGCTTGCTAGCCTCAACAGTTGCATTCCCTCGCAAGGCCGCGATTAGCGCAGCATGCGTTTTAAAGTCGAGCGCAACAGCGACCGCCTCTGAAAGATGAGACGAAGACACTCCATCCACCTTCTTTGCGGCGAACTGCTTGAGGTAGCGAACAGAGGCTGCGGAAACGAAATAGCTGTGTGTAGACATGCCTGTATCCCAAGGATGGCCGATGTCTGCCGATTACTCATCGACCGGGATGGGCTCGGTCAAGTTGGGTAGCGCTACTTTTTGAAACGTCGTTTAACCCGGCAGCAGGTTGAGCGTGACGCGGCTGTGAGCAGCACAATAGCCAATACGCACCCAAATGCAAGCGCTTACTGACCTACACAATCCTGAACAGGGGCGGGTGTTGACAATCGAAAAACATGTGACAATAGGCAACCGGTAGCAGACCGCCCTGACCGGCACATGGCACTTATGGCCTACAAAGATCGAAAGACTGCGCAGATCGCAGCCCGCATCCTCTCTCTGGGGAACGGCACTCTTAACATCGTGAAGCTCATGAAGCTTCTTTACCTCGTGGATCGTGAGGCCTTGAGCTCCACGCATCGCCCTCTCACTGGCGATCGTATGGTGTCGATGCCTCATGGGCCGGTGTTGTCGCGCACGTATGAGGCCTCCCAGGGTGTCGCGAACGCTGCTGTTGGCGGTTGGAACAGCTGGATGTCTGATCGCGCCAACCATCTAATCAGTCTGCGCCAGGGCGTTACTGCGACGAGGGACGCGCTTGATGAGCTTTCCGATATGGATATCGCGATGATCGATCAAGTATGGGAGCGGTTCGGGGCCATGAACCAATGGGACTTGGTCACTTACACGCACAACCATTGTGCAGAATGGGTCGACCCTTGCGGCTCATCGGCAAGAATTGACTACGAGACAGTTCTGCAAGCAGTAGGAAAGTCTCACGCGCAGGCTCAGGAAATCGCGCGTGAGATCGAAGCAGAGAACTTTTTGGACGCTACATTCGCAAGGATCTAGCGGTGCCGTTCCCATATCCCAAAGCCACTGTGCTTATGGCTTCTGGGCCGGCACACGATCCTGATCGAAAGCACCTCTTCATCGTCCTAACCGAGGCACTTGGAGATCCTCCTGAGGTTCTCTTGGTCAGCCTCAGCTCTGTGCCGACCAGCTACCAGCACGACTGTTCCTGTGAGCTTCAGCCTGGCGACCACAGCTTCATCACCCACCAGTCCTTTATTCGGTTTGATTTGGCACGAATTGAACCGGCACAAAAGTTGATTGATGGAGTTGACCAACAGATCTTTTCTGTTCGGGAGCCAATCAGTGAGGAGGTCTATCAGCGGATCTGCACTGGATTGATGCAATCACCCGGTAGTTCATTGAAGGTGAAGAACTTCTTGCAGTGGCATGTAAATCTCGCGTGATTCCTGTATGACCAGGAAGGCAAGACCAGCCTCATAGCACATCTCGGGGCGCTTGGAGTTCACTTCAATTGCAAGGCCGCGAAAGACAACGCGGACAGCGCAGCAGAGCAATGCTCTGCTCGCGCAGGTTGTAGATCGGTTGGGCCGGCTGGAGGCCGTCACGACTCAGGGGGTACGCGCTACAAACAGCAGCGAACTCCGCAAAGCGCTCAATGCAAAGCAAGGGGTCGGTGCATTATCTATTTACCTCAATTCTGCGCACCAACATAATATTACAATCCACACAATCACAGGCAATTTCTTTATAAACACCTTGAATTCAACGACTTGCGACTGATCAAATCCGACCAATTTAGATAACATCTATATAAACTTGATCTTTCATTTGCGCCCACCGCTAATTGCGGCATCGACACAGCGACACGCAGGTAGCAAATGAAGATCCAGACCAATGTAAGTTATCAATCAAGCTCAACGAGAGTGACTGAAAGAGCTCATGGACGCCGATTCGCGGCGCGCTGCCGCAGCGTTGACCTGACCGCCACGTGTAATTTCGGTGTAACCGTGCCGGAAATTACCCCAGGTTTCTGGCGAATGGGAGCAATCGCAGGCAAGCTGATGCTGCTGAAAATAGCCTATTTTTTGGCTCATCTGCTACATGAGGCGGGCGGCTGACATGTGCAGAGGGTGGATTATGAGTCCCCTGCTCTAACCGTTGAGCTATAGGCCCGGCGCAGCGTCACAGTGTAGTGGAGGCCGCGCCCGATCGGCTACCCGGCGGCGGCAAGCGCCTCCGAAATACGCCCCAGCCGCCTCTCCGCCGCTTCCGCGAGCCATACCTGCCGCCTCAGGCATGCCTGGAACAACGCAACCATCCTTCTGATCTGCTCCAGTCCCTGTTGGTTGTCGCCGCTGAAGCCGGCAAGCAATCCGGCCTCCGACAGCGTCAGCAGCGCATACGTCGTACGGCGTGCAAATCCCAATCGATCCTCGCACTCAACCCGCATCACCTCATCCCAGTCCAGCAGCGGCGGGAAATCGGTTTGCACGGGCTCGGGAACATCGTGCTCCACATCATTCATGGCGTGACTCCAGATGCATGACGAATCAATGCCGCAGGCCGTACGAGTTGCACGTGACCTGCCGCGCGCTTGCATCGGCGCCGGTGATGACCGGCCCGCCTACGGGATGTGTTGAGCATCTGCGCGATCAGCGTGCGACCGTCGCAGGAAAAATTCAAACGGCAGATGCGTCATCGGCAAGCCCCGTCGGGCATGTCCAGGCACCCCAAAAAGAAAAACCCCGCACCAGGCGGGGTTTCTCTCAACGCTTCACCAGCCGCTGGAAATCAATCGATATCCAGGAAGCTGCGCAGCTGCTCCGAGCGGCTCGGGTGACGCAGCTTGCGCAGCGCCTTCGCTTCGATCTGGCGGATGCGCTCGCGGGTCACGTCGAACTGCTTGCCGACTTCTTCCAGCGTGTGGTCGGTGTTCATGTCGATGCCGAAGCGCATGCGCAGCACCTTGGCTTCCCTCGGGGTGAGGCCGGCCAGCACGTCGCGCACGGTTTCAGACAGGTTGATGTTGGTGGTGTTCTCGATCGGGGACTCCACGTTGGTGTCCTCGATGAAGTCGCCCAGATGGGAATCCTCGTCGTCGCCGATCGGGGTTTCCATCGAGATCGGCTCCTTGGCGATCTTCATCACCTTGCGGATCTTGTCTTCCGGCATGTCCATTTCCTTGGCCAGCTCCTCCGGCGTAGCCTCGCGGCCGTACTGCTGGAGCATCTGGCGGGAAATGCGGTTCAACTTGTTGATCGTCTCGATCATGTGCACCGGAATACGGATGGTGCGCGCCTGGTCGGCAATCGAGCGGGTGATCGCCTGACGGATCCACCAGGTGGCGTAGGTCGAGAACTTGTAACCGCGACGGTACTCGAACTTGTCCACCGCCTTCATCAGGCCGATGTTGCCTTCCTGGATCAGGTCGAGGAACTGCAGGCCACGGTTGGTGTACTTCTTGGCGATCGAGATCACCAGGCGCAGGTTGGCCTCGACCATTTCCTTCTTGGCCTTGCGCGCCTTGGCTTCACCGTAGGCCATGGCACGGCTGATTTCCTTCAGCTCTTCCAGGTCCAGCTGGGTCAGCTTCTCGATGTCGATCGTCGCCTGCTGTTCGGCGATGATCTGGTCCTTCACTTCGCGCAGGGCCGACGACCACTTCTGCTTGCGCTTCAGTGCGTCTTCCACCCACTCCAGGTTGGTCTGGTTGCCTTCCCAGGAGCGGATGAAGTCCTTGCGCGGCATGCGCGCGGTGACGGTGGCTAGGTTCAGCACGCGTCGCTCATGGGCCTTGATCGACGCCATGGTGTCGCGCAGCTGCTTGGTCAGCACGTCGGTCAGCGGCAGCGGCAGCTTCAGGGTGACGAACACCGCCGACATCTCTTCGCGCAGGCGCGGCAGGTTCTTCTTGTCGCCCTTGGTCGCCGCCTTCTTGAAGGCATTGAAAGCATCGCTCAGCGCCTGCATGCGCGCAGCGACTTCCTCCGGATCCGGACCGGTCGGTGCGGCTTCTTCCTCGCCACCCTCGACGTCATCGTCCTCGTCCTCGTCGCCTTCTGCGTCGGCATCGCTGCTGTCATCGGCAGCGACCGCCGGCGGCGCCGGCTCTTCGTCGGCCAGGTCGTTGAAGCCGACGATCACTTCGGCCAGGCGCTTCTTGCCTTCCTTGTGGGCCTCGTAGTCGGTCAGCAGCGATTCGACCGAAACCGGGAACTGGCCCAGGGCGGCCTGGACCTGCGAAAGGCCTTCCTCGATGCGCTTGGCGATGGCGATTTCGCCTTCGCGGGTCAGCAGCTCGACCGTGCCCATTTCGCGCATGTACATGCGCACCGGGTCGGTGGTACGGCCACCTTCGGTGTCGAGCGCGCTCAGCGCGGCGGCAGCTTCTTCGGCCGCGGTGTCATCGACTTCGCGGTTACCGGTGTTGCCGTCGTTGAGAAGCAGGGTTTCCACATCCGGCGCAACTTCATGGACATCGATGCCCATGCCGTTGATCATGCCGATGATGTCTTCGATCTGTTCCGGGTCGACCATGTCGTCCGGCAGATGGTCATTGACTTCGGCGTAGGTCAGGTAGCCCTGTTCCAGGCCCTTGCTGATCAGTTGCTTGATTTCGGATTGGGCAGGACGTTCGTTGGCCATGTAGTGCTCGCGCCACCGGCTAGGGAGAAATAGGGAACGTAGCATTATACCAGCCCGGGGCCCTGCCTGCCGGGCGGTGGTCCCGGCGGCCTAGGGCCTGAGAAGGAAGGTCACGGGACCGTCGTTGACCAGGCTGACGACCATATGGGCACCAAACCGGCCCGTTTCCACCCCTGGCGCATGATTTTCACGGCAGATGTCGACAAATCGATTGAACCCGCGTTCAGCCTCGTCCGGCGGTGCGGCGCTGGTGAAACTCGGCCGCATGCCCGAACGGGTATCGGCCGCCAGGGTGAACTGGCTGACCAGCAGCAGGCCGCCACCGGTGTCGCGCAGCGACCGGTTCATCTTCCCGGCCTCGTCGGCGAACACCCGGTAACCCAGCAGGCGTTCGGCCATCCGCCGCAGCTGGGCCTCGCTATCCCCCGGTTCCATGCCGACCAGGGCCAGCAAGCCGGGGCCGATCTGCCCCACCACCTCCTCGTCGACATGGACGGCGGCCTGGCTGACACGCTGGATCAGGACGAGCATCGTGGGCTTCCAATGTACGGGGCCGGCCACGATAGCAGCGCCCTTGGCTAAACTGGCGCCGATGAATCCGCAACGCAAAGCCCGGCTGGTCTACCGCGCCACCACCCTGTTCGCCCGCCTGCCCTGGCCGATGCTGCGGGGGTTCGCACACGCCCTGGCGTGGACGTGGGTTCGTGTCAATGCCCGTGAGAGCCGCGTTACCCGGCGCAACCTCGAACTGGCCTACCCGGAGCTGGACGGTCCTGCACGCGACCGCCTGCACCGCGACCTGCTGCGCTCCACTGCGCTGCAGGCCATCGAGACCCTGCGTTTGTGGAGCCGGCAGCCGGCCGACAACCTGCGGCTGCACCTGAAGCAGCGCCACGGCGAAGCCCTGTACGACGCGGCCCTGGCCAGCGGCAAGGGCGTGATCGTGGCCGCACCGCACTTCGGCAACTGGGAGCTGCTGAACCAGTGGCTGGCCTCGCGCGGGCAGATCGCCATCGTCTACAAGCCGCCGGAAGACGAGGCCAGCGACGCCTTCCTGCAGCTGGTGCGCGGCGGCCAGAACGTGCAGCAGGTACGCGCCGAGGGCCCGGCCGTGCGCCAGCTGTTCAAGGTGCTCAAGGACGGCGGCGCCACCGGCATCCTGCCCGACCAGCAGCCCAAGGCCGGCGATGGCGTGTTCGTGCCGTTCTTCGGCGTGCAGGCGCTGACCATGACCCTGGTCAACCGGCTGGCCGAGCGCACCGGCGCCACCGTGCTGTATGGCTGGTGCGAGCGCATCGGGCCGGACATGGAATTCGCCCTGCACATCGAGCCGACCGACCCGGCCGTGGCCGATCCGGACCCGCAGGTGGCCGCCACCGCGCTCAATGCCGGCATCGAGCGCATCGCCCGCCGCGACCCGTCGCAGTACCAGTGGACCTACAAGCGCTATACGCTGCGGCCACCGGGCAGCGGCGAGGAAGATCCGTATGCGACCGAAGAGCATCCGCACTGACGGCCCCCACGCCCAGGCCCATCCGGCCCCTGCGACCGGCGGCCGCACCACGTTGAATACGACGCCGGCGCCCCCATAGAGACTGCGATGTCCGCCTCCCCCGGTCCCGCCATGCCTGCTGCCTCTTCCCTGTTCGGCGACCCCGCCGCGATCCGCTGCGAACGCGCGGTGGCCGAACTGCGTGCCGGTCGCCCGGTACTGCTCCACGATGGGCAGGGCCAGCGGCTGGCGGTGATTGCACTGGACAGCGCCACTGCCAGCAGCTTCGCTGCCTTCGCCGCTGCCGCACGCGAGCGCCATTACCTGTTCCTGACCGCCACCCGCGCCCGCGTGCTCGGCGTGGAGGCACCGGCAGGCGCGCGCCTGCCGCTGGCGGGGGTTGCCTTCGATGCCCTGCCCTCGCTGGGCTACCTGCGCGAGCCCGGCCCGATGCCGGACGACTGGACGGCCGGCGACGCCTTCGATGCCGGCGCGGTGGAGCTGGCCCGCCTGGGCCTGCTGCTGCCGGCCATGGTGGCCGTGCGCCTGGACGCAGCTGACCGCACCTTCGAGGGTGCTGCTGAAGTGGCGCTTTGCGATCTGGCCGAAGGCGCGGCACACGCCGCCCACGATTACGAACTGGTCGCCCGTTCGCCGGTACCGCTGCGCGACGTCGGCATGACCACCTTCGCGGTGTTCCGCGGCGGCGTGGCCCAGCGCGACCAGGTCGCGATCATCGTCGGCGAACCGGACCTGTCGGCGGTGGTGCCGGTACGCGTGCACTCCTCGTGCCTGACCGGCGACCTGTTCGGCTCACTCAAGTGCGACTGCGGCGACCAGCTGCGGCGCGGCCTGCGCAAGCTGAAGGAACTGGGCGGCGGCGTGCTGCTGTACCTGGACCAGGAAGGCCGCGGCACCGGCATCGCCGCCAAGATGCGCGCCTACGGCTACCAGCACGACGGCCTGGACACCATCGATGCCGATGCACAGCTGGGCTTCGGTGCCGACGAGCGCCGCTACGGCAGTGCGGTGGCGATGCTGCATGGCCTGGGCATTTCGCGCGTGGCCCTGCTCAGCAACAACCCGACCAAGGCACAGCGTCTGCGCAACGCCGGCATCGAGGTGCTGGACTGCATTCCGGTCACCGGCGAGATCACTGCCGAAAACGAACACTACCTGCGCACCAAGGCCGATCGTGCCGGCCACATGCTGGATGTGGACGCGCTGATCCAGGCTGCCCAGTAGCGCGGTCGACCTGCTACCGTCTGCGCGGTGCGGCCCTGCCGCCACCGCCCGCCCTGCCACCTGACGGAGCCTGCGTGATCGACGTTGCCCTGACCTCCCCGCCTGCCGATGCCTGGCAGTCGCTGCCGCAGCGCGCCGCCCGCCTGGCCGCACTGGAAGGCGCCTTCGGCGGACTGTTCGTGCCGGGCCTGCCGCTGGCCGCGGCCGCGTGGTTCTTCGAGCTGCCCGGCGGCCTGTGGACGGCCGCCCTTGGGCTGCTGATCGGCATCGTCTTCGGCGCGTGGCTTGGCCACCGGCGCTTGACCCGCACCCGCTGGCGGCTGGATACCCAAGGGCTGGGCCTGCGCCGCGACCTGATGTGGCAGCTGGAAACGCGCATCCCCATTTCGCGCGTGCAGCACCTGGACCTGCGCCGCGGCCCGCTGGAACGCCGTGCCGGCCTGGCCACGCTGATCGTGCACACCGCCGGGACCCGCATGAGCGCAGTGACCGTGAGCGGCCTGGACGAGGCCGACGCCGAGCGCCTGCGTGACACCCTGTCCCATCAGCTCGACCAGGACGCCGACGCCCTGTGAGCCTGCCGCCACCCCTGCCCGCATCGCTGCCTGCCGGTGGCGAGGACCATCGCCTGCACCCGTGGTCGTGGCTGTTCGTGCTGCTGATGCAGCTGCGCCACTACTTCCTGCCGCTGGTGGCGCTGCTGGTGTTCGGCCAGCGCGGTGACCGCGACCCGATGTGGGCGCAGCTGATTCCGCTGTCGGCGATTGCCGCGCTGGTGCTGGTCTCGGTGCTGCAGTACCTCAGCTACCGCTACCGCATCGGCAGCGACGCGATCACCGTGCGCAGCGGACTGCTGGCGCGCAACCGCCGCGAGATCCCGTTCGCCCGCATCCACAACGTGGAAGTGCGGCAGAACCCGCTGCACCGCCTGTTCGGCGTGGCCGAGCTGCGCCTTGAATCGGCCGGCGGCGTGCGTCCGGAGGCCGAAATGCGCGTGCTGAAGCTGGACCAGGCGTTGGCGCTGGAACGACTGGTGCGCCAGCGTGGGCAGGCACCGCAGGCCGCCGACGTCGTGGCCGCCCCCCCGATCACCGACGCCGACACCGAACAGGTGCTGCTGCGCCTGTCGAGCTGGGACGTGGTGCGCATGGGCCTGCTGTCCAACCGCGGCTGGGCATTGGCGATCGCCGCTTTCGGCGTGCTGTTCCAGACCGTGCCGCGGCCGGTGATGGACGCGGCCATCCAGCGTGGCGGCCGGGAAGCCTTCGGCTACGCAAGCCACCTGCATCCCGGCGTGGCCGGCGCCTTCCTGCTGCTGGCCGCAGCCTTGCTGCTGGGCTGGCTGGCGCTGCGTGCGCTGTCGGTGGTGCTGACCCTGCTGCGCTATCACGGCTTCACCCTCAGCGAGCAGGATCGCCGCCTGACCGTCTCGGCCGGCCTGCTCAGCCGCACCCGCAGCAGTGTCGCGCGTCGCCGTATCCAGGCCTGGACGCTGCGCGAAACCACCCTGCATCGCTGGTTCGGCCTGCGCCAGCTGCGCATCGACAGCGCCGCCGGCGGCCCCTCGCGCGACGAGGACCGCGCCCTGCGCGAGCTGGCACCGCTGGCACCGGCAATGCGCTGCGAGCAGCTGGTGCAGCACCTGTTGCCTCAACTGCAATGGCCGCCAGCGCAATGGCAGTCCATTCCGCAGCGTGGCTGGTGGCGACTGTGCCTGGGCGCGCTGCTGCTGGTGCCGTTGCTGGCAGCGGCCGCGTACTGGCGCTGGGGATCATGGGGCCTGATCGTGCTGGCCTGGCTGCCGGTGGCGCTGCTGGTGGCACACCGGCAGATGGCGCGCATGGGCTGGTATCTGGATGCCCATTACGTGGCCGTGCGCGGCGGCTGGTGGAAGCGCTGGTGGCGCTGGGCCGAGCTGGACAAGGTGCAGGGCCTGCGCCTGCAGCGTTCACCGCTGGACAAGCTGCTCGGCACCAGCAGCCTGCAGCTGGATACGGCCGGTGCGCACGGCGATGTGGCGTTGACCCTGCGCTACCTGCCGCAGGCGCAGGCGCAACACGTGATGGAGCAGCTGGCCGCGGCGCTGGCGCGGCGCAAGTTGCGCTGGTAAGCAACACCGGTAGTGCCGGCCGCTGGCCGGCAACCGCAGACATTCCCGAGGTTGCCGGCCAGCGGCCGGCACTACCGCGAGCGGGGTCGGCGAGGCATCAGCGCTGCGACGGGCCCCAGTACCCCAGGTCCTTGCGGATCTGCAGGTCGCGCACCCAGCTGCCGAAGGGCTTGCGCCGCAGCACGCCCATTTCACCGGACAGGAAATCCTCGGTGGCGGCGATCACCCGCTCGCTGGACAGGCCATCGCGGTACGGATGGATGGCGTCGGCGTAGCGCACGATCTCCGCCTGCAGCGCGGCGTCGGGATGCAGCGCGCGCTGCAGCATCGCCGGCAGCTGCGCCGGGTCGTCGAAGTCGATCATGTGCGGCTTGGGCACGCGGTTGCGGAAGGTCACCACCGGCTTGTGCTGGACGATGAACTCCGAAACGATCGACGAGGTGTCCGACACCAGCACATCGGCGGCGCGCTGTGCGGCCATCACCTGCTCCGGTTCGATGAAGCGGGCATGGGCACCGGCCAGCGCGCGGTAGCGCTCGAACAGTTCCGGTGGGCACTTCGGGTGCAGGGTCAGCAGCCAATAGCGCTCACCGCCAGCGATATCGGCGGCGATCTGCGCATGCAGGTGGGGCGCTGCGCTCAGGCGCTCGGTGAAGGTCGAACCGAACAGGATCACCGGGCGCCCGCCCGCCGCTGCGCGCAGCGCGGCGCTCTCGCCACCGTCGTCGCGGAACAGCGGGTCGAGCTTCGGCCAGCCGGTCTCGGCTACGGCGAAGTGGCCCTGCAGGGCGGCGATCTCACGGAACGGAGCGGTGGTGGCCGGCCCCTGCGTGCAGTACAGGTCGAACATGCCGCGCACCCGGAAGTGGCCACGCGCACTGTCGCGCTTCTCCACGTTGAAGCCATGGAACAGCTGTACCTTGGCGCCGGACAGGAAGGTCGGCACCCAGTTGGCGGCGCTGAACACGGCACGCGGCCGCATCGCCAGGGCCTGTTTCAGTCCGATGTTGGGCACACCCGGCAGGCTGCTGGCGGCCGCGCCGTCCTCGAACCAGGCCGCCACCTCCTGCCCGGAGGCGTGCAAGGCCTGCGCCAACGGGGCGAGAATAGGCAGCGCATAGCGCTCCGTCGCAAACAACAGGTACCCGGCCATCATGTCCTCCACGACCGCTCCCATCGAACGGCCTCGCATCTCGGCCTGCATTATCGCGTTCAACGAGGCCGGCCGCATCGGCGACTGCCTGGCCTCGCTGGCCTTCTGCGACGAGATCATCGTCGTGGACTCGTACTCCACCGATGCCACCCTGGCCATCGCCGAGGGCGCAGGCGCCCGCGTGCTGCAGCGCGCGTTCGATGGCTTCCGTAGCCAGAAGGCCTACTGCGTCGAGCAGGCAAGCCACGACTGGGTGCTGTGCCTGGACGCCGATGAGCGGATCAGCCCGGAACTGCGCGCAGCCATCGAACAGGCCCGCGACGGTGGCTTCGCCGGCCATGCCGGCTATCGCTTCGCGCGCCTGTCGGAGTACTTCGGCAGGTTCCTGCGCCATGGCAACGCCTACCCGGACCGGGTGATGCGCCTGTTCGACCGCCGCCGCGGCGGCTGGCGCGGCAAGCGCGAGATCCACGAGGCGGCCAGCGTCGACGGCAGCGTCGGCACCCTGCGCGGCGACCTGGTCCATTACCCGTACCGCTCCCTGCAGCAGCAGCTGGCCAAGACCGAGAAGTACGCGCGGATGATGGCCGAGCACGAGTTCGCACGCGGCAAGCGGGCCACGCTGGGCAAGCTGGTACTGGCGCCGGCCTGGCGGTTCTGGCGCGGCTTCGTGTTCCGTGGCGGCTTCCGCGACGGCTGGCACGGCCTGGTCTACGCCTACGTGCGCGCCAACTACGTGCGGCAGAAGACCATCATGCTGTGGATGCTGGGCAACGGCCAGCCCGTGGCCGACCCGCCGAACCCCTGATCGCCGGGGCCCGCCCGGCGCGCCGACGCATCACGAGCCGCCGGTGATCGCCCGGTGGCGCGCGCCTTCGACGATCGACAGGCCGGTCAGCAGCCCGACCAGGGTCACGTAGAAACTGGCCGTCATCTGGTGCGCGAACATCGACTGGGTCAGCCCGCACAACGCGTAGGTGATCACCAGCATGACGCCGGCAGCGGCCGGCCCGCGGAAGGTCGCCCGTCCGCTGCGGCGATGCAGGCGCACGAACAACCACAGCGGGATGCCATACACCGCCAGCAACAGCAGCAGGCCCGGTACACCCTGGGTCGCCGCCCATTCGGCCACGTCGTTGTGGGCATGCCCCAGGTGGCAGCGCAACTCTTCCGGGTTCTCCCGGCAGACCGGCACGCGCTGCATCGCGCTGTCGAAATGACCGATGCCAACACCCACCAGCGGATGATCGAGGAAGGTCTGCCAGGCCACCTGCAGGCGCTCGACGCGGGCACCGGCGGAAGAATCACTGTCGCCCAGCTCCATCCGCTGCACGTCGCTGTGCAGCTCGCTCAGGCGGACCTGGTGGCGCAGCTCCGGTACCGACAGCAGCAGCGTCGCACCGATCGCCAGCATCCCTGCCAGCACCGACAGGCGCGCCGCACCGGTACGCCAGCGCAGGCTCAGCGCCAGCACCACCAGCAGCGCCAGCAAGGCGGCGAACACACCGCGGCTGCCGGTCAGCACGATGGTGCCGCAGCCGGCGGCCATGCCGAGGATCACCAGCGACCAGCGCCGCGACGGGCGGCAGAACACCAGCAGCACCATCAACACCATCACGATGTCGGCCAGCACGATGGCGTTGGTGAACAGCTCCGCGCGCGGGGCGCCGCCCAGCACCTGCCACAGCGACATCACGAAGGTGGCGAGCAGGCCGGTCAACGAGCCGTACCAGAGCCACCGCAGGCTGGGACGCAGCGCGCAGATCCACAGCGCGATCCATGGGATCACCACGAATCGCGAACGGTTGTCGACGTCACGCAGGCCCTGTTCGAACAGCACCACCGACAGTACGCCGAGCGCCAGCACCGCCAGCATCAGCCAGACCAGCACTTTCACCGGCTGGCCGGCCATGCCCCGCGCGCGCCACAGCAGCTCCGGCGCCAGCAGGGTACTGAGCAGCAGCAGGAGACCATACGGCAACAGGTTGATCGGCACGGTCAGCACCAGTGCCGGCAGGCAGAACAGCCCCAGCTGGGCCAGCCCGTGTGCAACCCCGTGACGCCCACCGACGGGAACGCCCAGCGGGTCGCCGGCCATGAGGTTCAGGTTGTCCGGTGAAGCTGGCACGTCGGGAAGTATCGCTGCAATCTGCTGGAAGAATGGGACGGGCCAACGCGGGCCGTCCCAGCCTGCTGTTTTACTGCCTTTGGACCCGCTTGGGCAGACTGGACAAGCGGAAATCGTGCTGGCTAGTCATGTTCCTGCAAACGCCGTTCACGTTCCCGCTCCTCGGCAGTGACCACGCACGGCACCGTCACCGCCGCTGCCGGCACCAGCCACCAGCGCCGCCGGTTGGCCACGCCGGCCAGTTCGGAGCGGTTGCGGTCGACGCACGACAGCATCGCGTACTCGTGGACCAGCAGCCAACGACGTCCGGGTGCCAGCCGCTGCCAGCGCGTGGCCGCCACCAGCTGCTCGTCCCAGTCAGTCTCGAAACCGAAGGTCGCTGCGGGACGGTCGGCCAGCAGCAGGTGCTGTTCCTTCCAGGCCACCAGCCCCAGCTCGGCATCGGGGCCCAGGCGGGTACCGACCGCGCGCATCAGGCCACGGGCCGAACTGGAATCGTTCAGCAGCGGGTAGCCGACCAGGCTGTACAGCACCCAGACCACCGCCAGGGTCGACACCAGCGCAAGCTGCCGGCGACGGCCACAGGCCAGCAGGCTCAATCCGCCCCACAGGCCCATCGCCAGGATCGTCCACGCCAGCGCGTCGACGGCCCCGGGGGCGAGCCCGCGGCTATGGGTCAGGCGCAGCTCGAAGGCCGGGTCACCCAGCACCGCCATCACGCCAGCCACGGCCAGGCCCAATGACAGCAGGCCGGTGAACAGCCCCACCACGGCCTGCACATCGCGTCGCTTCAGCAACCCCGGCAACAGCGGTGCCAGCACCAGGCAGAACATCGGCAGCGCCGGCAGGATGTAGACGTCGCGCTTGCCGGCGGGAATCGAGAAGAACAGCACCACCATCAGCCACCAGGCCAGCGGCAGCAGATAGCGCGCGTCGCGGCGTTGCAGCCGGCGGCGCCAAGCCGGAATCGCCCAGGG
This sequence comes from Stenotrophomonas sp. YJH_SMC_69, assembly GCF_059370495.1. NCBI lineage: Bacteria > Pseudomonadati > Pseudomonadota > Gammaproteobacteria > Lysobacterales > Lysobacteraceae > Stenotrophomonas > Stenotrophomonas sp. YJH_SMC_69. Next base: position 242,172 of record NZ_JCAFTS010000002.1, on the reverse strand, counting down.
CAGGGCCAGGAATGCCGGGATCCACATCAGCGGCATCGTCGCCAGGAAGTACCAGGCGGGCTGGTGGTGATCCCAGGAATGGGTGTAGCGCCGCGCCGTCTGCTGGAACAGGATATCGTCCATGTAGGCGCGATATTCGTCCGAGCCGGTGGCAAAGCCGGCCAGCAGCATCGGCGCCAGCCACAACGACACCGCCAGCAGGAAGGCCAGCGGCGCCAGCCAGAAGCGCGCGTCGCGCGCGTGCAGGCCCACCCGTGGCCACCGCAGCGCCGTGGCGATTGCCGCGGGCACGATCATCAGCAGCGCCAGCATGCCCACGCCCTTGGTGATCACGCCGATGCCGGCGAAGAACCAGCCCAGCCACCACCAGCGCCAGGCCGGCCCCAGCAGCAGGTGGCGCAGCAGGCCGTAGTTGGCCAGGGTGATGAACAGCAGCAGCAGGGGATCGATCTGCGCCTTCTTCGCCTGGAAGGTGAACTGCAGCGCGAACAGCAGCGCCCAGCCGGCATACAGCCCCACCCGCCGCGTCCACAGCCGCCGGCCCAGGTCGACCACGCACCACAGCGTGCCCAGTGCCGCAAGCAGCGACGGCAGCAGGAAGGCCACGCGCCACTGCCCGACCAGGCTGTACAGCGTGGCCTGCCACCACATCAGCATCGGCGGCTTGTCCGAGTACAGCTCGGTCCCGCGGTGCGGGAACAGCCAGTGGCCGCTGTCGAACATCTGCTTGGCCACCAGCGCGAAGCGCGGCTCGTCCGACGGCCACGGATCACGAAGGCCCAGCCCGGCCCCCAGCACCAGCAGGGCCATCACCACGAACAACCACGTCTCGCGCGACGCGCGGGATTTCAGCATGGGACTCGCAACGTCAGCGGGGGGTCAGGCCGTTTTTAGCAGACGCGCGTAAAAGAATCCGTCAGCATCGCTGTCACCCGGCAGTCGCTGGCGCGCGATCCCCTCGCAGTCCAGGCCGAATCTGTCATCCAGCGACTGTGCCACCGCGTCCGGATGCCACTTCAGGAAGGCCCGCACCTGATCGATGTTCTCGGCGCGCAGGATCGAACAGGTGGCGTACAGCAGCACGCCGCCCGGACGCAGCATCGACCAGCAGGCCTCCAGCAGGCGGGCCTGCACGCCGACCAGCGCATCGATATCCTCGGCGCGGCGGTGGAACATCACGTCCGGCTGGCGGCGGATCACGCCGGTGGCCGAACACGGCGCATCCAGCAGGATGGCGTCGAACGGGGTGCCATCCCACCACGCACCGGGGTCGCTGGCATCGGCCACCCGGGTCTGCGCGCCCTCACCCACACCGGTGCGGGTGTAGGTATCGCGGGCACGCGCCAGGCGACGCGCATCGATATCCAGCGCCAGCAGGCGCAGGCTCGGGTCACGCTCCAGCAGGTGCGCCGACTTGCCACCCGGTGCCGCGCAGGCGTCCAGAACGCGGGCGCCGGACGCCGGTGCCAGCGCGTCCGCCGCACATTGCGCCGACAGGTCCTGCACCGACAGCGCACCGTCGGCGAACCCCGGCAACTGGTTCACCGCGATGGGCGCCACCAGGCGCAGCGCGTCGGCGCTGAGCGGGCTGGCTTCGGCAGCAATGCCGGCCTCGGCCAGCGTGGCCAGCGCCTTGTCACGCCCCCCCTGCTGGCGGTTGGCACGCAGCCACAGCGGCGCCGGCTGCAGGCTGGCAGCAAAGATCGCCTGGGCCTGGGACGGCCAGTCGCGCTCGACGGCATCGGCCAGCCACGCCGGAAAGGCGTCACGCGCAGGCTGCTCCGGGAACCCCTCGCGCTGCGCGCGGCGCAGGATCGCGTTGACCAGCCCGGCCTGGCGCTCACGGCCCAGCGCGCGGGCGGCGTCGACCGTGGCCGACAGGGCCGCATGCGCCGGCAGTTCCAGCACGTCCAGCTGCGCGAAGCCCACCATCAGCAACGTGCGCAGGTCGGCATCACGCGCCGACAGCGGCTTCTGCATCCACGACTGCAAGGCAGCGTCGTAGGTACTGCGGCGGCGCAGGACTGCAAAGCACAGCGCTTCCAGCAAGGCCCGATCACGACTGTCGGCCAGCTTGGGCAGTGCCCAGGCCAGTTCCGCCTTCAGCGAGCGGCCACGGGTGAACACCTGCGCCAGTACGCGTGCGGCCAGCATGCGGGTGGCCGCGCCCGGCGCCGCCTTGGCGACGGAGAAATCATTCTGCTTCGACACCGCTTATGCCCCCACGTGCAGGTCGCGGCGGGCATTGAGGTAGTCGGCGGCGGTGATCGCCTTGCCGCCTTCGCGCTGCAGCGTGCGCAGCCGCAGCGCGCCCTGGCCGCAGGCGATGTCGATACCATCGCGGCTGGCCGCCAGCACCGCCCCCGGCGCCTGGCCGTGGGCCAGGTCAAGAGCGACCGCGCCGTGGATGCGCACGCGCTCGCCGGCCAGCGTGGCCTCGGCGATCGGCCACGGATTGAAGGCGCGCACGGTGCGCGCCAGTGCATCGGCGTCCTGCGCCCAGTCCAGGCGGGCTTCGGCCTTGTCCAGCTTGTGCGCGTAGGTCACGCCCTGCTCGGGCTGCGGCCGCGCGATCGGCTTGATGCCGGCACGCAGCAGGCCCAGGCCGTCTGACAGCACCTGTGCGCCCAGTTCGGCCAGCTTGTCATGCAGCTGGCCGCCGGTATCGGTGGCCGCGATCGGCAGCTCCTGGTGCAGCAGCACCGGGCCGGTATCCAGGCCGGCTTCCATCTGCATCAGGCACACGCCGGTCTTTGCGTCACCGGCCTGGATCGCGCGCTGGATCGGCGCGGCACCGCGCCAGCGCGGCAGCAGCGAGGCATGCACGTTCCAGCAGCCGTGGGTCGGGATCGCCAGTACCGCCCTGGGCAGGATCAGGCCGTAGGCGACCACCACCATCAGGTCCGGCTGCAGGTCGCGCAGCTGCCGCTGGGCAGCTTCATCCTTCAGCGATTCGGGCTGGTAGACCGGAATGCCACGGGCCACGGCTTCGAGCTTGACCGGCGACGGTGCCAGGCCACGGCCGCGCCCGGCCGGGCGATCAGGCTGGGTATAGACGGCCACGACCTCGTGGTGGCGCGCCGCGGCGCGCAGCGACGACACCGCGAATTCCGGCGTACCGGCAAAGACAATCCTCATGGCTACCCCACTTGCAGGATGGATTCGTGCAGGAAAGAAAACGGCGCCGTCGGCCGGCGCCGTACAGCCCGCGCGCGTCGCGCAGGCACGGGCCACCCGGAGGGCGGCCCGGATTGGCGATCACGCCACGTGCTTGCGCTGCTTGGCCAGCTTCTTGCGGACCATCTCGCGCTTGAGCGGCGACAGATAGTCGATGAACAGCTTGCCGTCCAGGTGGTCCATCTCGTGCTGGATGCAGGTGGCCAGCACTTCACCGGCCTCCAGCTGCTGCTCCTGGCCGTTGCGGTCCAGGTACTTCACGGTGATGGTGTCAGCGCGGGTCACGTCGGCGAAGATGCCCGGGACCGACAGGCAGCCCTCCTGGTACACCCGGCCCCCGTCCTTGGCGACGATTTCCGGGTTGATGAACACATGCGGTTCATTCTTCTCTTCGCTGACATCGATGACCATGAAGCGCTTGTGCACGTCCACCTGGGTGGCGGCCAGGCCGATGCCCGGGGCGTCGTACATGGTCAGGAACATGTTGTCGATCAGTTCCTGGAAGGCCGGCGTGGTGACTTCGGCGGCGTCGATCAACGCAGCCTTGGTACGCAGGCGCGGATCGGGGAACTCGAGAATGGGGAGAAGGGCCATGGCTGTTTCCGGATAGGGGGCCGGCACGCCGGCATACGTCGCAGATTCTAGCTCCAACGCTTGCCTTGCGCCCCGGTTTCTGGACTATAGTGCGTGGACCTGTTGGGGAATCAGGGCTTCACACCTATGTTGCTTCGTTTTCGTACGGTCGTCGCCGCGGCGATGCTGACCGTGGCTGCCTATGCTACCGCCGTGGAAGTGAATGGCGGGCACCCGGACACCTATGTGGTCCGAAAAGGGGATACGTTGTGGGATATCGCCGCACGTTTCCTGCAGAAGCCCTGGCTGTGGCCGGAGATCTGGCAAGCCAATCCGCAGATCGCCAACCCGCACCTGATCTATCCAGGTGACGTGCTGAGCCTGGCCTACCTGGACCGGGTGACCGTGTCCCAGGCCGGTCCGCGCCAGGAGGCCCCGATCGACGCCATTCCGCTGGCCCAGGTCGAGCCGTTCCTGAAGCAGCTGAGCGTTGTCGACAGCGTCAAGCAGCTGCCCTACGTCGTCGGCCTGGAGGACAGCCGCCTGCGCGTGTCCGGTGGCGACACCGTCTACGTGCGCCTGGCGGATGCCCAGGTGGGCCAGCGCTGGGCCGTGGTACGCCCGACCGTGCGTTACGCCCAGCCCAAGCCGACCGAGGACCTGACCGCCAATGGCGACGTCACCCCGGGCAGCGGCAACCTGTGGAAGGCCTACAACGCACCCAACGCACGTCGTGGCGTGCTCGGCTACGAACTGGCCCAGGTCGCCACCGGCACCATCACCCAGATCGCCGGCGGCAAGGTCGAGGCCTCCACGCTGGTGCTGGACAAGAACGTCGGCGGCCGCGAAGTGCGCGCCGGCGACCGCCTGGTGCCGGTCGAAGCCCGGCCGTACGACCTGCAGTTCGTGCCCCACGTACCCGCTGCGGGTGTCGAGGGCGTGGACGTGCGCGTGCTGGCGGTCACCGACATGTTCACCGCCGGTGGCCCACGCGACGTGATCGCGATTTCGGCCGGCCGTGCCCAGGGCGTGGACAACGGCACCGTGTTCTCGCTGTGGCGCCCGGGCCGGCATGTAGCGCACCGCATGAAGTACCCGACCTCCTCGCGCATGGACGACTCGCTCAGCACCGGCGCAGGCCGGGTCTCGCTGCCGGATGAATATGCCGCGCATGCGATGGTGTTCCGCACCTTCGACAACGTCAGCTACGCGCTGGTGATGCAGGGCGTGAAGCCGGTGCAGGTGGGTTACAACGCGCTGCACCCGGACGCGAAGTAACGGTTGCCGGACTGCCCCGGCCACCACTGGAGTGCCGGCCGCGGGGCGGCAGGCACCTCCGGCAAAACCTGACAGCCACATACGAAGGCGCCCTAGGGCGCCTTTGTTGTGTGCGGCCGATAGTGGGGGATGACCACACATGCATACGAGGCGCTGCTGCGCCTGTTGATGGCGGGAGGCGCACTGGCGTCCCGACGGGCCCTGCTGCAGGCCGCGGGCGATGCGGAAACCGCCATCGCGCAAGGCACTGCGACCTGGCGTGCGCACGGTTGCACGCCGGAGCAGTGCGCCGCCCTGGAACGCCCCGATACCCGGGCCTGGACATCGGCCCGGCGCTGGCTGGAACAGGACAACCATCACCTGCTGCCGTGTACCGATCCGGCCTTTCCGCCATCACTGCTGGAGGTACCCAACCCGCCGCTGGCGCTATTCGTGGCCGGTGATCCCTGCCTGGCCTGGCGCCCTTCGGTGGCGCTGGTCGGCAGCCGCTCGCCCACCCCGGGCGGGCGTGCACTGGCCGCGCGTTTTGCCGGCTGCTTCGTCGAGGCCGGCCTGGCGGTGACCAGCGGCCTGGCCGCAGGCATCGATGCGGCCGCGCACCAGGCTGCGCTGGAGGCCGGCGGCTGCACCATGGCAGTGATCGGCACCGGCCCTGACCGGGCCTATCCGGACAGCCACGCGCGGCTGCAGGCGCGGATCGCCGCCGAAGGCGTGGTGCTCAGCGAGTACCTGCCGGGCACGGCTGCCCGTCCCAGCCACTTCCCTGCGCGCAACCGGCTGGTGGCCGGACTGGCGCTGGCCACCGTGGTGGTCGAGGCCGCGCAGCGCTCGGGCGCGCTGATCACCGCGCGCCTGGCCGCCGAGGCGGGCCGCGAGGTCTGTGCCCTGCCCGGGTCGGTGCTCAACCCGCGCGCGGCCGGCTGCCATCGCCTGATCCGCGAGGGCGCGGCGCTGGTCGAGCGCCCCGAGGAGGTCCTGGAACTGCTCGCCCCCGCCCTTCGCCAGCAGCTGCCGGGCTTGCAATCGCGGTTGGCCACCCCCACTGAACAGGCACCGCCGGCGCTCCTGCCGGCGCGCTGGGCCGACGACCCTGACTACCAGTGCTTGTGGCGGGCGCTGGACCACAACCCAAGCGGTATGGATTCACTGATCACGCGTTGTGGATTGACGGCGTCACAGGTGTCCTCCATGCTGCTGGCCATGGAACTGGCGGGAATCGTGGTGTGCGTACACGGCCGCTACTGTCGAACTCCCTAGTTTCTTCACCTCCACAGCGTCGCGCGACGCAGGCCGAGGGGCAATGAAAGAGAGCATCCTGGATGTACTGCTGTACCTGTTTGAACACTATTTCAGCGAAGATGCGGACCTGATCCGTGACCGCGATTCGCTCCAGAACGGCCTGATCCAGGCCGGTTTCAGCCCCACCGAGATCAACAAGGCGTTCGACTGGCTCGATGCCCTGGCCGCGCAGCGGCCGAGCGTGGCCCAGGCGCGGGTCGATGGCCCCGTGCGCATCTACCACGGCCCAGAGCTGGACAAGCTGGACGTGGAATGCCGCGGCTTCCTGCTGTACCTGGAACAGCACGGCATCCTCGACGCCGACCAGCGCGAGCTGGTGCTGGACCGGGCGATGGCCCTGGACCAGGACGAACTGGACCTGGACGACCTGAAGTGGGTCGTGCTGATGGTGCTGTTCAACCAGCCCGGCTCCGAAGCGGCCTACGCCTGGATGGAGACGCAGATGTTCATGGACGAGCCAGAACCCCTGCACTGACCGTACACTTGGGGGCATAGCGCATTCAGGAGCGTCCCCGTGAGCGAGTGGTTCCACGCAGAAGGCAACCGGCAGCAAGGCCCGCTGCCGGCGGAACAGTTGGTCGAGTTGTTCCGCAACAACCAGATCTCCCTGGACACCCTGGTCTGGCGCGACGGCCTGCCGCAATGGCAGCCGTTGCGCAGCGTGGTCGATGAGCTGGGCCTGATCGTGCCGGCGCTGGACGTCGCCGCGCCGGCCGTGGAACCCGAGCCGGAGCCCGAACCGGAACCGGTTGCGCCGCCGCCGCCGCAACCACCGGTGCTGCCACCGTCCACGCCCTATGCCACGCAGACCCCGGCCGGGGTGCTGCCGCCGCCGAAAAAGAAGCTCTCCGGCTGCGCCCTGACCGCGATCATCGGCGGCGGCCTGCTGCTGGTGCTGGTGCCGGTCATGGCCATCCTCGCGGCGATCGCCCTGCCTGCCTACAACGACTACACCGTGCGTGCCAAGGTTGCCACCGCGGTCAATGCCCTGCAGCCGCTGAAACAGCAGGTGCAGCACTTCGCCGACGACGAAGGCCGCTGCCCCGGTGCCAACGATGCCGGTTTCCCGGCGCCGGGTGATTTCACCCAGGCCGGCCTGTCGGCGGTGAACATCGGCCGCTTCAACAACGGCCACTGCGGCATCGAAGCAACGCTGGCCGTGCCCGGCAAGAGCCTCGATGGCGACCTGCTGTGGCTGGAATATGATCGCGACAGCGGCCGCTGGGAATGCAGCGGTGAAAGCGACGACAAGTACCTGCCGCCGTCGTGCCGCGGCTGAGCCACGCGCACGGCAGCACCTCCAAGGACGATCCAACAGGGAACATGCAATGACCGAGTGGTACTACGCCGAAGGACAGCAACGCCAGGGCCCGCTGCCGGTCCAGGAAATCCGCCAGCGCTTCCAGCGGGGCGAACTGAACCTGGACACCCTGGTCTGGCGCGAAGGCATGGCCCAGTGGGCTGCACTGCGCCAGGTGGTCGATGAGCTCGGCCTGCAGACACTGGCCGATGCCAGCACGGCCACCGCCAGCGGCGGCTTCGACCTGCGCGGCGACTACGCCGCCATCGACAACGGCACTGCACCGCTGCCTGGCACGGGCGCGCTCAGCAGCTCGCCCTACAGCGCCCCGGCCGCTTCCGGTGCCGGTGGCCCGCAGCCGGTGATCGGCGGCGAGGTGGTCTACGCAGGCTTCTGGAAGCGCGTAGCGGCGTACATGATCGACTACTTCGTGCTGGCCATTCCGGGCGGCATCATCGGCGCCATCATCGGCGTGGTGCTTGGCGCCAGCATGGGCGCGGTGGGCAGCGGCGAGACCTCCATCGAAATCGTCGCGCAGGTGGCCAGCGCGCTGATCAACATGGCCATCGGCGTTGCCTACTACACCTGGTTCCATTCCTCGCAGGGTGGCGCCACGCTGGGCAAGATGGCGGTCGGCATCAAGGTCGTGCGCAGCAACGGCGATCGCCTGACCAAGGGCCGCGCCTTCGGCCGCTACTGGGCCATGCTGCTGAGCAGCTTCACCCTCGGCATCGGCTTCCTGATGGCCGCCTTCACCGAGCGCAAGCAGGGCCTGCACGACATGATCTGCGACACCCTGGTGGTCGACCGCTGGGCCTACACCGACCAGCCGCACCTGCAGCGCCATGAGCTGGGCACGGTCACCATCGTGATCCTGGTGCTCACCGGCCTGCTGGTGCTGGCGGGCCTGGTGCTGCTGGTGGCCGCGGTCGGCTTCATCGCCAAGATGGCCTCATGAACGGCCATCCTCACGTCTGGCTGCTTGACAGGGGCTGGCCGGGCGTGATTCCTCTAATAAGGTGAAACCTGAACGCCCGGCACACTACCGGGCGTTCAGCGTATTGATTTGTCCGTGGCCGCTTCACTAATGCGGCCGTTTGCTCCACCCTAGCGGCCCCTCCCCTGCGGCTCGCCCCACAGACACTGCTGCCATGCCCAAGCACCTGCTCATCGTCGAATCGCCGGCCAAGGCCAAGACGATCAACAAATACCTCGGCAAGGACTACACCGTCCTGGCCTCGTATGGGCATGTGCGTGACCTGATTCCGAAGGAAGGCGCGGTCGACCCGGACAACGGGTTCGCCATGCACTACGACGTGATCGACAAGAACGAAAAACATGTCGACGCGATCGCCAAGGCCGCCAAGGGCGCCGACGACATCCTGCTGGCGACCGACCCGGATCGCGAAGGTGAAGCGATCAGCTGGCATATCGCCGAGATCCTGAAGGAACGCGGGCTGGTCAAGGACAAGCCGATGCAGCGCGTGGTGTTCACCGAGATCACCCCGCGCGCCATCAAGGAAGCGATCAGCCAGCCACGCGCGATCGCCAGCGACCTGGTCGATGCCCAGCAGGCGCGCCGCGCGCTGGACTACCTGGTCGGCTTCAACCTGTCGCCGGTGCTGTGGCGCAAGGTCCAGCGCGGCCTGTCCGCCGGCCGCGTGCAGAGCCCGGCGCTGCGCATGATCGTCGAGCGCGAGGAGGAGATCGAAGCCTTCATCGCCCGCGAGTACTGGTCGATCGCCGCCGAGTGCGCACACCCGTCGCAGCACTTCAACGCCAAGCTGGTCAAGCTGGACGGGCAGAAATTCGAGCAGTTCACCATCACCGACGGCGACACCGCCGAAGCCGCCCGCCTGCGCATCCAGCAGGCCGCGCAGGGCTCGCTGCATGTCACCGACGTGGCCAGCAAGGAGCGCAAGCGCCGCCCGGCGCCGCCGTTCACCACCTCCACCCTGCAGCAGGAAGCCTCGCGCAAGCTCGGTTTCACCACCCGCAAGACCATGCAGGTGGCGCAGAAGCTGTATGAAGGCGTGGCGATCGGTGACGAAGGCACCGTCGGCCTCATCTCGTACATGCGTACCGACTCGGTGAACCTGTCGCAGGACGCGCTGGCCGAGATCCGCGACGTGATCGCCCGTGATTACGGTATCGCCTCGCTGCCGGACCAGCCGAACACGTACCAGACCAAGTCCAAGAACGCCCAGGAAGCGCACGAGGCGGTGCGCCCGACCTCGGCCCTGCGCACCCCGGCCCAGGTGGCGCGCTTCCTGACCGACGACGAGCGCCGCCTGTACGAACTGATCTGGAAGCGCGCCGTCGCCTGCCAGATGATCCCGGCCACGCTCAATACCGTCAGCGTCGACCTGTCCGCTGGCAGCGAGCACGTGTTCCGTGCCAGCGGTACCACCGTGGTGGTGCCCGGCTTCCTGGCCGTGTACGAGGAAGGCAAGGACAACAAGAGCGCCGAAGACGAGGACGAAGGCCGCAAGCTGCCGGCGATGAAGCCGGGCGACCGCGTGCCGCTGGAACGCATCCAGGCCGAGCAGCATTTCACCCAGCCGCCGCCGCGCTACACCGAAGCGGCGCTGGTGAAGGCGCTGGAAGAGTACGGCATCGGCCGTCCGTCGACCTACGCCTCGATCATCCAGACCCTGCTGTTCCGCAAGTACGTGGAAATGGAAGGCCGCAGCTTCCGCCCGTCCGACGTCGGCCGCGCGGTGTCCAAGTTCCTGTCCAGCCACTTCACCCAGTACGTGGACTACGACTTCACCGCCAAGCTCGAAGACGAGCTCGACGCCGTCTCGCGTGGCGAAGAAGAGTGGATCCCGCTGATGGCCCGCTTCTGGGAGCCGTTCAAGGAGCTGGTGGAAGACAAGAAGGAATCGGTGGACCGCGCCGAGGCCAGTGGCGCGCGCGAGCTCGGCACCGACCCGAAGACCGGCAAGCCGGTCAGCGTGCGCCTCGGCCGCTTCGGGCCTTACGCCGCCATCGGCAGCACCGCCGAGGACGCCGAGGAGAAGCCGAAATTCGCCTCGCTGCGCCCCGGCCAGTCGATGCACACCATATCCTTGGAAGACGCGCTGGAACTGTTCCTGATGCCACGCGCGCTGGGCGAGGACAACGGCGAGCCGGTCAGCGTCGGCATCGGCCGCTTCGGCCCGTTCGCCAAGCGCGGCAGCACCTATGCCTCGCTGAAGAAGGAAGACGACCCGTACACCATCGACCTGGCCCGCGCCGTGTTCCTGATCGAAGAGAAGGAAGAGATCGCGCGCAACCGGATCATCAAGGAGTTCGAGGGCAGCGACATCCAGGTGCTGAACGGCCGCTTCGGCCCGTACATCAGCGACGGCAGGATGAACGGCAAGATCCCCAAGGATCGCGAGCCGGCATCGCTGACCCTGGCCGAAGTGCAGCAGCTGATGGAAGAAACCGGCAAGCCCGTGCGCAAGGGCTTCGGCGCCAAGAAGGCTGCCGCGAAGAAGGCACCGGCCAAGAAGGCGGCGGTGAAGAAGGAAGCGGCGCCGAAGAAGGCCGCAGCCAAGAAAGCGCCTGCCAAGAAGGCGGCGAAGAAGGCCGTGGTAAAGAAGGCCGCTGCAAAGAAGGCACCGGCGAAGAAGGCCGTCAAGAAAGCCGCGAAGTAGATTCACGCCATGCGTGGATAAGGGGTAGTGCCGGCCGCTGGCCGGCAACATCCAGAAGCACCCGATGCCGGCCAGCGGCCGGCACTACCGGGCCAGGGTCCACCCCTTCTGCACGCCGCAGGGGGATAATGGGGGCCCACGTCGGGCCGGTCGCCGCCATGAAAGAACTCACCCTGGACTCTGCTGTCGCCACGCTCCGCGCCGGCGGCGTGATCGCCTATCCGACCGAAGCGGTCTGGGGCCTGGGCTGTGATCCCTCGCATGAGGCGGCGGTGCACATGGTGCTGCGGCTGAAGCAGCGCCCGATCGAGAAGGGCATGATCCTGGTCGCCGCCGAATTGTCGCAGCTGGAGGGCTGGGTGCGCCTGCAGGCGTTGCCCGATGCCCGCCAGCGCGCGGTGCTGGCCAGCTGGCCGGGTGCCAACACCTGGATCCTGCCGGCCGGTCCGCGCGCCCAGCCCTGGATTACCGGCGAGCACAGCGGCATCGCCGTGCGCATCAGCGCGCACCCGCTGGTCGCCGCACTGTGCCGCGCCTGGGGGGGGCCCCTCGTCTCCACCAGCGCCAACCTGGCCGGTGAACCACCGGCACGCAGCCGTGCCGAGCTGGATCCACGCCTGCTGCGCCTGCTCGATGGCATCCTCGATGGCGAAACCGGCGGCCTGGCCCAGCCCACCCCGATCCGCGACGCGCTCAGCGGCAACGTGCTGCGCTCCTGAGCGGACGATTGCACTGCCACGCACAATCACGCACCCTGCCGCCATGAACCTGCTGCGCACCGCCCTGGGCCTGTGCCTGCTGCTGCCATGGACCGCACCGGCCGCCGAGGACGTGCGCGTCTACCGCTGCGTCGCCAGCAATGGCGCCGTGGCCCTGCAGGACAGGCCCTGCAGCAGCGGCCGGCAGGAGGTGCGTGACCTGCAGCGCCCGCGCGATCCGGCACCCCGGGTGGTGCGCAGTGACGCCCCTCCCGCGGCGCCCAGCGAGGTTCCGGTGATGCGCGATCGCGAAGTCCGCCACGTCTACATCCAGCCGCCACAACCGTTGTACGAGTGCGTGAGCGACGACGGTCGCCGCTACACCAGCGACAGCAACGAGGGCAATCCGCGCTGGGTCCCGTTGTGGACCAGCGTGTGGCTCCCGCACGGGCACCACGGCGCGGTCCATCCCGGTCCACGCCCGGGCTTCGGCACGCCGGTCGGTGCGCCAATCGGTGAAGGCACAGGCTACCGGCCGCCTGCGGTGGGCGTCGGCGTGCAGGTGCCGGCCGGCAGCGTGCTGGTCCGTGACAGCTGCCATGCGCTGCCGCCGCAGGACGTCTGTGCGCGCCTGCGTGACCGCCGCTGGGAACTGGACCGCCGTTACAACAGCGCGCTGCAGAGTGAGCGCACCGCCATCAGCAATGAACAGCGCGGCATCGACGCGCGCCTGTCGCGGGACTGCGAACGCTGAGCGCGATGCCTGCCGGGGCATGTACGCTGTGCGCATGAAGAACCTGATCTGGCTGGCCCTGGGCCTGTTCGCCGGCAACGCGTTGGCCGACGACGGGGTGATCTACCGTTGTACCTCCAGCAGCAGCGATGTGCCCACCCTGCAACGCACGCCCTGCCCTGCCGGCAGCAAGCAGCAGGTGGTGAGGGTGCCGGCCAGTGCTCCGCCGGCGCCGGCCTCAGCGGCACCCGTGCCGGCCGCGCCCGGACCGGCCGCGGCCACTGCGCCGTCCGTTCCCGCACCCGCGCCTCGTCGCCCCGGGGAAGGACGCACGATCATGGAAGCTGGCATGGTCGAACGCGAAGGCGGCGATCTGATACTCGACAGTGCATCGCTGCCACGCCAGGCCGATGCCGCGCCGGACAGCAATGCGCCGCCGAAGCCGCCGCTGCCACCGATCTTCCAGTGCACCGACAGCCAGGGCGGTGGCTACCTGCACGAATACGAAGCCGCCCCCGGGCGCTGCGAACTGATGACCGTGCAGGGACTGGGCGGCGCCACGCCGGTCAATGCCGCCGGCTGCGAAGTGGTGCGCGACCGCTGCGAGGAACTGCCGGACGCGCAGCGCTGCAGCAGCTGGCAGCAACGCTTCCGCGACGCACGTGGCCGTGAGCGGTTCGCCTCGCCGGAAAACCGCGACAACGCCCGTGGGGAACGCGAACGGCTGCAGGGCGTGCTGGAGGCCAGCAACTGCCCGGTACCGGGGTGACAGCCACCCGGTAGTGCCGGCCGCTGGCCGGCAATCGCAGGATCTTCAAGTGATTCCAGTTGCCGGCCAGCGGCCGGCACTACCCTTTGGAAGATCAGAACCCGTAGCGCAGGAAGCCGCCATCCACCGCGATGCATTCGCCGGTGACATAGCTGGCCGCCGGCAGGCACAGGAAGCCAACGGCTGCGGCCACTTCCTCCGGCTCGCCGATGCGGCGCATCGGCGTGCGGTTGATCACTTCCTCGTAGTAGTCCGGGTCCGACAACGGACCGGACGTGCGCCGCGTGCGGATGTACCAGGGCGCCACCGCGTTGACCCGGATGCCATCCTCCGCCCACTCGACGGCCAGGTTGCGGGTCATCTGGTGCATTGCCGCCTTGGTCATGCCATAGACCACGCCACTGCGCACATGGGTCAGCCCGGACACGCTGCCGACATTGACGATCGAAGACGACGCGTGCCGGGCCAGCAGCGGATGCGCGTAGCGCGACAGCTCGAAGGCCGAGAACAGGTTGGTCTCGAAGATCTTGCGCCATTCGTCCTCGGAATATTCCGTGGCCGCCTTGGTGACGTTGCCACCGGCATTGTTGACCAGGATGTGCAGGCCATCGCTGTGATCTTCCACCCAGTCCAGGATCTGCCGACGGTCCTCGTCATCGGAGACATCGGCCGCCAGCGCGTGCACCTGGTGCTGCGGATAGACATCCAGCAGTTCGTCGCGCGCCGTTTCCAGCATGTCGATGTCGCGGCCGACGATCATCAGGTCGGCGCCGAGGCCAGCCAGTTCGTGCGCAATGGCCAGGCCAATACCGGCGCTGGCACCCGTGATCAGGGCCGTCTGGCCGTCCAGGCGCCACCGTTGCTGGGTCATGAGTCCTCCGGGGCCGCGCCCGCTGTGTTTCGATGCCGCAAGGATACGCGCTCACGGCAGCGCTCGGCCGGGGATGCGACACTTGCCCATACGCCCACCGCGGAGAGCCGCCATGCGCATCCTGATCCTGTCCACGTCGCTGCTGGCCAGCCTGCTGCTGGCGGCCTGCCAGCGGCCGCCCACGCCGAACCCGGAGAAGCCACCGGTGCCACGAGCGATGTCACGTGCGATCAACGACCCGCTGGACCGCGCCAAGGACGTGCAGAAAACCGTCGATGATGCCGCTGCGCGTGAGCGCAAGGCCGAAGCCGACGCGACGCAATGACCTGTGGGGTCAGAGACCTTTGTGCTGCCAAGGAATCCGACCCCATGAACGAAAACGCCCGGCCAGAGCCGGGCGTTTTCATTCGGTACCGTTGCCGATCAGAATCCGCAGAAGCAGTACGCCAGCGCCTTCACCGGAGCGCCATTGCCCTTCTCGCGGGCCGCGTTCTCGACGAAGCGCAACTGAGTGTCCACTTCCGGCATCGTGCGTGCCAGCATCATCCGCGCCATCCCCGAATCGGACAGCATCCAGGCACCGGCGCGGCTGCCGGCGAAACCGCTGACGAACTGCGCGAACGGCGTGGCCGCCTTCTCGATGTAGCGCACGCGATAGGCATCGGCCTTGCCCAGCTTGGCGCGGCTGGCCGCATCGGCCACCGCGTCCTTCAGGCCACCGAAGGCGTCGACCAGGCCGCGTTCCTTGGCCTGTGCACCGCTCCACACGCGGCCACGGGCGACCTCGTCCACGGCCTCGACCGGCTTCTTGCGGGCATCGGCGACACGGCCGGTGAAGTCCGCGTAGCCCTTGTTGATCACCGTCTGGATGACCTGGCCCACGGCCGGGTCCATCGGGCGGGTGACATCGAAGGCGCCGGCGAAGCGGGTGGTGCCGACACCGTCGGTGTGCACGCCGATCTTGTCCAGCGCGCGGCTGAAGTTCGGCACCATGCCGAAGATGCCGATCGAACCGGTGATGGTCGACGGATCGGCATAGATGCGATCGGCGTTCATGCTGATCCAGTAGCCACCGGAAGCGGCCAGATCACCCATCGACACCACGACCGGCTTGCCAGCGGCCTGCAGGGCTACCACTTCACGACGGATCTGCTCGGAGGCGAACACTTCACCGCCCGGCGAATCCACCCGCAGCACCACCGACTTCACGTTGTCGTCGTCGCGCGCGGCACGCAGCAGCGCCGAGGTCGACTCGCCACCGATGCGGCCGGCCGGCAGGTCACCGCCACTGATTTCGCCGGCGGCCACCACCACGGCCACCTGCGGACGCGAGTCCACCGGGTTGCGGCGCGCGTCGAGCAGGGCCAGGTAGCGGCCGAAGTCAACGTTGCGGAAACCACCGTCGGCATCCTCGTCGGCCACGCCGCGCTCGATCATCAGATCCTCGAATTCCTCGCGGGTCTTCAGCGCGGTCACCAGCTTCTGCTGCAGGGCGAACTTGGCCAGGTCACCACCGGCGGCAGCGATGCCTTCCGGCAGGGTGTCGATGCCGGCGGCCAGCTGTGCCGGATCCAGGCGGCGGGCCTTGGCGATGTCGCCCAGGTAGCGCTGCCACACGTCGTTCATCCAGAACAGGTCGGCTTCCTTGGAGGCCGGCGACGCCGCGTCGAGCACGTACGGCTCGGCCGCGGACTTGTACTCGCCCACCTTGAACAGGTGCACGTCCACGCCCAGCTTGTCCTGCAGGCCGGTGCGGAAGTACTGGCGGTAGCGGCCGAGGCCTTCGAGCACGACCGAACCCATCGGGTCCAGGTAGACCTCGTCGGCCTGCGCGGCCAGCAGGTACTGCGACTGGCCCATGCTCTCGCTGTAGGCCACCAGCTGCTTGCCGGAGGCGCGCAGGTCCTGCAGCGCGGCGGCCACCTCACGCAGCGAGGCGAAACCGGACGGCTGCAGCTTGTCCAGCTCCAGCACCACGCGCTCGATCTTCTTGTCTTCCTTGGCCGACTCGATCACCCGCAGCAGATCGCGCAGCTGGATCTCCTCGGCGCCGTTGTCACCCACCGCCTTGGCCAGCGCGCGGCTGACCGGGTCGGCGCTGAACTGCTCGACCAGGCGGCCCTCCGGCGCGATCACGAGCGTCGTGCGGTCCTGCAGCGACTTGCTGGCACCGGCACCCATGCCGGCGGCGATGACGAACATCACCAGCAGCAGGAACAGCAGGCCGAAGAACACCAGGTTGAGGATCAACCGGCGGGTGAAGTTCATGACGTCCCACAGCCCGATGAAGAAACTGGCGACGGGGTTGCGACGCGCCGGGGGCAGCGGGGGCACGGGTTGATTCATGGAACGCTCCGGATGGCTTCTTGCCGTGGTACCAGCATAGCCGGTGCCGCGTGATGCAGCATCGGACACAAGTCAGGGGATCGCCCGTCACGGGTGAACGTGGCGGGCGGGAAGATCAGGACAGCGCGGATTGCCCGATGCGCTGGCTACTGCGGCGCAGGCGCCAGCCCATCAGGATGGCAGCGGCGGTCAGGCCGACGATCAGGCCGATCCACATGCCCTGCGGGCCCATGCCCAGCCCCAGGCCGAGCCCGGCGCCGAGCGGCATGCCCAGGCCCCAGTACGCGAACATGGCGATGAACATCGGCACGCGGGTGTCCTTCAGGCCGCGCAGCGCGCCGGCCGACAGCACCTGGATGCCGTCCGGGAACTGGAAGGTGGCCGCGTACAGCAGCAGGGTCGAGGCCAGGCCGGCCACCGCCAGGTCGTTGGTGTACACACCGACGATGGCATCGTGGCCGAACAGCAGCACCGCCGCCGACAACGTCTGCGTGCCCATGATGATCGCGTAACCGGCCCAGGCCGCACGCCGCACGCCGAAGCCGTCACCACGGCCGACCGCATGGCCGACGCGCACGGTGGTGGCCTCGGCCACGCCCATCGGAATCATGAAGCACAGCTGCGCGACGTTGATCGCGATCTGGTGCGCAGCGGCTTCGTTGGCACCAAGGCGGCCGATCAGCAGCGCGGTGACGATGAACAGGCCGCCCTCCATCAGCACGGTGATGCCGATCGGCAGGCCGGTGCGCAGCAAGTCCCAGATCGCCTTCCAGCGCGGCCCTTCGAAATGCGAGAACAGCTGCAGATGGGCGAAGCGCCTGGTGAACCACAGGTAGGTGGCGAAGGCGATTGCCTGCAGCCACATCATCACCGCCGAGGCGATGCCCAGGCCTTCGGCGCCCATTTCCGGGAAGCCGAGCTTGCCGTTGGCCAGCACATAGCCCATCGGTGCCAGCACCAGCAGGCCACCGAAGCCGAGCAGCATCGTCGGCAGCGTCCAGTGCATGCCTTCACTGAGATAGCGCATGCAGAAGTACAGGGTCAGCGCAGGTCCGCCCCAGCGCACCGCATGCAGGAACGCGGTCGCCCCCGGCACGATGTCCGGCGCGATGCCGAACGACGGCAGCAGCGGCGGCACCACGGTGAGGAAGGTGAACATGATCAGGCCCAGCCCCAAGGCCAGCCACAGTGCCTGGCGGAACAGCGGGCCGATCTCGCGCTCGCGGCCGGCGCCATGCAGCTGCGACACCGAGGCGGTGAGCGAGATCAGGGTGCCGATCGGAATCAGCATCGGCAGCCACAGCAGCGCCGTACCGATGGTGACGGCGGCCAGTGTGGCCGTGGCGTGGTGGCCGGCAATCACGTTGTCGACGAAGGAGATCAGACCGGTGGACACATGGCCCAGCACAAGCGGCAGGGCGAGCAGACCGGTGGCGCCGACTTCCTTGCTGAAGCGCGGCGTGGAGGTTGCAGTAGACATAAGGTGCTTGACGCGAACTGCGGTTGCGCGCGAAGGGCACAGGCACCGGGTTGCGGGCGCCCATCTTACGCGGGCGGCGCGTGCATTCCCATGACATGGCGTGAATGCTGGGTTTCAGCCGCCCCACACAAAAAGGGGACGGAGGGGATTAAGTCGTTTCAGGCCCGCTAGTGCCGGATGCGACTTAATCCCCTCCTTCCCCTTTTTTACTGGCCGGCCTGGCGCTTGAGCCAGCTGTCGCGCTCGGCGGCGGGCACGGCGAGGAAGGCGCTGCGCACTGCGTCGCGTTCCTGCGGTGGCGTTCGCTGCGCGACCAGAGTCAGCTGGGCCAGCTGCGCCGGGCTGAGCTGGCGCAGTACGGCCAGCGCGGTCTCGCGCTGTTCCGGCGGCACGAAGCCGAACAAGCCATGCAGCTTGGGGAATTCCAGGCCCAGTTGCGGGCCCAGCCGCCACCCGTCGCGGAACGCCTGGTCCTGGTCGCGGAACTGTTGGCGCAGGCGCTGCTGCTGGTCCGCAGGCAGCGCATTGAATCGCGCAGCCGCTTGGCGGATGCGCTCGCGCTCTCCTTCCGGCAGCGCGCGCCAGGCGGCGTAGTCGGCGCGGCGCTGGCGCTGCTGCTGCGCATCGAGCTGGGCGAAGCCAGAGGGTGCTGCCGTCGACGGTGCTGGCGAAGCCACCGGCGTGGCCGGCGACGTCGGTGGCGGCAACGGCACGTTCAACGATTGCGGCGCGGCAGACAGCGACAACGGCAGGGCCAGCAGCAGGCTGGCGAACACGGACTTATTCATCGGCAGCAGCGGTTTCCAGCGTGGCACTGGCCGGCTCCGGCCGGCTCGGCCTGGATTGCGATTCATCCACCGGCAGCGGGCCGCCCGCGGCAGTCCACGCGTACAGGTCGGCATCGGCAACCAGCGGGTAGTCACGATCGGCCAGCATCGCTGCGTCGTCCGTGGCCTGGGCCGTGGTCGCATCCGGCGTGGCGTTGACCTTGCTGGGTGGCAGGGCTTCCACCGTCACCGGACCGGCTTCGCCCACCACCCCCTCCGGCAGCGGTGCATCACTGCCGAAGGAATGCCCCGGCCAGTGGCGCCAGCCCAGCGCTGCGGCCAACAGTATCGCCACGGTCGCCAGCAGGATCAGCGGACCGCGCCAACGTGGCTTGGCGTTCGTGCGACGGCGCTTGCCATTGGCGGCCGCCCGCTCATCGCGCTGCGGTGCGCGCCAGCTCGGGGTCGGGGCTTCATTGTGGGCGGTCGCGGCGGCGGGTTGCTGCAGCTGCTGCAGGCGCGCGGCCGGCAACTCACGGATACGCGCCTGCACCTGTTCGGCCAACTGGCGCCAGGCCGAGGCATCCGGCTGGCCGTGGGCATCACGCGGGCAGGCGTCGGCCAGCAGGTGCTGGTAGCCGGCCTCGTCCTGGTCGAGCACGCGCATGGCGATGCCCTCGTCCAGGCTGCCCCCCACCCGCAGCAGCAGCGCAAGGCGCGGCAGCGGCGGCATCGCGCCCAGCACGGCCAACGGCGGCAGCCACTGCCCGCCCACCGGCTCGCGCAGCGCCTGGCGCTGGCCCAGAAGGGTCCAGAAGCGGGTCGGCCACTGCGCCATCGGCAGGTCGCTGGCCACTGCGGCAAAGGCGCGCATCACCGCCACCAGGGTCTGCTCGGCGCGCGCGGCATCGCCGCACTGCAGTTCAGCGACCACCAGGGCACGGCGCTCGACGCCACGCAGGAACGCCGACAGCGCGCCGGCCGCGGTCGAGGAAACAGGGGCGGGCACAGCCGTCATCGGTCACTCCAAAGGTCTGCCGGCATGATAGCGGCAGGCCATCGACGCCCGTAGGACTTGCGCCCGCAGGCACTTCGTGCTGCAGGTTGTGCACAGCACCACGCCCCCTCCGGCGAAAACTGTGGCTTCGGGCTGAATTCACTCTGTTTCAGCATTGTTTCACACTTAAGATGTTGATTTTATTGTCTTTTGTCGTGTGGCGATTTTTTGACCAACCCAAGCGTGAGGCCGTCGCCATCGGCCTTCTACGTTTCCGATGGCCGTTAACGCACAACGTTATCCACAGAACATGTGGATAAGACTGAATCTCCAATGGACACCGATATTTAGGTGACATTTATGATTCAACGGGCGCCGCCCCGCCGCTCCCGCTGCTGCCGTTCGCGCGCGCATGGCCCGTTACACTGGCCCGATGCTTTCACCGATTCCGACCCTGCAGGTCGCCCTGCCTGTCCCCCTGCCCCGCCTGTTCGACTACCTGTCGCCGGAGGGCGATGCACCGGCGGTCGCGGTCGGCTGCCGCCTGAAGGTGCCGTTCGGCAACCGGGAGCTGGTCGGTGTGGTGGTGGGGCACGGCCAGACCGACGACGGCCAGGGACTGCGCCAGGCCTTGGCCTGGTGCGACCCGCAGCCGCTGCTGCAGGGGGAGCTGTGGCAGAGCCTGCAATGGCTGGCGCGCTACACCCATGCGCCACTGGGCGAGGTGCTGAGCACCGCCCTGCCCGGCCCGCTGCGCCATGGCGAGGTCCTGCCCGACACACACCACTGGGGTTGGCAGCTGACCACCGAAGGCCACGCCCAGCGTGAAAAGCTGCGCGCTGGCAGCCGTCCACGGCAACTGGCCGAGCTGCTGGCCGAAGCCATCGTGGATGAGGACGTGCTGGGCGAACGCATGCAGGACTGGCGCACCGCCGCGCGCAGCCTGGCCAAGCGCGGGCTGGCCGAGCGGGTTGCGTTGAGCGTGGCCCCCCAACACGCGCAGCCACTGCCCGGTCCCACGCTCAACCCGGACCAGGCCGAGGCGGTGGCCGCGATCACTGCCGCCGACGGCTTCCAGCCGTTCCTGCTGGATGGCGTGACCGGCAGCGGCAAGACCGAGGTCTACCTGCAGGCGATCATCCATTGCCTGGCGCAGGGCAGGCAGGCGCTGGTGCTGGTGCCGGAAATCGGCCTGACCCCGCAGACCCTGGCACGCTTCCGTGGCCGCCTCGGCATCGCCGTGCATGCGCTGCACTCGGGGTTGAACGACAACGAGCGCGCGCGCGTCTGGGCAGCGGCCTCACGCGGCGAAGCGCGCGTCATCGTCGGCACCCGCTCAGCGGTGTTCACGCCGCTGCCCCAGGCCGGCCTGCTGATCGTCGACGAGGAACACGACGGCAGCTACAAGCAGCAGGACGGCATCCGTTACCACGCGCGCGATTTCGCCCTGGTCCGGGCCAAGTGGCTGGGCGTTCCGGTGTTGCTGGGCAGTGCCACGCCCTCGCTGGAAACCCTGCACAACGCCTACGCCGGGCGTTACACCCACCTGCGCCTGAAACAGCGCGCCGGCGATGCGCGGCCACCGCGCGTGCGCATCCTCGATGTACGCAAGCGCCCGCTGCATGACGGCCTCTCGGCCGATGTGCTGGCCGGCATCGGGGAGCATCTGCAGCGTGGCCAGCAGGTGCTGGTGTTCAAGAACCGCCGCGGCTACGCACCGGTGCTGCTGTGCCACGACTGCGGCTGGACCGCGCCATGCCAGCGCTGCGATGCGCCGATGACCGTGCATGGTGGCGGTCGTCGCCTGCAGTGCCACCACTGCGGCGCGCGGCAACCGGCGCCGCTGGCATGTCCGGCCTGCGGCAGCCTGGCACTGCAACCGCAGGGCATCGGTACCGAACGCCTGGAAGAACATCTCACTGCGGCCTTCGCCGACTTCCCGGTGGTGCGCATCGACCGCGGCACCACCTCACGGCGCGACGCGCTGGAACAGCAGCTGGCGAAACTGGGCGACCAGCCCGGCATCCTGGTCGGCACGCAGATCCTGGCCAAGGGCCACGACCTGCCCAAGCTGACCCTGGTGGTGGTGGTGGGTATCGATGAGGGCCTGTTCTCGGCCGACTTCCGCGCCAGCGAAAAACTGGCGCAGCAGCTGATCCAGGTGGCCGGTCGCGCGGGACGTGCGCGCGACCCGGGCGAGGTCTGGCTGCAGACCCATCACCCCGGGCACCCGCTGCTGGAAACCCTGGTGAGCGGTGGCTACCATCCGTTCGCGCAAGCCGAGTTGAACCAGCGCCAGGCGGCCGGATTCCCGCCCTTCGCGCATCTGGCGCTGATGCGCGCCGAAGCGCAGCAGGTGGAGCATGCCAATGCATTCCTGCTGGCAGCCCGGCACCTGCTGGGCGAACAGAACGTGGTCGAGGCCTACGGGCCGATGCCGGCGCCGATGCCGCGGCGGGCCGGTTACCAGCGCACGCAGCTGCTGCTGTCTGCGGTGCAGCGGCCGCCGCTGCATGGCGTGCTTTCGCAACTGGTTCCGCAGCTGTACGCGCTGCCGGAAGCACGCAAGGTGCGCTGGTCGCTGGATGTGGATCCAACGGATCTTTATTGAGGGGTCAGAGCCCACCCGTCGGGTGGGATCCGACCCCGATGCCCTGGGGTCGGATCCCTTTTCGCAGAAAAGGGCTCTGACCCCGGACGCCTTCGCTTACGTCAGCGGCGACATCACGCCGCGCTGGTAGGCCGGTCGCTCACGCAGGCGCGCATACCACTCGGCCAGGTGCGGCAGGTCCGGGCGCTGGATCGGCAGTTCATACCAGGCGTACACCAGCGAGCCGAGCGGAATGTCGCCCATCGCGAACGTCCCGCCCGACAGCCATGGCTGCGTGGCCAGGGTGGCATCGGCCATCGCCAGGTAGTCACCGGCACGGACGATGGCCGCGCTGATGCGCGCTTCGTCACGGTCGGCCGGCGCGGTGCGCATGATGCCCCAGACCAGGTCGCTGTACAGCGGCGCCATCCGCGAGGTGCTCCAGTCCATCCACTTTTCGGCCTGCGCGCGCTCCATCGGGTCCTCGGCGTACAGCGTGCCCAGCGCATAGCGCGCGCTCAGGTAACGCACGATGGTGTTCGATTCCCACAGCGGCAGGCCGTGGTCCTCGATCACCGGCACCAGGCCGTTGGGATTCATCGCCTGGTACTCCGGCGTCTGCGTGCCGCCATGGCTGCCGCCGACTTCGATGGATTCGTACGGCAGGCCGATCTCCTCGGCACACCACAGCACCTTGCGGACGTTGCTGGAATTGCGGCGGCCCCAGATCTTCAACATGCGGGTTTTCCTTGCTGGCAATGCGAGCGGCAACGATACGCCTGATTGGAGTGGAGATGTGCGTGCAGGATGCGGGATCGGGCGCCTGCGCGCTGCCGGCCGGCGGCCGGCACTACCGGTTCTTTTTTGGCAGCGCGCGCACGTAGGACGACTTGCCGTCCTTCTTCAGCTCGAACAGGCCGATCGCCGCCAGCAGATCGCTGAGTTTGCCGTAGCCATAGTTGCGCGGATCGAACGAGGCCTGGTTGCCGATCTGGCTGCCGACCGGCCCCAGGTGCGACCAGCCATCCTCGCCCTCGGCCGAGGACACCGCGCGGCGCAGCATCTTCACCAGCCGGGTGTCGCTGCGCATCTCCGCCCCGCTCTTGCGCGGGCGTGCATCATCATTGGCGACGGGCTCGTTCGATGCCTGTTCGCTCGATGCCTGCTCGGCATCCGGCACGCTGGCGTGGGTCTGGCCCAGCGCTTCCAGGTAGGTGAACTTCGAGCACGCGTTGACGAACGGTTCCGGCGTCTTCTTTTCGCCGAAGCCGTACACCTTCACGCCGTCGGTCAGCAGGCGCATCACCATCGGGGTGAAATCGGCATCGCTCGACACGATGGCGAAGCCATCAAGGTTGCGCGCGTACAGCAGGTCCATGGCATCGATCACCATCGCCATGTCCGACGCATTCTTGCCCTTGCTGTAGGCGAACTGCTGGATCGGGCGGATCGCATACTCATGCAGCACCGCTTCCCAGCCCTTCAACCGCGGGCTCTTCCAGTTGCCGTAGGCACGGCGCACGTTGGCCACGCCATAGCGGGCGACTTCGGCCAGGACCTCGTCGATCTTCGAGGCCGGCGCATTGTCGGCGTCGATCAACAGGGCGATGCGCTTTTCCGGTTCGCTCATGGATTCCTCGCGGGCGGTTGCCTGAACCCGAGTATCGCCGATCCACCCAGGCGCTGACGTGACAGGTGGCCGCCGTGCGAAGATGCCAGGCGCTTCCCCCAATGCCCCCACTGGAGTGAGTCGATGAGTCGCGAGCGCGTTCCCCACCTGGTCGTTGTCGGCGGCGGTTTTGCCGGTCTCTGGGCCACCCGTGCCCTGGCCCGCGAGCGCATACGCATCACCCTGGTCGACCGCCGCAACCATCACCTGTTCCAGCCGCTGCTGTACCAGGTGGCCACCGCCGGCCTGTCCGCGCCGGATATCGCCGCACCGCTGCGCCACATCCTCGGCCACCAGCGCAACGTGGAAGTCCGCCTCGGCGAAGTGGTCGCCATCGACAAGCAGGCACGGCAGATCGGCATGGCCGATGGCAGCACGCTGGACTACGACAGCCTGCTGCTGGCCACCGGCGCTACCCACGCCTACTTCGGCAACGACCAGTGGGCCGATGATGCCCCTGGCCTGAAAACGCTGGACGATGCCATTGCACTGCGCCGCAAGCTGCTGCTGGCGTTCGAACGCGCCGAGGCCGAACCGGACCCGGCCAGGAAGGCGGCGTGGCTGAGTTTCGCCATCGTCGGTGGTGGTCCCACCGGCGTCGAACTGGCCGGCACGCTGGCCGAGATCGCGCGCCACACGCTGCGCAACGAATTCCGCCACATCGATCCGGCCAGCGCCAAGGTGCGGCTGGTCGAGGCTGGGCCGCGCGTGCTGTCCTCGTTCCCGGAAGTGCTTTCGCTGAAGGCGCGCCGCCAGCTGGAAAAGCTGGGCGTGGAAGTGCTGACCGGTACCCCGGTGAGCGACATCGACAGCCAGGGCTTCAAGCTCGGTGAGCAGTTCGTGCCGGCCCGCACCGTGGTCTGGGCCGCCGGCGTGGCCGCTTCACCACTGGCGCGCACGCTGGACGTGCCGCTGGACCGCGCCGGCCGCGTGCAGGTGCAGCCGGACCTGACCCTGCCCGATCACCCGGAGCTGTTCGTGGCCGGCGACCTGGCCGCACTGAGCCAGGCCGACGGCAAGCCGGTTCCCGGCGTGGCGCCCGCGGCCAAGCAGATGGGCAAGTACGTGGCCGAGGTGGTCCGTGCACGCCTGCACGGCAAGCCCGAGCCCGGTCCGTTCAAGTACGCCGACTACGGCAACCTGGCCACCATTGGCCGCATGGCCGCGATCGTGCACCTGGGCCGGCTGCAGCTCTCCGGCGTGCTGGCCTGGTGGTTCTGGCTGGCCGCGCACGTGTTCTTCCTGATCGGCTTCCGCAACCGCATCGTGGTGCTGCTGAACTGGGCGGTCGCGTACTGGAGCTACCAGCGCAGCGCGCGCATCATCTTCGGTGATGACCAGGACGACCGGCGGCCGAGGCGGTAAGGCCGCACGCAACAGGGGTCGGATCCCTTTCCGCGGGAAAGGGCTCTGACCCCGTCAACAAACATGGAGCGCCATCCGCGCATGACGTGGATCTACTTCCGGCAGAAGTCCTCCTTCCTCGCGGTGTCCGCAATCTGCGCGGTACTCCAATGCCGGGTGATCCAGATCGCCAACGCGGTGCTGCTGAGATGCCAGCGCAGCATGCCGCGCCGAGGTTGCCGCCACAGGTGGCGCCGGGCAATCCAGAAGGCCTCCCGCTCCACTTCAGGCACCTTGTTCTTCATCCCGTCCTTGTCGAAGAACTGGGCGGTGAAGCGCCAGGGGTTCATCGGCTGGTATCCCGCCCGTGGCTCACCGCTGCACGCAGCCACGCCACTGGGCGCGCGGTCGGCCGGCTTCGGCCGACCGTCCACCAATGCCAGCCCGAGCAGATACAGCAGGCCAGGCAGCAGCGCGATGCCGGCGACCAGCACGACGACGGAGATCCATGCGTTGCCGGCGGCACGCATCGCTCAGTGCGCCTTCGGTTTCGGGTACCACAGTGCGTTGACGATGACCCAGCGCTGGTCGAAACGCCCCATGTGGAAGTAGTCGACGAACCACGGGGTTTCCAGCCGCACCGAGGCCGCGTTGCCGGTCACGTCCAGCACCGTGCAGCGGCGATCCCATTGATCCTTCGGGGTCTTCAGCGCGCCCTGTTTCGTCAACGAGACCAGCTCTTCCTTCGACATCCGGCGCAGGCCCAGGCGCTCGTCGGGTGTATCGCCGAGCACAGCGCGCTTGGCCAGGTCCGGATGCAGGGAACGGGCGACGCGCTGCGGGTCGGCCTCCAGCTGGCCATCGACGTAGTCGTGGCAGGTGGCTTCGATGGCCGCGATCGTGGCGGCGTCGGCGGCAGGGCTCGTTGATGCGGAAAGCGCGAACAGCAGGGCAATCGTGGACATCCGGGTCTCCGGCTCTGGGCGCGGGGCGATCATCGCATGGGCCGGGTAGCCCATCCACGCAGGGCGTGGATCTACTGTAGAGCCGAGCCCGTGCTCGGCTCCCGCATCGGGCAGACGGAACAACAGCCGAGCGTGGGCTCGGCTCTACAGAAGCGCAGGATCCGTTGCCTGCAGCCAGGCCAGCTTGCGTTCGCGGGGCTGCTGCTTGAGTTGCCACTCGGCCCGCGAGGCGGCGGCCCGGTCCGGGTATTCGCGCACGGCCAGCACGCGCAGCGGCGGCCGGGCCCGGGTGTAGCGCGCGCCCTTGCCGGCCTGGTGGGCGGCGAAACGCGCCTCCACATCGGTGCTGATGCCGGCGTAATAGCTGCCATCGCGGCATTCGAGCAGGTACAGGAACCACGGGCGGACGGACGAGGCCATGCCTGGATTATGCCGTGCTGCACTGCAGCGGATATACTGGCACCCGAATGCAGGAGAGAGGCGCCGCGCTGGCGCCCGCCGAAGGCGCAGGCTCCCATGATCGCTCAGGCCGGTGGGCTGGAATCCCACCAACCATGCATTCGACTCGCCGAGCTGGAGAGAGGTCACCGGGCATGCCCGGGACGATCCGCCGAAGGGGCACGCGGCCCATGCCGCTGAACTCTCAGGCAAAAGGACAGCGGGAGCGGCACCGGTCATCGTCCCGTCATTGCGCAGGCAGTGGCGGCGGTCGCGCATGGCCGGCCCCACCGCGCCCGGAGCCTGTCCCATGCTGCTGTCCATCATCTACCTGATCGCCATTTCCGCCGAAGCCATGACCGGCGCACTGTCCGCCGGCCGCCGCCGCATGGACCTGTTCGGCGTGGTCATGATCGCCTGCGTCACCGCCCTCGGTGGCGGCTCGCTGCGCGACATCCTGCTCGGCCACTATCCGCTGGGCTGGGTGAAGCATCCCGAGTACCTGGGCTTCACCGTATGCGCGGCGCTGATCGCCACCTGGGTGGCGCGCTGGATGCACCACTTCCGCCGCACCTTCCTGGTGCTCGATGGCCTGGGCCTGATCGCCTTCACCCTGATCGGCTGCTCGATCGCGCGCGAAGCCGGCCATGCAATGCCGATCGTGCTGATCGCCGGCATGCTGACCGGCGCGTTCGGCGGGGTGCTGCGCGACATCCTCTGCAACGAGGTGCCACTCATCTTCCAGAAGGAGCTGTACGCGATCATCGCGCTGCTGACCGGCGCGGCCTATCTGTTGCTGCTGCACTGGGGCGTGGCCGATGCCACCGCGATCCTGTGCTGCCTCGGCGGCGGCTTCGCGTTGCGCCTGCTGGCGATCCACTACCGCTGGGAAATGCCGAAGTTCGTGTACCACGACGAAGTGCATTGAGCCTCTTCGTAAAGTCGAGCCATGCTCGACTGCTCTTTGCAGCAAACCAACGCGCTTCGCGCGCAGGTCGGGCATGGCTCGACGCTACAGGAAGCGGTATCACCACCCCGGCGATGTACCTGGCGCTGTCGCTCATGCGCAGCGCCAGGCGCATCGCCGGTGCAGATGGGCCGGCCTCCAACTCTGACCGGCCCTGATCGCGGCCGCACCCCCGCAGGCGCTGGCCGCCATCCACACACGTGCCGCACTCAGGCGGTTTCGATCAGGCTGCTTCGGACACCTTCACGTCGCGACGGGCGCGCACGGCCGCAGCCAGACGCTCCAGCACCGTCACGGTGGTGTCCCAGTCGATGCAGCCATCGGTGATGCTCTGCCCGTAAACCAGCGGCTGGCCTTCCACCAGTTCCTGGCGGCCACCGACCAGATGGCTCTCGATCATCACGCCAACGATGCGCTGTTCGCCGTCTTCCAGCTGAACAGCGATGTCCTCGATCACCTTCGGCTGGTTCTCGGGGTTTTTCAGGCTGTTGGCGTGGCTGGCGTCGATCATCAGGCGCGTCGGCAGCTTGGCCTTGGCCAGCACCTGGCAGGCGTCGGCGACGCTGCCGGCGTCGTAGTTCGGCTGCTTGCCGCCACGCAGGATCACATGGCAATCCGGATTGCCGGTGGTCGACACGATGGCGGTGCCGCCCTGCTTGGTGACCGACAGGAAGTGATGCGGATTGGACGCCGCACCCACCGCGTCAGCGGCGATCTTCACGTTGCCATCGGTGCCGTTCTTGAAGCCGACCGGGCACGACAGCCCCGAGGCAAGCTCACGATGCACCTGGCTTTCGGTGGTACGCGCGCCGATCGCGCCCCACGCCACCAGGTCGGCGATGTACTGCGGCGAGATCACATCGAGGAATTCGACACCGGCCGGCAGGCCGAGCTTGTTGATGTCGCGCAGCAGGCCGCGGGCGATGCGCAGGCCCTTGTCGATCCTGAAGCTGCCGTCCAGGTCCGGGTCGTTGATCAGGCCCTTCCAGCCCACCGTGGTGCGCGGCTTCTCGAAGTACACGCGCATGACGATTTCCAGTTCGCCGGCCAGCGCGTCGCGCAGCGGCTTCAGGCGCTGGGCGTATTCGATGGCGGCCTTCGGGTCGTGGATCGAGCACGGGCCCACCACCACTGCCAGGCGGTCGTCACGGCCGTGCAGGATCTGGTGCAGGGCCGCGCGCGAGGCGCTGACGGTGTCGGAGGCTTCATCGTCACAGGGCAGCATCGCCAGCAGCTGGGCAGGCGGTGTCAGCGGTTCGATGGTGCGGATACGCAGGTCGTCGGTGTGCGGGGGCATTGCAGGAGATCTCCGGAACGTTGGGGTCCCCAGCGTGGCGGCATGAAAAAAGCCGCCAGGTTCGCTGGCGGCTTTCGGGAATGCGTCTGAAGCTTTCTTCAGGGTGAGCGCAGTCCTTCCTCCGCCAGTGGCTTCGGAAAGTAATACCAGTAAAAGCGGGTGGCGGCTGCGTTCATGGGGTGTATTGATAGCACAGCTTTTGCGCAGTGCAAAATGTTTCATCCGCAACCGGGGGTGCGGTTCAGCGAGGCGCGCGCCAGCGCTGCCCACGCGGCAGCAGCCACGCAAAGCTGCTCATTTGCCATGCACTTCCACGTCCAGCAGCAGGCCTTCGTGGATGTCGGCCCAGCGCTCCAGCACGCGGTCCAGCTCCTGCCTGGCCTCGTCCAGCTGCTCGGGATTGAGCAGGGAACGGGCGGTGTAGAGGTCGGAGACCAACCGCCGCAGGGCCGCCTCCGGGATGGCCACCGACGGCCCTTCCCGCCCCGGCAACTGCAATGCCGGGCTGTCGCCAAGCGGGCCGAACAGCGTGACCTGGAGCGTGCTCTGCATGATCAACTTCCCTGCGGATGGACATGGGCAATGTCCTGTTTACCGCGTCCGGGTGACAGGCGCATGTGCCATGCGCGTCCGGAGACGCTGCTACAAGGCGGCCAGGTCGGCAAGGTGCTGCCCCATCCCATCGTCTGCGCCGACGGCGTTGATGGTGGCGAAGTACTGATGCCAACCGGTGGCGGCAATGCCGGCCACCAGCGCATCGGCGTCCGCGCGGCTTGCACAGCGCCAGACCGCATAGAACTGCTCATCGCTGCCGTGCTGTACGCCCCTGGCAATGCGGCCCATCGCCAGCAGTGTGATGCGGACTGGATCGAACTGCTGCATGCCTGCACCGATACGGGCGAAGAAGGCATTCCGCTGCTCGGGCTGGAGCGTGGTCCAGGCGGGGGTGGCGGTATAGAGCTCGATGAAGGTGTGCGACATGCTGCTTCTTCCTTGAAGGTTTGGGGGGGTGCCGGCCAGCGGCCGGCACTACCGGAGCGAGCGCATGGCGCGTTTGCGGATGTAGGCATTGGCATCGCCACGGTGCTGCTGTTGCCAGCGCGCGCACAGCGCACGCAGCCACTGCGGCTGTGTCTTGCCGGCATCATTGAGCCAGTTGCCGACCGAGTCCTGCACATAGCGCTCCGGGTCGTCGGCGAGTGCCTCCAGCATCGCCTCTGCAAGTTCCGGCTGCCGCTTGAACAGCGCGACATGTGTGGCCCACACGCCGCGCGGGCGCAGCGCTTCGCAGGCGAAGCGGCGCAGGTACGGCGATCCTTCCTGCGTCCATGGTTGCAGGTACTCCAGCGCCTGCAGTGGTGCGGCAACAATGTCGGCACGCAGCGCCAGCCACGCCCATTCGCGCACGCCGAAGTGCGGGTCGTCAGCCAGTGGCCGCATCGCCTGCAGCTTGGCCGGCAGCGTCGCGTCGGCGTCGCCGCCGATCAGGTAGCAGGCCCAGCCACGCACCGTGTCTGACGCATGCGCCTGCCAGCGCGCAGGCTCCCCCTGTCCGGCTTCGTGCAGCAACCGCGCCGCCAGCGCCATGCGCTGGGTGATGCCCTTGCCTGAGGCGTCGCGCATGCATTGCAGCGATTCCGGCTCAAGGGCAGGCGCCACCACCTGCAGCAGCGCGGTGAAATCCACGGCCAGGCATTCGGCCAGATGGGTGGCAGCAGCGCTGCCACTGTTGAGTGCATGCAGCCTTTGCGCAGGAACGGGCGTGCTCATGCTGCCGATTCCCGCCCGCCGTCCGTGTGCTGCCAGACCTTGTGCAGCAGCTGCGACAGCTGCTGCTGTTCACCCGCATCCAGGCCGTCGAACAGGCCGCTGATCCATTGCGTGTGCTGCTCGAACAACGACTCGGCCAAGCGCTTTCCCGGTGCGGTCAATACGATCTGCAGACGGCGGCCATCCCCGTCATCGCTGCGACGCTGCAGCAGGCCTTCACGCTGCAGGCCATCGAGCAGGCCGCTGATGGTGGCACGGGTCACGCCAGCACGCTCGGCCAGCAGGTGCGGCGGCAGCGTGCCACCGGCCCCGTGCAGCAGGAACAGCACGACGAAGCGGCCCTCGCTGAGCCCATGCGGTGCCAGCCGCGAGGCGCAGTCGCGATCGATCGACGAGGACAACGAGAGCAGCTGGAAGCACAGGCGCAGTTGCGCGATGTTGGCGTGGCCGCGTCGCTGCGATTCCTCCAGCAGGGCCTGATGCTTGGCTTCGATCATCTCACGAACACGATATGGTTAGGCGCCTAATCATATCACCGGATAGCCGCCACCTGTAAATCACAGCCGATATCAGGGGAGCTTTCCCAGCAGCAGGCGCGCGATCAGCCCGCCACCCTCGCGGTGCAGCAGCTGCAGTTCGCCTGCGTGACGCCTGGCCACGTTGGCGGCCATGGCCAGTCCCAGCCCGGTCCCACCGGTAGCGCGACTGCGCGAGCTTTCGCTGCGCTGGAACGGTTGCAGCAGGCGGACACGATCAGCTTCGGCGATGCCCGGTCCGCGATCCATCACATCCAGCTGCACCCCATGTCCCCACACGGCGACATGCAGCTCCACGGCGCCCGCGTAACGCTCGGCGTTGTCGATGAGATTGTCGACCGCGCGCCGGAGCAGCAGCGCATCGCCATGCCACGGCAGCGTATCCGGGCACTGAAGCGAAATGTCGACCCCGCGCAGCAGCGCCCCTTGCAGGCATTCCTGCAGCAGGGCAGCCAGATCCAGCGAGCGCATCTGCAAGGGCTGCAGCTCGCCGCGTGCATAGTCCAGCACCTGCTCGATCATCGCGTCCATGCGTTCGATGTCCGCCACCATCCGGGCGGCCTGTGGTGCGGGAGCGAACTCGGCGCGCAGGCGCAGGCCGGTCAGGGGCGTGCGCAGGTCATGCGCCACTGCCGCCAGCATATGGGTCATGTCCTGTGCCTGGACCCGCAGGCGTTCGCGACCGGTGCTGATCGCGGCGGCCAGCATCTGCACTTCGCGTGGGCCATCGTCGGGCAATGGCGACTCGGCCTGCAGGTCGACGCGTGCGCTCGCTTCGGCCAGGCGCCGCAGCGGGCGCCCCAACCGGATCGACGCCCACGCCGCCAACGGCGCCAGCAGGATCGCACCGCCCAACAGGGCGAGCATCACCTGGCGGCGCCAGGCCGCCAGGTCACTATGGTCGCTGCCGACCACCCGCCAGCGGCCGTCGGCCTGGCGCATCCCCAGTTCAAACGGCGGCCACTGCATCGCGGTCAGCAGCGCGGCCTGTGATTTCAGCACGCCAGCACGACCGGAGGCGTCCAGTACCGCGCCACCCTCGATGACCTGCACATCGGGCGCCCTGCCCTGCCCCGTCCATGCCAGGCGTACATCCTCGGCCGGCATGCCCATCTGCGCGGCCGCCAGCTGCGCGAGCCAGTCGCTGGCGCTACCTTGGGGGGGCGCGTCCTGCGTCGCCCTGCGCAATCCCAGTGACGCCGGCGCCTGTTCCCCACGCAGTACCTGCATCGCATGGTCCAGCCGCATCGGTGGCGGCGCGGGCCGGGGCATCCAACCCACCACTGCAACGCTGGCCAGGGTTGCCAGCAGCAGGCTGGCCAGCGCCAGCATCGCGATCCAGCGAGTGGTCGACCACCGGCTGCTCACAGCACCTGTACCTCAGCGTCGAAGCGATACCCTTCCCCGCGCAGTGTCTGCACGAGGGCTTCTGCCCCGGACGCGGCCTGCCCGAGCTTGCGGCGCAGGCGGCTGATCGCGAGGTCAATGGCACGGTCCACGCTGTCACTGGCTTCTCCGCGACTCAACTGCAGCAGCTGCTCACGCCCCAGCACCCGCCCGGGACGTTCGGCCAGCGCCAGCAACAGGGAAAACTCGCCACGACTCAGCACCAGCTCGGCACCGTCCGGTGCGAACAGGCGACGCTGGTCGGGCAGCAATCGCCAGCCATCAAACCGCAGTTCGCTGGCCACCTGCGTGCGCAGCTTGTCCTGACGGCGCAGCAGTGCGCGTACCCGCGCCAGCAGTTCACGCGGATCAAAGGGTTTGGCCAGGTAGTCGTCCGCGCCCATCTCCAGGCCGATCACGCGGTCCGGTGCAGCCCCCATCGCCGACAGCATCAGGATCGGGATCGCCCTCGCCTGCAGCCTGCGGCAGACCGACAGCCCATCCTCACCGGGCATCATCCAGTCGAGGATGATCAGGTCCGGTCGTTCGGCCTGCAGCAGCACGTCCAGTGCCGCCGCATCCGCCGCCAGGCGTACCTGGTAGCCGTGCAGCAGCAGGTGGTCGGCGATGGCGTCGCGGATGCTGGCATCGTCGTCGACGACGATGACACGGATGGGAGTACTCATTCGGACAGTATCCAGCACCTGTGTATCAGGACGGTATCAACGCCGATATTCCGGCGATACGCCGCCGTGCGCCAATGGTCACCCACGATCACTGCGGAGTCTTCCCTTGCGCCTCTTCCTGTTGCCCCTGTTCGCCGCTCCCTTGCCTGCGCTCGCCTCCAACGCCGCCGCGCACATCCTGCCGATGTGGATGCAGGGCGGTCATCCGGCGGTGGCCGTCTCGCTGGACGGGCGCGCCGAACCGCTGCGCTTCGTGGTCGACAGTGCCGCGGGGGCAACGCTGGTCGATGCCCGCGTCGTGCGGCGCTATGGCCTGGAGGATGCGGATGCAGAGGTATCACAGGCGCAAGGGGCGAGTGCAGCTTCGGCGCGGTTGCAGCGCATGCGCAGCACGTCCTGGCAGCTGGGCAGCTGGCAGCTGCAGGCCCAAGCCATGAACGTCGATCTGTCATCGTTGCCGAAGGATGATGATCCAGCCATCGACGGCTTGATCGGCAACGATCTGACCGGGCGCTGGGACACCCGTTGGGACTTCGGCCGCAATCAACTGGCGCTGTGGACACCCGGCGGATTGAACCTGGAAGGACCGGGTTGCCAGCCCAATGCGCTGCCCGGCCGCACTGGCGGCCTGCGCCAGTTCGGCTTCATCACGCTTGCACTGGGCGCGCCTGCGGTGGACGCCATCGCCGTGGTCGACACCGGTGCCGCACAGACCGTCCTCAACGCCGAAGCCGCCCGCGCACTGGGGCTGCGCACCGACGGCAGCGACGCGCGGGTGCGGGTGCGTGAAAAGGGCACCGAAGGCCTGGGCGGCGGCAAGCAGGCAACCTGGCTGTACACCCTGCCCGGCATGACCGGCGGCGGCTGGCAGCACCCGTCGATGGAGGTCCGCATCAGCGAACTGCCGGTGTTCAAGGCGATCGGCCTGGAGGGCCGGCCGGCGCTGATCCTCGGTGCCGATGCAATGCGCGGCGGCCAGGTGGACATCGGTGCCGGCGCGGCGCGGATCTGCCTGCGCCGGCCGCAGGCCGGCTGACATCTGGCGATGACGCCAGCGGCAGCCCGGCGTAGAATCACCGTGCGCCCCACCAGGAGTTCCACGCATGTGCCGTGCCACCCTGATGTTGCTGACGCTGCTCCCGCTGGCGGTACTGGCCGCGCCGCCACCCGTGCCCTCGCCCACTCGCATCGATGCCGAAGCACGGCGGCTGATGCAGGCGGCCCATGCGCGCGGGATGGCGCTGGCGGTGATCGATGACGGCAAGGTGGTGCATGTGGCCGCCTACGGTGAACGCAACGCCGCAGGCGAGCCGCTGCGCACCGACACCGTGATGTATGCCGCATCGCTCACCAAGATGGCCTTCGGCCACCTGGTCGCACAGCTGGCGCAGGACGGGGTGATCGATCTGGATGCCAGCATCGCCACAGCTCTGGACGTGCCGCTGCCAGACTACCCGCCCGAACCGAAAAAGTACGCCGACTACAGCGTGCTGGCGAGTGATGCACGCTGGCGCCGGCTCACGCCCCGAAAGCTGCTGAATCACGCCAGCGGCTTTGCCAACTTCGGCTTTCTCGAACCGGATGGCCGGTTGAAGTTCCACTTCGAGCCCGGCAGCCGCTACGGCTATTCCGGCGAGGGCCTGATCCTGCTGCAGTTCGTGATCGAACGTGGGCGACTGGGCGAGGATGTGGGTGCGTTGATGCAGCAGCGCGTGTTCGATCGCTTCGGCATGGCGCGCACCAGCATGTCGTGGCGCGCGGATTTCGCCGGCAACCTGGCCGATGGCTGGACCGTCGAAGGCAATACAGAGCCGCACGATCAACGCAGCCGTGTGCGGGCGGCAGGATCGATGGATACCACCATCACCGACATGGCCCACTTCGCCGCCGGTTATGTGCGCGGCGATGGGCTGTCTGCGGCAATGCGCAGGGAACTGGTGCGGCCGCAGCTGCCGATCACCACCGCCAGCCGGTTCCCAACGCTGCAGCCGGAGCTGCCCGTTGCGCAGCAGCACCGGGATCTGGCCGCGGGCCTGGGCGTGGTGACCTTCCGTGGCCCCCAGGGTGCAGGCTTCTACAAGGGCGGCCACGACGATGCGGTCGGCAACACCCTGGTGTGCATCGAGCGGCACAAACGCTGCGTGGTGATCCTGGGCAACGATGTACGGGCCGAGGCCACCTTCCCGGCACTGGTGGCGTTCGTGCTGGGTGATACCGGCGTGCCATGGCAGTGGGAGTACGGCGCGGCGAAGGCCTTCGTCGAATGAAGGCGCGATGATCCCTGGGCGGGGAGTGCGGAGGGATGGGAGCAACCATGCATGGCGTGTGGATCCACCTCACGCGTGGATGCCTGCTCCGCTCAGCGCGCCTGCTCGAAGAACATCAGGTACACCAGCCGGCCATTCTCCGGGCGGTCGCCGAACGCTGGCCCGGCGGTATGCCAGAACCAGGGCCGCAGCAGCACCAGCCGGTTGAAACGCATCGGGATGCGCATGGTCATTTCCCACTGGCTGTCGTCGTTGCTGTCGCGCTCGATGATGTCACGATGCATGTCGCCGCCGTTGGCATAGCCCAATGCGGCCAGCTCCGCTGCATCCAGGGCCATGCGCTCGGTGCCGGTACGGCGGTGGCGGAAGAACTCGGTGCCGCCCTCGCAGTGCTCCGGTGCACTCAGGTAGAGGATGCCCGACCAGTGCGAGTGATCGGCGTGCACCTTGGCGCGGCCGGTGTCACCGGCCAGGGTAAGGCGGAACTTGCCATGCGACTGCAGTGGGTTGACCGGCCGCAGCGGTTCGTTGACCAGCCGCGAGACCGCGCCGGACAGCCCATCCAGTTCCAGCCGCTGCTGCGAATTGCGGCCGGGGAATGCACCCTCCTGCACCGGATAGGTCAGGCCCAGCGCCGCCTGGCGCAGCCCCTGCGCATCGGCAGGAGAAAGGAAGTCGTCGACGACGATGAAGGAGGTAGGCATGGCCACCGAGCGTAGCGATGCGCTGCTGCGGCGGCAACCGGGCAACGAAAAACCCCGCCTTGCGGCGGGGTTCTTCCTTGCATCGGGAGGGCGTGCCGACCAGGGTCGGCAACGACCGCCGGGGACGTGGACTTAGAAGTCCATGCCGCCCATGCCACCCATGCCGCCCATGCCACCGGCGCCACCCATGGCCGGCTCGTCCTTCTTCGGAGCTTCGGCAACCATGGCTTCGGTGGTGATCATCAGGCCAGCGATCGAAGCGGCGTTCTGCAGCGCCGAACGGGTCACCTTGGTCGGGTCCAGGATGCCGAACTGCAGCATGTCGCCGAACTCGCCGGTGGCGGCGTTGTAACCGAAGCTGCCGGTGCCTTCCTTGACCTTGTTGATGATGACCGACGGCTCGTCGCCGGCGTTGGCCACGATCTCGCGCAGCGGGGCTTCCATCGCACGCAGGGCGATCTGGATGCCGTGGTTCTGGTCTTCGTTGGCGCCCTTCAGGCCGGCCAGCGCGGTGATCGCGCGGACCAGGGCAACACCGCCGCCCGGAACCACGCCTTCTTCAACGGCCGCACGGGTCGCGTGCAGGGCGTCGTCGACGCGATCCTTCTTTTCCTTCATTTCGATTTCGGTCGAGGCGCCGACCTTGATCACGGCAACACCGCCGGCCAGCTTGGCCACGCGTTCCTGCAGCTTCTCGCGGTCGTAATCCGAGGAGGTGTCCTGGATCTGGGTCTTGATCTGCGCCACGCGTGCATCAACGTTGGCCTTGTCGCCGACGCCGTCGATGATGGTGGTGTTCTCCTTGGAGACCTGCACCTTCTTGGCGCGGCCCAGGTCCTTGATGGTGGCCTTCTCCAGCGACAGGCCGACTTCTTCGGAGATCACGGTGCCGCCGGTCAGCACGGCCATGTCTTCCAGCATCGCCTTGCGACGGTCGCCGAAGCCCGGGGCCTTGACGGCCACGACCTTGACGATGCCACGGATGGTGTTGACCACCAGGGTGGCCAGCGCTTCGCCTTCGACTTCCTCGGCCACGATCAGCAGCGGCTTGCCGGCCTTGGCGACACCTTCCAGCACCGGCAGCAGGTCACGGACGTTGGAGATCTTCTTGTCGTGCAGCAGGATGAACGGGTCATCCAGGTCAGCGGTCTGCGACTGCTGGTTGTTGATGAAGTACGGCGACAGGTAGCCGCGGTCGAACTGCATGCCCTTGACCACGTCCAGTTCGTTGTCCAGGCCCGAGCCTTCTTCAACGGTGATGACGCCTTCCTTGCCGACTTCCTTCATCGCGTCAGCGATGATCTGGCCGATCGACTCGTCCGAGTTGGCCGAGATGGTACCGACCTGGGCGATCGCCTTGTCGTCGGCGGTCGGCTTGGAGATGTTCTTCAGCTCGGCGACGGCGGCCGAGACGGCCTTGTCGATACCGCGCTTGAGGTCCATCGGGTTCATGCCGGCGGCAACGGCCTTGGCGCCTTCGCGGATCAGGGCCTGGGCCAGCACGGTGGCGGTGGTGGTGCCGTCGCCGGCATCATCGTTGGTGCGCGAAGCAACTTCCTTCACCATCTGCGCGCCCATGTTCTCGAACTTGTCAGCCAGTTCGATCTCCTTGGCGACGGAGACGCCGTCCTTGGTGATGGTCGGCGCGCCGAAGCTCTTTTCCAGCACGACGTTGCGGCCCTTCGGGCCCAGGGTGGCCTTGACGGCATTGGCGAGAACGTTGACGCCGCGCACCATGCGCGAACGGGCGTCTTCACCGAAACGAATATCCTTGGCAGCCATTGCATTTACCTCATTGGTAGCGCCGGACGATGCCCGGCGGCTGGGAGTTTGGGATCAGGTTGAAACAGGTCGCGCCGGGGCTCAGCCGATGACGGCGAGCACGTCGTCTTCGCGCAGGACCTTGTATTCGACGCCTTCGCTCTTGTACGAGCTGCCGGCGTACTGGCCGTAGATGACCTTGTCGCCGACCTTCAGCGACGGCGCGCGCACGTTGCCGTTGTCCAGCGGCTTGCCGGGGCCGACGGCCACGACCTCACCCTTGGTGGACTTTTCCTTGGCCGAGTCGGGGATGACGATGCCACCGGCGGAGATTTCGTCGGCTTCGATCGGCTTGACCACAACGCGGTCGTGCAGCGGCTTGATGCTCATAGGAGACCTCTTAAGTGATTGATTGGTCTAAAAAAGTCCGGCGATGTTAGCACTCACCCCAAGCGAGTGCCAGAACCGCACGTGAAGAAACCCGACAACGTCGGGAGCAGGGCAGAGATGGAGCCCCGCCGCCCCCTTTCAAGGGCGGAATGAAAAAATTTTTCCGCCCGCGCGCCTCGGCCAAGGCGTCGGTCTTGGACAATTTCGGTGACAAGCGTCGCACTGTCAGATATCTGACGTTCATTTACGACAAAGTGTCACTGGATCGGCCTTAGGCTCGGTCAGGCATTCCCAATCACAAGGAGTAGTCGATGCGATTGCTGTCCCCGCTTGCCGCCGCCTGCCTGCTGGCACTGGCCGCCGCGCCGGCCCAGGCCGAGGTTTTCATCAACGAACTGCACTACGACGACAGCACCGCCGCCGGTGACGTCGGCGAAGCCATCGAAGTGGTCGCCACCGCCGGCGAGGACCTGTCCGGCTACCGCCTCTACCTCTACAACGGCAGCAATCCTTCGGCGGCCGCGGTCTACGCCAACAACCCGGTCCCGGCCGGCACCGCCGCCGGCTGCGGCAGCGCGACCATCGCCGTGGTCAACTACCCGACCAACGGCATCCAGAACGGCCCCAACGACGGCATCGCCCTGGTCGATGCCAGCGGCAAGGTGGTCCAGTTCCTCAGCTACGAGGGCGCCATCACCGCCTCCGGTGGCCCTGCCGCCGGCATGACCAGCCAGAACATCCCGGTGGCCGAGACCAACAGCACGGCCGCGGGCACCTCGCTGCAGCTGACCGGCAGCGGCAGCCAGTACACCCACTTCACCTGGGCCGAGTCGGCCAGGCAGACCTTCGGCAGCTGCAACAACGGCCAGACCTTCAGTGGCGGCGGAACCCCGGGCCCGAACACACCGCCGTCGGTCTCCACCACCACCCCGGCGCAGGGCAGCAGCACCTTCCCGGCCGCCGCCGACCTGGAAGTGGTGTTCAGCGAGACGGTGAACCTGGCCAGTGGCGCCTTCGCCCTGAGCTGCGGCACCTCCGGCAGCGTGCCGTTGACCTTCCCGGCCAGCGGCCGCAGCGTGAAGCTGTCCACCAACACTGCGCTGGTGGCCGGTGAGGCCTGCCGCTTCGACATCCGCGCCGCGCGCATCACCGACCTGCAGGGCGCGCACCCGGCCGCCGACAGCCGCATCGCCTTCACCGTGGCCAGCACCGGCGGCAATCCGGACCCGGGCAACCCGGGCGTGCCGGCCGGCTATTACTCCAAGGTCAACACCAGCAGCCCCAGCCAGCTGCGCTGCTCGCTGCATGCCACCATCAAGGGCCACACCGCCTACCCTTACAGCGGCTCGGGCACCAGTACCTGGACCATTCTGGAAATCGCCGACGAGGATCCGAACAATTCCGGCAGGATCCTCGATGCATATCGCAACCACAGCTACGCCAAGGTGACCGATCGCGCCGGCAGTGGCAGTGGCCTGAAGTACAACCGCGAGCACACCTGGCCGAACTCGCTGGGCTTTGCCACCACCACCGGTGACAAGGGCCTGCCGTACGCGCCGTATACCGACACCCACATGCTGTACCTGACCGACGCGCAGTGGAACGCCGACCGTGGCAACAAGCCGTTCGGCAAGTGCGACGCCAACTGCGGCGAGCGCGCCACCGAGGCCAACAACGGCCAGGGCGGCGGCAGCGGCGGCTATCCGGGCAACTCCAACTGGGTGCGCACGCCGGACGGCAACACCGGCACCTTCGAGGTGTGGGGCAAGCGCAAGGGCGACATGGCGCGTGCGGTGATGTACATGGCGATCCGTTACGAGGGCGGCAAGGATGCGGCCACCGGCCAGTCCGAGCCGGACCTGGAGCTGACCGACGACCGCAGCAAAATCGTCAAGACCAGCAGTTCGCCGGCCTACATGGGCCTGCTGTCCACGCTGATCGACTGGCACCTGTCCGATCCGCCGGATGATGCCGAGCGTGCGCGCAATGACGTGATCTACAGCTTCCAGGGCAACCGCAACCCGTTCATCGACCACCCCGAGTGGGCAACCCCGGCCCTGTTCACCTCGGCCAAGCCGGCCACCTGCCAGCTGGCCAACTGACCGCGCAACGCAGCGGTCCACTGCCGCCGCCCGGCCCTGACCCGGCGGCGGCCCTATACTCGGCGGTCATGTCGACCGTCGATCCCGTCCTGCTGCTGTTGACCACCTGCCCGGACCGGGCCAGTGCCGAGCGCATCGCGCACGCGCTGGTCGGCGAGCGCCTGGCGGCATGCGTGACCCGCCTCGATGGCGCGCAGTCGACCTACCGCTGGCAGGGGGAGGTGACCACCGACGCCGAACTGCAGCTGCTGGTGAAAACCACCGCGAGCCGCGTCGATGACGCAATTGCCCGGATCGTCGCACTGCATCCGTATGAACTCCCGGAGTGCATCGCGGTCGAAACCCGGGCCGGCCTGCCGGCGTATCTGGACTGGATCCGGGCACAGACCCGGGAGGACACTGATTGAAGACTCTGTTTGCGCGCGGCGCCGCCTTGTGCGCCCTGTTGTGGCTCTCGCTGCCGGCCTTCGCGCTGGATGAGAAGGACCTGCTGCCGGTGGACCAGGCGTTCGCGCTGACCGCCAGTGCCCCCGAACGGGGCCAGGTGCAACTGCAGTTCAAGATCGCACCGGGCTATTACCTATATCGCCACCGCACCAGCGTCAAGGCCGACCCGGCCTTCAATGCCGGCGCGCTGCAGATGCCCAAGGGCGACAAGCACCACGACGATTTCTTCGGCGAAGTCGAGACCTATCGCGAGCGCCTGCAGGCCACCCTGCCCGGCACGCCGTCCGAGGCTGCCGGCACCATCAGCCTGGAAGTGCGTTACCAGGGCTGCGCCGATGCCGGTGTCTGCTACCCGCCGCAGAAGCGCGTGGTGCAGGTCACCCTGCCGGGCGCCGGTGCGGCGGCGGCGGTGCCTGCCGCGCGTGCCGGTGCGGCCAGCCCGTTCAACAACCCGCTGGCCGGTGCCGGCAACAGCGGTGGCCTGCGCCTGCCGGGCGCGGCCAACAACAGCCAGGCCCTGCCGCTGCCGTCGGAACAGGCGTTCGGCTTCGATGCCATCGCCAGTGACGGCAACACCCTGCTGCTGCGCTTCAGCCCAGCGCCCGGCTATTACCTGTATCGCGACCGCACCTCGCTGAAGCTGGAAGGCAGCGCCGGCGTGCTGGCCGGCAAGCCGCGCTGGCCAGCCGCGCAATCGCATCGCGACGAGCACTTCGGCGATGTCTCGGTCTACTTCAACCAGGTGGAAGTGCCGTTGCCGCTGCGCCGCACTGTCACTGATGCCGTCGACAGCACCCTGGTGGTGACCTTCCAGGGCTGCCAGACCGATGGCATCTGCTACCCGCCGATGACCCGCCGGGTGAAGCTGTCGATCCCGGCCGGCAAGGTCAGCGCCAGCGCCGACCAGGCACCGCCGCGCAACGAGGTAATCAGCCCGTTGGCTATGGCGCCACGCGAAGGCGCCAACGGCGCCCCCCTGCGCCTGCTGCCGACGGTGCCCAATACGGACGCCGCCCCCCCGGCCGTCGCAGGCACCGTGGACGGCAATGAATTCGCCGCCGATGCGCGCGGTGACAACGCGCTGCGTACGCGCCCGCCGGCGACCACCCCGAACCCGGACCGTTCGTTCGTCTGGGTGCTGCTGCTGGCGCTGGCCGGTGGCCTGGTGCTGAACCTGATGCCCTGCGTGCTGCCGATCCTGTCGCTGAAGGTGCTGAGCCTGGCGCAGAGTGGCGAAAGCCCTGAGCGGGCACGCAGCCATGCCCTCTGGTACACGCTGGGCGTGCTGGTCGCGTTCGCGGTGATCGGCGCGCTGATGGTGGGCCTGCGCGCGATCGGCAACGCCGTCGGCATCGGCTTCCAGCTGCAGCACCCGGGCGTGGTGGCGGCGCTGGCCTACATCATGTTCGCGGTGGGCCTGAGCCTGTCCGGCGTGTTTACCCTCGGCGGTGGCATCGGCAACCTCGGCCAGTCGCTGGCCAGCCGCAGCGGGCCGGCCGGCGATTTCTTCACCGGTGCGCTGGCCTGCCTGGTCGGCAGCGCCTGCGTCGGCCCGTTCATGGGCGGGGCGATCGCCTATGCCTTCATTGCCCCGCCGCTGAAGGCGATGACCGTATTCCTGTTCCTCGGCCTGGGCCTGGCGCTGCCGTTCCTGCTGATCGGCTTCGTGCCGGCGCTGGCACGCCGCCTGCCCAAGCCCGGCCCGTGGATGGAAACGCTCAAGCACGTGCTGGCCTTCCCGATGTATGCCACCGCGCTGTGGCTGCTGTGGGTGCTGGGCAAACAGCGCGGCGTGGACGGCATGGCACTGGTGCTGGGTGGCCTGCTGCTGTTCGCCTTCGGCCTGTGGCTGTTCGAGCGCAATCGCTGGACCGGCTCGCGTGCGGTGACCCTGCTCGGCGTGCTGCTGGCGATCGGCGCGCTGGTTCCTGCCTGGGGCGTGACCCAGCTGGCACCACCGGCGCGGGCCGCACAGGCCGCCAGCGAGAACGTGGTCGAGTATTCGCCGCAGTTGCTGGACCGCCTGCGTGCGGACAACCGCGTGGTGTTCGTCAACATGACTGCCGACTGGTGCGTGAGCTGCAAGGCCAATGAACGTGCCGTGCTGTCGCGGCCGGAGTTCAAGGAACTGCTCAAGCGCACCAACGCGGTGTACATGCGCGGTGACTACACCAACGTCGACCCGCAGATCACCACGTTCCTTGAAGAGCACAAGGCCGTGGGCGTGCCGCTGTACGTGGTGTACGGCCCGGGGGCGCCGCCGACTGTGCTGCCGACCCTGTTGACCCAGGCGGTGGTCGAGGAAGCGCTGCTGCGCACCGCACGATGAAGTGGCAACGGCCAGCGCTGCTGTGGACAGCGGTGCTGGCCGCCGGCCTCGGCCTGTGGGCCGGGCATCGATTCTCACCCGGCCCGTCTGCACCGGCCGCGGCAACGACGGCTTCCACAGCGACGGCCGTGAAGCCTGCCCTGCAGGTGGGTGATCCCTTGCCGGCGCTGATCCTGCCGGACCTGGCGGAACAACCGCTGGACCTGCGCGCCCGCTTCGCCGGCCGGCCGCTGCTGATCAATGTCTGGGCCAGCTGGTGTGCGCCCTGCGTGGAAGAGATGCCCGAACTGGCCCGCTTCGCCGAAGCCCAGGGCAACAACGGTGTGCAGGTGCTGGGCATTGCGCTGGATGCCCCGGACGACGTGCGCGCTTTCCTGCTGCGGGTGCCGGTGGACTACCCGATCGTGGTCGAGACGCCGGGGCCACGCGATGCCAGCGTGCAACTGGGCAATACGCAGGGCCTGCTGCCCTACAGCGTGCTGTTCGATGCACAGGGGCGGCGGGTGAAGGCAAAGCTGGGACCGTTCGCCCACGGCGAGATCGACGGCTGGGTGAAGTGGGGTGTTTTTGCAGGGCTTGCAGCCCTGCACCCTGCTCAATGCAACGGCAACAGCCAAAGCGGGCTTTCCGTGGGATGGCGGGGCGCTGTGGCCGTGCAGGACACGCCGTAAACCCGTCCGTGGGGGCTCGATGGCGCCATCCATGGCGCCAACGGTCCTGCACAGCCACACCGCCCCACCTTCGACAGATTCCGGCGGCTGTTGGTAGGTGTCGACCTTGGTCGACACATCTGTCAGATATCGATATTCAGAACGGAATCAGACCCCGTGCCGACCAACGGTCGGCACCCACCAAAGCAGAACCTCGTTCCGACAGATCGCAGGAACTGTCGAAGGCGGGGTGGGTCCGGTTGAGGGGGTGTCCGCGGCATGGATGCCGCGGCCAAGGCTACAGGGACGTACTTGCGCCGTCCCCCGCAACCGGACCCGCCCCGCTTCCTCACAGGAAACCCGCTGTTGCTTCGGCTGTTGCTTCTGAGGTTGCCGGCCAGGCCGGCAACCCCTGCTTGACCGCGGGCAGGGCGCCACGGAGAATTCCGCGACTAATTCTCATTTGCTGTTGCGCAGGATGCGGGCGGCAGCCTCCCGGGCCCCTCTCCTTCGATGTTCAAGAACGTCCTGTTCCAACTGCATTGGCTGCTGGGCATTACCGCCGGTGCCGTCCTGGCCCTGATGGGCCTCAGCGGCGCCATGCTGTCCTTCGAGGACGAGCTGCTGCGCGCGGCCAATCCTGGCTTCGCTGAGATCG
This sequence comes from Stenotrophomonas sp. YJH_SMC_69, assembly GCF_059370495.1. Classification (NCBI taxonomy): domain Bacteria; kingdom Pseudomonadati; phylum Pseudomonadota; class Gammaproteobacteria; order Lysobacterales; family Lysobacteraceae; genus Stenotrophomonas; species Stenotrophomonas sp. YJH_SMC_69. Next base: position 197,284 of record NZ_JCAFTS010000002.1, on the reverse strand, counting down.
CCGAGCACCATGCGGACGGCCAGCATCCCCTTGCACTCAGCGAACTGGTGCCGTTGCTGCAGGCTGGCAGCGAGCGTCCCCTGCAACGCCTGCGCGTGGATGCCACCGGACAGCGGCCGTCGGTCGCGCGCTTTGCCGGCGGCAAGGAACACTGGGTGTACTTCGATCCGTACAGCGGCGAGCGCTTCAGCGCCCTGCGCGGGCAGGCATTCTTCGACGTCGTCGAGGACCTGCATCGCCACCTCGCTGCCGGTGAGCGCGGCAAGTGGATCACCGGCAGCTGTGCAATCGCGCTGCTGTTCTTCACCCTGTCCGGTCTCTACCTGCGCTGGCCACGACGCTGGTGGCACTGGCGCAGCTGGCTGGCGGTGGAGTGGACGCGCAGCGGCCGAGGCTTCCTGTGGAGCCTGCACTCGGTGGTCGGCACCTGGGTGCTGCTGATCTACCTGATGAGTGCGCTGACCGGCCTGTGGTGGTCGTTTGACTGGTACCGCAACGCGGCCAACACGCTGCTCGGTGTGGCGCCGGCGGCAAAGCACACGGTTGCCGCCGACGCGGCACTGGACGTCCATCGCATCGAGGCCACGCTGTACGCGCTACCCGGCGTGCGCACCGGCTTCATCGACCTGCGCCTGCCGGAGAAGCCGGGGCAGGCGCTGAACGTGCGGGTGATGGCCGGTGATCCGTCGCAGCGCGGCGGCCACCACGACCGTGCGCATGACCTGCTGCAGCTCGATCCGGCCAGCGGCGCGGTTCTCGATGCCCGCCCGTACGCACGCCAGGGCGCGGGCGGACAGCTGGCCACCAGCGTGTTCGCGCTGCATTCGGGCAGCTACTTCGGTGTGCCCGGGCGCGTGGTGGTGATGCTCAGCAGCCTGGGCATGAGCCTGTTCTTCATCACCGGCTGGATGCTGTACCTGGACCGCCGCCGCAGCCAGCGTGCAGCGCGAGGGCTGCGCCGCGCGCTGCCGGCCACGACCACCGATGGCCGTGGTCCGCCGTGGCTGGTGGTGCATGCCAGCCAGAGCGGACTGGGCGAACAACTGGCGTGGCGTGCGGCCGCGCAGCTGCAGGCGTCCGGTCATGCGGTGCAGGTGCAGTCGCTGGCCCGCGTCGATGCCGCGACGCTGCAGGCCACGTCCCAGGCGCTGCTCGTGCTGAGCACGTTCGGCGACGGCGAGCCACCGGATGCCACGCGCCGCGCGGCGCGGCTGCTGCTCGCACAACGCCTGGACCTGTCGCGCCTGCAGTTCGGCCTGCTCGCGCTGGGCGACCGCCAGTACCCGCATTACTGCGGCTTCGGCCGCCAGTTCGATGGCTGGCTGATCGGCAACGGCGCGCGCCCGCTGTTCGAGCGCATCGATGTCGATGCCGCTTCGGTGCCGGCATTGCGCCAATGGCAGCAGCAGCTGGGTACGCTCACCGGCATCGTCACCGATGACAGCGTGCTGCCTGCGGCTACGCAGATGCATGAGTGGCGCCTGCTCGGCCGCGACCACCTCAACCCGGGCAGCGTCGGCGGAGCCATCTGGCGTATCCGTCTTGCCGCACCGGCCGACGTGCAGTGGCAGGCGGGTGACATCCTGCACATCGCACCCCGCCACAACGCGCGGCATGCCGGTGCCGTGCTGAAGGGCCACGGTCTGGATCCGCTGCAGCCCCTGCTGGTCGATGGCCATCCGCGCACGCTGCTGGCGCTGGCAAGTGAACGCGAGCTGCCCGAGGCCGATGCCGCGCTGGCGGTGCAGGATGCGTGCCTGTGGCTGGCCGGGCTGCCGCTGCTGCCCAGCCGCGAGTATTCGATCGCGTCCTGCACGGATGATGGCGTGGTGGAGCTGGTAGTGCGGCTGGTGCATGACGCCTCCGGTCGCGCCGGGTTGGGCTCGGGCTGGCTGTCGTTGCATGCACCGATCGGTGCCGGCATCGTCGCCCGCGTGCATCGCAACCCCGGTTTCCATCGCGTCAGCGGCGCGCCGATGGTGCTGATCGGCAACGGCACCGGCATCGCCGGGCTGCGCAGCCTGTTGCGCGAAGCTGCCCACGCAGGCGAGCGCGGGCACTGGCTGCTGTTCGGTGAACGCCAGCGCGCACACGACTTCCTGTTCGCCGACGAGATCGAAGCCTGGCAGGCCAATGGCCATCTCACGCGGGTGGACCTGGCGTTCTCGCGCGATGGCGAGGGTGGTTACGTGCAGGATCGCCTGCGTGCGGCCGTCGATGCGCTGCGCGACTGGATGCAGCGCGGTGCGGTGATCCATGTCTGTGGGTCGTTGCAGGGCATGGCCGAAGGCGTGGACCAGGTGCTGCGAACCGCGCTGGGTGATGAAGCGGTGGAAACGCTGCTGGAAAACGGGCGCTACCGCCGCGACGTGTATTGATTCCTGCCGCCGAACGCTGGTGTGAGCCGAGCATGGGCTCGGCTCTGCAGTGTTCGTGCAGCCGATGTAGCGCCGAGCCCACGCTCGACTGACTAGGCCGCCGCGCGCGCCTGCGGCATCGACTGCAAGCGGAACGCGCCCACGGCTTCTGCCAAGGCACGCACCTGCGCCTGCATCTGCGCCGTGGAGGCACCGGCCTCTTCCACCAGACTGGCGTTGCGCTGGGTGCTGGCTTCCATCTGCACGATGGTCTGGTTCACCTGAGCGATGCCCGCATGCTGGTCCTGCGACGCACTGCGGATACCTGCCAGCAGCTCGGCCAGCTGCTGCACGCTGCCGACGATCTCGCCCATCGTGGTGCCGGCCTGCGCGGCCTGCTGGTTGCCCTGGCCGACACGCGCCACCGAATCCTCGATCAGCCCCTTGATCTGCTTGGCCGCCTCGGCACTGCGCTGCGCCAGCAGGCGCACTTCGGCGGCCACCACGGCGAAGCTGCGGCCCTGCTCGCCGGCACGCGCCGCTTCCACCGCCGCATTGAGGGCAAGGATGTTGGTCTGGAAGGCGATGCCGTCGATCAACTGGGTGATGTCGCCGATCCGTCGCGAGGCTTCGCTGATGCCATGCATGGTCGCGACCACCTGGCCGACCGCCTCGCCACCCCGCTGGGCCACCGCCGCCGCGCCCTGCACCAGTGCATCGGCGCGGCCTGCGGCATCGGCGTTGCGGCCGACGGTATCGGTCAGCTCCTGCATCGACGCCGCGGTCTCTTCCAGGTTGGCGGCCTGCTGCTCGGTGCGCTGCGACAGATCGTGATGGCCGGCGACGATCTCGCCAACGCCGGTATCCAGGCTGGAGGTGGCCTGCTGGATGCGGGTGACGATGCGGCCCAGCTGCGCGACGGTGGCATTGGCATCGTCGCGCATGCGCGCGAACACGCCCTGCAGGTCCCCCTCCATGCGCACGCTGAGGTCGCCGCGGGCCAGCGCAGCCAGCAGTGCCTGCAGGTCACCAAGGTTGGTTTCAAAGGTGGCCAGCAGGCGATTGATGCTGGTCGACAAGGTGCGCACGAAGCCCTGCTTGCCCTCCAGCACGATACGGCCATGCAGGTCGCCGCGTGCTGCAGCATCGACCAGGGCAGCGACCTCGGTTTCCAGCAGCGTCTCCAGCGCACGACTGCGCCATTCCACCGCTACGCCGAGGAACTGCCCTTCGTCGATGATGGGGTTGGCAATCAGCTGGTAGCGCACGCCGGCATGGCCGATCTCGCGCTCCTCGCGCTGGCGCGCGCCGGCCAGGCTGGCCAGCGCCGGATGCAGGCGCACGGCATCGCTGCCCACCAGATCTTCGGCCTCGCGCTCGAGTTGCTGCAGCAGTGCCGGATTGACGTAGGCCACCTGGCCCTCGGCATCGATCACCATCAGCCCGGTCTGCGCACTGTCCAATGCCTGCCGCACACGGGTGTTGCCGCGCGCCACGGCACGCTCGGTCTCGATGCGCGCGCGCAGGCGCTGCTGCATGTCGACCAGGCGCTGCGCCAGCTGGCCGATTTCATCGTTGGCGTTGTAGACGCGCAGGGTGGTGTCGAGTCGGTCGTCGGCGATGTCGCTGGCGAAACGCAGGGTGTCCTGCATCGGCTGGCGCACCGCACGCAGCACCAGCACCAGGCTGGTGATCAACACACCGGCGACCAGCAGCAGGGTCACCGCGAACAGCACGCTCATGGTGCGTGCGCCGGCCTGCTGGCGCGCCTGTGCCTTGGCCAGCGCCGCCACCTGGGCCTGCTGGAAGGCGGCCAGCGCCGGCGCCACGCCGGCGGCGGTCTCCAGCAGCGATTGCGCCTCTACATCCAGGCCCACGCGGGCGGCGGTATAGCCCAGCAATGCGGCCTGATAGGCCTCCATGCCGTTGCGAAGGGCATCCTGCGCATCGGTCGGCAGGCCCACCAGTGCGAGATCGAACGGCAGCTTTTCTTCGCTCGCACGGTCGGCATGGGTGGAGTCGCCATCGAGCAGCAGCAGTGCCTCCTGTCGGCGCATCTTCTGCAGGGACAACGCCAACGAAGGCCGCTGCAACGCATCCACCTGCGCCTGCAGGGCGTCGGCGGCCTGCTGCAATTGCGCGGCGAGGCCGGCATCGCCACGACCCATCTCATCGACGCGTTCGAACAGGGCGGCCACACCCTGCGAGAACGCGCCGGCGGCTTCGGTCAGTGCCCGCAGCGCCTCGCGCCGGCCGGGATCCATCGGCATCGCGCGCAGCGCCTGAAGATCGGCCTGGAGCGCCTTCTGCGTCGCCAGCAGCTGCGCGCGGTCGGCATCGTCGAAACTACGTGCATACTGGGTCTGCAGACGACGCGCCTCGGCCACCCGCGTGGCCACGCTCGCGGCCAGATCGCTGCCGTGCTGGTAGCTGGCCTGGCTGCGCGCCGCCTGCGTGCTGGCATGGCCGGTCCAGGCGTAGACGGCGGCGATCGCGATCAGGCCCAGCCCACAGACCCACAGGGTCGCCTTGAGCTTGCTGGCCACACTGAGCCGATGCGGCTGCAGCCACAGCAGCAGGCCGGGGGACGCCGAGCGCAGTGCGGCAAGCCGCATGCGCAGGGACCGGAGGTGGGGGACGACGGCCGACATGACAGGCTCCAGGCGGAAGGACGCACCTGTATCGGCGGGAAATGGCGCAACTTTAGGGCGCTCCTGGTTCACTCCCACCGATTGCTGGCGGACGCGGCCTTTGTACCCGGCACAGGCGACGGGGGGATGACACCCGCGCAATGCTTGACCTCAACCCCGGTTGGGAGAGCACAGTAGATCTCCCTCCCCCGCCCGGCGCGCGCATGACGACGCTCGATGTCCCCCGCTACCTGCAACGCCTGAAGCTGGATGCACCGCCACCGCTGACGCTGGCGGGCCTGACCCTGCTGCAGCAGCGCCACAACGCACTGGTTCCGTTCGAAACCCTCAGCTGCCTGCTGCGCGATGCAGTACCGATCGACCTGGACAGCGTGCAGCGCAAGCTGCTCGACGACCGTCGTGGCGGCTACTGCTTCGAACTCAACGGCGGCCTGCTGGCACTGCTGCAGGCGCTGGGCTTCGATGCACAGCCGTTGAGCGCGCGCGTGCTGCTGGCCGCCCAGGACGGCGAACTGACCGCACGCACCCACCTGCTGCTGCGCGTGCAGGTGGACGGCGATGACTGGCTGGTGGATGCCGGTTTCGGCAGCCTGACCCCGACCGTGCCGCTGCGGCTGCATGATCCGCAGCCGCAGGCCACGCCCCACGAGCGCTTCCTGTTGCAGCGCCTGCCCGGCGAGGGGGATTTCGTGCTGTCCGCCGAGTCCGGCGATGGCTGGCGGGCGATGTATCGCTTCGACCTGCACGCGCCGGCACCGATCGACAACGTCGTGGGCAACTGGTACGTGTGCACCCATCCCGATTCCAGTTTCCCCGGCCAGCTGCGCGCATCCCTGACCGGGCCGGACTGGCGACGCACCATCGGCAGTGGCAACTACACCGAGTACCGTCCCGGCCAGGCACCGGACAAGCGTCCGCTGCGCGATGTGGGCGACGTGCGCGAGGTGTTGCAGCAGCGCTTCGGCATGCAGCTGCCGGACGACCCACGGCTGGACCCGGCGATCAACGACTGGCTGCAGCGCTCACGCTCGGCCACGGTGTAGAGCCGGGCCGATGCTCGGATGAGCGTTGGCGGCTGGGTCAACAGCAGCCGAGCATGGGCTCGGCCCTACAGAACCACGCGCGCCTGCAGCGCAATGCGATTGCCTTCGCTGTCGGCGATCTCGGCCACGCGCCAGTCACCGGCATCGGCCGGGCCGAAGCGCAGCTCGGCCCCGGCCTGCAGCGCACGCTCGAGGCTGGCATCCAGGTCATCAACCCCGATGTAGATGCGCGCACCGTGGACGGAGGGCAGATAGTCGGCCCCCCGCACCAGCGCCATGCTGGCACCGGTGGCCTCATCGGCAAACGGCAGGTAGGCCATCCTGCAGTCGTGCAGCAGGATCGGTTCGTCCACCGCCACCTGCAGCCAGTGCTGGTAGAACGTGATGGCCCGGGCCAGGTCAGTGACCGGTATCTCGACGTGCAGGATGGGGTTCATGTCCGCAGGATAACCGGATGCTGACACTGCCTTGCAGGTCCGTACTGGCATGCTGGACCGCCCTTTCCCCGCGGAGTCCTGCATGTCCCTGGCCGATCATCGTGGTGCGCTGGCACCGCTGGGCTTCCTGCGCGTGGCCATCAACCTGGGCAATCCAGTACTGGCGCAGGGGGACGCGCGCTCACCGCGCGGGCCGTCACTGGAACTGGCCACGGCATTGGCGCAGCGCATGGGCGTGCAGGCACGCTTCACCTGCCACGACGCCGCGGCCGCGGTGGTCGCTGCAGCCAGCAAGGATGCCTGGGACCTGGCCTTCCTGGCCATCGATCCGGCGCGCGCCGGCCGCATCGCCTTCAGCGCCCCCTATGTGGAGATCGAAGGCACCTACCTGGTGCGCGAGGACAGCCCTGCGCAGCAGGTGGCCGACCTGGACCGCGATGGTCTGCGCATCGCGGTCGGTCGTGGCGCCGCCTACGACCTGTTCCTCAGCCGCGAACTGCGCCACGCCATGATCGAGCGGGCCGAGACGTCGGCCGCTGCCATCACCCTGTTCGATCTGCAGCGCCTGGATGCCGCCGCCGGCGTGCGCCAGCCGCTGGCCGCCTGGGCGCAGGCGCATCCCGGCCACCGCGTGCTGGCCGACCGTTTCACCGTGATCCAGCAGGCGGTCGCGGCGCCGGCCTCGCGCCCGGCCGATGCATTGCAGGCGCTGTTCGAGGAAGTGGAGGCGATCAAGGCAGGCTCGTTGCTGGGCGAAGCCTTCGCCCGTGCCGGGCAGGCGGTTACGTTGGTACGGTGACCGCGGGACACACGCAGTCGAGCATGGCTCGACGCTATAAATGCGCGTCTGCCATGTGCCGGACGTGCTCGGCCGCCTGAGCGTGCAGCCAGTCGCGGAAGGCCAGGAAGCCGCGATGGCGGGCCGAGCGCTGCGGGTAGACCAGCCAATGCGGCCAGGCGGTTTTCAGTCGCAGGCTGGACAGCGCCACCAGTTGGCCCGAATCCAGCAGCAGGCGCGCCCGCGTCACCCGTCCCAGCGCTACGCCCACCCCGTCCAGCGCCGCACGGTGATGCGCCTCCGAATCATCCAGCACCGCCACGAAGCGCGGCGGCGGGTTCTGCCCACTCAGCGCGAACCAGGCGCCCCACGCGCCATCGGGATCCCCCAGCAGCGGCCACTGGTTCAGCGGCACGCGGTCGATCCCTCCCATGCGTTCGATCAGCGCCGGGCTGGCCATCGGCAGCAGCCACTCGTCGAACAGCGGCTCCACCACCAGGCCCGGCCACTGCCCGCTGCCCAGCCGCAGCGCGGCGTCGAACTGGCGCTGTCGCTCGAAGTCAATCAGGCGTTCACTCGACTGCAGGTTGATCTCGATCTGTGGATGCTCGGCAACGAAGTGCCCCAAGCGCGGCACCAGCCACGCCGACGCCATCGACGGTACCGCGCTGATCGTCAGCACGTGCTCGGCGCGTGCGGCATAGGGCTGGAAGGCCTCGTTGATCGCATCCAGATGCGGGCCGACCTGGTCGAGCAGGCGCTGCCCTTCCAGGGTGAGGGTGACGCCGCGTGGCTGGCGGACCAGCAGTGGCTGCCCCAGCCGCTCTTCCAGCTGGCGCATCTGATGGCTGAGCGCACTGACGGTCAGGCTCATCGACGCCGCTGCGCGTGACAGGTTGCCCAGCCGCGCGGCGGCCACGAAGCCCTGCAGGGCGTGAAGGGGCGGACGGGACATCAGGCTTGAATTCCTCTCAAGGCATGCTTGCGGAAATGTCGCTTTTTCCCGGTCAATGCTGCCCGTATCGTGCAATCCACTCAAGTGGAGGGACGCTCATGAACATCTACGGCAGCCTGTTGTTCCTGCAGGGCCACGTGGCCAACGCCGAACTGGCCCGGCAGCTGGCCTGCCCGTCCACCGGCTCCCCCACGGGTGCGCCGCAACCGGCCGCGCCGGTTCAGAAACCGCGTGGCCGTTGAACACGGCTCAACCTGCATACCAACGCTGGACGTGTTCAGGCAGCCATGGCATTGGGTCGATATCCAGCGCCCGGCAACCGTCGAGGGTGTCACGCAGCACGCGCTCGCCGGGGCCACCGGGCATGCGCAGGCCATCCTCTTCCGGTAGCTGCACCGCCGCCCAGTCGTGCAGCCGGTCCATGCGCAGGCGCTGGGCGGCCTGCAGCCAAGCCTTGAGCTGGAAACAGCGATAGCCCTGTGCGCCCAACGCATCAACCGCGAGCGACAACGCCTGGTTGGCACCACGCACCCATTCGGTGCGACCTCCGGCCTTGTCCTGGACCGTCATCGGCGCCGGCGCGCGGTGCGCCTTGAACGGCGAACGCAGCTGCAGCTCCAGATCACGCGCATCGCGCTCGCTCTCCGCTTCCACCAGCGTACCGGCATCAAGGTCGAAGAACTCGAACCAGCGCCGGTGCAATGCGCTGATGCGCCCGAGCGGATCGCGTGAAAAGCCGATCTTCGCGTAGTCCTCCCACGCACAGGGGAAGACGTAGGCGAAGACACGACCGTCGATGCGGATATGCGACTGCATGTGCGCAGGCTGCCTCCACTGCAGCCCGGGCGCAACCGGGCGTTGCGGTGGGCGCCGCAGGGCTTTGGCAGTACGGCTTCATGCAGCCGCTTCGGACTATCCTCGCTGGCTGTCGCTGTCATCACCGCCACCATGCCTGCTCCTGCGCCTGCCCACCTGCCGGTCTCGTCCATCACCCTGGACGCGGCAACCTTCGCGGTGGTCCACCAGCACAACGCGGACATCGCGCGGCAACCGGCCTCGCTGACCAAGCTGATGACCGCCTACGCCGCTTACGGATGCGTCGAAGAGAACGGTGGCACGTGGGACCAGGCGGTCACCATCGCCGCCGAGGATGTGCATGCCGTAGCCGATGATGAAACACGCATGGGCCTGGTGCCCAGCGAAACAGTCACGCTGGCGCGCCTGCTGGAAGGGTTGATGATCGTCTCCGGCAATGATGCGGCGCTGGCCATCGCACGCCATCTGGACGGATCACAGCCTGCGTTCCTGGGCCGCATGAACTGGCACGCGCGCCAGCTTGGCCTGCGCAGCACGCGGTTCGCCAGCGTGTCCGGCATCACCACCCCGCACCATGCCTCCAGCGCGCGCGACATGGCGGTACTCGCCGCCTGCCTGCTGAATGACCATCCGCAGATCCTGGCAATCACCGCGCAGCGCACGTTCGCGCATGGCCGCTTCAGCCGCAGCAACCAGAACGCACTGCTTGGCGAAGACGGCGTGGATGGATTGAAGACCGGCTACACCCAGGCCGCAGGCTTCTGCCTGGCCGCCACTGCCTGCCGGGCTGTGCCCGGGCGGAACCTGCCGGTACGCCTGATCACCGTGGTGCTGGGCGCTGAAAGCCGCGACGCACGCGATGCCCTTGTGCGCGAGCGGCTGGCCGCCGGGTTTGCGGCGCTGGCCGACACCACCGCCGACGCCTGAGCGGATCAGCGCCGCTTGACCGTCGCCACGATCAAGCGCTGCAGCTCGGCCTCGGCGCCGACCTTGTCCAGCGCGCCTGCCGCCACGGCTTCGGACAGGGCTTCGGCCGCACCGAGAATCGCCCAGCGTCCGGCCAGGGGGACCGTGCCATCGGCCGCAAACGGGCCCAGCCAGGTGTCGCAGTTGTCGATGAAGTCCTGCTGGTAGCGCCGACGCACTTCATGGAGTTCCGGCGCGCCCACCAGCGCAGCGAGGATGCCCTGCACTTCACTGCCCTGGCTGAGGACGCAGTCGATGTAGCCGGAGGCGATGGCCGCCGCACGATCGGCCAGCTGCGCCCTGGCACGGCCGATACGCTCGTGGAAGACCACCGTCTGCCGCCCGTCATAGTCATCGTAGAGCGCGGCCAGCAGCCCGTTGCGGGTCACGAAGTGATCATAGGCCACCGGTTTGGTCACACCGGCCGCCTCGGCCAGCCGCCCCAGCGTCAATGCGTCGGTGCCTTCGTCGCCGACCAGCGCCCAGGCCACGTCCAGCAACTGGCGGGCGCGTTGCTCGCGGGTCAATCGGCGGCGCGTGGGAGCGGCGTTGGCAGGCATCGGTGGAGCACGGCGGTCAGCGCATCGGAGCACCGATTTTACGGCCGATCGCCAGCGCGGTCTGCAGATGCGCTTCGGCTGCACCGGAATCGGCGTCCAGCAGCAGGTCGGACGACAGCACGCGCGCGCCGCAGTAGTCGAAGATGCCCATGTCGATCTGGGTCTTCATCGCCGCACCGTAGCCGCGCCGTTCGATCATGTCCGCGCCAGCCCCGCCGATGCCGACCAGATGCACGCCCAACCGCTGCAGCTTTTTCTGCACCTTGCCATCGGCGCCGTCCTGGTAGGCCCAGCCCTGGGTGAACACACGATCGATCCAGCCCTTCAGCAGCGCGGGGAAGGACCACCAGTACAGGGGATAGACCAGTACCAGCGTGTCGGCAGCCTGCAGCCGCGCCTGCTCGGCGGCGACGTCAGCCGGAGTTGCGCCGATGCCACGGAACAGCGCCTCGTCCTGCATGTTGAAGCGCGGATCGAAGCCTTCGGCCATCAGATCGGCGTGGGTCACGCTGTTGGCGGCATCCGACGCGGTGATGGCTTCGCCGATGCGCCTGGCGATGGCATGGGTCAACGCGCCGGGTTCAGGGTGGGCGGTAACGATGAGGGTGTGCATGGGGCATGTCCGGAGTTCACTAACTACCAATAGTAAGTAGTGTCGCCCGGGATACCAGCGCCATGCGTGGGACGCTGTTTCCGCATCCACCGTATAGTGCGGCGGTTCCCACTGAGCTGCCCGACGATGCACCGGTATCTGCTTGCCCTTCTGCTGGCCCTGCCGATGGCAATGGACGTTACGCCCGCGCTGGCCGGTGAACTCAGTCCGGAAGACTCGGCCGCATTGCGCAAGGAGGTGCAGGCGATGATGGGCGCCTTCGCCCGTGGCGATACCGAGCTGATCATCGCGCGTACCCATCCCAGCCTGAAGCAGCTGGCCGGTGGCGACGAGGCCTATGCGCGGGCGACCCGCGACACCGTGAAGGCGCTGCGCAGGGCCGGCGTCAGCATCATCAGCGACGAGGCAGGCGTGCCGGGCCGCACCTATGCGGCCGGTGACGAGGAAGTCTGCTTCGTACCGCGCCAGTCACTGCTGCGCGTGCGCGAAGCGCCGATGCGCAGCACGTCATTCATGGTTGCTGTGCGACGCGTCGGTACAACGCAATGGCGCTATCTGGACGGCGCGGCGATGCTGGACAACCCGGCACTGCTGCGGCAACTGCTGCCGGCGCTGGAGCCGGGCGTGACGCTGCCCAGGGGCGGGATGGAAGCGCTGTAGTCGCAGGCGCGCGTCCATCCACGCCCGGGCTCGATCCATTGCAGGCCTGGGCGTGTGTCAGCGGAACAGCGCGTTCAACGCCGCGCCCGAAGCCGCCTGCTGCAGGCCATCGAAGCGGCCGTCCTGCATGATCGGCTCGATGGCCTGCATCAGCCCACCCCACGCGGCTCGCGCCAGCGCACCGCCCAGGCTGACCCGTCGCACGCCGAGTGCGGCGATGTCCTGCAGGCTCAGCGGTGTCGGTCCACCGACCAGCAGGTTCACCGGCTTCGCCCCCGCAGCGGCAACCACCGCGCTGATCTGTTCGGGCGTGCTGATGCCCGGTGCATACAGCACATCGGCGCCGGCCTCGGCATAGGCGCGCAGGCGCTGCAGGGTGTCCTGCAGATCCGGCACGCCAACGAAGAAATTCTCGGCCCGCGCGACCAGCAGCACATCGCCCCCCGCGCGGTCGATGGCCGCACGTGCCGCACACAGTCGCTCGACCGCCTGCCCGATCGGCCGCAGCGGCGCATCGGCCACGCCGCTGGCGTCCTCGATCGACAGCGCCGCGATACCGGTGTCGATGGCCGCCGCCACCGCCTCGCCCACTGCCTGTGGCGTGGCGCCGAAGCCATCACCGAAATCGGCGTTCAACGGCAGCGGTGTCGCGGCCGCCATCAGCCGCAGATGTTCCAGTGTGGCCTGCAGCGAAACCGCCCCATCCGGCCGCCCTTCACTCCAGGCGCAGCCGGCACTGGTCGTGGCCAGTGCCTGGAAGCCCTGCCGCTGCAGGTAGCGGGCGCTGCCCACGTCCCACGGATTGGGCAGCACGAAACAACCTCGCGCATGCAGCTGGCGGAAACGCGCGCGCTTGCGCTGGGTGTCGGCATCAAGCGGGGTCATGGCGGGGTCCCGGGCGGCGGACCTGCACCCTAGCCCACGCTGCGGCGGCACTCAATCACGGCGTGGGCCAACGTGCATGAGGTGATGCCGGCTGCTTATTGGACACCACCGTGCACGCTGCCCGAGCGTGCTTGCCTGCCACACAGTGCCCCACGGAGCCCCAGATGCACCCGGACCCGCAGACCCTGATCGACGCCGGCGACGATGACGCCCATTGGGCCGACCTGCTTTCACCCGCGCGCCGTCGCCTGATCGCGTCGGCCGGGCTGGCCGCTGGCGGCCTGGCCAGCGCGTCGGCTGCCACCGCAGCCGCGCGCAGCGACAACGCCGTGAACACCACCGAACCCGGGCGACCCGGCTTCCGAGCCATCGTTCCGCCAGCGCCCGAGGGCCGCAGCCCATGGGGCCAGGCCACGGCCAGCGAGCCTACCCCGCGGCCGGCCAGCGTGCGCCCCGGCGAGGCCACGCTGCCCACCCGGCCACGTGCCTACACCGCCATCAAGAGCTACCACGCCCACATCTACTTCGACGAGGACAGCTTCGAGAAGGCCGCGCTGCTGCGGCGCTGGGCCGCCGAGCGCTTCCCTGTGGAGCTGGGCAACTGGAACCTTGAGCCACGCGGGCCGCACGTCACCCCGTCGTTCTATTTCGGCTTCACCAACGACCTGTTGCCGGTGCTGGTGCCCTGGCTGCAGCTCAACAGCCTGGGCCTGACCATCCTGATCCACCCCAATACCGGCGATGGCCGCGCTGACCATCTGCATTACGCGTTGTGGGTGAACCGCGCGCAGCCGGTCAATGCCTACAACTGGCCGGCGCCGAAGCCCGGGCAGCCGGAACCGCTGGAAGAGGTGTTCCCGAACGTGGTGCCGACGGTGCCGCTGGAGATCTGAGCGGCCGGGTGCCGGACAGCTCCATGTTGGGGCGCAGTGTGCTGCCCACCGAACCCCGTCTCCCCGCATGGCGTGGATGCCGGCATCGTCGGCCTACGTGCACGCATCCCCGTCCAGCACCACGTTCAGCGCGCCTTGATCCAGCGCCCGCCATACGGCCGCAAGCGCTCCGGCAGATTTCAAACATACGATTGAAACGCTGCAAACTTCGCCGAACTGGACAGCATCCGCCGGTTCCGCCAGACTGCCGCCCTTTCCCGTCTTCCGGATCCCATGGCGAAGCTGCTGGTCCTGCACGGCCCCAACCTCAACCTGCTCGGCACCCGCGAGCCGGAGGTCTACGGCCACACCACGCTGGCCGACATCGACCAGGCCCTGGCTGCCCAGGCATCGGCCGCCGGACACACCGTGGAACGCCTGCAGTCCAACGCCGAGCATGTGCTGGTGGACCGCGTGCAGGCTGCGCGCAGCGACGGAACCGCTTTCATCCTGATCAACCCCGCCGCCTTCACCCACACCTCGGTCGCCCTGCGCGATGCGCTGGCGGCGGTGGCGGTGCCGTTCATCGAGATCCACCTGTCCAACCCGCATACCCGTGAGCCGTTCCGCCAGCACAGCTACTTCAGTGACAAGGCAGTGGGCGTGGTATGCGGTTTCGGTGCCGACAGCTACCGCTACGCGATGGACGCGGCGCTGCTGCGCGTGCAGGCGGCCAGCGCGTGAAGATGCCGCCGCGCGTGCTTGCCGGCATCCTGCTGTGGGCCGGTCTGTGCGGCGCCAGTGTCGCTGCCGAGCGCGCGGCCGCGGGCATCGACTGCGCACAGGCAAGCGGCGGCTACGAGCGCGACATGTGCGATTCCGATCGCCTGGATGATGCCGACAGCGCATTGAACGCCGTCTACGCGCAGGCGCGTGGCGAACTGAAGGCGCAGGCAACCGATGGCAGCTGCAGCCGCTGCGCGGCGGCCGAACAGCAGCTGGTGAAGGCCCAGCGCATCTGGATCACCTTGCGCGATGCAGATTGCGAGGCGGTGTATGCCTTCAATGCAGACGGCACCTCGCGCAACCCCGCGAAGATGCAATGCCTGATCACCCAGACGCGCGACCGTACGCGGCAGCTGCGCGAGTTCTACGAACTGCTTTGAACCGAGTGCAACCGCACTCTCCACCACACTGACATCACGAGCAAAGAGGCCACCATGGATCTCCGCAAAATCAAGAAGCTGATCGACCTGCTGGAAGAGTCGAACCTGGCTGAAATCGAAATCAAGGAAGGCGAAGAGTCGGTGCGCCTGTCGCGCGCCCCGGTGGCCGGCTATGCCGCCCCGGTCGCCGCGCCGGTGTATGCCGCTCCGGCCGCCCCGGCGCCGCAGGCGATGCCGATGCAGTCGCCGACCGAAGCCTCCACCGGCGGCAGCGCCAAGCCGGGCCCGGCACTGCCGGAAGGCCACGTGCTGCGCTCGCCGATGGTCGGCACCTTCTACGCCTCGTCCGCCCCGGACAAGCCGGCCTTCGTCACCGTGGGCCAGCAGGTCAAGGAAGGCGAAACCCTGGCCATCATCGAAGCGATGAAGATGTTCAACCCGATCGAAGCCGACACCTCCGGCACCATCGTTGCCATCCTCGGCGAGAACGGCCAGCCGGTGGAATTCGACCAGCCGCTGTTCGTGATCGGCTGAGGGGCGCGCCATGCTCGACAAAGTCGTCATCGCCAACCGAGGGGAGATCGCGCTGCGCATCCTGCGCGCGTGCCATACCCTCGGCATCCGCACGGTGGCCGTGCACTCCACGGTCGACCGCAACCTCAAGCACGTGGCCATGGCCGACGAGTCGGTCTGCATCGGTCCGGCGCCGTCGCCGCAGAGCTACCTCAACATCCCGGCCCTGATCGCGGCGGCGGAAGTCACCGATGCCCAGGCCATCCACCCGGGCTACGGCTTCCTGTCGGAGAACGCCGACTTCGCCGAACGCGTGGAAGAATCCGGCTTCATCTTCATCGGCCCCAAGGCCGACACCATCCGCATGATGGGTGACAAGGTCGAAGCCATCCGCGCGATGAAGGCCGCGGGCGTACCGTGCGTGCCCGGCTCGGGCGGCCCGCTCGGCGAGGACATCGTCGCCAACACCAAGATCGCCCGCGAGATCGGTTACCCGGTCATCATCAAGGCGGCCGGCGGTGGCGGTGGTCGCGGCATGCGCGTGGTGCACGCCGAAGCGTCGCTGAAGACCTCGATCGAAACCACCAAGAGCGAGGCCAAGGCCGCGTTCGGCAATGGCGAGGTCTACATGGAGAAGTTCCTGGAGAATCCGCGCCACGTGGAAATCCAGGTGCTGGCCGATGGACAGGGCAATGCCATCCACCTCGGTGAGCGCGACTGCTCGATGCAGCGCCGCCACCAGAAGGTGGTGGAAGAGGCACCGGCGCCGGGCATCACCGCCGAGCAGCGCGAGCAGATCGGCAAGGTCTGCGTGGAAGCCTGCATCCGCATCGGCTACCGCGGCGCGGGCACGTTCGAGTTCCTGTACGAGGACGGCCGCTTCTACTTCATCGAGATGAACACCCGCATCCAGGTGGAGCATCCGGTCACCGAAATGGTCACCGGCATCGACCTGGTGGCCGAGCAGCTGAAGATCGCCGCCGGCCAGAAGCTGTCGATCAAGCAGAGCGACGTGGTGCTGACCGGCCATGCCATCGAGTGCCGCATCAACGCTGAAGATGCTGAAACCTTCGTGCCGAGCCCGGGCACCATCACCGGCTTCCATCCGCCGGGTGGCCCCGGCGTGCGCGTGGACACCCACATCTACAGTGGCTACCGCGTGCCGTCGAACTACGACTCGATGATCGGCAAGCTGATCGTGCACGGCCCGGACCGCGAAACCGCCATTGCCCGCATGCGGGTGGCACTGAGCGAAATGGTGGTCGATGGCATCAAGACCAACATCGCCCTGCAGCAGCGGATCATGCGTGACAAGGGCTTCCAGGCCGGTGGCCAGAACATCCACTACCTGGAAAAGCGCCTGGCCGAGCGCAAGAACAAGCCGATTGCATTGACCTGATCGGCGCCAGGTGCTGGACATGAAAAGGGCGGGGATCTCCCCGCCCTTTTCTGTTCCTGTAGAGCCGGGCCCATGCTCGGCTTGCCGCCAAGCACAGCCGAGCATGGGCTCGGCTCCACAGCGAGCACGTCAGCGCTTGTCGGCCACGTCGGCCGGAATCTGCGAATGGGCCAGCGGCCGCACGCCATTGGGCGAGGTCGGATCGACGATCACCATGGTTTCGGTCGAACCATCGGGCCACACCACCTGGAAGGTGCTGCCGGCCGGCAGTGAAGCGAATGGCATGCCACTCTGCGCGCGGTAGACCGCAGCGACCTGGCTGGCACCGGCGCGGCGCACGTCTTCCTGCGCCTTCACCGTGGTCAGCTCCACCTTCGACAGATGCCGGTAGCGGTCCTCGTAGGTATCGATCATCAGCAGGCCAACCGCCCCAGCCGAGTAGGCCACGAACAGCGCCACCCAGAACCAGAACTTGGCCCCATGCAGGAATCGACGGTAATTCATCGCCCGTCCCTCTTTCCAACCAATCGCTTGATCCATTCCTTCATTTTCCCAGCACCTTGCCGCGATACCGCAGCGTCATACACGAAATCCCGGAAATCCTGCGCTCCATCCTGCGAACAGATCCCTCCGTTCGCACAAAAATTGTTGACCAGCACGCTGTCCGCTCCACAGGCCAGGCCGAGTTCACAGGCCGCAAGCCGCCATGCAAGTTCACTGAGCTGCTCGCCCGCCACCAGCCCGTCAAGCGCGCGGTCACCGGCCGCACGCACGCCCATGCCTGGCGCGATGGCCATGTAGGCCTCGGGGTCGCGCGAGGTACGCACGCGCTCGACCAGGTCGCGGCGGTACTCGGCACTGTCATGCAAGGGCTCGCCCTCGGCGAACAGCGACGCTTCCGCGGCCAGGTTGCCCTGCGCGGCCGCCTTGCGGCGTTCGGCCAGCACCAGCGCCGCGCCCAGCTTGTCGCCCGGCACGAAACCGCCACACCGCTGTGCCACCCGCTCGCGTGCCTCGATCATCGCCGGCGCCGCAGTCAGGCCCAACCCGCTCAGTACGTTGTTGTCCAGGCGGTAGCCACCCGGATCCAGTGCGTACTGCGCGCAATAGTCATAGACGCGGCTGAGCATCCAGCGCGCCTCGTGATTGCCGTTGTCGGCCTGTGCGCGCAGGCGCTGGGCGTAGGCATACAGGTCGCTGGCGTCTTCGATGTCGGCGCGCAGGTCCAGCGGCAGGCCCGACGGCAGCGTGTTGCCGCGCTCGAAAGCCGCCAGCCGACGCGCCAATGCTTCCGGCACCACCGGCAGCGGCGCTCCGCCGTCACGGCTGGCCATGACCAGCGGCAGGTCCGGCGACGCCGACGTCGACGCCACGCCCGCGGCATGGCCGCTGGCCCGATACCCGGCCACGCCCAGCACGGCCACCGCCGGCAGCACGAGCAACCAGGTTTTCAGGGTCGGAGCGAAGGCCATCGGCGGTGGTGAGCGTTCACGGCACACAGGAAAGCGCCGAGTTTAGCAAGGCCCGGCAGGCCTGTCTGAACTGCCCCCATTCATCTCAAAGCGGCATCTCAGGCAATACGGAGACGCCCCGATGGTCTAGCATTGCCCCCTTTCCCGCGACTGTCCCCACCGCCATGCCGTTCCTGGAACTGACCCTGCGCTGCACCGAAGCCACCCAGCCCCGCTATGAAAATGCGCTGGAGGACGTCGGCGCACTGGCCGTGACCCTGCTTGATGCCGAAGCCGACACCAGCAACGAACAGGCCATCCTCGAACCCGGCGTGGGGGAAACGCCGCTGTGGGACACCCTGGTGCTGAGCGCGCTGTTCCCCGCCGACAGCAATGCGCTGCTGCTGCTGGCCGCCCTGGAATCCTTCGACCCGGAACTGGACTGGAGCAATGGCAGCTTCCGCGCGGTCGAAGACGAAGACTGGGAGCGCGCATGGCTGGACCAGTTCCAGCCGATGGATTTCGGCAGCCGCACCTGGATCGTGCCGTGGAACCATGAACTGCCGGACGCTGCACAGGCCGCCGATGCCGCCGTGGTGCGGCTGGACCCGGGCCTGGCCTTCGGCTCGGGCACCCACCCGACCACTGCCCTGTGCCTGCGCTGGCTGGACCAGCTGGCCGTGGACGGCCAGCTGCAGGGCCAGCGCGTGCTCGACTTCGGCTGCGGCTCGGGCATCCTCGCGCTGGCCGCGCTGAAGCTGGGCGCCGCCGAAGCGATCGGCGTGGACAACGACCCGCAGGCGCTGGTCGCCACCGCCGACAATGCCGAGCGCAATGGCGAGCAGGCCCGCATGCAGGTGTACCTGCCGCAGGACGAACCGGTCGCCACCTACCCGATCGTGGTCGCCAACATCCTTGCCTCGGCGCTGGATGCGCTGGCCGAGCTGCTGGCCGCACGCGTCGCCGCCGGCGGTCGCATCGCCCTGTCGGGCATCCTGCAGGGTCAGGAAGGCGAACTGCTGCAGCGTTATGCCGCGTGGTTCGACGATCTGCAGGCCACCCAGGATGGCGACTGGATGCGCATCACCGGCACGCGCCGCGCCTGATCGTGATTGAATGACCGCTGGATCCGAGTCCGCGCCCTGAGCATGTCCGAGCCGAACCCGCCGCGCCGCCCTTTGGCCACCTTCCTGCGCCCCGCGTCGGAAGGCGAGGCCGCACCTGCGACCGACGCGCGCACGCCCGACCCGTCGGCGCATGACATCCCTGCCGCGAAGTCCGGGGACCCGGTCGACGCGGCGCTGCCGCCGATGGCGGAGACGCGACAGCTCGATGACACCGTCATCGTCGACGAAGCGACCGTGATCGAACCCGTCCTTGCCGGCCCGGCCGCGCAGGCGGTGGCCGGCGATGCGCCGAGCTTCCTGGGCACTTCGCGGCCGCGCGCGCTGCCGACGCCGCGCTGGCACTGGGTGCTGGTCGCCGGGCTGGCACTGCTGCTGGTACTGCAGAGCGTGCTGGCCGATCGTGCGCGACTGGCCGCCGACGCCGGCAACCGCACCTGGCTGGGCGCACTGTGCGGCGTGCTGCGCTGCAGCCTGCCGGCCTGGCACGAGCCGACCGCGTTCACCATGACCAGCCGCGAGATCCGCCCCCTGCCCGGCCAGGCCGGTGTGCTGCAGGTGCAGGCCAGCATCCGCAACGATGCGCGCTGGGCACAGGCCTGGCCGGACCTGCGCCTGTCACTGTCCGATGCCGATGGCCGGGTGATCGGCAGCGGCGTGTTCACGCCCGCGCAATACCTTGGCGAAAGCCCGGCCACGACCGTGCTGGAACCGGGCCAGAGTGCGCGCATCGCGTTCCGCGTGCAGGAACCCGCCGCGTCCACCGTCGCATTCACCTTCGACTTCCTCTGACCAGGGTAGAGGCGACCAGCCGTGGCAGGTCGGGCACGCTCGCGCTAGACTGGCCGCCACCACCTCGTCCGGCCGCGCGCTCCGCGCGCACGGGCCAACCGAATCGGGAACCCCCTTGAACGCTGTCCTCTCTCGTCCTGACAACAGTCGTGGCGCTCCCCGGCCACCGCTGCGTGAACACGTCGCCCAGTCCGTGCGCCGCTACCTGCGTGACCTTGATGGCTGCGACGCGGACGATGTCTACGAGATCGTGCTGCGCGAGATGGAAATCCCGCTGTTCGTGGAAGTGCTCAACCACTGCGAAGGCAACCAGAGCCGCGCCGCCGCGATGCTGGGTATCCACCGCGCCACCCTGCGCAAGAAACTGAAGGAATACGGCATCAGCGCCTGAGCGCGCGCGGGTAGTGCCGGCCGCTCGCCGGCAACCCCATGAACGATGGCAGGATGTCGCAGTTGCCGGCCAGCGGCCGGCACTACCGGTAGATCCACGCCATGCGTGGATGCAGCCCCGGCGGGATCACCCGCCGCCGCCCGCCTTCCAGTAGTACCGCACCACATGGAAGAACACCGGCGCGGCGAAGCACACCGAATCTAGCCGGTCGAGCATGCCGCCATGGCCCTCGATCATGTGGCCCCAGTCCTTGATCCCACGGTCGCGCTTGATCGCCGACATCACCAGGCCGCCCCAGAATCCCATCAGGTTGATCAGCAGCGACAGGCCGAACGCCTGCAGCGGCGTGAACGGGGTGATCCACCATAGCGCCGCCCCAAGCGCGCTGGCGCTCAGCACGCCACCCACGAAGCCCTCCACCGTCTTCGACGGCGACAGCTTCGGCGCGATCAGGTGCCGGCCCAGCAGCTTGCCCCAGATGTACTGCAACACGTCCGAGGACTGCACCACGATCACCAGGAAGGCGAACAGCAGCACGTTGCGCGAGGGGTCGTGACCGGGCACGTGCAGGTTCAGCAGCAGCGGCACGTGCGAGATGCAGAACACGCAGATCATCAACCCCCACTGCACCTTCGCGGTGCGCTCCAGGTAGTGCGTGGTATCGCCACCGATGGTCGACAGGATCGGCAGGAACAGGAACGCATAGACCGGGATCAGCAGCGTGTACATGCCGTACCAGTCGATCCACACCAGGTAGTACTGCCACGGCAGCACGATGTAGAACGCAGCCAGCAGCGCGTAGTAGTCGCCTGAACGGGTCGGTGCCAGGGTGATGAACTCGCGCAGCGCGAACAACGAAATGATCGCGAACAGCACGATCACCCCGGCGCGACCGAAGAACAGCGCCAGCCCGACCACGATCGCCATCACCCACCATGCACGGATACGCGACACCAGGTTGGCGATCACCGCGCTGGGCTGACCGCGCTGGCGCCAGCGCAGGGTCTCGGCCACCAGCGTGGCCAGCACCAGCACCGCGCCGACGCCGGCAAACAGCAGGCCGGTCTGCTGGCCGACACTCTGCGTTGCCAGATCGCCAGATACATCCAGCACGAAACTCATGCACGACCTCCATTCGGCGCCAGGTCCAGCAGCGCCTGCCGGCTGCGGGCCAGGAATGCGGCCTTGTCCTCGTCGGCCTGCAGCCGCAGCGGCGTGCCGAAGGTGGCCGTGCACAGCAGCGGCAACGGCAGGAACCGCCCCTTCGGCATCACCCGCTTCAGGTTGTCGATCCATACCGGCACGAACTCCAGCTCCGGCCGTTGCCGCGCCAGATGGTAGATGCCGCTCTTGAACGGCAACAGCGGTTCATCGCCGATATTGCGCGTGCCTTCCGGGAACAGGATCAGCGAGCAGTCTTCGTCCACCGCATCGCGCAGTACCTGCAACGGGTCCTGCTGGCGATGGCCGGCCTCGCGCTCGACCAGAACACCGTTGAACACCGCATCGATCAGGTAGCGACGCAGGCCATCACGCTGCCAGTACTCGGCCGCGGCCACCGGGCGCACCTGGCGCCGCAGTGCCGGTGGCATCGATGACCAGATCAGCACGAAGTCACCATGGCTGGCGTGGTTGCCGTAGTACACGCGGCGCTCGCTGGACGGCGCGCAACCGATCCACAGCGCGCGTGCGCCGGTCACCACATGGATCGCGCCACTGCAGGCGCGGGCAATCAGTTCGGCAAACATCGGTCACTCCCATTCACGTCTGCGGCCACACCACGGCCAGCACCAGCAGTGCGAACTGCACTGCGGTCAGCAGGTACTGGCGCAGCAGCAGGCGGCGCATGCCGGACCAGCGCGCATCCCAGCCACGCAGTGGCGCATCGGGCGACGCGCGGCGCAGGCCACTGTCGTGCAGCAGCTGATCGATGCGGCGTGCGGCGGCTTCGCCCTCCAGGCCTTCATCGCGCAGCAGCTGCAGCAGGCTGGCATCCAGCCCCACCCGCCACGCGTGGTAGGCCTGTGCGATGCCCGCGGCAACACTGAGCAGCAACAGGCCGGCAGCGATCATCGCCAGCCCCGGCTCGGTGCCGAGCAGCAGCAGTGCCACCAGCAACAGGCCCAGCGACAGCAGCGCCGGCCAACGCCCCTGGCGCAGCAGCAGCTGCATGGTCACCAGATCAGGAACCGTGCTCATGCGCGCGCTCCTGCCGCAGCAGTGATGGCATGCAGATGCGCCGCGTGCAGCACGATGCCGGGGCGTGCAGCCCGCACGATCGCCACTGCCGCGTTCGCATCGGCGGCACGACCACTGCGCAGCAGCCAGGTGGCGACGCTGGCGGCACTACGCGAATAGCCCAGCGCGCAGCACACCAGCAGCGGCCCCTGCACGCGCAGACGCTCGATGGCATCGGCCGCCTCGCGCAGCTGTTCTGGCGTGGGCACCACCAGGTCCAGCATCGGCACGCTGGCATACGCCGCGCCCGGCGCGCGGCAGGACAGTTCAGCACAGGTATCGACCACGCCGACCAGCGGTGTTGGCAACGCAGCACAGGGAATGCGTCCCAGCCACACGTCATCCATCACCGGCACCGGCTGCGGCGCACGCCGCGTCCACAGCCGCGAATTGACCCAGGCTGCGCCCAGGTACGGCGCCAGCAGCCAGCGTGCCGCCATGGTCAGGCGACCATCGGCGCGCTTCTGGAACACCGCGGTACCCAGCCCGGCATAGGCCAGCGCCACCAGCAGCAGCGACACCACCGGCCACAGCAGCCACAACGCGGCGCCACGCAGAAGCACCACCGGCACCAGCAGCACAGCGGCCCCCAGCAGGTACACCCCCGCCAGGCGCCAGCGCTTGGCATCACGTGCCGTGCGCCATGCACGCAGCGGTGGCGTGCCCTGCTCCGGCCACAGCCAGACGCACAACCAGCCGGCCAGCAGGCCGGTCGGGATATCGATGAAATGATGCTGGAACGTGGTCAGCACCGAGACGCCGATCAGCAGCGCCCACACATGCAGCACCCAGCGCCACACGCCGTGCAGGTACTGTGCGAACTTCACCCACAGCACGATCAGCAACACGATGTGCAGCGACGGTGCTTGGTTGAACGGCTTGTCGAAGCCCAGCAGCACATCGAACAGCCAGCCGAACACACCGCCGATCTCCGGACGCTCGAAGCTGAAGCGCAGCGGCCACAGCAGGAAGCAGCTCACGGCGATCAGCTGTGCGCTGAACAGCCGCAATGCGTGCCGGTCCAGCTCCAGCCGTTGCCGGCACAGGAAGAACGAGACCGCGTAGAACAGGTCGATCGACCAGTACGGCACGATCGTCCATGGCACGAACGGGATGCGGGTCTCCCAGCCGAACGCCATCACCGGCAGGGTGGCGTGGCGGCCGGCCATCCAGTTGGCGAAGCCATAACTGGCGAAGAAGAACGGACCCAGCAGGGCCAGCCACAACAGGGCGCGCCGCCAGGGGCGCCCCTTTGCGGCCAGTGGGGATGCGGCGAGCGTCGCCATCACGCGGTCCGGCGCGCCAGCGATACGGTGAAGATGCCGAAGTCGTCGATACGCTGCGCCACCTTCTCGAACCCGGCCAGGCGCACCAGCTCGTCCATCTCCTGCTGGGTACGGCGGCGCATCACCCACGCCGCGCCACCGCGGTGGCTGGTCAAGGCACGGGCAATGAATTCCAGCTGCGGGTGCCAGGGCTGGCCGGTATAGGCCAGGTAGCCACCCACCGGCACCGCTGCGGCAATGCCCTGCAGCGAGCGCAGCACGGCGTCGTTGTCGGGGAACAGTTCGTACAGGCCCGAGACTACCGCCAGCGTCGGCGCTGGATCGCCCTTGGCCAGCTGTGCCGGGTCGAACGCATCACCCTGCTCGAAGCGCGCGATGTCGGCCGCGCCCAGGCGCTGGATCAACGCCTGGCCCTGGGTCACGTTCAGATCGCTGAAGTCGCGCAGCACGATGCGGTCGGCGCGCTGCTCGCCCTGGCCCAGTGCTTCCAGCACATAGCGGCCATGGCCGGCGGCCACGTCCAGCACCCGCACCGGCGTGCCCTGCCCGCGCAGGCGCTGTGCGGCGTCGCGCAGCAGTTCCTGCAGGTGCTGGCCACGCACTCGGATGCCACGCCAGCCGATCGCATCCAGGTAGTTGCGGTCGACCATCCGCCCCAATGGGCCCTTGCCGCGCGCCTCATTCCGGTAGATGTAGTCCAGCGTGCTACCGGAATCGAAACCGGTCTGCAGGCCCAGCGCGATGCCTTCGGACAGCGTGCCGCCGAAGCGCAGGCCGCCACGTACCACGCGCCAGCGCAGGTCGGCCAGGCTGTTGCGTTCCGGTGGCCAGGCCAGGATCTCCGACTCTTCGAAGGTCGGCCCATGGCGGTGCGCGTCGCGCCGTGACAGCTCGCGCAACGGTTCGGCGAAACGCGCCTGGATGAAGCTGCGGATGCGCGCCAGTGCCGGTGCCCGATCGCGCTCGCCCAGCGTGTCGTGGAAGAAGCCCGGCAGGTGCACCCGCTCCTTGATCGGGCTGGACAGGCGCTCATAGAAGCGATCCTGCGGGCCACGGTGCACCACGAAATCCGAGCCGGACACCAGCAGCTGCACCGGCACGCTGATCGCCTGCGCATCGGCCACGATGCGGTCGGCCGCTTCGTACAGGCCCAGCAGCACGCGCACCGAGATCGGCCGGGTGATCAGCGGATCGGTACGGTAGCTTTCCACCCGCGCCGGGTCATGGGTCAGCCACTGCGGCTTGACGTAGCTGTTGACGAAGAAGTTGCCGCGCAGCTTCTGCATCAAGGTCAGGCCCGGCCGCGCGAACGGCACGTACAGCTTCACCTTGAACGCCGGTGAAGCCATCACCAGCGCACGCAGGCGTGGCGCGTAATCGTGCACCCAGGTCGCGGCGACCACCGCCCCTACGCTCTGCGCGATCACCACGATGTCTTCCACCGCAATGCCGTGCTCGGCGCCGATGTGGGCGATGAAGCTGTCCAGGTCGCGCACCAGCGCCGGGAAGCCCGGTGCATCGCCACGCGCACCCGGCGAACGGCCATTGCCGCGCGCATCCCAGGCGAAGAAGGCGGTGTCTGGCAGGTCCAGCTCATCGACCAGGTGGGTGACGCGCCCGGAGTGCTCGTGGCCGCGGTGCAGCAGCACGATGGCCCGGGTGGCCGGGGTGGCGGTGGTGCCCGCCCAGTACCGGTAGAACAGCGGTACCTGGTCGAAGCTGTGGAATTCCCGTTCCTGCGCCTGACGCATGCAATCTCCTGATTGTCTTTTTGTATCTGCTTGATTAATTCGACGAAACCGCCGTTTCCCGCAGTCCGCGACGGACGCGGTTGATCATGGTCAGCATGCACAGCACCGCCATGGCCGCAGCCACGCCAGTGACCGTCATCGCGCCAACCCACTCAGACGCCAGCAGCAGACCCAGCACGCCGACGACGAAGGCGCGGTCACTCTTGCCCATCGGGCCGTCATAGCGGCGGCTGGCACCGACCATCAGCCCCAGCACCCCGGCGTACTCGCTCAGCGCCGCCGTCCAGGCCAGCAGCCACAGCACTTCCGGGCGCACGCCCGGCACGCTGAGCAGGCTCAGGTACAGCGCCGCATCGGCGATCACATCGCACAGCTCGTTCAGATAGGCGCCCAGCCGCGACTGCTGGCCGAACTCGCGGGCCAACATGCCGTCCACGGCGTTGAGCGCCATGCGCAGCAGCATCCACAGCGGCAGCAGCAGGTACAGCAGGGGCTGGGCCGGCGCGCAGCACCAGACGGCGGCAGCGACCAGCAGCGAGACCACGGCCGCGGTCACGGTCACCGCATTGGCGGTGATCCCCATGCGGTACAGACCGCGTACGGCCGGACGCAACAGGTCCTGAAAACGTCCTTTCAATGCATAGATCGACACGATCCGAACCCGCTGATCCTTGGCAGTTCCGGCACAGCCTACCCGATTGGAGCAGCGCGCCCCATCGAATTGCTTGCGGACCGTCCCCGGCCAGGCTGTGCTGAAGGCGGCCACAGGCCGTGGGTGCGGGTCGATTTTCCCCGCCGGCGCCCGCCACCGGCCCCCACCGCCTACAATATCGGCCCCGCTCCGCTGCCGATTCTGTCCCATGACTGCTGATCTGTTGCCCGTCCGCCGGGCCCTCCTCTCCGTTTCCGACAAGACCGGCCTGGTCGAGCTGGCCACTGCGCTGGCGGCACGCGGCGTGGAGCTGTTGTCCACCGGCGGCACCGCCAAGGCGATCCGCGATGCGGGCCTGGCCGTGAAGGACGTGGCCGAGGTCACCGGCTTCCCGGAAATGATGGACGGCCGGGTCAAGACCCTGCACCCGATGGTGCACGGCGGCCTGCTGGGCCGCTCCGGCCTGGATGACGCAGTGATGGCCGAGCACGGTATCGGTGCCATCGACCTGCTGGTGCTGAACCTGTACCCGTTCGAATCGGTCACCGCCCAGGCCGACTGCACCCTGGCCGACGCGGTCGAGAACATCGACATCGGCGGCCCGGCCATGCTGCGCTCGGCGGCCAAGAACTTCGCCCGCGTGGCGGTGGCCACCGATCCGTCGCAGTACGCCGAGCTGCTGGCCTCGCTGGAGGCCAACAACGGCCAGCTGACGGCGGCCACCCGCTTCGCATTCTCGGTGGCCGCGTTCAACCGCGTCGCCCAGTACGATGCGGCGATCAGCAACTACCTGTCGGCGGTCACCGCCACTGACGCCGCCGTGCCGGCCCGTGCCGAGTACCCGGCGCAGATGAACTCCACCTTCGTGAAGGTGATGGACCTGCGCTATGGCGAGAACCCGCACCAGAGCGGCGCGTTCTACCGCGACCTGTACCCGGTGCCGGGCACGCTGGCCACCTTCCAGCAGCTGCAGGGCAAGGAGCTGAGCTACAACAACCTGGCCGACGCCGATGCGGCGTGGGAATGCGTGCGCCAGTTCGATGCGCCGGCCTGCGTCATCGTCAAGCACGCCAACCCGTGCGGCGTGGCCGTCGGCGCCGGCAACGGCGATGCCTACGAGCTGGCCTACGCCACCGACCCGACCAGCGCCTTCGGCGGCATCATCGCCTTCAACAAGCCGCTGGATGCCGCCACCGCCAAGGTGATCCTCGACCGCCAGTTCGTCGAAGTGCTGATCGCCCCGGACTACGAGCCGGCCGCGCTGGAGTACGCGCAGAAGAAGGCCAACGTGCGCGTACTGCGCATCCCGCACGGCGACGGGCTGAACAACTTCGACAGCAAGCGCGTCGGCTCGGGCCTGCTGCTGCAGTCCTCGGACAACCGCGGCATGACCCGCGACGAACTGAAGGTGGTCAGCAGGCTGGCGCCGACCGACAAGCAGTTCACCGATCTGCTGTTCGCCTGGAACGTGGCCAAGTTCGTGAAGTCCAACGCGATCGTCTATGCCAAGGACAACCGCACCATCGGTGTCGGTGCCGGCCAGATGAGCCGCGTGTACTCGGCCCGCATCGCCGGCATCAAGGCCGCCGATGCGAACCTGGTGGTCGAGGGCTCGGTGATGGCCTCCGACGCCTTCTTCCCGTTCCGCGATGGCATCGATGCCGCTGCAGCCGCCGGCATCAAGGCGGTCATCCAGCCGGGCGGTTCGATGCGCGATGCCGAAGTGATCGCCGCCGCCGACGAACATGGCCTGGCCATGGTGTTCACCGGCGTGCGCCACTTCCGCCACTGATCCGCATCACCAAGCCGGGCCCTGCCCGGCTTTTCTCTTCCGTACCCGAGAACCCTGTCCCATGAAGATCCTCGTCATCGGCTCTGGCGGCCGCGAACACGCCCTGGCATGGAAGCTGGCCCAGTCCTCCCGTGTCACCGAAGTGATCGTGGCGCCCGGCAACGCCGGTACCGCCAGCGAAGACACGTGCCGCAACGTGGCAGTCAAGGTCACCGATATCGACGGCCTGCTGGCGCTGGCCCAGGCCGAGGGCGTAGCGCTGACCGTGGTCGGCCCGGAAGTACCGCTGGTGGCCGGCGTGGTCGACCGCTTCCGCGCCGCCGGCCTGCGCATCTTCGGGCCGACCGCCGCCGCCGCGCAGCTGGAAGGCAGCAAGGCCTACGCCAAGGACTTCCTGGCGCGCCACAACATCCCCACCGCGTACTACGCCGTGCACAGCGACGTGGACGCCGCGCTGGCATATGTGCGCGAGAAGGGCGCACCGATCGTGGTCAAGGCCGATGGCCTGGCCGCCGGCAAGGGCGTGATCGTGGCGATGAGCCTGACCGAGGCCGAGGACGCGGTGCGTGACATGCTGTCCGGCAACGCGTTTGGCGATGCCGGTGCGCGCGTGGTCATCGAGGAATTCCTCGACGGTGAGGAAGCCAGCTTCATTTCGATGGTGGACGGCGTGCATGCGCTGCCGATGGCCACCTCGCAGGACCACAAGCGCGTCGGCGACGGCGACACCGGCCCGAATACCGGCGGCATGGGCGCCTATTCGCCGGCCCCGGTGGTGACGCCGGAGGTGCATGCACGGGTGATGCGCGAGGTGGTGAACCCCACCGTGCAGGGCATGATTGCCGACGGCATTCCCTTCACCGGTTTCCTCTACGCCGGCCTGATGATCGATGCCAGCGGCGCACCGAAGGTGATCGAATTCAACGTGCGCTTTGGCGACCCGGAAACCCAGCCAGTGATGCTGCGCCTGCAGTCGGACCTGGTCGAGCTGGTGGAAGCGGCCATCGATGGCCGCCTGGATGAGGTCGAAGCGCAGTGGGACGCGCGCCCGTCGCTGGGCGTGGTGCTGGCGGCCAGGCCGTACCCGGAAGCGCCGATCACCGGTGACGTGATTTCCGGCCTGGACGACGTGCCGGCCAGTGCCAAGGTGTTCCATGCCGGTACGGCATTGGATGCTCAGGGCCACGTGGTCAGTGCGGGCGGTCGCGTGCTGTGCGTGGCCGCACTGGGCGACAGCGTGCGCGACGCGCAGGCCAATGCCTACGCCGGCGTGGCCAAGGTGAGCTGGGCCAACGCGTTCCACCGCAACGACATTGGCTGGCGCGCGATCGCACGCGAAGAGTGACGACCGCGCCGCAGCCACGCAGGGCGTGGCTCTACTGACATTGGTAGATCCACGCCATGCATGGATGAGAACGCCACCGAAAAGAAAAGGCCCGGCAATGCCGGGCCTTTTCATTGCTTCAACACCGTCCCGCCTTACGCGGTGAACAGCGCCTTCATCTTCTTCAGCGCGTTCGCTTCAACCTGGCGGATGCGCTCGGCCGACACGCCGTACTCGTCGGCCAGCTCCTGCAGCGTCACCTTGCTGTCGGCATCCAGCCAGCGGCGGCGGATGATGTCACGCGAACGCGCATCCAGTTCCGCCAGGCCTTCGCGCAGCAGCTGCATCTGGTTGTCTTCGCTGTCCTCGCGCTCGTAGGCCATCGACGGGTCTTCGTCATCGGCGACCAGGAACGCAGCCGGCGACGGCGGTGCGTGTTCGTTGTCCTCGTCGGTCGGCGCATCGAACCCGATATCGCGACCCGACAGGCGCGACTCCATTTCCATGACCTCGCGCTCGGACACGTTCAGGTCCTTGGCCACCGCGCTCACTTCCGCCGCGTTCATCCAGCCCAGGCGCGTCTTCGACTTGCGCAGGTTGAAGAACAGCTTGCGCTGCGCCTTGGTGGTGGCGACCTTCACGATGCGCCAGTTCTTCAGGATGAACTCGTGCATCTCGGCACGGATCCAGTGCACCGCGAAGGAAACCAGGCGCACGCCCATGTCCGGGTCGAAGCGCTTGACCGCCTTCATCAGGCCGATGTTGCCTTCCTGGATCAGGTCGCCCAGGGCAAGGCCGTAGCCGTTGTAGCCGCGGGCCACGTGCACCACGAAGCGCAGGTGCGAATGCACCAGCTCGCGGGCAGCGTCCAGATCGTTGCCGTCGCGGAAGCGACGGGCCAGGTCCTGTTCGTCATCGACCGACAGCACCGGGATCTGGTGCACGGCACCGATGTAGGCGTCCAGCGAACCGAGCGCACTGGGAATCGGGAGATTGTTTGCCACAAGGGCAGTAGAGGTGTTCTGGCTCATAGGCACCCATCTTAGCAGTCCGGGATTTGGACTGCTAAAGGAGGAAAAAGTTCCAGCATCCCATTGATGCAACACTGGTCCCAAACAGAGCCCTACCGTAGCGCGATTTGATGACAGTGGCGAGCATGCTTTTTGGGATTCACAATCCCTTGGAATTCAAGCAATTACCTGCCGTAAAGCGGCCGATTCCGGTCAAGCGGAGCTGAACGGGCCGTTCTGAAGGCCCATTCAGGCCCGGGAACGTTGCCCGCTGTTCAGGCCCAGCGGCCCGCCGGCCCTCAGAGTGCCGAGCGCGGCGGCAGCGACCAGTCGATCGGGGCCTGGCCGCGGCGCTGCAGGTACTCGTTGGCCATCGAGAAATGACGACAGCCGAGGAAGCCCCGATGGGCCGAAAGCGGCGACGGATGCGGCGACTTCAGCACGCGATGGCGGCGGGTGTCGATCACCTTGCCCTTCTGCTGCGCATAGGCGCCCCAGAGCATGAACACCAGCCCTTCGCGCTCGCGGTTGAGCACATCCACCACGTGGTCGGTGAAGCCTTCCCAGCCACGACCCTGGTGCGCACCGGCCTTGCCCTCTTCCACCGTCAGTACCGCATTGAGCAGCAGCACGCCACGCTGCGCCCACGGAATCAGGCAGCCGTGGTCCGGACGCGGGATACCGAGATCGCTCTCGATCTCCTTGTAGATGTTCAGCAGCGACGGCGGCACCGGCACGCCCGGCGGCACCGAGAAACTCAGGCCATGTGCCTGGCCGCGACCGTGGTACGGGTCCTGCCCGAGGATCACCACCTTCACCTGCTCGAACGGCGTGGCGTCGAACGCGGCGAAGATCTGCGGGCCGGGCGGGAACACCGCCGCGCCACTGGCCTTGCGCTGGCGCAGGAAGCTGGACAGCTCGCGCATCTGCGGCTGCAACAGATAATCGCCGACATGCTGCTTCCAGCTCGGTTCCAGCTGGATCGTCGGGGTGTCGGCTACTTCATCCATCATCGCAACAGAGGTCCATCGTTCAATCGGGCCAGCCTCAGCTGGAACAGCACCTTGGTGACCAGCAGCCGTTCTTCGATCGGCTTGAGCACCAGGTCGTTGGCACCGGACTGCAGCAGCCCGGTCTGGTTGTGCGGGTTGCCATCGCCGGTCATCACCAGCACCGGCAGGCGGCGCTTGCCGTAGCCGAAATCCACGCGCACGCGCTGCACCACGTCGCGACCGCTCAGTTCGCCCTTCAGGGTGACGTCGGTCAGCACCAGGTCGATGCGGTGGCGACTGCGGCCCAGCGACTCGGCGGTGAGCAGGGTGAACGCTTCTTCGGCGCTGACCACGTGCAGCACGTTCAACTGCTGGCGTTCCAGCATGCGCTTGGTGGCCTCGGCCACCACGCGGCTGTCCTCGATATAGAGGATGGTGGCACCGGGGATGGTCTGCGGCTGCACGTAGCCGCGGATGAAGGTCGCCAGTGCTTCATGGCCGAGCGATTTGTCGAAATAGTCGGTGACGTACTCGGTGAAGCGGCGCTGCTCCAGGTGCTGCTGGGCATCGCCGGAGACCACGATCACCGGCACATAGGCCTGGCCGGCCGCTTCGCGCACCATCCGCGCCAGCGCCAGGCCGTCGCCATCGCGCAGGGTCAGCGAGGTCGTCACCAGGTCCACCGGCCCCTGTGCCAGCGCCTGCTGTGCGTCCTCGATGCTGTCGCAGCCGATCACCTCCACGCCCGGCAGGTCACGCTGCAGGACGTCGGCGATCAGCTTGCGCACCAGCTTCGAGCCATCGACCACCATCACCCGCGTCGCGGGCCCTTCAAGGTGTTTCAGCGCTTGCGGTTGCATGCCGGTCTCAGGTGTCGGTCGGGCGGGTCTGGCGGAGGAAGTGGCCGGTGACCAGCCAGGCGCCCAGCCAACCCAGCAGCAGCGTGCCGAGCAGGACCAGGCCGCCGTGCAGCAGGTCCAGGCCGTGCAGTACGAACGGGCTGCCGTAGCTGCGCGAGAGTTCGGCCAGCGGCATGCGCAGGGCGGCACCCGCAGCGCCGATCAGGGCCAGCGCCACCGCGCCGGCGCCCAGGCCGTACCACGCGCCCAGGTACAGGAACGGGCGGCGGATGAAGCCATCGCTGGCGCCGAGAAGCTGCAGCACGCCGATCTCTTCGCGGCGGGCCTGGATGTCCAGGCGCACCGTGTTGCCGACCACCAGCGCGGCACCTGCGCCGAGCAGGACCGACAGCACCTGCACCAGCCGCGCACCGAAGGCAAGCCAGGCATCCAGGCGCTGGCGCCACAGCGCATCGTGCTGCACCAGATCGGCCTCGGGCAGGCTTTCCAGCGCGCGCGCCAGGCGTGCGTCGTCCTTGCCCTGGCCGGGAGTGATCACCAGCAGCGAAGGCAGCGGATTGTCGTTGAGTGCGTCGATCGCCTCACCCAGGCCGGCATCGCGCAGTTCCTGCAGGCCCTGCTCGGGCGTGCGCACGTTCACTTCGGCCACGTCGTCGCGGTCGCGCAGCTGGCCGGCCAGGCGCAGCGCGCCGGGTGCATCGACGTTGCCCTTCAGGAACACGTTGATGTCGCGCGACTGCTGCACGCTGCCGGCGAACTGCTTGAGGTTGTCCAGCGCGATCGACAGGCCCAGCGGCAGCGCCAGCGCCAGCGCCATGACCATCACCGTCAGCAGGGTCGCCCATGGCTTGCGGCAGGCGCGGCCCAGGCTGAACACCACGCTGTGCACGTGGTGCTGGAACCAGACGCCCACGCGCGAGGGGGCGGCGGCTTCGCTGTTTTCGTTCTTCGCCATCGGTTACTCCGCCAGGTCCTGCGGCGAGATGTCATCCACCAGCCGGCCATGGTCGAGGATCAGCACGCGCTTGCGCATGCGGCGCAGCAGCGGCAGGTCGTGGCTGACCACCAGCACGCTGGTGCCGCGCGAGGGCAGCTCGGCGAACAGGGCCATGATCTCCGCCGCCAGGGTCGGGTCGAGGTTGCCGGTCGGCTCATCGGCCACCAGCAGCTTGGGCTCGCCGACGATGGCGCGGGCGATGCCCACGCGCTGCTGCTCGCCGGCCGACAGCTGCGAGGGCAGCGCCTTCTCGCGATGGCCCAGGCCCATCCGCTCCAGCACCGAGCGCACGCGCTTGCTGATGTCGCCACGGCGGGTGCCGCGCAGGATCAGCGGCAGCGCCACGTTCTCGGCGATCGAGCGGTCCATCAGCAGCCGGTGGTCCTGGTAGACCGCGCCCACCGCGCGTCGGTGGCGGGGCACGTCGCCGCCGCGCACCTTCAGCAGGTTGCGCTCGTCGAACACCACCGCGCCGCGGCTGGGCCGCTCGTCGAGGTGGATCAACTTGAGCAGGGTGCTCTTGCCCGCACCGGAATGGCCGGTGACGAACAGCATCTCGCCCGGCGCGACCTCGAAGCTGACATCGATCAGCGCCTCGTGGCCACCGGCGTACTGTTTGCTGACATTGTCGAAGCGCAGGACACTCATGCCCCGATTATGCAGGAGCGGCGCGACCTCGTGGAGACGGTCGCGCGATAGGTAGTGCCGGCCGCTGGCCGGCAGCTGTGTGGGTTGCCTACCAGGGTGGGTGCCGACCGTTGGTCGGCACACCGGTCAAGGTCACCCGACCAACGGTCGGGGGCTACCTGCTGATCGGCAGCGCCGATCAGCTGCCCGACAGCATCCGGCGGATCTTGCGGCCGATGCGGGTCAGGAACGAATCGCCGCTGTCGGCCGCCGTGCGCACCGGCTTGGCCACCACCTGCACCGGGGTCACCGGGCTGGCGCCGTTGCCGGCGTTGGCCTGCACGCCCTCGCCACCCTCGACCGGACGGCCGTGGCGACGACGACGGCGCTTGCGCGGCTTGCGCTCGCCATCCACGGCACCTTCCGGCGCGCCCTCGGCGCGGGGCGGGCGCGGCGGACGCGGAGCCTGGGCGACAGCGGCTTCAGCACCTTCGGCCGGGGCAGCTGCAACCTGCTCGCCTTCCACGCGCGGCTTGCGCGGGCCACGCGAACGGCGCTCGCCGCTGCGCTCACCGTCGCGACGCTCGCCACGGCCACCGCCGGAGCGGCCCCCACTGCGACCACCACCACGGCGCTCTTCTTCAGCGGCGCGGGCTTCGCGCGCTTCACGGAAGATCTGGCCGACGCTCTCGTTCTCCTCACCTTCCTCGCCAGCAGCCGGGGCCGGGCGTTCCGGGCGCGGCAGCGGCGTCAACAGTTCCTTGGTGACCGGCTCGGACGGGATCTTCTGCTCGATGTAGGCCTCGATGTCCGGCAGGCCCATCGCGTAGCGTTCGCAGGCGAAGCTGATCGCATCACCCTCTTCGCCCAGGCGCGCGGTACGACCGATGCGGTGCACGTAGTCTTCGGCGTCGAACGGCAGGTCGTAGTTGTAGACGTACTTGATGCCGTCGATGTGCAGGCCACGCGCGGCCACGTCGGTGGCCACCAGGATTTCCAGCTGGCCCTTCTGGAAGCGGTTGAGCAGGCTCTCACGCTTCTTCTGCGGCACGTCGCCGGACAGCACGCCGACGCGGTAGCCGGCCTTTTCCAGCGAGCGGGCGACGCGCTCGACGAACACCTTGGTATTGACGAACACCATGGTGCGCGCGCCTTCACTGCGCGACAGCAGGCCCAGCAGCAGCGGGATCTTCTCGTCGTCGGCCGGGAAATAGATGCGCTGGCGCACGCGCGCAGCGGTGATGGTCTCGGCTTCGACCACCAGCTTCTGCGGCTCGTTCATGTGCTCGTAGGCCAGCTCCAGCACGCGATGGCTGAGGGTGGCACTGAACAGCAGGGTCTGGCGGATGGTGCGTTCCGGCATGCGGCGCAGCAGGAAGCGGATGTCCTTGATGAAGCCCAGATCGAACATGCGATCGGCTTCGTCCAGCACGCAGATCTCGCAGGCGTGCAGCGAAACCACCTTGTGCTGCTTGACGTAGTCGATCAGGCGACCCGGGGTGGCGATGATCACGTCCACGCCCTGCTGCAGCAGCTCACGCTGCTTGTCGTAATCCACGCCACCGTAGACCAGCGCGAAACGCAGGCCCAGGTCGGAACCGAACTTCACCGCATCCTTGTGGATCTGGATGGCCAGTTCGCGGGTCGGGGCAAGGATCAGCGCACGCGGATCCTCCGGCTTGCGGTCGGCCAGCGCCGGGCGGGTCAGCAGGCGGTTCACGACAGCGACCAGGAAGGCCAGGGTCTTGCCGGTGCCGGTCTGGGCCTGGCCGGCAACATCACCGCCGGGCAGCGCGACCGGCAGGGTCAGCGCCTGGATCGGGGTGCAGCGGGTGAATCCGGCTCCTTCAAGGCCGGCCTGCAGGGCCGGATGCAGCTCGAAGGAGGAGAAGGTCAAATCGGTCAGCGGTTTGTCGCTCATGAGTCCGTCTTGGTATGGCCGCCGGCCCGTGGGGCGGCTGGCACTTCATCGTCTAGGGGCACCGTCGCAAACTGCGGCCCCTGCGGCGGGTTGGCAGGCTGGGACCACCGGTCCGCGCGCCGCACAATGCCCCAGTTTACCGCACTCGGGCAGGCAAACCGGAATGCGGCGTCTCATGGCGTCCAGAGACGCCACCTTCACCCAGCCACACCGGACTTGAACGGCCTGCCCGGGTTCGCTGGTGTCGCCCACTGCCAGCCCCATGTACAGGAAGACAATGAAATCCGACACATACCGGCCATCGAAGCGATCACGATACGCTGGGTTCCAACCGGCGCCTGTCCCTGCCCTGCGATAGGGGTACACTGCCGGCCGTGAGCGTCCAGGCATCCCGCCGAACGCACCGCGGCAGTGCGCCGCGAGGCAACGACGAGGGTCGCGCCACCGGGCATGGCCCAGTTCACCCACCTCCGGCATGGCCGGGTGCAATCCAAGACGAGAAACCAAGATGAGCGACAAGGTTGTACATGTCGGCGACGCCGACTTCGATAGCGCAGTGCTGAATTCCAAGGAACCGGTGCTGGTCGATTTCTGGGCCGAGTGGTGTGGCCCCTGCAAGATGATCGCCCCGGCGCTGGACGAACTGGCCGATGCCTACCAGGGCCGCGCCAAGATCGCCAAGGTCAACGTCGACCACAACCGCGCACTGGCCGCCAAGTACCACGTGCGTTCGATTCCGTACCTGGTCGTGTTCAAGGACGGCGAGAAGGTCGGCGAGCAGATCGGTGCGGTGGGCAAGGCCCAGCTGGCCGGCCTGCTGGACAAGGCCCTGGCCTGATCCTGCTGTTCCCGGCAGCCGCCGCCCGCGGCTGCCGGCGGGCGCCCCGCGTCCATCATGAATGCTGTTCCCGGCGGCCCTTGCATGCCGCCGCAGGCCGATGATAGTGTCGGCATATCCGGCCGCGCTCGCGTGCCGCACCCTCTGGACGCAGTTTCTTCCAGACCCATTCCCAACGTTCGCCGCCCCAGCCGGGCGCTCGCACCTTCAAGCGAGGAATAACGCTCTTGTCCGATAACACTTCCGAAACCGGCAGCGCCGATGCGCCCGCCGAAAAGCGCGTGCGCAAGCCCCGCGTGAGCAAGGCCGCCGCCCCGGCAGCCGCCGAAACCAGCGCCGCTCCGGCGCAACCGACCCTGCCGCTGGCAGCCGCGCCCGAAGCGCCGGCACCGGCTGCAGCCGCCCCCGCGCCGAGCGCGCCTGCCACTGAAGCCCCCGCCTCCGGCGGCGGTGAGGGTGGCGAAGGCCGCGAATCCGGACAGCGCCAGCAGAACCACCAGGGCGGTGGGCAGCACCAGGGCCAGGGTCAGAACAACAACCCCTACAACCAGAACGGCCAGCAGGGCCAGGGCAATCGCCGCGACCGTTTCCGCAACCGTCGCGACCGCGACCGCAACCGCGGTGGCCGCGATGACGGCATGCCGCAGGACGGCGGCGAGCAGCAGCCCTTCGTGCCGCGCCCGCACGCCAACGTGCCCGAGGGCTTCCCGGTCTACTCGCTGAGCGACCTCAAGCGCATGCCGGCACAGAAGCTGCTGGAGATCGCCGAGCAGCTGCAGATCTCCGAAGGCGTGGCCCGTGCCCGCAAGCAGGACGTGATCTTCGCCCTGCTCAAGGTGCTGACCCGCCACGGCGACGGCGTTGCCGCCGATGGCGTGCTGGAAATCCTGCCGGACGGCTTCGGCTTCCTGCGCGCGGCCGAAGCCAGCTACCTGGCCGGCCCGGACGACACCTACATCTCGCCCAGCCAGATCCGCCGCTTCAACCTGCGCACCGGCGACCACATCTCCGGCCGCATCCGCTTCCCGAAGGACGGCGAGCGCTACTTCGCGCTGAACATCGTCGACACCATCAACGGTGAGCCGATCGAAGCGTCGAAGAACAAGGTGCTGTTCGAGAACCTGACCGCGCTGTTCCCGCGCCGCCGCTTCACCCTGGAGCGTGGCAACGGTTCGTCGGAAGACATCACCGGCCGCATCCTCGACCTGATGGCGCCGCAGGGCAAGGGCCAGCGCTCGCTCATCGTGTCCCAGCCGAAGGCCGGCAAGACGATGATGATGCAGCAGGTCGCCACTGCCATCACCACCAACCATCCGGACGTGCACCTGATCGTGCTGCTGATCGACGAACGCCCGGAAGAAGTGACCGAAATGCAGCGCACCGTGCGCGGCGAGGTCATCAGCTCGACCTTCGACGAGCCGGCCGCGCGCCACGTGCAGGTGGCCGAAATGGTCATCGAGCGCGCCAAGCGCCTGGTCGAGCACAAGAAGGACGTGGTGATCCTGCTCGACTCGATCACCCGTCTGGCTCGCGCCTACAACAACGTGGTGCCGAGCTCGGGCAAGGTGCTGACCGGTGGTGTGGACGCCAACGCCCTGCACCGCCCGAAGCGCTTCTTCGGTGCCGCGCGGAACGTGGAGGAAGGCGGCAGCCTGACCATCATCGCCACCGCGCTGGTCGACACCGGCTCGAAGATGGACGAGGTGATCTACGAAGAGTTCAAGGGCACCGGCAACAGCGAAGTGCACCTGAGCCGCCGTATCGCTGAAAAGCGCGTGTTCCCGGCCATCGACATCAACCGTTCCGGCACCCGCCGCGAGGACCTGCTGATCGAGCCGGAACTACTGCAGAAGATCTGGATCCTGCGCAAGCTGCTGCATCCGATGGATGAAATGGCCGCGATGGAGTTCCTGCTGGACAAGATGAAGAACACCAAGTCCAACGACGAGTTCTTCGGCTCGATGAAGCGCTGATCCACGGCATAGATGGAACCAGAAGAGGCCCCGCGATGCGGGGCCTCTTCATTGGAACCAGCGTCCCCGTCCGTGGGCACCATGGAGCTATCGGCAGATCTGCCGCGGGTCCAACTCCAGATCACGACAGATGCGATCATGCGCCAGGTGCGCCGCCCGATGCCTGAGGCCAACGGCAGCCAGCCAGCCGGGAATGGACGGCAAGAGCATCTCCCATACATCAGCCTGCAATCGCCCCCTCAATGCGATCAGCAGCTGGCGGGCCTCATCTTTGGCACCCGCGAGATACGCCGCAAATGCAAATGTCTCCATGCAGATCCCGTGATAGCTGTCGCCATGAAGGGATGCAATGTCCCGCAGACGACACTCCAGGGTTTCCGGCGTGGCCCCGGCCCATTTCAGTATTGCGCGGCGTAGCCACGCAGCGGTTGTCTCGTTTCCGAGATGGCGGGAGATT
The DNA here is from genome assembly GCF_059370495.1 of Stenotrophomonas sp. YJH_SMC_69. Lineage (NCBI taxonomy): Bacteria > Pseudomonadati > Pseudomonadota > Gammaproteobacteria > Lysobacterales > Lysobacteraceae > Stenotrophomonas > Stenotrophomonas sp. YJH_SMC_69. The sequence continues at coordinate 158,137 of NZ_JCAFTS010000002.1, read as the reverse complement.
CCTCGCATTGAGCTGAAGCCGTCCGCCACGGTCAGGGCATCATCCAGCAGCGCTTGTGCAGCCACGATGTGCGAGCAGCTGCCAGCGGGCGCGTTCTCAACCACCCAATCGGCAAATCGAAAGTGATCATCCGGCTCGCCTCCCCAGCGCTGCCATGTCCCTCTCGCATACTGCACGATCGAAGGGCAATGGAACGGCTCGGCCGCCATCGCCGCATTGAGCCAGTCATCCCTGTTTCCGTCACCGGTGCCGACCACGACGTCACAGTGAATCAGGCCAGCCAACGCCATTGCATTGCCAGGCTCCTGGGCCACGATGTCCGAGAGCTTCCGATATGCCTGCATCATGATCCCGGGGTATCTGCGTCGCCGCAACATCGGGATCTCCGCTGCGTAGCTCTCACCGCGGACTGACCATGCCTTGTTGATTTCCGCATATGCAGAAACCAGTTGAGGGTGAGAGGACTGTGGCAACGCCTGCGTCCACGTCTTGATCCATCGACCAACCCGACGTTCCACCGACAAGCGCCAGACAAGGTGCTCATGGGTTTCAGCCGGCACCCCCGCCATCACGGCCTCGGCCGAAGCATGGTCACCGGCATTCAGGTGCATGCGAACCCGCGAAAGATGGGATTCGACAAAGTGGCCTCGATGGGTTGCGCAAGGAAGAACCCTCAAGCTCTGCAGCAGAAATCGCATGAACGTGCATCCTCCAAACGCACCATGCTTTCAGTTCCCGGGGGCAGGTACCATGCGAATAGTTGTAGATTTCCTTGACCAGCCAGACTGACCCTGCGCCCACGCGTCCTGGCACCGAGCTCGCTGCGGCAGGTTTTTTTTTGCCTGCAGGGCGACCCACTTCACTTTGCCGCCGCCGACTTTTGGCGATAATCCGCCCGATACCCTGCCCGGCCCCGCGGGCGTGGCCACCGATTCCGCTGTCGCCCCTTCCGGAGAACCGGTCGGGTCCAGCCTCCTGCCGGATCCGTCGACGCATGCGAACGCTGTCTCCCCGCCTCAACCTGGGCAAGCTGATCCTCGCCCTGGCCCTGCTCAGCGCCATCATCGCCCTGGCCAATACCCTGCTGGCCAGCTACCGCGTGCAGCGCGACCAGCTGGTCGGCAATACCCTGGAAGCCAACCGCGTCTATGCCACCAAGCTGGCCGAGACCACCCAGAACTTCCTGCTGGCCGCACAGCAGGAGCTGGCCTACGCCGCCACCCGGCTCGGCCAGAGTGACCTCGATCCGGCACAGGCGCAGGACGAGGCCAGCCGCCTGCAGCTGCAGACCAACAGCTTCAATTCCTCGCTGGTGGTGGACGCCGACGGCCTGGTGATCGCCACCTCGCCGCAGACCCTGCAGCTGCAGGGCGAGATCCTGCACAGCGTCGGCAACAATGCCGCATTGGCCGCACGCCAGCCGATGATCAGCGACCCGTACCAGTCGACCACAGGCAAGCTGCTGGTCTCGCTGTCGCACCCGATCTTCGACCGCCAGGGCCACTATCGCGGCTACGTCAGCGGCACCCTGTACCTGCGCCAGCGCAGCGCGCTGCATACGCTGCTGGGCAAGCACTACTACCGCGACGGCTCCTACCTGTACGTGGTCGACCGCCATGGCCGCCTGCTGTACCACGCCGACGGCAAGCGGGTCGGCGACTACGTGGTCGGCAACCCGGCGGTGAAGGCGGTGGTGCGCGGTGAGCGCGGCGCGCAGCAGGTCCGTAACAACCTGGGCGTGTCGATGCTGGCCGGTTACGCGCCGGTACCGGCCACTGGTTGGGGCATCATCGCCCAGCGGCCAACCGAGGCCACATTGCAGCCGTTGTCACGGTTGATGACCGCGGTGATCTGGAACGCGATCCCGCTCGGCCTGCTGTCACTGCTGATCACCTGGTGGTTCGCCCGGCGCATCTCGATGCCGCTGTGGCAGCTGGCGCGCAACGTGCAGGGTGGCGAGGACACCGGCAGCGCGATCAACCACGTCAGCGGCATCCGCGCGTGGTACTTCGAGGTTGCCCAGCTCAAGCAGGCGGTCCTGCACAGCTTCAACGCCCTGCAGGACCGCATTGGCACACTCAACCGCGCCAACCGTACCGATCCGCTGACCGGCCTGCTCAATCGCCGCGGCCTGCAGCAGGCGCTGGATGCGCTGCAGGTGCAGGGCATTCCGTTCGCGATCCTGGCGCTGGACATCGATCGCTTCAAATCGATCAACGACAGCCACGGCCATGACGTCGGTGACGCCGCCATCGTCCATATCGCCGACCAGATGCGCCGCTACTCGCGCGACAGCGACATCCTCTGCCGTGCCGGTGGCGAGGAATTCCTGCTGCTGCTGCCGGGCATCAGTACCGACTCGGCGCGCCAGGCCGGCGAGCGGCTGCGCCAGCACATCGCCGATCATCCGTTCGAGCCGGTCGGCACCATCACCGTGTCGCTGGGCGTGGCCCACTTCCCCAGCTTCCATGTCGATGCCGAGCAGGCGCTGCGGCTGGCCGACAAGGCCCTGTACATGGCCAAGGAACAGGGCCGCAACCGCGTGGTGGTCTACCCGTACGCGGACTGAAAAGCGGCCGGCCTGGCCGACCGCTCCATCGCACCGGGCTCAGCGCTGCGCCAGCGGCGTCAGCAGGCGCAGGCCGCGCTGGGTGCCATCGACCATGTACACGCCGCCGGCCGGCAGCAGATCACTTCCCGCCTGTCCGGCGCCATCCGGCGTGCGCCAGGGTGCGGCCTGGCGCGGGCCGGGGATGAAGGCACGCCAGCGGCCGTAGCGTTCCGGCTGGCCGTTGTCGCTGTTGTTCAGGGCGAAAGTGACCGGCACGCGCACGGTCCATGAATCCCGCGTGCTGTCCTCGCCGGTGGTCGGCGGCGAGAAGGTCCACTTGCGGGCCGCACTGATACTGGCCTTGGCGAAGATGTCGCGCATCCTGGCCATGGTCCGTTCCGGTGCGACCACGGTCATGTTCACCTGCTCGGCAATGACATCGGCCACGGTGCCGTCGCGTGCGACCTTGACCAGCAGCAGTACGTCACCCTGCCCGCCATTGCGGAAGGCCTCTTCGGGGTAGCGCGGCGGCGGCATGCGCTTCTGGGTGATCGAATCGGTAGCCTTCGGATCATATTCACTGAAGTCGACGCTGGTCATGCTGATCTGGTAGTTGCCGTCTTCCTGCTCCTTGCCACGCAGGCGTACGCGCAGCGGCGCGTGGACGGCCACCGGCGTGCCATCGCGCAGCGTCGGTTCGAACTGCCAGCCGCGTATGGCGCCTTCCACGAACGACACGATGCCGGGTGCGAGCATGGCACGCTGGTCCAGGACCAGCGTGCTGACCGAACCATCGGCCGCCACGTCGATACTGCCTGACAGCACCATGCTCATCTCGGCAGTGGCGCGCACGGCGCGCGCGTTCTGGGCCACGGCATCGGCCGGCAGCAGGGGAGCACCGGCGGCGAACGCCAGGGCCAGCGCAAGGAACAGGGGGGAACGCATCATTGCCGGATCCATGGTGATGAGGTGAACCCCGAGCGTACCGCAGTCCGAGCGGGACCGGCAGGCAGTACACGCCACGCCGTTCAGGCCAGGCGATGGACCGCCGCATAGGGCGGGGTATCCGGATAATCACCGCTGGCGAAGCGCGCCTGCAGGCCCTGCCACCACGCGGGATCAAACAGGTGCCGGTAATGTTCGCGCACCGCCGCCAGCTCGCCCGCCGGCAGGCCCATGAACGGGCCGAAGCGCTCTGGAAACACGTCGCGTGGCCCGACGTGGAACCAGGGTTCGTCGGCCATGGCTTCCTCCGGCGTGCGCGGCTGCGGCCAGGCGCGGAAGACGCAGTCGCTGACCAGGCACAGCTCGTCATAGTCGTAGAAGACTGCCCGGCCATGCCGCGATACGCCGAAGTTCTTCGGCAGCATGTCGCCGGGGAAGATGTTGTTGCGCGCCATGTCGGTGATCGCCTGCGCGTAGTCGAGTACCGCCGCACGCACCGCATCGCCGCCCTGCTCGCGCAGGTACAGGTTCAATGGACGGAAGCGACGCTGCACGTAGCACAGTGCGACTTCCACCTGATCGCCATCGACGCGCACGCTCTGCGCGCACTGCGCAAGCAGCTCCTGCAGCAAGGCCGGTGCGAAGCGGTCGCGCGGGAAACGCAGATGGCGGTACGGCTGCGCATCAAGCAGGCGACCGACACGGTCGAGGTTGAACACCAGCGCATACTTCTCTTCCACCTGCTGCCGCGACATCGACTTCGGCCACGCGAAGCGGTCGCGGATCAGCTTGAACACCAGCGGATAGCTGGGCAGGGTGAACACCGCCATGACCATGCCCGGCGTGCCTTCGGCATGCACCAGCCGCTCCTGCGGATGTTCGTTGAAGTGGCGGAAGAAGGTACGGTAGCGCTCGGTCTTGCCCTGCTTGGCGCGGCCCAGCACCGTATAGATCTCATCAATGGGCTTGCCCGGCAACAGGCTGCGCAGGAACACCACCGCATCGCCCACCGTGGCAAGGTCGGCCTGGAAATAGCTGCGCGACACGCCGAACAGATGGGCGACATCGCGACGCCGGGTCAGCACCGCATCTGCACGCAGGCCCTGCCCATCGTTGACCAGGGCGATCACGCACGGTGAGAAGCGGTGTTCGCCGAACACGCGACCCACCAGGTAGGCGCGGCGCTCCCGGTAGAACACGGTGTCGAGCAGCTCGATGCTGCGCACCGGCGTATCACCCCAGTGGGCCAGATCATCCTGCAGGCGCACAGCGATGGCCGCCGCGCAGCGCAGCTGGTGCGCATACGGAATGTCGAAGCGGTAATCGGCCAGCACGCGCTGGAGAGCCTCCACCGGCCGCGTCGGCGAGACCGCATAGGTATGCCGTGCGACCGGGTGGGTGATCGCATCGGACGGCTCGACATCGAAGGCGATGAACTCCAGCGCCGGGTCCACGCCACGGGTGGAGAACAAGCGCCGCGACAGCGTGTTGTAGAAGGTCTTGTACAGCTCGGCGTCGATCAGCCCCCTCAGCAGTGCGCTATAGCGCGCATGCACCTGCAGCCACAGCGCGCGTTCCCCGATCGCTTCGCCGGCGAGGCGCCGCAGCGCATCCATCTGTTCGGCGATGCACAGGTCGTACAACGCGATGCGCTCGACTGCATCCCGGCGCGCGCCCACCCAGTCGCGCTGCTCGAAACGCTGCCGCGCACGGGCGGTGATCGCCGCAAAGCGGGCGTGATACTGCTCGAAGCCGGCGTGAATGGCGCCGGCGATGCGCGACGCCAAGTCGGCAACGGTGTCAGGCTCGGACATGCAGGGCTCACCCGGGAGGACCTGCCTCACCATACGCTGGCGTGGGGTGGCTTGTGTAGGGCCACTGCATGCCGCGACAAACGCAACGATTCCTACAGACCTGATGCCTCCCTGCTGCCTACCCTTTCAGGCCCAACAACGGCACGAGGTGACGCATGCAGCAAATGACCTTTATTCCGCGCGTGGAGGAAGGCAACGTCATCCCGCAGCGCGCCCGCGACGGCTACATCAGCGCGACCGCCCTGTGCCAGTCCGTCGGCAAGCGCTGGTCCGACTACCGGGCACTGAAATCGACGGAGGAGTTCCTGCAGGAGCTCATGGCGCAGACGAAGCTGTCCGAGAATGAGCTGATCCACGTGGTATCCGGTGGGAACCCGGCCATGCAGGGCACCTGGATCCACCCCTACCTCGCCATCCACCTCGGCCAGTGGCTGTCGCGCAGGTTCGCAGTGAAGGTCTCGCAGTGGGTGGTGGAATGGCAGCAGGGTCGCGCCAATGCGTTGCTGCCCGTGCACATCGACCGCTACATGCAGAACCGTGCCAAGGTGCCGTACACCCATTTCTCGATGCTCAACGAGCTGACGTTGAACCTGATCGCACCGCTGGAGCAGGCGGGCTATACGCTCCCGCAGGCGCTGGTGCCGGACATCTCCGAAGGCCGACTGTTCTGCAAATGGCTGAGGGATCATCGCGGCGTCGACACCGATGCGCTGCCCACGTATGACCACGCCTACCCGGACGGCCGCACGGTGCAGGCCAAGCTGTATCCCAACGAGTTCTACGAGGACTTCCGCCGCCACTTCAACGAAGTGTGGCTGCCAGATCATGCGCCCAGGTACTTCGCCGCACGCGACAGCAAGGCTCTCTCGTTCGTCTCTGCACTGCTGCTTCCAGCAGCCTGAAGGCAGCGCCGAACGTGCTCGGCTGCTTCGGCTGGAAGCAGCCGAGCATGGTCCGGCGCTACGGAGGCGGCCGCTCAGATCGCCAGTTCGGCCTCCACGTCCTGCACCTTGCGCCGGGCCAATGCCAGGTTGGACTTGGTACGGTCCAGCACGATGTAGAAGAACAGGCCCTTCTTCTTCGCCACCGGGCGCATGATGTGGTACGCCTTGCCCAGCGAGATCAGGATGTCCTCGATGCTGTCGTTGAGGTTCAGCGATGCGGCGGTCTTCATCTTCGCGCGGATCACTTCGGTATTGCCGGCGGCGGCCACTTCCATGTCCATGCCAGCACCGGCTTCGCCCAGCAGCATGCCGCTTTCGTAATCGACCAGCGCCACTGCCTGCGCGCCGTCGATGCCCATCAGTGCGTTCAACGAATCATTCAATCCAGCCACGTCGCACCCCTTGTCGATGTTGGTCCGAGCCCCTTGTTCCCCTGCGGCCGGGCTCACGATCCGCCGAGTTCGGCCAGGATCGCCTGGCCACATTCCCTGCTCTGCCACAGCACCTGGCCGATCACGCTGCGCTGGTCGCAGGCCGCCATCAGCAGCAACGGTGCGCGCCCTTCGGCCTGGATCGCCAGCATCAGCACCTTTCCGCCCGCCGCTTCCAGCATCAGTGTCTGCAGATCGCCCAGCACCAGTTCGCGCCCGACCGCCGCAGCCAGCGCCAGCATCGCGCTGGTCATCGCCGCCAGCCGTTCGCCGCGCCCTTCGGCGCCGGCGCTGACCAGGGCAAAGCCATCGACGCTGGCCAGCACGACCGTGCGCACGCCTTCGACCCGCTGCTGCAGGTCCTGCAGCAGGGGCTGCAGGCGCTCACGCTGACCGGCGTCGGGCAGTACCGCCAGCTGCCCGTCAGCCATGTGCAGCCACCAGTGCGTGCGCTTCCATTTCGCTCATCAGTACATCCATCAGCAGCAGTCCCTGTCCTCGGTCACGGGCATCCACGGCCAGCAGCGGCAGCGGCTGGTCGTCAAGGCAGGCACGGATGGCCCAGTCATCCAGTGCGGCCTGCGGTGCCTGGTCCAGGTGGGTGACCGCCACGACCAGTGCCAAGGATGATGCGAACGGCTGCAGCACCTGCAGATAGCCTTCCAGCTCGCTGGCCAGGCCGGCGCGGCGCGCATCCAGCAGCAGCACCGCGCCACGCGCGCCCTGCAGCAGGATCGGCCACAGGAAATCGAAACGCTGCTGGCCGGGTGTGCCGTAGAGACGCAGGCGTTCGCCGTTGGGCAGGTCGATGTCTGCATAGTCCAGCGCCACGGTGGTGGAGGCCTTGTCGGCGCCGAGGCGATCACTGTTGGCCACATCCGTGTCGACCACCGCGCCAGCCGCGATGCTGCGTACCAGCGTCGACTTGCCGCTGCCCATGCCGCCCAGCACGACCACCTTGTGCTCACGCATTGCGCTCGCTCCCGCGCAGGTGCCGCCACAGGCGGGCGAGCAGTCCGTTGTCGGTGCGGGTGCCACCTGCCGCCATCATCAGCGTCGCCGGGGCGGCCTGCAGCTGCGCGTAGCCACACAGATAGGCGGCATGGATGAAATCGCGAACGGCCGCCGCCGGCAGTTCGAGCAGCATCGTGCATTCCTCAACCGTACACGCACGCTTGAGCAGCAGCGAGCACAGGCGGAAGCCATCGTGGTCATGGCCCAGTACGCGGAAGTCCGGCCAGCGCAGCAGCTTCACCGAGGCGCCGCGCAGGCGCTCGTCCAGCGCCTGCCAATGGCGGCTGCGTTGCGCCCATTGCCACAGCAGTGGCCGCAGCGGCTGGCGTGGCCGCTCGCCGGCCAGGGCCTGCAGGCGCGCCGGTGTCAGCGCGTCCAGCTGCAGGCGCTCAAAGGCATCGGCCAGCCGCTCCACCAGCGCCGCAGCCGGCTCCTGCAACAGCACGGCCTGATCGTGCTCCAGATCCATCAGCAGCAGAGGCTCGCCCGCATCACCCAGCAGTGCCTGGCCCTGTCGCAGCGGCAGCCGCTCGCGCAGCAGGCGGGTGATGGCGTGCGCGCCATCTGCCAGGCGGATCGGCGCAGGTGTCTGCATGGCCAGGGGCTCCGGTGCCAACTGCATGCGACGCAACGCGCGACCGATGGCACCGTCATCAAGCACGTCCTGATGCCCGTCGCCATCACGCAGCTGGCCGCCGATGTCCTCGATCCAGCACTGCAGGCGCGGACGTTGCTGCCGCATGCGCTGGGCGGCGTTGCGCAGCGCCGGGGTATCGCGGATGACCAGCAGATCACAATCGTCCAGATCCTGGCTGCGGCGGACCTGGCCATCCGGCAGCGCCGAGGCCAGGCGCAGCCGTTGCAGCAGGGCCTGCTCGCCCTGGATATCGGCTCCCACTACCAGCACGCGTGCCATCCGTGTTCCCCGTGCGGCCACCTCCCCGGTGGCCTCGCGTCGCCAAGGCTAGGGCATCGCCAGCGGCGGCCGTCGTGATCGATTGCTCAGATTCAAGGCGACTGCGAAACGGCGCCGATCCATTCTGCGACCGCCATCGCGGGCAAGTTTCATGCCCCGTTGACGGCATTCCGACGACCGACGACCGACGGATGTCACGGTTCTGGACACGGGTCGAATGGGGCCAGATCCCTTTTGCTTGCAAAAGGGATCTGACCCCAGCGCCATAAAAAGAAACCCGCGCCGAAGCGCGGGTTCCGGTGTCACGGCCGAACGGCAGTGGATCAGCCGCGCAGCTGTTCCAGCGCGGCGTTGAAGGTCGCGCTCGGGCGCATCGCCTTGCTGGCCTTGGCCACGTCCGGGCGGTAGTAGCCGCCGATGTCCACGGCCTTGCCCTGCACTGCGATCAGCTCTTCGACGATCTTCTGCTCGTTGTCGGTCAGCGTCTTGGCCAGCGGGGCGAAGCGCGCCTTCAGGGCGGCGTCCTCGTCCTGCGCGGCCAGGGCCTGGGCCCAGTACAGCGCGATGTAGAAGTGGCTGCCACGGTTGTCGATGCCACCCAGCTTGCGCGATGGCGACTTGTCGTTGTCCAGGAACTGGCCGTTGGCTTCGTCCAGCGCCTTGGCCAGCACACGGGCAGCGGCGTTGTCGTAGCGGTTGCCCAGGTGTTCCAGCGACGCGGCCAAGGCCAGGAACTCACCCAGCGAATCCCAACGCAGGTAGTCCTCTTCAACGAACTGCTGCACGTGCTTCGGGGCCGAACCACCGGCACCGGTCTCGAACAGGCCGCCACCGGCCATCAGCGGCACGATCGACAGCATCTTGGCGCTGGTGCCCAGTTCCATGATCGGGAACAGGTCGGTCAGGTAGTCACGCAGCACGTTGCCGGTCACCGAGATGGTGTCCTCGCCCTTGCGGATGCGGTCCAGCGAGAACGCGGTGGCTTCCACCGGCGGCAGGATGCGGATGTCCAGGCCGGTGGTGTCGTGGTCCTTCAGGTACTGCTCGACCTTGGCGATGACCTGCGCGTCGTGGGCGCGGGCGGCGTCCAGCCAGAACACGGCCGGGGTGCTGCTCAGGCGGGCGCGCTCGACGGCCAGCTTGACCCAGTCCTGGATCGGCGCGTCCTTGGTCTGGCACATGCGCCAGATGTCACCGGCTTCCACGGCGTGCTCGAACACCACGGCGCCGGCATCATCGGTGACCTTGACCACGCCATCGGCGGCGATCTGGAAGGTCTTGTCGTGCGAGCCGTACTCCTCGGCCTTCTGCGCCATCAGGCCGACGTTCGGCACCGAACCCATGGTGGCCGGGTCGAAGGCACCGTGCGCCTTGCAGTCGTCGATGACGGCCTGGTACACGCCGGCGTAGCAGCGGTCCGGAATGACCGCCTTGGTGTCCTGTAGCTTGCCTTCGGCATTCCACATCTTGCCCGAGTCGCGGATCATCGCCGGCATCGAGGCGTCGACGATCACGTCGCTCGGCACGTGCAGGTTGGTGATGCCCTTGTCCGAATTGACCATGGCCACGCCCGGGCGCTGCGCGTACTCGGCGGCCAGGTCGGCCTCGATCGCGGCGCGGGTGGCTTCAGGCAGCGACGGCAGGCGCGCAGCCAGGTCACCAATGCCGTTGTTGGCATCGAAACCGGCCTGCTTCAGCACGTCGGCGTGCTTGGTCAGTACGTCCTTGTAGAACTCGTTCACCGCCACGCCGAACATGATCGGGTCGGAGACCTTCATCATGGTCGCCTTCAGGTGCAGCGAGAACAGCACGCCCTGGGCCTTGGCATCGGCAATCTGCTCGCCGATGAACGCGGCCAGTGCCTTGCGGCTCATGACGGCGGCATCGACGATCTCGCCCGCCTTCACTGCGGTCTTTTCCTTCAGCACCACGGCGCTGCCGTCCTTGCCGTGGAAGGTGATCTTCAGCGAACCGGCGTTGGCCAGGGTGGCCGACTTCTCGCTGCCGTAGAAGTCACCGGCGGCCATGTGCGCGACGTGCGACTTCGAATCCGACGCCCAGGCGCCCATGCGGTGCGGATGCTTGCGCGCGTAGTTCTTCACCGACAGCGGTGCACGGCGGTCGGAGTTGCCTTCGCGCAGCACCGGGTTCACCGCACTGCCCTTGACCTTGTCGTAGCGCGCCTTGTAGTCGCGCTGCTGGTCGTCGGCCGGGGTTTCCGGGTAATCCGGCAGCGGATAGCCCTGGTCCTGCAGTTCCTTGATGGCCGCCTTCAGCTGCGGCACCGAGGCGGAGATGTTCGGCAGCTTGATGATGTTGGCGTCCGGGGTGGTCGCCAGCTGGCCCAGCTCGGCCAGGTCGTCGCTGACCTTCTGCGCGTCGCTGAGCAGTTCAGGGAACAGCGACAGGATGCGGCCGGACAGCGAGATGTCACGGGTTTCCACCACGATGCCTGCGGTGGCGGTGTAGGCGCCGACGATCGGCAGCAGCGACTGGGTGGCCAGGAACGGTGCTTCGTCGGTCAGCGTGTAGAGGATCTTGGACATGGGGGACTTGGACTCTGTAGCAGTGCTCAGGGGAAGGCCGGCGCCAGCGCCGGGCCACGTGCAACCGTGTCGCGCGCGGGGCCGGGCCCCACGCTTTCCCCCGTCGCCGTCAGGGTGGGCGCGCGGCGGGGAAACCCCTGCATTGTCGCGTTTTCAGCCGCGCGGGGCAAAGCTGTGCCATACGCGGCGGTACTGCACGGCGGCAACGCTGTGATCCATCCGCGCCAGGATGAAGCCCCCCACAGCATCAGCAGATCCACGCCATGCGTGGATGAAGCCAGCCATCGCCCAACAAAAAAGGACGCAGCCTCGCGGCTGCGTCCATCGTGAGCCCTGCCGGGAGAGAGTCGGCAGGACTTACTTGACCTCGAACTCCTGCGGCGTTCCGGCCGCCTTGCCATCGACGGTGACCTCGGCGCGGTACTTGCCGGCCGGCCAGCCCTTTGCATTCTTGAACGTGACGTTGGTGGTTTCCGCACCACTGGTGTTCAGGGTGGCGTTCTGTTCGCCGGCTACCTGGCCGTCCTGATAGGTCAGCTTGGCGCCAACGGTGACGTTGTTGGCAGCGCCGTCGGTCTTGACCGAGACGATGATGTCATCCTTCGGTGCGAACAAAGCCGTCGTCGCAACCGACTTGTCGGCGGCGGCGGTCTTGCCGACGGTGACCGACGAGACGTTGACCGCAGCGGCTTCGGCCATCGGCGGCGGTGCGCCGGTCATCGGCGCGGGAGCTGCGGGTTCGGCCGGGGCGGTCGCTGCCGGAGCGGCGTTGCTGTCGGTCGACTCTTCCTTCTTCTTGCAACCGACCAGAGCAACGCTGCCCAGCAGGGCGGCGATCAGGGCGGTCTGTAGCGGGGTGGTCTTGATCATTCGGGGTTCCTCCCAGGGATTGTCGGACGGCGTTCGATGGCCGGCTTACTTCGGCGGCAGTTTCAGGGTCTGGCCCGGGAAGATCTTGTCCGGGTCATCAAGCACATCGCGGTTGGCTTCGAAGATCTTTTTCCAGGCATTGGCGTCGCCCAGATGCTGCTTGGCGATCTTCGACAGCGAGTCACCCTTCTGCACGGTATAGGTGCCGCCGCTGACAACGTCTGCGGTGCTGTCCACCGAAGCGCTGACGCCGGAGAAGTCCGCCTTCGGCACCTGCTCGGCGGTACTGTCGACACTGCCACTGACGCCGGAGAAATCGGCTTTCTTCTCGGTACTCATCCACAACTCCCGTCTGCATGACTACGTGATTCGCACGGTGCCATGGAGGTTGTTAAATGGGGATGGTGCAGATGTGAAGCCGCCCCCCGGGGCGGCTGAACAATCGGGGGAATGGACGCCCGGTAGTGCCGGCCGCTGGCCGGCTGTGCCAGGGGGATCCGGCCTTGGCCGATTGCCGGCCAGCGGCCGGCTCTACCCGTAACCACCTGCGAATCATGGTAGTGCCGGCCGCTGGCCGGCGCTCGCCGGGCATGGCCCGGCGCAACGGGCAACCGCCTATGGCGGTTACTGCCGCAGTTCGCGGTAGGTCGCGGCCGGGGCGGCGATGCCCGGGCTGGCACGCCAGGGGTTGATATCCAGGCCGCCACGACGGGTGTAGCGGGCCTCCACTTCCAGCCACTGCGGCTGGCAGCGCGCAGACACCTCGCTGAAGATCCGTTCAACACACTGCTCGTGGAACTCGGCGTGCTCGCGGTAGCTGACCAGGTAACGCAGCAGGCCGGCGCGGTCGATCTTCGGCCCGCGGTAGCGCAGGCTGACCGTGGCCCAGTCCGGCTGGCCGGTAACCGGGCAGTTGGACTTCAGCAGCGCCGAGACCAGGGTTTCCTCCACCACCTCGCCGGCATCAGCGGCGAGGAAGTCTGCCTGCGGCGGGCCGTAGCAGTCGATCTCCAGGTCCAGCCCATCGATGGATTCGCCGAGCGGCGTCTCACGCAGGCCCGGCAGGCCGAATTCGACCTCCACCGGCGCACCGGCGCAGGCCGACAGATCCGCCACGATGCGCGCGCGCAGTGCCTCGGCGCTGTCGATACGGGTGCTGTTGAGGGAGTTCAGGTACAGCTTGAACGACTTCGATTCGATCAACCGCGGCGAGGTGCACGGCACCTGCACGGTGGCGACGGCGACCTGCGGCTTGCCACGCGCGTCGAGCCAGCTCAGCTCGAAGGCATGCCAGCGGTCGTGGCCAACGAACGGCAGCGCGGCGTCATCGAGGCCGATCTCGGCGCGGGCGCCGCTGCGGGGGATGGGAAACAGCAGGCCGGGATCGTACTGCGACGGGTAACTGACCTCGCGACCGAGGCTGGAATCCTGTGGGGTGTTCATGGGCGCCATTGTATCGCGCGGACGGCGGGCCTTCGGCCGGGCTGGCCAACGGCGGAGCCCCTCCGTGGTGGGGTTGGTGGGTCGTCGAAAGCCTGGGTTCCGGGGTGTGGGCCAGGCGGGCGGGATGGGCGGGGACGCCGTGAACCCATCCCTGGGGGCTTAGCCGCGCCATCCATGGCGCGGATACCCCGCCCATCCCACCCGCCCGGCCCTCCGACACATTTCTGTCGCCGATCCACCACGGGAAAGATCAGGAAAATCAAAATCAGAATCCGATCCTTCAGACGTTCATGACGTCCGCCGTGCCGACCAACGGTCGGCACCCACCAACAGCAGCGGGCACCAACAGCCGCGGGAAACTGTCGAAGGCGGGGTGGGTCCGGTTGAGGGGGTGTCCGCGGCATGGATGCCGCGGCCAAGCCCCCAGGGACGGGTTTACGGCGTCCCCCTCAACCGGACCCACCCCGCCATCCCACGGAATGCCCGCTGTTGACGTTGACGTTGCCGTTGATCCAAGCGGGTGCAGGGCTGCAAGCCCTGCGGAAACCCTCACTCCGCCGGGGTGCCGGCACCGTGCAGGTAATCCAGGCTCACCTGCAGCAGCGCGCGGAACCCGACATCCAGCGCCTTCTCATCCAGCAGGAACTTCGGCGAATGGTTGGCCGGCGCCGTTGCCGGGTCGATGCCCGCGCTGGTGGAGCCGACGAAGAAGAACATGCCCGGCACTTCCTTCGCGTACAGCGAGAAATCTTCCGCACCCATCTGCAGCGGTGGCTCGTATACGTTGTCCTTGCCCACCACCGCCTGCAGGCTCGGCAGCATCTTCGCGGTCAGTGCCGGGTTGTTCACCGTGGCCGGGTTGCCATCGGCTTCGTAGATCTCGGTCACCGCCTTGGCACCATGCGCGGCGGCGGTGTGCTCGGCCACGCTGCGCAGGTCGGCGAAGATCTGCTGGCGCATGCCTTCGTCGAAGGTGCGGATGGTGCCGACCATCTCCACTTCATCGGGAATGATGTTGTAGCGGATGCCGCCGTTGATCGCGCCGAAGGTCAGCACTGCCGGCTGCTTGGACAGGTTGGCGCGGCGGCTGACGATGGTCTGCGCGGTGCCCACCAGGTCGGCGGTGGCGACGATCGGATCAACCCCGTTCCACGGCGCCGAACCATGCGTCTGGCGGCCGATCACCTTGATCCCGAACCGGTCCGAGGCCGCCATCAACGGGCCACCGCGCACCGCGATCTGACCCACCTGCACGCTGGAGAACACATGCAGGCCGAACACCGCTTCCGGCTTGAAATCGGCGAACAGGCCTTCCTTCAGCATGAGTGCCGCACCACCCTCTTCCGGCGGCGGTGCGCCCTCCTCGGCCGGCTGGAAGATCAGCATCACCTGGCCCGGCAGGTCCTTCTTCATCGACACCAGTGCTTCGGCCACGCCGAGCAGGGTCGCGGTGTGCGCGTCATGGCCACAGGCATGCATCACGCCCACGGTCTGCCCGCGGTACTGGTCAGTGGCCTTGGAGGCGAACGGCAGGCCGGTCTGCTCGGTCACCGGCAGCGCGTCCATGTCGGCGCGCAGGGCGATCTTCGGCCCCGGCTTGCCGCCCTCGATGATCGCAACCACGCCGTGGTGGGCGATGCCGGTCTTCGGCTTCAGGCCCATCGCACGCAGGCGCTTGGCGACCTCGGCCGAGGTGCGCGCCTCGCGGTTGGACAACTCCGGATGCTGGTGGAAATCGCGGCGCCATTCGACCACCTTGGCCTGCAGCCGCTGCGCGGCGGCGGTCACTTCCGGGCGCTGCCCGTCCTGGGCGTGGGCAAGGGCCGGCAGGGCCAGCAGCAGGGCGGACAGCAGCAGCGAACGGCGCATCGCAATCTCCACAGCAGAAGGGTTCCAGCTGAATGTAGGGCAACACCGCCGCCACGGGAACCTCCGGCGCTCGATCCGGTCTTAGCGCCCGTCCCATCCGTCATGCAGGAAACGTGATGTGGCACAGGTATGCTTTGCGCATTGCCCCGGCGTCCCGCCTGGTCCAGCCCTCTCGGAGTCCTCGTAATGTCACGTGTTTGGAAGATCGTGCTGCTGGTCGTGGCAGTGCTGGTGCTGGCCGTGGTCGGCCTGCGCGTCATGGGCGGGGGCAAGGACAAGGCCGGTGGTGCAGCTGCGGGGGCGCGCCAGGGCGGCGAGGATCCGAATGCCGGTCCAGTACCGGTGACCGTGGTGGAGGCCACGCGCCAGGACGTGCCGGTGTATGCCAGCGCGCTGGGCACGGTGACTGCGATGAACACCGTTACCGTCAGCCCGCAGGTCGGCGGCCAGCTGATGAGCCTGAATTTCCGCGAAGGCCAGGAAGTGAAGCAGGGTGACGTGCTGGCGGTGATCGATCCGCGCACGGCCCAGGCCAGCTATGACCAGGCCGCCGCAGCCAAGCGCCAGAACGAAGCCCTGCTGGCCACTGCGCGCTCCAACTTCCAGCGCTCGAACGCGCCTGAGTATCGCCAGTACGTCGCCAAGACCGATCTGGATACACAGCGAAACCAAGTGGCACAGTACGAAAGCGCCGTGGCCGCCAACGAGGCCAGCATGCGTTCGGCGCAGGTGCAGCTGCAGTACACCAAGGTCACCGCACCGATCTCCGGCATCGCCGGCATCCGCGCGGTCGACGCGGGCAACGTGGTCAACGCCGGCACCGCGCTGGTCACGCTGACCCAGATCCATCCGATCCACGTGCTGTTCAACCTGCCCGAGCGCCAGCTCGGCGACGTGCGCCAGGCGCAGGCCGCCGGCACGGTGCCGGTGGCCGCGCTGGACCGTGCCGATTCGCATGTGTTGTCCGGCGACGGCAAGCTCGACGTGGTCGACAACCTGATCAGTGCCGACAGCGGCACGTTCAAGGCGCGTGCGATTTTCGACAACACCGACAACGGCCTGTGGCCGGGCCAGTTCGTCAACGTGCGCATGCAGCTGCGCACGATCGCCGGTGGTGTGGTCATCCCCACCCAGGCGGTGCTGCGTGGCCCGGATGGCGAGTACGTCTACATCGTGCAGGGCGACAACACGGTAAAGATGCAGACGGTGCGCAGCGGCGTGGAAGTGGGCGACAGCCAGGTGCAGATCGCCGAAGGCCTGAAGGGCGGCGAGCGGGTGGTCAGTGAAGGCCAGTTCCGCCTGAAGCCGGGCAGCAAGGTCACCGCGCTGAAGCCGGGCGAGACCCCGGCCGCACCGACCGAGGCCGAACTGAAGGCGGCCGAGCAGAAGAACGCAGGCGGCGGTGGCCGTCGCGGTGGTGGCCCGCGCTGAGCGCAGGCCACTGATCTCCCTCGCGCCGGCATACCCGCCGGCGCCGACATTGAAGTGCCAGCAAGGATCAGTCCGTGGGCTTTTCGACGATCTTCATCCGCCGCCCGATCGCCACCTCGCTGTTGATGGCGGGCCTGTTGCTGCTGGGCATCCTCGGTTACCGCAAGCTGCCGGTGTCGGCGCTGCCGGAAATCGATGCGCCCAGCCTGGTGGTCACCACCCAGTACCCCGGTGCCAACGCCACCACCATGGCTTCGCTGGTCACTACCCCGCTGGAGCGCCAGTTCGGGCAGATTTCCGGGTTGGAGCTGATGACCTCCGACTCGTCGGCCGGGTTGTCGACGATCATCCTGCAGTTCTCGATGGACCGCGACATCGACATCGCCGCGCAGGACGTGCAGGCGGCGATCCGCCAGGCCACCCTGCCCTCGTCGCTTCCCTACCAGCCGGTCTACAACCGGGTGAATCCGGCCGACGCGGCCATCGTCACCCTGAAGCTGACCTCCGACACGCGCCCGCTGCGCGACGTCAACAATTACGCCGACTCGATCCTGGCCCAGCGCCTGTCGCAGGTGCAGGGCGTGGGACTGGTGTCGATCGCCGGCAACGTGCGCCCTGCCGTGCGCATCCAGGTCAATCCGGCGCAGCTGTCGAACATGGGCCTGACCCTGGAGCAGCTGCGCAGCGCACTGACCCAGGCCAACGTCAATGCGCCCAAGGGCTCGTTGAACGGCAAGACGCAGTCCTACAGCATCGGCACCAACGACCAGCTGGCCAGCGCCGCCGAGTACCGCGACACGATCATCAGCTACAAGAACGGCCGCCCGGTGCGGCTGTCGGACGTGGCCGAGGTGATCGATGGCGTGGAGAACGACCAGCTGGCCGCCTGGGCCGATGGAAAGCCGGCGGTGCTGCTGGAAGTCCGGCGCCAGCCTGGTGCCAACATCGTGCAGACCGTCGAGCGCATCCGCGCAATCCTGCCGCAGCTGCAGGGCGTGCTGCCGGCCGACGTGCACCTGGAGATCTTCAACGACCGTACCGAGACCATCCGCGCCTCGGTGCATGAAGTGCAGTTCACCCTGATCCTCACCATCGGCCTGGTGGTGGCGGTGATCTTCGTGTTCCTGCGCCGGTTGTGGGCCACGATCATCCCGTCGGTGGCAGTGCCGTTGTCGCTGGCCGGCACCTTCGCGGTGATGGCGTTCGCCGGCATGTCGCTGGACAACCTCTCGCTGATGGCGCTGGTGGTGGCCACCGGCTTCGTGGTCGACGATGCGATCGTGATGATCGAGAACATCGTGCGCTACATCGAGCAGGGCAAGAGTGGCAAGGAAGCGGCCGAGATCGGCGCGCGCCAGATCGGCTTCACCGTGCTGTCGCTGACCGTCTCGCTGGTGGCGGTGTTCCTGCCGCTGCTGCTGATGCCCGGCGTCACCGGACGCCTGTTCCACGAGTTCGCGTGGGTGCTGAGCATCGCGGTGGTGCTGTCGATGCTGATCTCGCTGACGCTCACCCCGATGATGTGTGCCTACCTGCTCAAGCCCGACGCCCTGCCCGAGGGCGAAGACGCGCATGAGCGCGCGGCAGCGGCCGGCAAGCAGAACCTGTGGACGCGCACCGTCGGCCTGTACGAGCACAGCCTGGACTGGGTGCTGGGCCACCAGCGCCTGACCCTGGCCGTGGCCGGTGGTGCACTGGTGCTGACCGTGCTGCTGTATGTGCTGATTCCCAAGGGCCTGCTGCCCGAACAGGACACCGGCCTGATCACCGGCGTGGTGCAGGCCGACCAGAACATCGCCTTCCCGCAGATGGAACAGCGCACCCGGCAGGTCGCCGAAGCACTGCGGCACGATCCGGATGTGACCGGCGTGTCGGCGTTCATTGGTGCCGGCAGCATGAACCCCACGCTCAACCAGGGCCAGCTGTCGATCGTGCTGAAGGAGCGCAGCCAGCGCGATGGCCTGGAGCAGATCCTGCCGCGCCTGCAGAAGGCGGTGGCCGGCATTCCCGGCGTGGCGCTGTACCTGAAGCCGGTGCAGGACGTGACCTTGGATACCCGCGTGGCCGCTACCGAGTACCAGTACTCGCTGTCGGACGTCGATTCGGCAACGGTGGCGACCCAGGCCACGCGCCTGACCGAAGCGCTGCGCAAGCGCCCGGAACTGGCTGACGTCGACAACAACCTGTCCAACCAGGGCCGCGCCCTGGAGCTGAACATCGACCGCGACAAGGCCAGTGTCCTGGGCGTGCCGATGCAGACCATCGACGACACGCTCTACGATGCGTTCGGCCAGCGCCAGATCTCCACCATCTTCACCGAGCTCAACCAGTATCGCGTGGTGCTGGAAGTGGCGCCGGAGTTCCGCACCAGCACCGCGTTGATGGAGCAGCTGGCGGTGGCCTCCAATGGCGCCGGCGCGCTGACCGGCACCAATGCCACCAGCTTCGGCCAGGTCACCTCGTCGAACTCGTCGACCGCCACCGGCATCGGCGCGCAGAACACCGGCATCACCGTCGGCGCAGGCAACATCATCCCGCTGTCGGCGCTGGCCGAAGGCAAGGTGAGCAGCGCGCCACTGGTGGTCAGCCACCAGCAGCAGCTGCCGGCGGTGACGGTCTCGTTCAACGTGGCGCCGGGCTATTCGCTGTCCGAAGCGGTGCGTGCAATCCAGGAGACCAAGGACAGCCTGGACATGCCCACCCACCTGCATGCCGAGTTCATCGGCAAGGCCGCCGAGTTCACTGGCAGCCAGACGGACGTGGTGTGGCTGCTGCTGGCCTCGCTGGTGGTGATCTACATCGTGCTGGGCGTGCTCTACGAGAGCTACATCCACCCGATCACGATCATCTCCACGCTGCCGCCGGCCGGTGTCGGCGCGCTGCTGGCGCTGATGCTGTGCGGCCTGAGCCTGTCGGTGGATGGCATCGTCGGCATCGTGCTGCTGATCGGCATCGTCAAGAAGAACGGCATCATGATGGTGGACTTCGCGATCGAGGCCCGCCGCGCCGGTGCCAACGCGCACGAAGCGATCCGCCGTGCCTGCCTGCTGCGCTTCCGCCCGATCATGATGACCACCGCCGCGGCCATGCTGGGCGCGCTGCCGCTGGCCCTGGGCACCGGGATCGGCTCGGAGCTGCGCCGCCCGCTCGGCATCGCCATCGTCGGCGGCCTGCTGCTGTCGCAGCTGGTGACCCTGTACACCACGCCGGTGATCTACCT
Organism: Stenotrophomonas sp. YJH_SMC_69; assembly: GCF_059370495.1. Classification (NCBI taxonomy): domain Bacteria; kingdom Pseudomonadati; phylum Pseudomonadota; class Gammaproteobacteria; order Lysobacterales; family Lysobacteraceae; genus Stenotrophomonas; species Stenotrophomonas sp. YJH_SMC_69. The sequence continues at coordinate 138,143 of NZ_JCAFTS010000002.1, read as the reverse complement.
GTACATGGAGCGTTTCTCCGAGTGGCTTGCCCGCCGCCGCGAGCAGCGTGCGTTGCGCGACGGTTCGCTGCAGGAGCCGCAGGCATGATCCACGCCCCGCTGCTGCAAGGGGCCGCACGATGAACCTGTCCGGCCCCTTCATCCGCCGCCCGATCGGCACCGCGCTGCTGGCCATCGGCCTGTTCATGGTCGGGCTGATCTGCTACCTGCGCCTGGGCGTGTCGGCATTGCCGAACATCGAGATCCCGGTGATCTTCGTGCATGCCAGCCAGTCCGGCGCCGATGCGGCGACCATGGCTTCCACGGTCACCGCGCCGCTGGAACGCCACCTCGGCCAGCTGCCGGGCATCGACCGCATGCGCTCGTCGAGCTCGGAAGGCAGCTCGCTGGTGTTCATGATCTTCCAGAGCGGCCACAACATCGATTCGGCCGCGCTGGACGTGCAGACGGCGATCAACTCGGCCCAGGCCGACCTGCCCTCGGGCATGGGGTCGCCGATGTACCAGAAGGCGAACCCGAACGATGACCCGGTGATCGCCATCGCGTTGACCTCGCAGACGCAGTCGGCCGATGAGCTGTACAACGTCGCCGATTCGCTGCTGGCGCAGCGCATCCGCCAGATCAGTGGCGTCGCCTCGGTCGACATCGCCGGCGCGTCGACGCCAGCGGTGCGGGTGGACGTCAACCTGCGCCTGATGAACGCGCTGGGCCTGACCGCCGATGACCTGCGCAATGCGGTGCGCGCGGCCAACGTGACCTCGCCCACCGGCTTCCTCAGCGACGGCAACACCACCACCGCGATCATCGCCAACGATTCGGTGGCGCGTGCGGCCGACTTCGCCGATCTGGTGGTCAAGACCCAGGGCGATGGCCGGGTGATCCGCCTGAAGGACATCGCCAACGTCTACGACGGCCAGCAGGATGCCTACCAGGCCGCGTGGTTCGACCACAAGCCGGCGGTGGTGATGTACGTGTTCACCCGTGCCGGCGCCAACATCGTGGAGACCGTGGACCGGGTCAAGGCGCAGATCCCGACCCTGCGCGACTACCTGCAGCCCGGCACCACGATGACGCCGTACTTCGACCGTACGCCGACCATCCGCTCGTCGCTGCATGAAGTGCAGATCACGTTGCTGATCAGCCTGGCGATGGTGGTGCTGACCATGGCGCTGTTCCTGCGCCGGCTGGCACCGACGCTGATCGCCGCAGTGACCGTACCGCTGTCGCTGGCCGGTGCCGCGTTGGTGATGTACGTGATGGGCTTCACCCTGAACAACCTGAGCCTGCTGGCGCTGGTGATCGCGATCGGCTTCGTCGTGGACGATGCGATCGTGGTGATCGAGAACATCATGCGCCACCTCGATGAGGGCATGCCGCGCATGCAGGCGGCGCTGACCGGTGCGCGCGAGATCGGCTTCACCATTGTCTCGATCACCGCCTCGCTGGTCGCGGTGTTCATCCCGCTGCTGTTCGCCAGCGGCATGATGGGCGCGTTCTTCCGCGAGTTCACCGTCACCCTGGTGGCGGCCATCGTGGTCTCGATGATCGTTTCGCTGACGTTGACCCCGGCGCTGTGCAGCCGCTTCCTCAGCGCCCATGACCACAGCGCGCCGCCGTCGCGCTTCGGACGCTGGCTGGATGCCGGCCACGAGCGCATGCTGCGCATCTACACCGTGTTCCTGGACTTCTCGCTGCGCCACGCGCTGCTGCTGTCGCTGACGCCGCTGATCCTGATCGGCGTCACCATCTTCCTGTTCGGGGCGGTGAAGAAGGGCGCGTTCCCGCCGCAGGACACCGGCCTGATCTGGGGCCGCGCCAATTCCAGCGCCACCGTCTCCTTCGAGGACATGGTCGCCCGCCAGCGTCGCATCACCGACATGCTGATGGCCGACCCGGCAGTGAAAACCGTGGGTGTGCGCCTCGGCAGCGGCCGTCAGGGCTCCAGTGCACAGTTCAACATCGAGCTGAAGTCACGCAGCGACGGTCGCCGCGAAACCACCGCACATGCGTTGGCGCGACTCAGTGCCAAGGCCGATCGCTACCCCGACCTGCAGTTGCGCCTGCGCGCGATCCAGGACCTGCCCAGCAACGATGGCGGCGGTTCCAGCCAGGGCGCGCAGTACCGCATTTCCCTGCAGGGCAACGACCTGGCTGCTTTGCAGGAATGGCTGCCCAAGCTGCAGGCGGAACTGAAGAAGAACCCGAAGCTGCGTGACGTCGGCACCGACGTGGACAATGCCGGACTGCGCCAGAACATCCAGATCGACCGCGCCAAGGCCGCGCGCCTGGGCATCACTGTCGGCGCCATCGACGGCGCGCTGTACGGTGCGTTCGGCCAGCGCCAGATCTCCACCATCTATTCGGACATCAACCAGTACAGCGTGGTGGTCAACGCCCTGCCCTCGCAGACCGCCACCCCGGCGGCGCTGGATGAGGTGTACGTGCGTGCGCGCAACGGCGACATGGTGCCGATCACCGCGGTGGCCACGCAGATGCCCGGCCTGGCCCCCTCGCAGATCACCCACGAGAACCAGTACACGACGATGGACCTCAGCTACAACCTGGCTCCGAACGTGAGCATGGGTGAGGCCAAGGCGATCATCGATGCCACCGTCGCCGGCATGCGCATGCCTGGCGACATCCGCCTGGCCGACGATGCGGGCTTCGGCTTCAATTCAGATCCCAGCGACATGCTGATCCTGGTGTTTGCCGCGATCCTGACCGTCTACCTGGTGCTGGGCATGCTCTACGAGAGCCTGATCCACCCGGTCACCATCCTGTCCACGCTGCCGGCGGCGGGCGTCGGTGCGCTGCTGGCGTTGTTCGGCACCAACACCGAACTGTCGGTGATCTCGATGATCGCGCTGGTTCTGCTGATCGGCATCGTCAAGAAGAACGCGATCATGATGATCGACTTCGCCCTGGTGGCGCAGCGCGAGCATGGGCTGGCGCCGCGCGATGCCGCACGCGAGGCCAGCATCGTGCGCTTCCGCCCGATCATGATGACCACGATGGTCGCGATCCTGGCCGCCGTGCCGCTGGCGATCGGCCTGGGTGAAGGGTCCGAGCTGCGCCGCCCGCTGGGCATCGCGATGATCGGCGGCCTGCTGTTCTCGCAGAGCCTGACCCTTCTCAGCACGCCGGCGCTGTACGTGATCTTCTCGTGCCTGGCCGAGCGTTGGCGCGCACGCCGCGCACGCAGGCGCGAAGCCAAGCTGCTCAAGCGCGCGCAGCGGGCCTAGAAGGGCCCATCCACGCGCGGCGTGGATCTATGGGTAGAGCCGGCCGCTGGCCGGCTTTCTCCGTACCGCAAATCTGCCGGCCAGCGGCCGGCACTACCACTACCGTGGGTGCGGACCGTTGGTCCGCACTCCATATTTCACCCCACACCCGCAATAATGGTCGGAGACCCTTCCGCCGAGCCTGCATGTCCGCCCGACAATCCCGCCTCAGCCGCCTGTGGGCCCACGAGAAGGCCAGTTACGGCCTGCGGGTGTTCATCGCCCTGACCGCGGCGCTGGCGGTGTGCTGGCAGCTGGATGCACTGACCGCCCTGCCCGGCGTGTTCCTCGGCATCATCGCCAGTGCCATCGCCGAAACCGATGACAACTGGTGGGGCCGGACCAAGGCGGTGGCGCTGTCGCTGCTGTGCTTCTGCATTGCCGCAGCATCGGTGATCTGGCTGTTCCCGTGGCCGTGGATCTTCATCGGCGCGCTGGCGCTGTCCACCTTCGGCCTGACCCTGCTCGGCGCGCTCGGCGAGCGCTATGCGTCCATTGCCCAGGCCACGGTGACGCTGGCGATCTACACCATGATCGGCCTGGAACAGCACGGTGCCAGCGACCTGCACAGTGCGCTGGAAGCGGTCAGCCACCTGCTGGCCGGTACGGTCTGGTACGGCCTGCTGTCGATCCTGTGGACCGCGCTGTTCGCCAACCGGCCGGTCCGCGAGCGGGTGGCGCGACTGTACGTTGAGCTGGGCCGCTACCTGCAGCTGAAGGCCGCGCTGTTCGAGCCGGTGCGCGAAGCCGACCTGCAACGTCGCCAGCTCGACCTGGCCGAACAGAACCGCCGCGTGGTCGGCGCGCTGAACGAGGCCAAGACCGCGATCCTGGCCCGCTTCGGCCGCTCCGGCCGACCCGGCGTGAACTCCGGCCTTTACCTGCGCCTGTACTACATGGCGCAGGATTTCCACGAGCGCGCCAGTTCCTCGCATTACCCGTACGGCGCGCTGGTGGACGCGTTCTTCCACAGCGACGTGCTGTACCGCTGCCAGCGCCTGCTTGACCTGCAGGGACAGGCCTGTGCCCGCCTGGGCGAGGCAATCCGGCTGCGCCGTCCGTTCGTGTACGGCGAAGGCAACCAGCAGGCCGGGCGCGACCTGGCCGATGCGCTGGCCTACCTGCGCGACCAGCATAGGCCGCAATGGCAGCGCCTGCTGGGCTCGCTGGACCTGCTGGTGCACAACCTGCGCAGCATCGAACGGCGCCTGCTGGATGCCGAGCGCTCCGAAGCCAGCCTGGACAACGTCGATACCCGCCTGCGCGACAGCAACCCACACACCCTGCGCGAGATGGGCGTGCGCATCCGCCAGCAGCTTACGCCCGGCTCGGTGCTGTTCCGGCATGGGCTGCGCATGGCGCTGGCGCTGATTGCCGGCTTTGCAGCGATCCGCCTGTTCAATGCGCAGAACGGTTCGTGGGTACTGCTGACCATCGTGTTCGTGTGCCGGCCCAACTTCGGCGCCACCCGCCAACGCCTGGCCCAGCGCATCGTCGGCACCCTGGCCGGACTGGTGCTGACCTGGGCGCTGCTGCAGCTGTTCCCGCAGCTGCACGTGCAGCTGCTGATCGCCTTGCTCTCTGCACTTCTGTTCTTCTTCACCCGCACCGACCGCTACCTGGTGGCGTCGGCGGCGATCACGGTGATGGCACTGACCTGCTTCAACCTGATCGGCGACGGCTTCGTGCTGATCGTGCCGCGCATGGTCGATACGGTGCTGGGTTGCGCGATCGCAGCGGCGGCCGCGTTCCTGGTCCTGCCCGACTGGCAGGGCCGGCAGCTGCATCTCGTCCTGGCACGCGTGCTGGACACTGCGGCTCGCTACCTGGATTCGGTGCTGGGCCAGTACCGCAGCGGCATGCGCGACGACCTGGCCTACCGCATCGCGCGGCGCGACATGCACAATGCCGATGCCGCGCTGTCCACCGCACTGTCGAACATGCTGCGTGAGCCCGGCCATGTGCGCCGCAATCTGGATGCCGGCTTCCGCTTCCTGGCGCTGTCCAACACACTGCTGGGACACCTGTCGGCGCTGGGCGCGCATCGCGACCAGGTGGACAGCTATGCGGGCGACCCGCTGGCATTGGCGGCCGGCGAGCGCGTGCGCAAGGCACTGCAGCAACTGGCCTCGGCGCTGACCGCACGGCAACCGGTCGCCGACGATGACAACGACGCCGACCGCGCGGTGGCCGCCGAGCTGGAGCAGATCGACGAGGCGATGCCGCCGAAACTGCAGCTGATCCGCACGCAGATGGCGCTGGTACTGCGGATGCTGCCGAAGGTGCGGGCAGCGGCCAATGAAGCGGTGACCAGCCTGACCTGACTCCTCATCGCTGATCGGAGATCCCACCCACGCGTGGCATGGGTCAATTGCGCCGTGTGCAACGGCGCGTTGCGCCTGGCGCTGCGGTTCGATCACGCGGCCGCGCGGATACTGGGCAATCCCCCCGCTCCGGACTATCGCCATGAAAATCGAGCTCAGTGGCCGCACCGCGCTGGTCACCGCCTCCACCGCCGGCATCGGCCGGGCCATCGCCCAAGGACTGGCCAGCGCTGGTGCGCGAGTCATTCTCAATGGCCGCAGCACCGACAGCGTCGAGCGCGCCCGCCGACACCTGCTCGCCACCGTGCCGGGAGCCGACGTGCTCGGCGTCGCCGCCGATCTCTCTGATGCAGCCGGTGTCGAAACACTGTTGGCCGGCCTGCCCAAGGTCGACATCCTGGTCAACAACGCCGGCATCTTCGGCCCACAGGACTTCTTCGAGACCGATGACGCGACCTGGGAGCGCTACTGGCAGACCAACGTGATGTCCGGCGTGCGCCTGTCGCGTGCGCTGCTACCGGCAATGGTCGATGCCGGCTGGGGCCGCGTGCTGTTCATTTCCTCCGAATCAGCGCGCAACATTCCCGCCGACATGATCCATTACGGGGTCAGCAAGACCGCGCAGCTGTCGTTGTCGCGCGGCCTGGCCAAGCGCGTGGCCGGCAGTGGCGTCACCGTCAACGCGGTGCTGCCCGGCCCGACCCTCTCCGATGGTTTTGCGGCGATGTTCGAGGATGAACGCCAGCGCAGCGGCAAGCCGCTGGAGCAGATCGGCCGTGAGTTCGTGATGGCGCACCGGCCGTCCTCGGTGATCCAGCGCACCGCCACGGTCGAGGAAGTGGCCAACATGGTGGTGTACCTGGCCTCGCCGCAGGCATCGGCAACCTCGGGTGCGGCGCTGCGCGTGGATGGCGGCGTGGTCGACGATATCGTCTGAGAGTGCTGGCAGGTGTGCGGACCAACGGTCCGCACCCACAGGTCCGCACCCACAGCAGAGGGGAAGGAATGCTAGGCTGCGCCGGTCAAGGAGGTTCCATGTCCGGTCACAACCAGTTCGCCCTGCTGCGCCAGCGCCGTTTCCTGCCGTTCTTCGTGGTCCAGGCGCTCGGTGCGTTCAACGACAACGTGTACCGGCAGGCGATCATCAGCATGTTGCTGTTCATGGCTGTGCCGGAGGAAGAACTGGGGTTGTACGCCACCCTGGCACCGGCCATCTTCATCCTGCCATATTTCCTGTTCTCGGCGCTGGCCGGGCAGATCGCCGACAAACTGGAAAAATCGCGACTGATCGTGATCACCACCACCATGGAGATCGTGATCATGTCGCTGGCGGCCACCGGCTTCCTCACCCAGAGCCTGCCGGTGCTGCTGGTCGCGCTGTTCTGCACCGGCATGCAGTCCACCCTGTTCGGCCCGGTGAAGTACTCAGTGCTGCCGTCGGTGCTCAGGCCAGAAGAGCTGACCGGCGGCAACGGCCTGGTCGAGATGGGCACCTCGATGTCGATCCTCTCCGGCATGATCGTCGGCGGCCTGGTGTTCACCGTGGCTGGCAGTCACGGCACGGTGGTGGCCGCGTGCGCGATCATCGCCCTGGCGATCTGCGGCAACATCGCCGCCCGCCTGATTCCCAAGGTCGATGCCGGCGACCCGAATCTGAAGATCAACTGGAACCCGTTGCCGGAATCGCTGGCGGTGCTGCGCATGGCGCGCCAGCAGAAAGCCGTACGCAACTCGATCCTGGGCGTGTCCTGGTTCTGGTTCGTCGGCACCGTGCTGACCTCGCAGTTGCCGGCCTATGCGGTGACCAACCTGGGCGGCCAGCCGACCCTGTACATCTTCGCGCTGGCCCTGTTCTCGGTGGGCACCGGCGTCGGCTCGCTGCTGTGCGAGAAGCTGTCAGCACGTACGGTGGAAATCGGCCTGGTACCGCTGGGCGCGTTCGGCATGACCGCGTTCCTGCTCGACCTGTACTTCGCCCGCAGCGGCGAAGCGACAGTGCACGGGCTGACCATCGGGCCGTTCCTGCAGCAGCCCGGCAGCATCCGCATCGTCATCGACCTGATCGGCATCGGCCTGTTCACCGGCATCTTCGTGGTGCCGCTGTTCGCACTGATCCAGAGCCGCACGCCGAAGGCGCAGATGTCGCGCGTGTTCGCCGCACTGAACATCCAGAACTCGGGCTTCATCGTCGCTGCGGCGCTGCTGTCGCTGGCCGCCCACAAGCTGCTGCACTGGACCATTCCGCAGCAGTTCCTGGCGCTGGCCATCGCCAACGCGCTGGTGGCGATCTACATCTTCACCATCGTCCCCGAATTCCTGATGCGCTTCCTCAGCTGGCTGATGGTGCGCACCCTGTACCGGCTGCGCCCGCACGGCATCGAGGCCAACGTGCCGGACGAAGGCGCCGCACTGCTGGTCTGCAACCACGTCAGCTACATGGACGCGCTGATCCTGTCGGCGACCATCCCGCGCCCGGTGCGCTTCGTCATGTACTACAGGATCTTCAACATCCCGGTGATGCGCTGGATCTTCCGGACCGCCAAGGCGATCCCGATTGCCGGGGCGCGCGAAGACCCGGCGCTGATGCAGCGTGCGTTCGATGAGATCGACGCGGCGCTGGCCGAAGGCGAACTGGTCTGCATCTTCCCCGAGGGCGCGCTGACCCGCGACGGGCAGATGGCGCCGTTCAAGTCCGGCGTCGAGAAGATCCTCGAGCGGCGGCCGGTGCCGGTGGTGCCGATGGCGCTGCGCGGCATGTGGTCGAGCATGTGGAGCCGCCGCGACAGCCGCCTTGGCCGCATGCGGGTGCCGCGTCGTTTCCGCGCCACGGTCGAGGTGGTGGCGGCACCGGCCGTGGATGGCCGCACCACCAGCGCCCCGGTGCTGGAGGCCCAGGTGCGGGCCCTGCGTGGTGATCACGCCTGATCGACCGCACGGACACGGGTAGACCGTCCCAGCGACAAGCCCCCCATCCTCGCCCTCCGATGCATCGCAGAGGTCCGTCAGATGCGTCAGATCAAGGGCCATACCGGCCAGTATCTGACTGTAACCGCATACATGCAGCGCGGGTTGAGGTAGATTACGCACCCACAGGGGGGAGGTTCGGCCGTTTCATCATGGCCGGCCACCAAGGAATGGAGTCTTGCTTTGAATCAACCGCCACCGCTCAGCCGTCCGGTCTACATCCCCAACCATCTGGTCTGGGCGATCCTGACGACGCTGTTCTGCTGCCTGCCGTTGGGCGTGGTGTCGATCGTCTATGCCTCCCAGGTCGATGGCCGCCGCGCCGCCGGCGACCTGCCGGGGGCCTACAGTGCGTCGCGCAAGGCGGGCTGGTGGGCGGTGGCTTCGGCCGTGGCCCTGCCGGTCCTGTTGCTGTTGTGGTTCGGGCTGTTCGGCGGCTTGGCCGTACTGGGCGCTCTTTCCGACCAATGATTCACCACCACCACCCATCAAGGAGCTTGAACCCATGAACACCGCCACTCCGCAGGTCCCGAACAATCTGGTCTGGGCCATCCTGAGCACCCTGTTCTGCTGCCTGCCGGCCGGCATCGTGTCGATCGTCTACGCCGCGCAGGTCAACGGCAAGCTGGCCGCTGGCGACATCGCCGGTGCCCAGGACTCCGCCGCCAAGGCCAAGAAGTGGGCGATCTGGTCGGCCATCGCCGCCGTCGTGGTCGGCGTGCTGTACGGCATCCTGATCGTCGCTGTCGGCGGCATGGGTGCAATGAACAACAGCGGCTACTGATCCGCGTGGACGGATCCGGCGCCTGCGCCGGATCCGTTGCTGCAATGTCCGCACTTCCCGCCCGCTCCCGATTCGCCCGCTGGGCACCGCTGCTGGCCGCCACCGGCCTGGCCGCCGGTGCCGCGGTGGTGCTGCGCAACGTCAATCCGTATGTCGCCGGCAATCCTTTGCCGAGCTGCCCGCTGTACGCGCTGACCGGCCTGTACTGCCCGGGCTGTGGCAGCACCCGCTGCCTGTATTCACTGGTCCATTTCGACCTGCCCGGCGCGATGGCGATGAACCCGCTGCTGGTCATCAGCCTGCCGTTCCTGCTGCTGATGCTGCTGAACGTCGCCGGCATCCGTCCGCGCGTGCTCGACCCGCTGATGCGGGTACTGGCCAATCCCACGTTCTGGCTCTGGGTGCTGCCGGGGTATGCGCTGCTGCGCAACCTGCCGTGGGCACCGTTCACCGCACTGGCACCGATCTAGGTTTTCCAGCCAACGGCGCAGCCCCTCGCGGTGGGCGACGTTTGAAGGCAGAAGCCCTGGGGTTGGCCGGACGGGATGGGTTTGCGGGGGACGCCGTGAATCCGTCCATGGAGTCTTGGCCGCGGCATCCATGCCGCGGACACCCCCGCAAACCCATCCCGCCCGACCACGGACAGTTTCCGTGTGCGTCCACCACGGAAAAGAAGGAGAAGATCAAAAGCAGAAGCGGATCGCTTCGCTCTGTATCCACGCATGGCGTGGATCGACCGTGTCGACCAAGGTCGACACCCACCGGCAGTCGCGGTTGACCCACCGTCACCGGGAAACTGTCGGGGGTGGGGCGGTGTGGGGCAGCAGGACCGTTGGCGCCATGGATGGCGCCATCGAGCCCCCAGGGACGGGTTTACGGCGTGTCCTGCAGCCCCACACCGCCCCGCCCAACCCTCAGCAATCCAGAGCCGCTTTGGCTCTGGCATTGGCTTTGGCCTCTGCAGGTGCAGGGCTGCAAGCCCTGCAAAGCAACTACGTCACCCAGCCTGCAATCACCAGCAGGGCGAGGACCGCCAGCCACAGCAGCAGCATCCGCCACACCAGGCTCATCGCATCACGCAGGTCCGGCAACCGCTGCCACACCGGCAGCAACCCTGCCTCGGCGTAATCGTGCGCATCCTCACGCAGCTCGGCGTTGACGCTGGCCCGCGCCACCGCGCCAAGGAACCCGATGTTGCCGGCCAGGCGTTCGCCATGGGCCTGGCGCCAGGCCTTCCACGCCGTATCGAAATTGCCCACCAGCGCCATCGAGAAGGCCATCAGCTGCGCCACCGGCCACTCGATCCAGCCCAGCAGGCGCTGCGCCAGCGCCAGCGGCTCCACCGGCACGCGTGCGCGCATCGGGCTCTCCGCCATCAGCGCCAGCAGCCGGTAACCGAGCGCGCCAGCCGGGCCCAGCAACAGGAACCAGAACAGCACCGCGAACCAGCGCCGCAGTGCGTTGAGCACCGTCGCCTCGACCAGTGACGGAATGTCCTCGCGCAGGCTGCCGCCGGCCGACTGCAGGTTGCGCACTGCAGCCTGCCGCGTCGCCGCATCATCGGCATCGATAATGGCCTCGATATCGCGGTCCAGGTCACGCGGGCCCCAGCACCAGGCCAGCACCGCCACGCCCAGCAGCAGCGACGGCAGGCCGAACAGCACCCCGCGCAACAGCCACGCCAGCAGCACCATCAGCAACAGCGGCGGCAGCAGTGCCAAGGCAACGCCGGCCGGTCCCTGCCAGGCCTTGCCACCACGCGCATCCAGCCAGCCCAGCCAACGCCGGAAACCGTCGAAACGGCGCAGCGAGGCAGCAGCGGCCGGAGCAACATGGCCCAGGGCCAGTGCCACCAGCACGGCGGCCAGAGTGGTGAACATGGCAGGTCTCCCTACAAAACAGAACGCTCGGCGCCGCTACCTTACCTGTCGCAGCGGCGCCCTCCGCGATGACCCGCACTGTAACCCGGGCCGTGTTCAGGTGGCGGCAATGCAATCGCCCCAGCCGGCCCGGCTCAGCCCTTCTGCTGCCGGTACCAATGCTCGATCAGGCCGCGCGAAATCGAGATCGGCGGCGACAGGCGGATACCCTGGCCATCGTCCTCCACGTCGCGCGCCAGTGCCGCGCCGACCTCGTCGGCACTGAACCAGCGCGCGTCTTCCAGCTCACCGTCCACGGTCGGCAGGTCATCCTGCGCCTGTGCGCGGAAGCCAACCATCAGCGCACCCGGGAATGGCCAGGGCTGCGAACCGAGGTACTGGCAGGCCGTCACCCGCACCTTGCTCTCTTCATGGACTTCGCGCACCACGGTCTGCTCGAAGGTCTCGCCGGGTTCGACGAAGCCGGCCAGCACCGAGTAGCGACGCGGGGCCCAGTTCGACTGCCGGCCCAGCAGCAGCCGGCCCTGGTTTTCCACGGCGACGATCACCGCCGGGTCGACACGCGGGTAGTGTTCGGTGGAACACTGCCCGCAGCGGCCGACGAAGCCACCACGGGCAAACGCCACGGCGCCGCCGCACACGCCGCAGAAGCGGGTGCGCGAGTGCCAGTACGACATGCCGCGGGCATAGCTGAAGGCGGTCGCATCGGCCATCGACCACAGCAGCGCGGCCTGGCGCAGATCAAGCCGGCGTGGTGCGCTGATGGTGACGTTGGTGGCTTCAACCGAGAACCACGCCTGCTCTCCGCGCAGGCCGAGGAAGATCGCGGCACCCGGGCCGCCGCCGATGTCGGCGCCGGTCAGCGCCAGTGGCTGATCGTCATCGCCGGTGAAGGCGCTGCCGTCCTGATCGAGCACGAGGATGCGCGCGCCCGGCCACAGGCGCGCCAGTGCATCGGCATCTTCGCGCAGGGCATCGGCGCGCTCCAGCGGTTCACCCACGAAGGCGAAACCGGAAAGCGGCGAAGGAGTATTGGGCATCCTGCAAGCGTGCCGCCAATCGATGCGGGTGGCAAGGTCGGCGCTGTGCGCAATCTGCCGTTGTGGATGCAGGAAGGATCATCCACGCATGGCGTGGATCTACCCGCTCTGGCAGGTGCCAACCCTCGTTGGCACATTCCGGCCACAGGCCTTTTACATGCTGAAGCTGCTGCCGCAGCCGCAGGTGGTCTTTGCGTTCGGGTTGCGGATCACGAACTGGGCACCGGTCAGGCTCTCGGTGTAGTCCACCTCGGCGCCAATCAGGTACTGCAGGCTCAGCGGGTCGACCAGCAGGGTCACCCCGCTGGTCTGTACCGCCAGGTCATCCTCGGCACGGTTCTCGTCGAACTCGAACCCGTACTGGAAGCCCGAACAGCCGCCGCCCTCGATGTAAACACGCAGGGCCAGGTCGGGGTTGCCCTCTTCCTGGATCAGGGATTTGACCTTGGCGGCCGCCGACTCGGTGAAGTTCAGCGGGCGCTCCAGCGATTGGTAATCGGGCGCGGCAACCGAGGTGGCGCCGGGCAGGGAGACTAGCGTGCTCATGGTGCCAGCATGGGGGTGCCGGGGATGGCTTTCAAGCCATCGCCTCGGCCAGCTTGCGGCGTGCGGCGGTGTCGCCCTTGCCGCCATTGGCCTCATCGCCTTCCGGCGCCGGCAGGGCCGCCATCGGGGCACTGGCATGGATCAGGCGGCCGTTCAGCTGGGCGCCCGCATTCATCTCCACCACCTGGTAATGGACGTTGCCATTGACCCGTGCGCTGGGGGTCAGCTCGACCTTCTCGGTGGCGTGTACATCGCCGTCCAGACGGCCGCTGATGACCACCACCTGGGCCCGGATCTCACCCTCGATCACGCCATGCTCGGCGACCGTCAGGGTCGCGCCGCTGGCGCCTTCGGTGGCGATCACCTTGCCGTGGATGCGACCTTCCACATACAGGCCACCACTGAATTCCACATCACCGCGGATCACCACCTGGTTGCCGATCAGGGCATCCACCACCAGCTGGCCTTCACGGTTGGATTTGCTGCTTCCGAACATCTGCCTACTCCCCTTTGCTGGCCGGCGCACCGGCCTGTTTCCAGTCGAATACCTGGGTGGTACCCCCCGTACCACTCCCCAATGTCACCCGCACGCGTTGCGGGGTGAAGTCAGCCGGCAGCATCACGCTGCCGGTGAGCTGCTGGAAGTACCGGAACGAGTAATCCTGTCCCGGCACCTTGCTGCGCTGGTGCAGATCATCCCAGCTGATCGTGGCCAGCTTGCCGTTCTTCACGCCTTCCACGGTGAAGCGCATCTGCCCCTGGCTGATGGCGCCGCGGTTGAGGTTCTGGGTCAGCACGGCGGTGTACTGCCAGGTGCCGGCCGCTTCCGGGCTGAACTCGATCGAATGGGTGTTCAGGCCCTTGCGCTGGCTGGTCGAACCCACCAGGCGCTCATAGAAGGCAACGTCGGCGCGCAGGCCGGCGATTTCCTCATCGCGCTCGGCCAGCGAGGACTGCACCTCGGTATTGGCGGCGCGGCTGATGCGGTCGGAGGCTTCCAGCGTGGCCTGCTTCTGGCGCAGCTCGGTCAGCTGCGCCTGCAGCGTCTCGGCGCGCTTCTCGGCAGCCTGCAGGCGCTGGCCCTGGGCATCGCGTGGCGTGGCCATCCAGCAGCCACCCAGCATCGCCAGCACCAGGCTGAGCAGCCAGATGCCGCCGATCACCAGCAGGCGGCGACGGTCGGCCGGCGGTTGCGGCGCGCCGGGCAGGCGTACCTGCACGCGCATGGGAGGACGGTTGGTCATGGGTGGTTTCCGGGGTATCGCGAGGGCGACACCGGTACGGCCCCTGTGGCAAACGACGGGCTAGTGTATGACAGGACGGGTGGGTTTCCTGCGCCGTGGCCGGCCACGGTCTGTGGCGTTCAGGCATGCCATCGTCGATAGTGTGGTCCCCTGCACAGTTCCGTCGCCGGAGCATCGCCATGACCGAAGCCCACCTGTTCGTGATCGGCATCCTGCTGGCCTGGCTGGCCGGCATCCGCGTCTACCTCACCGTGTTCGGCGTCGGCCTTGCCGGCCTGCTCGGCTGGGTCGACCTGCCGCCCGCTCTGCAGGCCACCGAATCCTGGTGGGTGCTGGGCACGTCGGCGGCGCTGGCCATCGCCGAGTTCTTCGCCGACAAGATTCCCGGCGTGGACTCGGTCTGGGACCTGGTGCAGACGCTCGCACGCGTGCCGGCCGGCGCGTTCCTCGCAGCGGCTACCCTGTCGCCGGACGGTCAGCTCGGCGCCGGCGCACTCGCCGCCGGTGCCGGCGTCGCCCTCGCCAGCCACGGCCTGAAGGCCGGTACCCGCGCGCTGCTCAATACCTCGCCGGAACCGGCCAGCAACTGGGTCGCCTCCGCCGCCGAGGACACCGTGGTAGTCGGTGGCCTGGCGCTGGCCCTGGCACACCCGTGGATCGCGCTGGTGGTGGTGCTGGCCTGCAGCCTGGCCGGCGCGCTGCTGGTGTGGCTGGTCTGGCGCGCGCTGTGGAAGGGCGTGCGCTGGCTGGCGCGCGGTGCATCGGCAGCACCGCCGGGGCACAGCAGTACCGGTTGAGCACCCGGCTTGTCGCATAATGGACGCGAACACCAGGAGCACCGATGGCCGCAAACGAATCCCCCGCGGGCGCCCGCCCGGGACGCGCTGAAATCCCTCCGGCCGATCATTGGCAGCGCTGGGCACCCGAGGCGGCAGGCCCCGCTGTGGCCGCACCGACGGCTGCGACCCCGCCGCCCATCGCGACCGATGCCCCGGCGCCGGTCAACAGCGCACCGCCGCCGCTGCCCGGCCCGATCGCACTGGCCGAAGCCGGCAACAACGATCTGGCCCCGCCGCCCTCGGACTCGCCCTACCGCGTGCTGATCGTTGAAGACGATCGCGCCCAGGCGCTGTTCGCGCAGAGCGTGCTGCACGGCGCCGGCATGCAGGCGATCGTGCACAGCGATGCCGATGCCGCGCTGCAGGCGATCAAGGAGCACCGCCCCGACCTGATCCTGATGGATCTGCACCTGCCCGGGCTGGACGGCATGCGCCTGACCGCGCTGATCCGCCAGCAGCCCGGCCTGCAGCTGCTGCCGATCGTGTTCCTCAGCGGCGATCCGGATCCAGAGCGCCAGTTCGAAGTGCTCGACAGCGGCGCCGACGACTACCTGAGCAAGCCGATCCGGCCGCGCCACCTGATCGCAGCGGTGGCCAACCGCATCCGCCGCGCGCGTGCCCAGGCCGCGACCCTGCCGGGCGCCACCGGCGCACCGGCCACCAGCAATCCGGAAACCGGCCTGCCGACGCGCCACCATGTGCTGCAGCAGCTCAACACCGCACTCGCCCACCGCGACCGGGGCGGCGTGTTCTTCATCGAAGTGGCCAGTGCGCTGGGCCTGCGCGAACGCTATGGCTATGCCGCGTTTGAACGGCTGATGGTGCAGGCCGGGCAGCGCCTGGCCGAAGCCGGCCATCCGCACCTGCTGGCGCGGCTGAACGACAACAGCTTCCTGCTGCTGGCCCGCAACGCCGACGAGGACGCCCTCGAAGGCATCGCCGCGAGCCTGCGCGAGCAGCTGTCGGCCCGCGCCTTCGTGATCCGCGACGACGAATCCGTGCATCTGCGCGGCGTGGTCGGTTATGCGCCGCTGTCGCCGGGCTTCGAGGATGCCAGCAGTGCGCTGGAAGCGGTTGAGCGCACCACCCTGCAGGCGCGCCTGCTCAGCGCCGGCGTGGCGGGCCATGTGCATCGCCAGGCGGTCACCGAACAGGAACACCTGGCGCTGCTGGAGGGCCAGCTGGAACTGGCCTACCAGCCGATCGTCGCCGTGGCAGGCGGCAACACCGCGCAATACCAGTTGCTGCTGCGCCTGCGCCAGGCCGATGGCACGGTGCTGGCGGCCGGCCAGGTGATCCCCGCCGCGGAAGCCGCCGGGCGCATCGCCGACCTCGACCAGCAGGTGATGGACCACGCACTGGGCCTGCTGGATCTGTACCGGCACGCAACGCAGCCGCTGAGCCTGTTCGTCTCGCAGTCGCTGCGCACCCTGCAGCGCGATGCCTTCGCCGACTGGCTGCTGGAATCACTGCAGCAGCGTGACCTGCCTGGCAGTGCGCTGGTGATCGACGTGCGCCTGCCCGACGCACTGATCCACACCGTGCCGCTGCAGCAGTTCTGCCAGCGCATGGCCAGCGCAGGGGTGCGCTTCTGCCTGAGCCAGTTCGAACCCAGCGGCGAGGCCGATGCACTGCTGACCCAGCTGCCGCTGTCGTTCGTGCGCATGGCTGCGCGCTTCTCCAGCAGCCATTCCAATCCGGCCACGCGCGAGGCGCTGCGCAAGACGATCGAACAGGCCCATGCCGCCGGACTGCAGATCATCGGCCAGCAGATCGAGGATCCGCAGGCTGCAGCGGCGATGTGGGTAGGCGGCGTCGACTACATCCAGGGCAACATGGTGCAGTCGGCCGGCAGCGACCTGAACTTCGACTTCCACAACGCGGTGCTCTGACGTGCCGCTGTGGGGCGTGCTGCTGGTTGCCCTTGCTGCGGCCGCCATCGCGCTGCTGCTGTTGGGCCTGCGCCTGCGCGCGCGCAACCATGCGCTGGCCCAGCTGCAGCGCACGCACAGTGCGCTGGCCGCCGAACGCGACCAGCTTCGCCATACCACCGAACGCCAGGGCCAGCTGGAGCAACAGCTGCTGCAGGCCAAGCAGGCCGCCGAGGCGGCCGTGCTGGCCAAGGGCGAGTTCCTGGCCACGATGAGCCACGAGATCCGCACCCCGCTCAACGGCATCCTGCCGATGCTGGAGCTGATCGCACGCGGGCCGCTGGGCGAAGACCAGCGGCAGATGCTGGCCACCGCCTCGGCCAGTTCGCAACAGCTGCTGCGCATCGTCGACGACATCCTCGACTACTCCCGGCTGGAAGCGCAGGCGCTGGAACTGGAGATCACCAGCTTCAACCTGCGCGACCTGCTCGATGGCGTGGTACAGCTGATGCAGCGGGCCGCCGACGCCAAGGGCCTGGCCCTGGGCCTGCAACTGGATCCATCGGTGCGCCTGCCGGTGCGCGGCGACCCGGTGCGCCTGCGCCAGGTGCTGAGCAACCTGCTGGCCAACGCCATCAAGTTCACCGCCCGCGGCCAGGTGCAGCTGCGCGTGCTGCGTCTGGGTGAAAGTGCCGCGCAGCACCAGCTGCGCTTCGAGATCATCGATACCGGCATCGGCATCGACGACGCGCTGCAGGCACGCCTGTTCCAGTCCTTCAGCCAGGCCGACGCATCCACCACCCGCATCTATGGCGGCACCGGCCTGGGCCTGGCCATCTGCAAGCGCATCATCGACCTGATGCACGGGCACATCGGCGTGCACTCCACGCCGGGCCAGGGCGCAACCTTCTGGTTCGAGATCCCGCTGCTGAAGGTCGCTGGCGACCTGCCGGCGATGGCGCGCGCACCGGCACCGCTGCTGCTGTTCAGTGCCGATGCAACGCTGCAGGCACGTATCGAGCGCATCGCCGCCCACCATGGGCTGCAGGTGCAGGTGCTGGCACAGCTGGATGCCGTGGTCGAGCGCCTGCGCGCTCCCGCGCGGCCCGGACAACCGGCACCGGCATGGCTGCTGGTCGATGCCCGCGCACGCCGCAACGGTGAGGCCACGCTGCAGCTGGCGCTGAGTGAACGTGGTGACGACGATGCGCTGCAGGTGCTGTGGCTGCAGGAGGGCGCACTTCCACAACGCCAGCGCCAGCGCCAGCTGCCCCCGCACTTCGACGATGCGGCCCTGCATGCACTGCTGGCTGCACCGGTCGCCCCCGCCCGCCCCGCTGCGCTGCTGGCCAGCGCGGACAACGAGCACCCGGCTGCCACGCTGCCGCCGTTGCATCTGCGTGTGCTGCTGGTGGAGGACAATACGGTCAACCGGATGGTCGCCGAACAACTGCTGCGCGTGTTCCAGTGCGAAGTGCGCAACGCCGCCGATGGCGAGCAGGCGCTGGCCGCCCTCCGCGAAGGCGGCGTGGACATCGTGTTGATGGATTGCCAGATGCCGGTGCTGGACGGCTACGCCGCCACGCGCCGCTGGCGCGCCGAAGAAGTGGAGACCGGGCGCGCGCGCCTGCCGATCATCGCCATGACCGCCAACGCCATGGCCGGTGACCGCGAGCGCTGCCTGCAGGCGGGCATGGACGATTACCTGTCCAAGCCGATCGCGCGCGCCACGCTGCATGCGCTGCTGCTGCGTTGGGGTGGCGGCAAAGCTGCATCAACTGGACAACTTTCTGTGGAGCCGTCTGTAGAGCCGAGCCATGCTCGGCTGACGGCCAGTGGCACTCCCACACCATCAGCCGAGCATGGCTCGGCTCTACAGGAGACGACAAGCCAAGCCGCGCCGAAACCGGTGATCGACCGCGACGTGCTGGATGAACTGCACACCGTGATCGGCGACGCTGCCACCCAGATCGTCATGGTCTTTCTTGAAGATGCGCCGGTGATGGTGCAGCAGTTGCAGCTGGCCGCGCAGAACGGCGATGAGCTGCGCTTGCAGGCCACAGCGCACAGCCTGAAGTCATCGAGTGCAAACGTCGGCGCATTGTCGCTGTCGGCGATCGCGCAGCGGATCGAGCACGAAGCCCGTAGTGGCAGCCTGCAGCGCCCCGCGGTGGCGGTGGCGCTGCTGGTTGCGGAATTCGCCCGGGCGCGTGTTGCACTGACGGGCTACCTGGCACAGCACCGCGCCGGCCAGGGCGGCTGACTCACTCTTCCAGCTTGCTCAGCAGGTACTTCGGCTCGCCGATACGCTCGATCAGGTCCAGCTGGGTTTCCAGCCAGTCGATGTGCTCCTCTTCCGAATCGAGGATCTTCACGAACAGCTGGCGGCTGACGTAGTCGCCAACCGAATCGGAATAGGCCACGGCCTCGCGCAGGGTGACCACGCCATCGCGTTCCAGCGACAGGTCGCACTGCAGGATCTCGGTCGGGTTCTCGCCGATGCGCAGCTTGCCCAACGCCTGGAAATTCGGCAGGCCTTCAAGGAACAGGATGCGGTCGGCGAGCATGTCGGCATGCTTCATCTCGTCGATCGATTCCTTGTACTCGTGTTCGGCCAGTTCCTTGATGCCCCAGTTCTTCAGCATCTTGGCGTGCAGGAAGTACTGGTTGATCGCGGTCAGCTCGTTGTAGAGGACCTTGTTGAGGAATTCGATGACCTTGGTGTCGCCCTTCATGGGGGTGCTCCTGCACGCTGAAAACGCAGGCACTTTAACGCCTCGCGTGCGCTCGTGAAGGAACGCGAATCGTGCGCATTGGCCTGCGCGGCCGAAGGTGAAGGATGCGAAAGCGCGGCGTCAACGCGCCGCGAAAAGGCGATCAGGCGATCAGGCGACCTGCGCCAGGCCCAATACCGGCAGCGGCAGATCGTGGGTCGCACGTGCCTTGGCCAGCAGGTCGCCGGCCATGTCCAGGCAGGAACCGCAGGTGGCACCACAACCGGTACGCATGGTCAGTTCGGCCACCGTGCTGACGCCATGGCTGGCGGCTTCGCGGATCTGGTGGTCGGTGACTCCGTTGCAGATGCAGACGTACACAGGCGGGAACCGGGCTGACAGGCCACAAGCGGCCTGGTGGCTATTCCAATGGAAACGAGAATGGTTGTCAATCAGAGACCTGAACCATTCTCGATACCGTTCAGCCGGTCAGCTGGCCGGGCCGTCGCCCGTGACCTTCTTCGGCCAGTACCCTCGGGTCCGCGGGCGCTTGCGCGGGCGATCGTGCCCGGCGGTGTGGCCCGGCATCCAGGCCTCGGCGGCGCTCTTGGGCATGGCGGTGACGCCCTGCCCGGCCACGCCACGCGCCAGTGGCGCTAGGTGTCGCAGGGCACGCGCATAGACGCCGCGTTTGAACATCACCACGTGCTCTACCGGGTACCAGAAGTCGACCCAGCGCCAGTGGTCGAACTCGGGCGAGTCGGTGTGGTCCAGCGTCACGTGGGATTCGTCGCCGGTCAGGCGCAGCAGGAACCAGACCTGTTTCTGGCCGATGCAGACCTGCCGCTCGTTGCGGCGGATGGCCCGCGCCGGCAGCTTGTAGCGCAGCCAGCCGGGCGTGGCCCCGAGCACTTCCACATGCTCAGGCAGCAGGCCGGTCTCTTCCTGCAGTTCACGATACATGGCCTCGACAGGCGTCTCGTCGGTGTTCATGCCACCCTGCGGGAACTGCCAGCCATCCCGGCGCACGCGTCGTGCCCAGAACACCTGGCCGTCCTGCCGCATCAGCACGATGCCGACGTTCGGTCGATAGCCGTCCGGATCGATCACGATGCGGACTCCTAAGAAAATCTACTGGTCGGGACTATCCCATGCCCTCTGTCGGCCCACAAGCACGACACAAAAGTGTTGACAGGGTCGATACACATCCGCAGAATAGCGGGCTCACCAAGGCTATGTAGCTCAGCCGGTTAGAGCACAGCACTCATAATGCTGGGGTCGGTGGTTCGAGTCCACCCATAGCCACCACACTGAAAATCAAGTTGTTTTTCAGTGTGAAAAGTGAGAAAATAGTTGCGCGTTTTGCCCCGTCGCCAAGCGGTAAGGCACCTGACTCTGACTCAGGCATTCGGTGGTTCGAATCCATCCGGGGCAGCCAAATTAAAAGCAAAAGGCCAGATCGAAAGATCTGGCCTTTTGCTTTTAATTTGGTCGCGCATTCCACCTTATCCCCGCGCCTGTCGGCGCGCCCCCTTGAACAACAAGGGGGCTCTTCTCCAGAGAGAGGCCCGGGGTCGGATCCTTTTCCAAAGGAAAAGGCTCTGACCCCACCCCTTCCGAGATGCGAAACCCCGGGTAGTGCCGGCCGCTGGCCGGCAACCAGGAAATCCACGACCCCAGAACGACAAAAGCCCGGCCGAAGCCGGGCTTTTGCTTTTCCAACCAGCGGGCTCCCGCAGGAGCCCAACCAGGCGCGGTAAATCAGCGCTTGGAGAACTGGGTAGCGCGGCGGGCCTTGTGCAGACCGACCTTCTTACGCTCGACTTCACGGGCGTCACGGGTCATGAAGCCGGCCTTGCGCAGCTCGGACTTCAGGGTTTCGTCGTACTCGACCAGCGCACGGGCGATGCCCAGGCGGATCGCACCGGCCTGGCCGGTGGTGCCGCCGCCAGCGGCGGTGACCAGGATGTCGAAGCTTTCGGTGTTCTTGGTCAGCTCGAGCGGCTGGCGCACGATCATGCGCGCGGTCTCACGACCGAAGAACTCGTCCAGCGGACGACCATTGACGGTGATGTTGCCCGAACCCTTGCGCAGGAACACGCGAGCGGTGGAGGACTTGCGGCGGCCAGTGCCGTAGTTTTGAGTGATAGCCATGATTAGATATCCAGAACCTGCGGCTGCTGTGCGGCGTGCGGATGCTCAGTGCCGGCGTAGACCTTGAGCTTGCGGTACATCTGGCGACCCAGCGGGCCCTTCGGCAGCATGCCCTTCACGGCGATCTCGATCACGCGCTCCGGGTGGCGCTCCAGCGCCTGGGCCAGGGATTCGGTCTTCAGGTTGCCGATGTAGCCGGTGAAACGGTGATACATCTTGTCCTGCAGCTTCTTGCCGGTGACGGCAATCTTTTCTGCATTGATGACGACCAGGTAGTCGCCGGTATCAACGTGGGGGGTGTAGACCGGCTTGTGCTTGCCGCGCAGACGGCGGGCCAGCTCGGTGGCGAGACGGCCCAGGGTCTTGCCCTCGGCGTCGACGAGGTACCAGTCGCGCTGGACGGTCTCGTTCTTGGCAGTGAAAGTGCTCATGAAGAACTCTAGGTTAGGTCGGGCTCATTGCGGCGAAGGACTCGCCGGAACTCTGCCACGCGTTGTGAAAGGTGAAGCGCAAGAGGCGGGATTGTACGCAGGTCACGCCCTCGGTGCAAGCTGGCCCCTGCCCCGGGTTGGCAGGGGAGCGGGGGCGGGCGAGAATCGGCGGGTCTCCCGCCCCACCGCGTGCCGCCATGACCGTGCTCCGCCAGACCACCCCGCTGGACCACCTGCTGACCGAGGCGCAGCGCGCCCTGGACACGGTGTTCGGCAACCCTCCGGCGGCCCGCCCCTACCCGGCCGCAGGCACCGGCGAGCCGGGCATGGACCGCGCCGAGCGCCGCCACGCCGCGGGGCTGATGCGGATCAACCATGTCGGCGAGGTCTGCGCACAGGGCCTGTACTTCGGCCAGGCGGCCGTGGCCCGCGACCCGGCCACCCGTGAACACCTGCTGGAAGCGGCCCAGGAAGAGACCGATCACCTGGCCTGGTGCGCGACCCGGCTGGATGAACTGGACAGCCGCCCGAGCCTGTTCAATCCGCTGTGGTACGCCGGCAGCTACACCATCGGCACCCTGGCGGGTCTGCGCGGCGACGGCTGGAACCTGGGCTTCGTGGTTGAAACCGAGCGCCAGGTGGAAGCCCATCTGGACGAGCACCTGGTCGACCTGCCGGCCGGCGATCTGCGCAGCCGCGCGGTCATCCAGGTGATGAAGGAGGACGAGGCCCGCCATGCGGAGCACGCCGAACAGGCCGGCGCACGCCGCCTGCCGTTCCCGATCCCGGGCGCGATGGCGCTGGCTTCCAGGGTGATGAAGACCATCGCCTACCGCATTTGAAGGGTCGCCCGCACCAACGGTGCGGGCCTACCAGGAGGTGCGGGGGCGACGGTGGGGCCCGACCGTTGGTCGGGCCATCAATCAGTTGGGCGAGACCAGCTTCAGGCCGATCACACCGGCTACGATCAGGCCCACGCAGGCCAGGCGGGCCGGCGACGCACTGTCGTTGAACAGATAGATGCCCAGCACCGCCACGCCCATGGCGCCGATGCCGGTCCAGATCGCGTAGGCGGTGCCGACCGGGATGCTCTTCATCGCCTGGCTCATCAGGTACAGGCTGATCAGGGCGGACACCACCGTGGCAACGGTGGGCAGGGGTTTGCTGAAGCCTTCGGAGTACTTCATTCCGAGGGCGAAACCGATCTCGAACAGGCCGGCCAGCAGCAGATAGATCCAGGGCATGGGTGGGGGCTCCTTACCTTTTTGGGAAAAACGAAACGGCCCGGTGTTTTCACACCGGGCCGTGGGTCGGTACATCACCGTGGAACCGTAACGCGTGCGAGGCACTGGTTCCACGGGGCGGGTCGTCCCGCCTGGGCGGCGATGCCTGCGGGCATCGCACATGGGGCTTACTCGGACAGGTTCCGGCCGTGGAACAGCTCTTCGATCTCGCGCTTGAGCAGCGCTTCGATCTTCATGCGTTCCTTGAACGACAGGTTCTTGGCCTTTTCCTCGAACAGGTACTGGTCCAGGTCGAAGTCCTTCAGGTGCATCTTCGTGTGGAAGATGTTTTCCTGGTAGACGTTGACGTCGAACATCTCGTAACGCGACTTGATGTTCTTGGCCAGGAAGTTCTGGATCGAGTTGATCTTGTGATCGATGTAATGCTTCTTGCCCTTCACATCGCGGGTGAAGCCACGGACACGGTAGTCCATGATCACGATGTCCGATTCCAGGCTCTCGATCAGGTAGTTCAGGGCCTTCAGCGGCGAAATGACGCCACAGGTCGCCACGTCGATGTCCGCGCGGAACGTCGCAATGCCTTCCTGCGGATGGGTTTCCGGGTAGGTATGGACAGTGATGTGGCTCTTGTCCATGTGCGCGACCACGGCGTCGGGAATCAGTTCCTTGCCGGCCTGCTTCTTGTCGATCACCGGCTCTTCGGAGATCAGGATGGTCACCGAGGCACCCTGCGGGTCGTAGTCCTGGCGGGCCACGTTCAGGATGTTGGCGCCGATGATCTCGGCGACATCGGTCAAGATTTGAGTCAGCCTGTCGGCGTTGTACTCTTCATCGATGTATTCAATGTAACGCTGACGCTCCTCTTCGGTGCGCGCGTAACACACGTCATAGATGTTGAAGCTCAGCGCCTTGGTGAGGTTGTTGAAACCCTGCAGCCTCAGGCGAGGCAACGGCTTGACCACGGCGGTCGATTCCTGTGTAAGAAGGGAAAGGGGGAATTATGGGGCAAACTGCCCCCGGGGGGAACGTGAAGACGCAAGAGTTCTGGCACACTGTTTGCCCTTAACAATTGCGCTGGTTAAGCTCCGCTATCGACCCCGTGAATCCGTTCATGCGCAGAGGGAGCGCCCCTATCGTGTCAACCGTGCGCCTAGCTAGCAGTCCACTGGCCCTGGATATCGCCACAATCGATCGTTTCCTGGCGCACAGCCACAGGCGGCGATATCCCACCCGTACCGACGTCTTCCGACCCGGTGACCCGGCGGGAACCCTGTATTACGTCATCAGCGGCTCGGTTTCGATCATGGCCGAGGAAGATGACGATCGCGAGCTTGTGCTGGGCTACTTCGGTGCCGGCGAGTTCGTCGGCGAGATGGGCCTGTTCGTCGAATCGGACCGCCGCGAGGTGATCCTGCGGACCCGTACCGCCTGCGAGCTGGCTGAAATCAGCTACGAGCGCCTGCATCAGCTGTTCCTCGGCCCGCTGTCGGCCGACGCCCCGCGCCTGCTGTACGCGCTGGGCCAGCAGATCTCCAAGCGCCTGCTCGACACCAGCCGCAAGGCCAGCCGCCTGGCATTCCTGGACGTTACCGACCGGATCGTGCGCACCCTGCACGACCTGGCGCAGGAACCGGAGGCGATGAGCCATCCGCAGGGCAGCCAGCTGCGCGTCTCCCGCCAGGAGCTGGCACGCCTGGTCGGCTGCTCGCGGGAAATGGCCGGCCGCGTGCTGAAGAAGCTGCAGACCGACGGCCTGCTGCATGCCCGTGGCAAGACCGTGGTGCTGTACGGCACCCGTTGACCGTTGAGCACCCGGTGGGTGCGGACCTTGGTCCGCACTCCTTCGCGCGCTAGGCTCGGGGCATGGAACTGAGCAGCGAATTCTGGTGGTTCATCCTCATCGGCCTGGGCGCACAGCTGGTCGACGGCGCGCTGGGCATGGCGTTCGGCCTGGTGTCTTCGTCGGTGATGCTGAGCATGGGCCTGCCCCCGGCGCAGGTCAGCGCCAGCATCCACACCGCTGAAGTGTTCACCACTGGCGCCTCGGGTGTGTCGCACCTCGCAGCCGGAAATGTCGATAAGCGCCTGTTCCTGCGCCTGGCCCTGCCTGGCGCGGTGGGCGGTGCCGTGGGCGCGTACGTGCTCACGCAGATCCCGGGCGAGATCATCCGGCCACTGATCTACCTGTACCTGCTGGTGCTGGCGATCATCATCCTGGCCCGCGCGGCCGGACGCTGGATGCCCAAGGGCGAGATCCGCCGGGTACCGGTGCTGGGCTTCTTCGCGGGCCTGCTCGACGCCAGCGGTGGCGGCGGCTGGGGGCCGATCGCCACGTCCACCCTGCTCGCCCGGGGTGGCCAGGCGCGCACCACGATCGGCACGGTCAATGCGGCGGAGTTCGTGGTCACGCTGACGGTGTCGGCGACCTTCCTGCTGTCGATGGGGGTGCAGCACCTGCAGATCGTCGCCGGCCTGCTGATCGGCGGCATGATGGCCGCGCCGGTAGCCGCCATCCTGGTCAAGCGGGTGAAGGAGCGCTGGGTGCTGGTGGCCGTCGGCGTGCTGGTGCTGGGGATCAGCCTGTTCCAGATTGGCCACGCGGTGTACGGGCACCTGTACCGCTGAGCGTTTGCCGGCCAGCGGCCGGCACTACCGGGACAGAGAAGCGCCGGCACAACCGCGACGGAGAAGGGTAGTGCCGGCCGCTGGCCGGCAGATCCATCACCGTGCGGCGGGATCAGGCCTTGTCGCCGCCCCGGTCCACGCAACCCCAGTTGAGGATGCGGGTGCCCGCCGGCAGCACGCGGCGGAAGAACGCCACCCGGCCCGGCTTCGGGTTCACCACTACCGGCGCCTTGGCCGCCAGCAGCAGCGGCAGGTCGGCGGTGCTGTCGGAATAGGCGATATCGATGTCGCCGTAGCCGCGCTCGCGCAGCATGCGCATCTTCTCTTCATTGTGGCAGTGGCGGGTCGGGCCGACGCCGCCCAGCCGTGGGCCGACCTCGGTGCCGATCACCGGTACGTCCTGGTGGGCCACGAAAGCCAGGATCGCGCGCGCCAGCTCCGGCGGCGCACCTGTGGCAACCACCACGCGGTCGCCCTTGGCGCGGTGCGCGGCGAACACCTCCAGCGCCTGCGGCAGCAGCTTGGCGCGCATCTGCGCCTGGTTGCGCAGCACATAGGCGTCGATCACCTTGTTGAAGTCACGCGCACGGTGCAGGCCGAAGCTGCCGATCCACACATAGACCGAGATGCCCGCGCGACGGGTCGGCAGCATCGCCACCATCGGCCCGGCGATCGGCGTGACCAGCAGCGCCGCCAGCATGCGCAGCGGGTTGCGCTTGATCAGCGAGGCGAACAGGTGGGTGCCCGAATCGCCGTCGTACAGGGTGTGGTCGAAGTCGAAGACCACCAGCGGCGCATCCTCGCGCGGCGTTGGATAGTGCGTTGTCATGCCGCGAAGAATAGCTGACGCAGGCCCTCGCCCGGCTCTTCCACGCGCATGAAGGCTTCGCCGACGAGGAAGGCATGGATGCCGGCGTCACGCATCAGCGCCACGTCCTGCGGGCCAAGGATGCCGCTCTCGGTGACCAGCAGGCGGTCACGCGGCACCGCGTTCTGCATGTCCAGCGTGGTCTGCAGCGACACTTCGAACGTGCGCAGGTTGCGGTTGTTGATGCCGATCATCGGCGCCGGCACCTGCAGCGCACGCTCCAGCTCGTCGATGTCGTGCACTTCCACCAGCACGTCCATGCCCAGCGACAGCGCCAGTTCGGACAGCGTGGCCAGCTGGGTGTCGTCCAGCGCGGCGACGATCAGCAGGATGCAGTCGGCGCCCAGCACGCGTGCCTCGTACACCTGGTAGGCGTCGATGACGAAGTCCTTGCGCAGCACCGGCAGCGTGCACGCCTCGCGCGCCTGCTGCAGGTAGGCGTCGGCGCCCTGGAAGAAGTCCACGTCGGTCAGCACCGACAGGCAGCTGGCGCCGCCGAACTCGTAGCTGACGGCGATGTCGGCCGGGCGGAAGTCCGGGCGGATGACGCCCTTGGACGGGCTGGCCTTCTTCACCTCGGCGATCACCGCTGGATCGCCGTTGGCCACCGCCGCCTGCAAGGCGCGCACAAAGCCACGTACCGGCGGGGCGCCGGCCACGGCGGCCTGCAGCGCCTCGAGCGGGCGCTGGGCGCGGCGCTGGGCCACTTCTTCGGCCTTGCGGGCCAGGATCGTCTGCAGGATGTCGCTCATCGTCTTCGGTTCGGTGCGGGGGCGGTGAGGACGGCCATTATCGGCCATCGACGGGGTCAGGCTGAACCGCGCGCTCAGGCAACCAGCGCACGGGTGGTCTCAACATACTGCTGCAGGCGCTGGCGGGCACTGCCGTTGGCGATGGCGGCACGGGCGCGGGCCAGGCCGTCGCCGATGTCGCTGGCCACGCCGGCAACGTACAGGGCGGCGCCGGCATTCAACGCAACGATGTCCAGCGCCGGGCCGGGCTCATTGTCCAGTACCGCGCGCAGCATCTGGATGGACTGCTCCGGGCTGTCCACGCGCAGGTTGCGGCTGGCCGACATGGCGATGCCGAAGTCCTCCGGGTGGATCTCGTACTCGCGCACCTTGCCGTCGCGCAGTTCGCCCACCAGCGTGCCGGCACCCAGCGAGATCTCGTCCATGTTGTCGCGGCCCCAGACCACCATGGCGCGCTCGGTGCCCAGCTCGCGCAGCACGCGGGCCTGGATGCCCACCAGATCGGGATGGAACACGCCCATCAGCACCGACGGCGCGCTGGCCGGATTGGTCAGCGGGCCGAGGATGTTGAAGATGGTGCGCACGCCCATCTCGCGGCGTACCGGCGCAACGACCTTCATCGAAGGATGGTGGATCGGCGCGAACATGAAACCGATGCCGGTCTGCTCGATGGCGGCGGCCACCTGATCCGGCTGCAGTTCGATCACCGCGCCCAGCGCTTCCAGCGCGTCGGCACTGCCGGACTTGGAAGACACGCTGCGGTTGCCATGCTTGGCCACGCGCGCGCCGGCGGCGGCCGCGACGAACATCGAGCAGGTGGAGATGTTGAAGGTGTGCGAGCCATCGCCACCGGTACCGACGATATCAACCAGGTTGGAGGTATCGGCCACCGGCACTGGCCGGGCGAATTCACGCATCACGGCGGCCGCCGCAGCGATTTCGTCCACGGTCTCCTTCTTCACGCGCAGCCCGGTCAGGATCGCCGCGGTCATCATCGGCGAGACGTCGCCGCGCATGATCTGCCGCATCAGGTCGACCATTTCGTCGAAAAAGATTTCGCGGTGTTCGATGGTGCGATGCAGGGCTTCCTGGGGGGAGAAGCTCATGGGAATGCTCCTTGGATCAGGCCGCCGGACGCTGCAGGAAATTGCGCAGCAGGGCGTGGCCGTGTTCGGTGAGGATGGATTCGGGATGGAACTGCACGCCTTCCACCGGGAACTGGCGGTGGCGCAGGCCCATGATTTCTTCGATCGAGCCGTCGTCGTTCTCGGTCCAGGCGGTCACTTCCAGCACATCGGGCAGGCTGTTCTTGTCCACCACCAGCGAGTGGTAGCGGGTGGCCTGGTAGCGGTCTGGCAGGCCGGCGAACACGCCCTTGCCTTCATGGCGGATCGGCGAGGTCTTGCCGTGCATGATGTTGCCGGCACGGATGACCGTGCCGCCGTAGACCTGGCCGATGCCCTGGTGGCCCAGGCAGACGCCGAGGATCGGCGTGGTCGGGCCCAGGCGCTGGATCAGCTCCAGCGACACGCCTGCTTCGTTGGGCGTGCACGGGCCGGGCGAGATGACGATGCGCTCGGGCTTCTGCGCGGCGATCTCGTCCACGCTCATCGCATCGTTGCGCACCACCTTCACCTCGGCGCCCAGCGTCTGCAGGTACTGCACGAGGTTGTAGGTGAAGCTGTCGTAGTTGTCGATCATCCACAACATGGTCAGGTTCCGTCGCTTATGAGGAAAATGGCGTACACGTTTTCGGTGTAGGTGATGGGGCCGGCTTCAATGGATTCGGGCTCAGCGGGCGCGGGCGCGGGCGCGGAGGCGGGCGCGTAGCTGCCGGTCACCGAGATCCTGTCGAGGTCCCCGCCGTCCTCGCCCTGCTGCGGCCATTGCCCGGCCCGGATGCCGTAGGCGAAGTCCGGCGCCACATCGGAGATGCTGTACAGGCCACGCACTCTTGTTCCATAGGCCTTGGCCAGGCCCAGCGCGGACTCGCGGGTCTGGGCCGCTGCCTCGCCCTTGAGTTCGCGGCGCAGCGCCACTTCGCCCGAATAGGTCGGCGCCAGGCTGCTCACCTGTACGTTCTCGTTGGCCTTCAACGCCCCCAGCACATCCTGCATCGCCTTCACGCTGGCGAAGCTGGCACGCAGCTGGCGCGATACGCGGGTACCGATGAAGACCTGCCGGCTCTGCTCATAGCGCGTGGCCGGGCCGATCCGCAGGTTGTCCGCACGCACGCTGCCCTCCACCGCCTTGTGCTGCTTGAACAGTGCCAGCACGCGGGCAACGTTGTCCTGCACGCGGCGGCGCGCGGCGTCGGCGTCCATGTCGGTCTCTTCGATGTTCAACTGCAGGCCGAACCGGTCCGGCATCACCGTGCGGCTGCCCTGCCCCTTCACCAGCAGGTGCGGCTGCGAGGGAATCGTGTTGGCCTGCGCCCACGCAGACGGGGCCATCGTGGCCAGCAGTGACGACCACAGCAATGCGCTCAGCAGCTTCATGCGGTACTCCTTGTCTTGAATGGGAACAGCGGAAGGTGCCGCGGCGCAGGCCACGGCACGGGGAGGATCACAGGCCCTTGGCGGCCTGGGCGACGGCGCGGAACAGCGCGCGGCCCTTGTTCATCGTCTCGTCCCATTCCTTGTCCGGGTCCGAGTCGTAGACGATGCCGGCACCGGCCTGCACGTACAGGCGGCCATCCTTGATCACCGCGGTGCGGATCGCGATCGCGGTATCGGCATCGCCATGCCAGCCGATGTAGCCGATGCTGCCGGCGTAGACATTGCGCTTGATCGGTTCCAGCTCGCGGATCACTTCCAGCGCGCGGATCTTCGGCGCGCCGCTGACCGTGCCGGCCGGGAAGGTGGCACGCAGCACGTCGGCATAGCTCAGGCCCGGCTGCAGCTGCCCGGTCACTTCGCTGACGATGTGCATCACGTGGCTGTAGCGTTCGATCACGAACTGCTCGCCCACCTCCACGGTACCTGCCTTCGAGACGCGGCCGGCATCGTTGCGGCCGAGGTCGATCAGCATCAGATGCTCGGCGCGTTCCTTCGGATCTGCCAGCAGCTCGGCTTCCAGCGCCAGGTCCAGCTCGGGCGTGGCGCCACGCGGGCGGGTGCCGGCGATCGGGCGCACGGTGACTTCGCCATCCTGAAGGCGTACCAGGATTTCCGGCGATGAACCGACCACCTGCAGGTCGCCGACATCCAGGAAGTACATGTACGGCGACGGGTTCAGTGCACGCAGCGCGCGGTACACATCCACCGGGCGCGCCTTGAACGGCACGCTCAGGCGCTGGCTGAGCACCACCTGGAAGATGTCACCGGCGCGGATGTATTCCTTGCTGCGCTGGACCGCATCGACGAACCCTTCGCGGGTGAAACCGGAGACGAAGTCGGACTCGTCCAGCACGTCGCTGTTGAGCGGCGCCGGATAGCCGGCGCCCGGTGCACGCAGCTTGGCAGTCAGTGCATCCAGGCGCGCCTGGGCCTGCTCGAAGGCGCCCTCGACGCGCGGGTCGGCGTGCACGATCAGGTACAGCCGGCCCTTGAGATTGTCGAACACCGCCAGCTCGTTGGAGTCCAGCAGCAGGATGTCCGGCGTGCCCAGCTCATCGCGGCCGGCCGGCGGGGCCAGGCGCGGCTCGATGTAGCCGATGCACTCGAAACCGAACCAGCCGACCAGGCCACCGGTGAAGCCCGGCAGGCCTTCCAGCTTCGGCACCGAGTGGGCGCTGCGCAGCGCCTCGACCTCGGCGAACGGGTCGGCCACTTCGCGGGTGTCCACCACCTGGCCGTCTTCGCGCACGGTCAGCGTGTGGCCATGGAAGGCGTACACGCGACGCGCCGGCAGGCCGATGATCGAGTAACGACCAAAGCGCTCGCCGCCTTCGACGGATTCAAACAGGTAGGTATTGGGGCCGTCGGCGAGCTTCAGATAGACCGAAAGCGGCGTGTCCAGGTCGGACAGCACTTCACGGACGACGGGAATATGGGTGTGGCCTTCAGCGGCCTGCTGCTGAAACTGAGCGTGCGAGTTCAAGACGACTTTCCTTCCGGGACACAGCGTTATGGGGGCGGACGACGGCAACGGG
The DNA here is from genome assembly GCF_059370495.1 of Stenotrophomonas sp. YJH_SMC_69. Lineage (NCBI taxonomy): Bacteria > Pseudomonadati > Pseudomonadota > Gammaproteobacteria > Lysobacterales > Lysobacteraceae > Stenotrophomonas > Stenotrophomonas sp. YJH_SMC_69. Next base: position 106,489 of record NZ_JCAFTS010000002.1, on the reverse strand, counting down.
CCACCATCGCCACCAACGGCGTGCGGAAGAAAGGGTATGCGGGGTCGTCAGGCTGGACACCCCCTGACTGTATCGCAGCCGGGGCGGGAGGGGAACCCTGGGAAACTGAACCACGGGACGGGCGGGGCCGGCCACGGGAACCAACGACGCGGACCGGTAGAGTCGACTGTTGGTCGACTTGCGCGCGTAGCGCGGGGTTTTACGCCGTCGGAACGAAAAGCAGTCGACCAACAGTCGACTTTACCCCCTACCCGGCCAGCAACGGGCATCCGGTCGGCAGGTGCATCCGCACCCTGCCCGGCACGCACGCGATGCGGAACTGGCGGGCCTGCACCGGTTCGCCGTCCAGGTTGAGGGTCAGCGCCTTCGGTGCGTCGATCTGCAGCCACGGCAGCCGCGCGCGCGTGGCCAGCTGTTCGAGCGCCGCCTGGGTGCCCGACTTCAGCATCTGGCCGAGCGTGGCGGTGACCTCACCTTCCAGTTCCGGAAGCACGGTGACATCCAGCAGCCCATCGTCGATCACGGCCTGCGGGCACAACTGCTGGCCACCGCCGGCCTGCCGGCCATTGCCGATGCCCAGGGCGATGAAGTCGCCTTCCCACGCGAAATCCGGGCCGGACAGCCGCGCGGTGATCGGCTCGATGCGGCCCAGCTTGGCGATGCCGGTGATCACATAGGCCAGCCCGCCCAGCATCTTCTTCAGGCCGGCATCGGTCTCCACCGTCACCTGCGTGCCGAAGCCACCGCTGGCGAGGTTGGCGCACCACCAGGGCGTGCCATCGGCATCCACGCGCAGCAGATCGACGGCACGCGGCGTGGTTTGTCCGATCAACGCAAACGCGCCCTCAGGCTCGGTCGGAATACCCGCAGCCGTGGCGAAATCGTTGGCGGTCCCCATCGGGATCAGCGCCAGCGAGGGCAGCGCATCCGCCGCTTCCTCACGATGCGCCAGGGTTTCGGCCACCGCGCTGAGCGTGCCATCGCCACCGGCGGCAACGATCACGTCCACGCCATGATCGATGGCCTCGGCCACGTAGCGTTCGGCGTCACCGTCCTCCCAGGTCACCCGCACGTCCAGCTGCACGCCCTGCCCGCGCCAATGGCCGACAGCCTCGCGCAGTTCCTCGTTGCCTGCGGATTTGCCATTGAGGATCAGGCGCCAGCGCGGGGTGGTCATGCGGTACTTCCAGGAGGGGGTGGCACAGGCTAGCAATGCGCTGTTTGCCCGCGGTGAATGTCACGCAGGTGTCATTCAGTTGCTGGAGAATGGAAGGCCATAGCAGGGACGATGGATGGAGGCAGGATCAGCCTCCCACGCATGCAGCGAGGCCACGCCAGTGATTGGCGTGGCTTTTTTTTTGCCCAGCAGTAGATCCACGCCAAGCGTGGATGCACGTCATCTCACCCGTTGGCGAAATCGTGCAGCGCCTGGCCCTGCAACCGGTACACGGTCCACTCGTCCTGCGGTTTGGCACCGGCAGCGGTGTAGAACTCGATGGCCGGGGTGTTCCAGTCCAGCACCGACCATTCGAAACGGCCGCAGCCCTCGGCCACGGCCTGGCGCGCGATGTACTTCAGCAGTGCCTTGCCGGCGCCCGCACCGCGCTTTTCCTGGCTGACGTAGAGGTCTTCCAGGTAGATGCCCTTGCGGCCCAGCCAGGTGGAATAGTTGTAGAAATACACCGCATAGCCGATGGCCTCGCCGTCGGCTTCGCAGATCAGTGCGCGTGCCGTGGCATCGGGACCAAACAGGCTCTCGGCGATGCCGATCTCATCGGTCTGCACCGAATGCTCGGCCTTCTCGTAGATGGCCAGCTCGCGGATGAAATGCAGGATCAATCCCGCATCGGCGACGGTGGCCGGGCGGATGTTCAACAGTGCCATGGGCGGAAAAGGGGACGGAGGGGATCAGGCGAGCTTAATCGCCTCCGTCCCCTTTTTGTCAGCGTGCCGCAGCGACGTTGGCGCGCATCTGCGCGATCACATCCTGGTAGCTGGTCCTGGCGTTGAAGATGGCCGAACCGGCGACGAAGGTGTCGGCGCCGGCAGCAGCGATCTCGCCGATGTTGTCGGCCTTCACGCCGCCATCGATCTCCAGGCGGATGTCCTTGCCGCTGGCATCGATCATCTTGCGCACCACGCGCAGCTTGTCCAGCGCCGAGGGGATGAAGGCCTGGCCGCCGAAGCCCGGGTTGACCGACATCAGCAGCACCAGGTCCAGGTCATCCAGCACCCAGTCGAGGATGTCCACCGGAGTGGCCGGATTGAGCACGATGCCCGGCTTGCAGCCCAGCGAGCGGATCAGCTGGATGGTGCGGTGCACGTGGCGGCTCGCCTCCGGGTGGAAGCTGATGTAGGTGGCACCGGCCTCGGCGAAGTCCGGGATGATGCGATCCACCGGCTCGACCATCAGGTGCACGTCGATCGGCGCGGTGACGCCGTGCTTGCGCAGCGCCTGGCAGACCATCGGGCCGATGGTCAGGTTCGGCACGTAGTGGTTGTCCATCACGTCGAAGTGGACCCAGTCCGCGCCAGCGGCGAGGACGTTGTCGACTTCCTCGCCGAGGCGGGCGAAGTTGGCGGACAGGATGGAGGGGGCGATGAGGCAGTTGGACATGGCCGGGGCCTTCGGAACGGGGAAAAGGTTCTCCCGCCCGCAGGCGGGACTCTGGAATCAGCGCTTGCGCAGGGTCTTGATGCGGTCGTAGGCGGCATTGATCCGCCGCGACTTCTGCTCGGCCTGCTGCTGCAGCTCGGGGGCGGCACCGCCCAGCTTGTCGGGGTGGTACTGCGAGATCAGCTTGCGGTAGGCGCGCTCGACCTCGGCATCGGTGGCCTCGGAGGTCAGCCCCAGCTCCCGGTACGGGTTCTCCTTGTTCAGGCGGAACCAGTCCGAATCGAAGGCGTGGCCGATCAACAGGCCGACCACCGCGCCGAACAGCGGATTGGGCCGGAACAGCAGGGCGCCGGCGATGAATCCGAGCAGTTTTCCGTACCAGCGCATGGCGCTCCGGGGTCGACCGACGAAATGGACGCTCATTTTACGTCACAGCGGGCCCGGACCGCTTTACACTAGGCCGCCCGCTGGTCAGCGGGCCCGCCGGGTCCGTTGGGCAGCAGCCGTATCGACAACGCCCCAGGAGTGCCCGTGCCAACCACGCTGTTGCAATCCGATCTCCCCGGCCTGCCCTTGCGCCATCGCGGCAAGGTGCGTGATGTGTTCGATATCCCGCGCGAGCGGCTGCCAGCCGGAACCCCGCCGGGCGAGTACCTGCTGATGGTCGCCACCGATCGCCTGTCGGCGTTCGACGTGGTGCTGCCTGACCCGATTCCGGGCAAGGGCGAGATGCTCTGCCAGGTCTCCAACTTCTGGTTCGCCAAGACCGCGCACCTGATGCCCAACCACCTGACCGGCATCGACGTGGCCAGCGTGCTGCCCGAAGGCGTGGACCCAGCCCTGTACGCCAAGCGTGCGGTGGTCACCCGCAAGCTGAAGCCGGTGCCGGTGGAAGCGATCGCCCGCGGCTACCTGATCGGCAGCGGCTGGAAGGACTACCAGCGCACCGGCAAGGTCAGCGGCATCGACCTGCCCGACGGCCTGCGCCAGGCCGAGCAGCTGCCGGAGCCGATCTTCACCCCCTCGACCAAGGCCGCCGTCGGCGACCATGACGAGAACATCGATTTCGATGCGATGGTGAAGCAGGTCGGTGCGGAACTGGCCGAGCGCGTGCGCGACGCCACCCTGCGCATCTACAAGTTCGCGGCCGATTACGCCCGCGAGCGCGGCATCATCCTGGCCGATACCAAGTTCGAGTTCGGTACCGACGCCGATGGCCGCCTGTACATCATGGACGAGATGCTGACGCCGGATTCCTCCCGTTACTGGCCGGCCGACGAATACGAAGTGGGCACCAGCCCGCCGAGCTACGACAAGCAGTTCGTGCGCGATTACCTGGAGACGCTGGACTGGGGCAAGACCGCCCCGGGCCCGAGCATCCCGGCCGAGATCATCGAGCGCACCCGCGCCAAGTACGCCGAGGCGCTGCAGCGCCTGGCCGGGATCAGCGTCGACTGATCCCCCCGCGTCCCCCCGGCCGGAAAGGCGGGGGGCGCTCTGATCGCGGTAGTGCCGGCCGCTGGCCGGCAACCTCGCGAACTCGGCTATGCTCTGGAGTGCCGGCCAGCGGCCGGCACTACCGTTGCCCGAGGAAGCGACGCAGCATGCAGACATCCACCCAGCTTGCGCGGCCGATCGACCGCTATTTCGCCAGCTACTCCGACGACCACCGCAATGTGATCAACCAGCGCATCCACGTGGTGGCGGTCCCGGCGATCCTGTGGTCGGTGGTGGCCCTGCTGTGGTGCCTGCCGCCGCTGATCACCTGGTTCCAGTACGGCATCTGGTCGGCGTTGGCGATGTTCAGCGCGTGGTGCTTCTACAACAAGTTGTCGCGCCCGCTGGGCATCGGCATGCTCATCCAGTTCTTCGTGTTCGGCTGCCTGTGCCGGCTGCTGGAGGCCGAGATCGGCCTGCAGGCCCTGCGCTGGCTGGCGGTGGGCGTGTTCGTGGCGGCCTGGATCGCGCAGTTCATCGGCCACAAATTCGAGGGCCGCAAGCCCAGCTTCCTGACCGACCTGACCTACCTGCTGATCGGCCCGGCCTGGGTGATGGCCAAGTTCTACCGCAAGCTGGACTGGCGCTACTGACCTGGCGGCGGCCGACAGCGGCCGTCGTTTCCTGAACGGGCGGATTCCGTCACCCGTAGTCCACGGGAGCCCTGCCAGCCTGCGCCGGTGATCCGCTCCCCATTGCCCGCCCGTCGACGGCAGCCCCTGTGCGACAGGGCCTGCGGTCTCCCTGCGTGGGCGTAGGGTGTCCCCCGAGGGCAGCCAGGGAAGGGATGCAGGAATGTGATGTTGCATCGCAGAAAAAATGAATCAGCGAACGTTACATGCAATTGATCGCTGTTCGATGGGTTTCGGCGACATTTCGCAGCCTGTTATCCTCCCTGACCTGCTCGTGAATCATGGATTCCCTGCATGCTCCCCAGCCTGCCCCTGCTGCTGGCCCTGCCGTTCCTGATGGCAGCGGCTGTTGCGGCCTTCCCCCGTAGTTCGCGCTCGACTGCTGCCTGGCTGGCGGCGCTGGCGCCGTTGGGCGGGCTGGCCATCCTCGGCTGGCTGACCCCGTCGGTGCTCGATGGCCAGGTGGTCCGCACCCTGGTGCCCTGGCTGCCGCAGATCGGGCTGGACTTCACCCTGCGACTGGACGGGCTGGCCTGGATGTTCGCCGGGCTGGTGCTCGGCATCGGCGCGCTGGTGGTGCTGTATGCGCGCTACTACCTGAGCCAGCAGGACAACGCGCACCGCTTCTACTGCTACCTGCTGCTGTTCATGGGCGCCATGCTGGGCATGGTGCTGTCGGGCAACCTGCTGTTGCTGATGATCTTCTGGGAAATGACCAGCATCAGTTCGTTCCTGCTGATCGGCTTCTGGTCGCACCGCCAGGACGCCCGCGAAGGCGCACGCATGGCGCTGGTGATCACCGGTGGCGGTGGCCTGGCCCTGCTCGGTGGCGTGCTGCTGATCGGCCGCATCGTCGGCAGCTTCGACCTGGACGTGGTGCTGGCCGCTGGCGAGCAGATCCGCGCCAGCGCGCTGTACCCCTACGCCCTGTTCCTGGTACTGGCCGGCATCTTCACCAAGAGCGCGCAGTTCCCGTTCCACTTCTGGCTGCCGCACGCGATGGCGGCGCCGACCCCGGTCTCGGCCTACCTGCACTCGGCCACCATGGTGAAGGCCGGCGTGTTCCTGCTGGCGCGCCTGCATCCGGCACTGGCCGGCAGCGACCTGTTCTTCTACACGGTCAGCGGCATCGGCGCACTGACCCTGCTGATCGGCGCCTGGAATGCGATCTTCCAGCATGACCTGAAGGGCCTGCTGGCGTACTCGACCATTTCCCACCTGGGCCTGATCACCCTGCTGTTCGGCCTGTCCACGCCGATGGCGGTGGTGGCCGGCGTGTTCCACATCCTCAACCACGCCACCTTCAAGGCCTCGCTGTTCATGGCCGCCGGCATCATCGACCACGAGACCGGTACCCGAGACATGCGCAAGCTGGGAGGCCTGCGCAGGCTGATGCCGTTCACCAGCGCGCTGGCGATCATCGCCTCGCTGGCGATGGCTGGCATCCCCCTGCTCAATGGCTTCCTGTCCAAGGAAATGCTGTTCGCCGAAGCGATCACGGCCGGCGGCCCGGGAATCATGCGCACGGCGGTGTCGATCGCAGCGTTGCTGGCGGGCGTATTCGGGGTGGCGTACAGCCTGCGCTTCGTGCACGACACCTTCTTCGGCCCCGGCCCGCACGACCTGGACCGCGTGCCCCACGAACCGCCGCGCTGGATGAAGGTGCCGGTGGAACTGCTGGTGGTGATCTGCGTGGCGGTGGGCGTGGCACCGGCACTGACCGTAGCGCCGGTGCTGCACGCCGCTGCGGCCTCGATCCTCGGCGACGCCATGCCCGAGTACAGCCTGGCGGTATGGCACGGCTTCAACCTGCCGCTGGCGATGAGCGCGATCGGCGTGATCGGCGGCGTGGCGCTGTACTTCGGCCTGCGCAAGCTGATCAACCTGCACGCCGTGACCAACGTCAGCACTGGCCGCAATGTGTTCCATGCGCAGCTGGACGCGATCTCCGCACTGGCCATGCGCCTGACCAACGGCATCGCCAACGGCAGCCTTCAGCGCATGCTGCTGGGCCTGGTGCTGGTGGCGATCGTGGCCGCCGCCGCGCCGTTCGTGGCCAACCCCGCCTCGCCGAACTGGACCAGGCCACAGCCGATCCCGCTGCTGGGCTGGGCGCTGTGGCTGGTGATGATGGCCTGCGCGGTGGCTACCCTGCGTATCTACAAGCAGCGCCTGCTGGCGGTGCTGCTGGTCGGCGGCGTCGGCCTGATGGTGGCGCTGACCTTCGTGTTCCTGTCCGCGCCGGACCTGGCCCTGACCCAGCTGCTGGTGGAGATGGTGACCCTGGTGCTGATGCTGCTGGGCATGAACTACCTGCCTGCGCAGTCCGGGCCGGAGCGGCCGCGCTGGCGCAAGCGCCGTGACGCGGTGATCGCGATCATCGCCGGTGCCGGACTTGGCGCCTTGGCCTATTCCGCGATGACCCTGCCGCCGAACACCATGGCCGGCGAGCTGCTCGCCCGTGCCCTGCCCGAGGCCTATGGCCAGAACGTGGTCAACGTGATCCTGGTCGACTTCCGCGGCTTCGATACCTTCGGCGAGATCACCGTGTTCGGCATCGCCGCGCTGGTGGTGCATGCCCTGCTGCGGCGCACGCGGATGGCGCCGGAGCAGATCATGCCCGGCCCGCCGATCAAGCTGCCGGTGCCGGCCGACCTGGCCCAGATCATGTTCCCGCTGACCCTGACCGTGTCGATCTTCCTGTTCCTGCGCGGCCACAACGCGCCGGGTGGCGGCTTCATCGCCGGCCTGGTGCTGGCGGTGCCGCTGCTGATCCAGTACGTGATCCAGGGCACCGCGTCGGTGGAGTCGCGCTTCGGCTTCGACTACATCCGCTGCATCGGCATGGGCCTGCTGATCGCCCTGCTCAGCGGCAGCGCGTCGATGCTGTTCGGCGTGCCGTTCCTGACCAGCGGCCACCTCGACCTGCACCTGCCGCTGATCGGCGACGTGCCGCTGGCCAGTGCGATTGGTTTTGACATCGGCGTCTATCTGGTGGTGTTCGGCGGTGCCATGCTGATGCTGTCGATGATGGGCACGATCAAGCCATCGCGTACCCGTACCGCCCGCAAGGGTGAGATCGACCTGCAACGCCGCTCGGCACGCACCGGGGAGATGCATTGATGGAACTGGCCCTGGCTACCGCGATCGGCGTGCTGACCGCCATCGGCATCTACCTGCTGCTGCGTGCGCGCAGCTTCGATGTGATCCTCGGCATGACCTTCCTGTCCTATGCGACCAACCTGCTGATCTTCGCCGGTGGCCGCGTGGTGCTGGGCAAGGCGCCGGTACTGCAGGAAGGCGTGGACAGCCACCTGGGCAACTACACCGACCCGCTGCCGCAGGCGCTGGTGTTGACCGCGATCGTGATCGCCTTCGCGATGACCGCGGTGAGCATCGTGCTGGCCATGCGCAGCCGCAGCGACAACCACAGCGACCATGTGGACGCCCACGAGCCGGATGACGACCTGCAGGATGAGCGCGTGCCGCCACGCCAGGGCGAGGACCGCGCATGAACCATCTGGTGATCCTGCCGATCCTGATTCCGCTGCTGGGTGCGGCACTGTCGCTGTTCGTCGAACACCGCCGCTATGGCCCCAGGGTGCAGCGCGCGGTGGCCTGGACCGCGCTGTCGGCGCTGGCGCTGGCGGTGGGCCTGCTGTTTGCCACCACCGCTAGTGGTGAGATCAGCGTCTACCTGCTGGGCGACTGGCCGTCGCGGCTGGGCATCGCGCTGGTGGCCGACCGGCTGTCGGCGTGGATGCTGCTGACCACCCTGCTGCTGGCCATTCCCTGCCTGCTGCACGCCTGCTCGGGCTGGGACCGCCGCGCACCGCACTTCCATGCGCTGTTCCAGTTCCAGCTGGTTGGCCTCAACGGTGCGTTCCTGACCGGCGACATCTTCAACCTGTTCGTGTTCTTCGAGGTGATGCTGATCGCCTCCTACGGCCTGCTGCTCAGTGGTGGCCGTGGCCTGCGCATGCGCATCGGCCTGCACTACGTGGTGTTCAACGTCACCGCCTCGACCCTGTTCCTGATCGCGCTGGGCCTGCTGTACGCCACGCTGGGTTCGCTGAACATGGCCGAGCTGTCGCAGCGCATCGCCGAGGTACCGCCGGCGCAGCTGACCCTGGTGAAGGCGACGATGGGCCTGTTGCTGCTGGTGTTCTGCGCCAAGGCCGCCCTGATGCCGCTGTACCTGTGGCTGCCGGAAGCTTATTCGCGCGCACCGGCGGCGGTGGCTGCGCTGTTCGCGATCATGACCAAGGTCGGCCTGTACTCGGTGCTGCGCATCCAGATGCTGTGGTTCGGCGACGATGCCGGCGCGATGGCCGGCTACGGCCGTGACTGGCTGCTGTGGGCCGGTGTGGCGACGCTGGTGCTGGGCGGCCTGGGCGCCCTCGCCGCGACCCGCCTGCGCGTGCTGATCTCCTACCTGGTGATCGTGTCGGCAGCCACGCTGTTCATCGCCTTCTCGGTGGGCACGCCGCAGGTGCTGTCGGCCGGCCTGTACTACCTGCCGCACAGCAGCTTCGTCGCCGCCGCGCTGTTCCTGATCGCCGACCTGATCCGCCGTCGTCGCGGCGGTGCCAGCGACCGCAAGGAAGTGGTCGCGCCGATGCCGGGCAAGGAGACACCCGCCGTGCTGTTCCTGATCGGCGCGGTGTCGGTGGCCGGCCTGCCACCGCTGTCCGGTTTCCTGGCCAAGGCCGCACTGCTGGCCGGCATGCCGGCGCAGTACACCGCTCCGGTCTGGACCGCGGTGCTGGTCAGCAGCCTGCTGGTGATCATGGGCCTGACCCGCGGCGGCATCCGCCTGTTCTGGCGCGTGCCGCCTGTCGATCCGGAGGCACCGAAGCCGCGCAAGGCTCCTCTGCGCCGGGTGGAGCTCTACGCCGCCTGCCTGTTGCTGGCCTACGGCATCGGGATGACGCTGGCCGCTGCACCGTTGATGCGCTACACCGACGCCACCGCCGCACAGCTGCTGCAACCCAGCGAGTACGTGCAGCAGCTGCGCGCGACCGCACCGGAGATCCGCCAGCCATGACCGCCCAGCGCTCCCTGTTCCGTCGCCTGATTCCCTCGCCGATGCTCAGCATCATGGTGGTGGCATTCTGGCTGCTGATGTCCGACAGCTTCACCCTCGGCCAGATCGTGCTGGGGCTGGTGCTGGGCGTGGTGGTGCCGCTGTTCGCCGCACGCCTGGACCGCGAGTTCGCGCGCATCGGCACGTTGCGGCCGCTGCCCAAGCTGGTATGCGTGACCCTGTGGGACATCCTGATGTCCAACATCCGCGTGGCCCTGCAGGTGCTGGGCCCGGAGAAGAAGATTCACCCCGGTTTCATCTGGCTGCCGCTGGACATCGCCAACATCCACGGCATCGCGGCGCTGACCAGCATGATCACGCTGACCCCGGGCACGGTCTCGGCCGCGCTCAGCGACGACCGCAAGTTCCTGCTGGTGCACGTGCTGCACCTGGAGGACCCACAGGACCTGATCGATACGATCAAGCGCCGCTACGAGGCGCCGTTGATGGAGATCTTCCCATGACTGGATTCCAGATCATCCAGACCACGCTGGTGGTGTGCATGCACGTGGTCGGCCTGGCCATGCTGCTGGCCACCTGGCGCCTGCTGCGCGGACCGACCGTGCCCGACCGCATCCTCGCACTGGACACGTTGTCGGTGACCGCCATTGCCGAGCTGATGCTGTTCGGCATGTACCTCAACTCCGCGATCTACTTCGAAGCCGCACTGGTCATCGCCATGCTCGGCTTCGGCAGCACCGTGGTGCTGAGCAAGTTCGTGCTGCGCCGGGACATCGTCGAATGATCACCGCGATCCAGATCGGCCTGTCGATCCTGCTGCTGTTCGGCTGCTTCTTCATCCTGGTCGGCGCACTGGGGCTGGTGAAGCTGTCCACGTTCTTCAAGCGCCTGCACGCGCCGACCAAGGCCAGCACGCTGGGCGTGGGCTGCGTGCTGGTGTGCTCGGTCTGCTACCACATCTTCCTGGGCCAGGACCCGCAGCCGCGCGAGCTGCTGATCACCGTATTCCTGTTCATCACCGCGCCGATCAGCGCCCACATGATGGCCAAGGCGGCGCTGTCGCTGCTGATGGAAACCCGTCCCAGCCTGCCGGGCAACGAGCCGGCTGCCGAGGAACAGCTTCCGCCGCCGGAACCGGCGCGGGAAGAGGAAGCCACACAGAACCGGTAGTGCCGGCCGCTGGCCGGCAGTGGCAAGGGTTCCGTCAGAGGCAGTGAGGTTGCCGGCCAGCGGCCGGAACTACCTCATGCCGCGCCGACCAGCAGCAGCTCCAGCACGAACCAGCCGGCGAACGCGACCAGCAGGATTCCGCCCTCACTGCGGCTGATCTTCAGATCGCCACGCAGCATCGGGTACAGCACCAGGGCGAACGCCAGCAGTGCCGGCAGTTCCAGGCGCACGAACGAGGCCGGCAACGCCAACGGCTGCAACACCGCCATCGCCCCGATCACCAGCAGCAGGTTGACCACGCTGGAGCCCAGCACGTGGCCAAGCACCATGTCGCCGTGGCCGCGACGCGCGGCAGCAATTGCGGTTGCCACCTCCGGCAGTGCGGTGCCGATCGCCACCGGCAGCAGGCCGACCAGCAGCGGTGTCCAGCCCAGCGCGGCACCGAAGTCAGCGGCGGCGCCCACGACCAGGCGCGCGCCCCAGTACAGCGTCAGCGCTGCGATCAGCACCCGCAGCACGTTCAACGGCAGGCTGGTGCGGCTCAGGGCGGACTCGGCGATGGCCGCCTGCACCTCGGCACGCTCAACGCGGCCGCGGCGCAGCAGCAGCACCTGCATGACGATGAAGCCTGCCACCAGCACGCCGCCTTCCCAGCGCGCCAGGCGACCATCCAGCCCGAACAGGACCAGCAGCACGCCGGCCACCAGCAGCGACCACCACAGCACCGTCTGCAGGCGCGCGCGCAGCAACAGGGGCGCGGCGATGGCTGCCACCGCCAGGGTGAAGCCCAGGTTGACGATGCTGCTGCCCACGGCATTGCCCAGTGCCAGCTCCGGTTGGCCGACCGCCAGCGCGCGCGCATTGACCGCCAGTTCCGGCAACGAGGTGGTCACCCCGAGCAGCAGCAGCCCGGCAGTGAACGGGCTGGCCCCGAAGCGCTGGGCCAGGCCGGACACGGCCTTGACGATGGAATCCCCGCCCAGCGCCAGCAACAGCAGGCCGAGCAGGAACCAGGCAATGGCAATGGCGATCATCGAGCACTCCCCAGCAGTGGTGGCGCGATTCTACGCTTGGCCCGAGCGCATGGCTGGGCGGTGGATCAAGGATCAGCCACAGCCTTCGGCGTAATCGACCTGCGGGGTCTGGCCGACGCGCCAGGCGCTGACCCGACCATCGGCGCCGAGCGCGAAGTCGATGACCGCCCCGCCTTCCTGCGCTGGCCGCACGCGCAGGTGCTGCGCTTTCTCGTCGTACTTGTCAGGACCGACGTCCGCGCGCTCTGGGTACAGCACCTGCAGCTCGCCCAGGGTCATGCCGACCTTGCCGCCGCCCGGAGCGACGATCGCCGCACTGCGCACGTCATAGCGCACCAGCTTGCGTGCCTCGATCATCAGGCGAGGGTCTTCGGCACCCTGCGGACGCAGGAAGTAGCAGCCGTCGTTGCTGTCGTCGGCCGGCAGGGGCTTGCCATTGGCGTCGGTGCCCAGTCCTTGCAGCGGCGTGCCGAAGCCGCTGCGGACCTCGGCGATGCCGGCGCCCAGCGTTGCACCGCCGAAGCCGTCCAGGCGCGCTGGACTGTCCTTGCGGAGGTCGTTGGCCGGGCGGGCGGCCAGGTCGGGATCCGCCGACTGCGCGGGCCCGGTCGCCGAGGCGGTTTCGGCCGGGGTGTCGCTGCCACTGCCGGCCGCCCCCTGCTTGTCGGGGCCAGCACTGCAGGCGGTGAGCGAAAGGAGCAACAGACCAGCAAGCGGAAGGTGCTTCATCGGTGCGGTTCCCTGGCACGAAGATGGCTGCACGCTAGCCCATCCCGTGTGCAGGCGCTGCATTGTCATCGCGGTTTCATCGCCTTCGTTCAGGCTCGGCGTGCACCGACTTGGCTGTCCCTTCCATGCAACCGCGCAAGACCGAACTCGCCCGAACCGCGCTGCAGGCCCATCGCGCGCCGCTGGACATGCGCCAGCGGCGGCTGCTGATCCTGTGCGACGGCCAGCGCAGCATCGCCGATCTGACCGGCCTGCTCGGCCAGGACGCGCCCGCCATGGTCATCCAGCTGGTGCAGGCCGGCTACCTGAGCACCGATACCGGCGCCACAGCCGCACCGCCACCACCCGCAGACGCGGCAGCACCGGCGCCCGCCACGCCGGCTGCGGCACCGGCTGCACCCGCAACCGGCAGCGAGCGCCGCCGCTCGCTGGTGGCCGCGCGCATCTATGTACTGGGCATCCTGGAAATGCAGCGCCACCCGCAGGCGGCGGCGCTGTTCCGCGACCTGCAGCAGGCGCGCGCCGAAAGTGAAGTACTGCAGGTGCTGCACTCGGCGATGCAGATGCTGCCCGGGCTGACCTCGGAGGGTTATTGCCAGCGTGTGCGGCAACGCCTGCTGGAAGCGCTGCCGCTGGAGCATTGCGACGCGTTCACCGAGGCCGCCTGAAGAAGAAGGGGACGGAGGGGATTAAGTCGTTTCAGGCACACGTGTGCTGATTGCGGCTTAATCCCCTCCGTCCCCTTTTTCGGGTCAGCGGTAGTTGTTGCGCAGGCCGTTCCAGCACTGCTGGTAATCGCCCTGGCGATGGCCGGCGGCCAGCGCCTGCGCGGTCGGACGGATCACCGCGCGGGTCTCGAACATGAAGGCCATCGTGTCCTTGATCACATCGGCCTTGGACAGATCGGCATTGGAGGCCTTGTCGAAGGTCGGCGCATCCGGGCCGTGACCGCTCATGCAGTTGTGCAGCGATGCGCCACCCGGCACGAAGCCTTCGGCCTTGGCGTCGTAGGCGCCATGCACCAGGCCCATGAACTCGCTGGCGATGTTGCGGTGGAACCACGGCGGGCGGAATGTGTTCTGCGCCACCAGCCAGCGCGGCGGGAAGATCGCGAAGTCCATGTTGCTGGTGCCGGGTGTGTCGCTGGGCGAATGCAGCACCAGGAAGATCGATGGGTCCGGATGGTCGTAGCTGATCGAACCGATGGTGTTGAAGCGACGCAGGTCGTAGCGGTACGGCGCGTAATTGCCGTGCCAGGCCACCACGTCCAGCGGCGAATGGTCGATCGGCGCGCGCCACAGGCGGCCCTCGAACTTGGCGATCAGTTCGAAATCGCCATCGACATCCTCGAACGCCGCGTGCGGGGTCTCGAAGTCACGCGGGTTGGCCAGGCCGTTGGAACCGATCGGGCCAAGGTCGGGCAGTTTCAGCAGCGCGCCGTAGTTCTCGCAGATGTAACCGCGGCTAGGGCCATCGGGAAGTTCGACACGGAAGCGCACGCCGCGCGGGATCACCGCGATCTGCTGCGGCTCGATCTCGATCACGCCCAGCTCGGTCAGCAGGCGCAGTGCGCCCAGCTGAGGCACGATCAGCAGTTCACCGTCGGCGTCGTAGAAGTAGCGGCCGACCATGTCGCGGTTGGCAGCATAAAGGTGGATGCCCACGCCGGCATGCGCGTCGGGCGAGCCGTTGCCACCCATCGTGTACAGGCCTTCGACAAAGTCGGTCGGCAGCTCCGGCAACGGCAGCGGGCTCCAGCGCAGCTGGTTCGGTGAAGCCGGCTGTGCGCCGAAATCACACTGCAGCTGCGACTGCGCGAACGGAGTGAACTCGCCATGGGTCACCGCCGGGCGGATCCGGTACAGCCAGCTGCGGCGATTGCTGCCGCGCGGCGCGGTGAACGCGGTGCCGGTCAACTGTTCGGCGTACAGGCCGTGGGCCACCTTCTGCGGTGAGTTCTGCCCGACCGGCAGCGCGCCGGCGACGGCCTCGGTGGCGAATTCGTTGCCGAAGCCGGACTGGTAGCCGCGGGCGGTGATGGCGGGGGACATGGGAACTCCAGAGATTGCCGGCCAGCGGCCGGCACTACCATTCGGACAGGCAATGCCGGCGGGACGCCGACATTGCCTGCGGACCTTACAGCACGCCGCGGCGGATCTGGTCGCGCTCGATGCTTTCAAACAGCGCGGTGAAGTTGCCTTCGCCGAAGCCTTCGTTGCCCTTGCGCTGGATGATCTCGAAGAAGATCGGGCCAATGCAGTTCTGGGTGAAGATCTGCAGCAGCTTGCGCTGGTGGGTTTCCGGATCGGCGTCGATCAGGATCTTGTTCCTGGCCAGGCGCGCCACGTCTTCACCGTGGTTCGGCACGCGCTGGTCGATCACGTCGAAATAGGTTTCCGGCGTGTCGAGGAAATCCACGCCCTGCGCGCGCATCGCTTCGACGGTCTCGTAGATGTTCTCGGTGAAGCAGGCGATGTGCTGGATGCCCTCGCCCTTGTACGCGTCCAGGTACTCGTTGATCTGGCTCTTCGGGTCGGACGATTCGTTCAGCGGGATGCGCACGATGCCGTCCGGTGCGGTCATCGCCTTGGACACCAGGCCGGTCTTCAGGCCCTTGATGTCGAAGTAGCGGATCTCGCGGAAGTTGAACAGGCGCTCGTAGTAGTCCGACCACTGCTGCATGTTGCCGAAGTACAGGTTGTGGGTCAGGTGGTCGATGAAGGTCAGGCCGAAGCCGAACGGGTGCAGGTCGGCCCCTGCGATCGGCTCGTAGTCGCCGTCGTAGATGCTGCCGGCGCTGCCATAGCGGTCGACCAGGTACAGCATGCAGTCGCCGATGCCCTTGATGACCGGCGCGCTGACCGCCTTGCTGTCCGGCTTGAAGGCGATGGCTTCGGCGCCGTTGCCCAGCGCGGTCTGGTAGACCTCCTGGCCCGGCTTCTTGAAGCGGATGGCAAAGCCACAGGCGCAGGGGCCATGCTTTTCGGCGAAGTCGGCGGCGAACGAATCGGGGTCTTCGTTGACCAGGAAGTTGACGTCGCCCTGGCGATAGACGGTAATCGGACGCTGCTTGTGCTTGAGCACCGCGCTGAAGCCCATCTTCCGGAAGTACTCGTGCAGCTCCTGGCCACGGCCGGCCGGGGCGGCGAATTCGACGAACTCGAAGCCGTCGATGCCCATCGGGTTCTCGAAGGTGGTGACCTGCATGCCGGGGTTGGGATGCGAGGCGGTCGGGACTGCGGTATTCATGGCGTGGCTCCGAATCGGTACCGCATCGGTACAAACCAGGTGCGGGCAGGTAGGGACCCGGCGAGAATGCAGGGTCTGGACCCACCCCTTATAGTTACACTTGAAACCACCAGCAAGGTGCACCGCAACATGAGCCCCGCCGATCCCGTTTCGACCCGCCTGCGTGCCTCGCACGTCCTGCTCGACCTGGAACAGTTCCTGCCGTACCGGCTGAGCGTGCTGTCCAACCGGGTCAGCGGCAACATCGCCAAGCTGTACGGCGATCGTTACGGTCTGGCGATCCCCGAGTGGCGGGTCATCACCATCCTGGCGCTGTACCCGGGCTCCTCGGCCAGCGAGGTCTCCGACCGCACGGCGATGGACAAGGTGGCGGTCAGCCGCGCCGTGGCCCGCCTGCTGGAGCGCGGCTTCATCAAGCGCGAGACCCACGGCGACGATCGCCGCCGCTCGGTGCTGGCGCTGTCGGCCGCCGGTTTCGAGGTGTACGAGACCATCGCGCCGATGGTGATCGAGATCACCCGCAAGCTGATGTCGGTGCTGAGCGAAGAGGAAGAGCAGGTGCTGGAAAAGCTGATCCTTCGCCTGGCCGGCGAAGGCCTGGAGCGGATGGGCGAAGGCGTCTGAAAGAAAAGGGGACGGAGGGGATTAAGTCGCATCAGGCACACCTGTGCTGATTGCGGCTTAATCCCCTCCGTCCCCTTTTTTCAGCTGAGGTGCTTGCGGCGTGCGTGGATCCACGGCACGGCCAGTGCTGCGATGGCGCCGCCGGCGAAGCCCAGCGAGGCGGCCACCGTCGCTGCTTCGACCGCCCCCGGCAGCGCCAGCGCCGCCGCCACCAGCAGCAGCGACGGCAGGCCGACGAAGGTGCCCAGGAAGAAGTGCCAGCGCGGTGACCAAGTGTTGAGCTGGAGCAGGCTGACCGGCTGCCAGGCGTCAGAGGCGGCGTCCTCGGCGATCTTCGCCACGGCCTTGGCCAGGTCCACTTCCGGCAGCGCGCGCCCCAGGCGGGCGGTCGCCAGCAGCTCGGCCACCGCTTCCACCGGCGGGAAGCTGGACGGCCACGCAACCGGCGCCGGCACGCCGTAGGCGGTCAGCAGCGGCACGCTCAACCACGGCGCCACCAGCGGGCGCATGCGGCGGCGCCCGTGCACGCACCAGATCTGCGGCTGGCCGTGCGCAGTGACGCTGTACAGCGCCAGTTCGTTGGCCGGAGGATAGCCGAGCATGGTCACCCGCGCGGCCAGGCTGTCCTGGCCCATCGCGCGCAGGAAGCCGGGGCGGCTGCGACCTTCCTGCATCCACGCCAGGCCCAGTGCGCCCACCAGATACGCCTCGGCGACATCCTTGCTGCCGGCCGTGGCGCGCTCGTCACTGGCCAGATACCACGCCAGTGATTTCGGTTCGGCCACATCGTCCAGGCCCCAGCGGCTGTCGTCACCCAACACATGGCGCACCGGCAGTCGCGCGGGGGCGGTCTCGCCACGCTCGCCGGTCTGCAGGAAGGGCAGCACGCCCTGGATGAAGGTGGACAGCTCGATCGCGCGCGCGCCGTGGCCCTGCCATTCGGGCGGCAGCAGCCCGGCCAGCTGGCCTTCGGCGGCCAGCGCATCAAGCCGGGACTTCTGCTCGACCAGCTTCTGCACCGCCCCCTTCAGCACCACGTTGTCGGGCAGCGCGATCTGCGGCAGGCGATGGCGTGGCGGCGCCAGGTCGACGCTGTCCTCTCCGGTACCGGCGTCATCCAGCAGCGCTTCCTGCGGCGGCAGGGTCACGCCCTCGCCTGCCCCACCCTCGGCCAGGTCGCTGGCGGGTTCGGGCAATCGTTCGGCGTGGTCGCTGTGCATGGGCGTTCCGGAAGGTTGCATCGACGGGATGTCGACTGAGGTCCTTGCCGGTAACGGCGTGCTCACGGTGAAGTTGAGACGCCGATTCAGAGAGTGTGACGGTGCGCGCAGTAGATCCGCGCCAGGCGTGGATGCGCCTCAGTGCCGACCAACGGTAGGCGCCCACTGCTTGAGGAAGGCACTCACACGCGCAGGCTGGAACGCCTCGCCCCTGCGCAGCTCGCCGGTGGCCTGCGATACCAGCAGGCCGCCATCTGCATCGAGCACCAGCAGGTACGGGTAGTCGCGCGCCATCACCGGGTACTGGGCGAAGAAGGCGGTGTTGGGCTGCTCGTCGCTGGCGTTGACCTTCACCCACACGTAGTGGGCATCGCGGAAGCGACGCAGGTCGCCGTTGCCTTCCACCACGTCGTCCAGCGCCCGGCAGCGCTCACAGGCGGCGTTGCCGACCTCCAGCAGGATCCGCTTCTTGCCACGCTGGGCTTCCACCTTGGCGGTGGCCAGGTCGTCGGCGGGGTTGCGGGCCGGGTCGAACTGCGCGCCGAGCCCGGCGATGGCGGCGATGTCCGCCGCCACCGGGGTGTTGCCCGAGGCCACCGGTTCGCTGGGGTCAGCAACCGGTGGCTCGGTGGGTCGGGTATCCAGGGGCTGCGTGGGCTCGGCGGCGGCAGGCGGTTGCGGTTGCGAACAGGCGCCGATCAGCGCCGCACAGACCACCACCATTGCACCACCGAGCTTGCTGCGCATGCCTTCTACCCTCTCATCATTACTTGACGCCGTGCATCAGCTTGTTGATCAGCGGGGCAATCAGGAACAGCACCACGCCGGAGCCGATCAGGGCCCAGAACCCGAAGGTATACCCCTTCAGGGCCGACTCGACCGTCATGCCGCCTTCACCACTGACCACGCCGGCGAAGATGCCCGACAGGTTGTTGCCGATGCCGGTGGACAGGAACCAGCCACCCATGCCGAAGCCGACCAGGCGCACCGGGGCCAGCTTGGTCACCATCGACAGGCCGATCGGCGACAGGCACAGCTCACCCACCGACTGGATGACGTAGACCATGAACAGGGTCCAGAACGGGATCTTGCCGTCCACGACCATCTGCGACAGGGCGAACATCAGCAGCGCGAAGGCGGCGCCGTTGAACAGCAGGCCCAGGCCGAACTTGCGCGGGATGGACGGATTGGCGCGGCCCATGGCCACCCAGATCCAGGCAATGACCGGGGCCAGGGTGATGATCGCCACCGAGTTGACCGACTGGAACCACGCGGTCGGGAAGGTCCAGTCACCGAACTGGCGGTTGACGATGTTCTCGGCCAGGAAGGTGAACGAGCTGCCGGCCTGTTCGAAGAACATCCAGAACATCACGTTGAAGGCGAAGATGATCAGCATGGCGATCACGCGGTCGCGCTGCACCTTGCCTTCGCGGACGCCCTCGACCAGCAGCAGGATGGCCAGCGCGGTGAACATCGCACCCAGGATCCAGGCCAGCGCGGTGGCGCCGGTAGCCAGCAGGAAGTACGCCACCGGGATGGCGACCACGGCACCGGCCAGCACCATGATGATGCGGCCGAAGCCTTCAGCGCCGGCCGGCGGTGCACCGATGCCCTTCAGGCCGGCGCGACCGATGTAGAACCACACCAGCGAGATCAGCATGCCCACGCCCGAGGCGATGAACACGACCTTGTAGGACGGCATCGCGTCGGTACCGAACACCTTGCGGGCCAGGTACTCGGTCAGCACCGGGGCGATCATCGCGCCGATGTTGATGCCCATGTAGAAGATGGTGAAGCCGGAGTCGCGGCGCTCGTCCTTCAGGCCGTACAGCTTGCCGACCATGGTCGAGATGTTGGGCTTGAACAGGCCGTTGCCTACGATGATCGTGGCCAGGCCAAGCTTGAAGATGTGCTCCTGCGGCAGCGAGATCATGAACAGGCCGGCGGCCATGATGATCGCGCCGGTCAGGATCGAGCGCTGGTAGCCCAGTACCCGGTCGGCCACGTAGCCACCGAAGATCGCCGCGGCGTATACCAGGGCCAGGTAGGCGCCATAGATGCGGCTGGCGTCGCCTTCACCGGCAGCGCTGCCGTTGTAGAACTGGGCGACGATGTACAGCACCAACGCCCAGCGGATGCCGTAGAACGCAAAGCGCTCCCAGAACTCGGTCATGAACAGCATCCACAACGGGCGCGGGTGGCCCAGCGTGGTCTTGAAGTCCGGCAGCGCCGGCTCTGGGGTGTTCGCAGTGGCGTTTACGCTCATGCGGATTTCCTGGTTCGGTGGATGACGAGCACGTCCGCTGTGCAGTTGGAGCAACGCGCGAGGATCACCGACTTCTGCCGTTCACGTCAAATACACGCCGTTTGAGGCAGGTGCCAGCCTGCTCGCTGAACTTGCATCTGAAACGATCCAGCCAATGGCCGGGGTCCAAGCTGAATGGGGGTCAGCCCAGTTCTGCCGGGGGTGCCGCCTGCAGGCTGGTGCGCACCTGGAACAGTTCGGGGAAGAAGGTCAGCTCCAGCGCCTTGGCCAGGAAGCCCACGCCGGACGAGCCGCCGGTGCCGCGCTTGAAGCCGATCACGCGCATCACCGTGCGCATGTGTCGGAATCGCCACAGCTGGAAGGCGGTCTCCAGGTCCACCAGGTCCTCGCACAGCGCGTACTCGCGCCAGTAGCGGTCGGTGTCCTGGTAGATGCGCTCGAAGACCGGCTGCAGCGCGTCGTCAGCCACGTGCGGCTGGGTCCAGTCGTGGGATTCGTACACCGCCGGCACGGCATGGCCGAAGCGGGCCAGGTACTTCAGGAATTCCTCGTACAGGCTCGGCGCCTCCAGCACGATGCGCAGCTGCGCCTGCCCGGCCGGGTCGTGCTCGAACACCTGCAGCATCTGCGCGTTCTTGTTGCCCAGCAGGAACTCGATGTAGCGGTACTGCAGCGACTGGAAGCCCGAAGACGGGCCCAGCACGTCGCGGAAACCCATGTATTCGGACGGGGTCAGCGTTTCCAGCACCGACCACTGCTCGGTGAGCTGGCGCAGCACCTGCTTGCTGCGCGCCAGCACCTTGCGGCACTGCCAGACTTCATCGCGCTGCAGGAAGCCGATCGCCGCACGCAGTTCGTGGCCGAGCAGCTTCAGCCACAGCTCCGAGGTCTGGTGCTGGATGATGAAGAGCATCTCATCGTGGTGCGGCGGGTTGGACAGCGGCTGCTGCGCGCTGAGCAGCTGGTCCAGCCGCAGGTAGCCGCCGTAGGTCAGGCGTCCCTGCAGGTCGGTGTGGATGCCGGCTTCGAGATCGCGTTGGTTGTTGTCGACAGACATGGGCGGGACCAGATCGGGGGCGGCAAGGGTAGCGCGTTGCCGCCGCGCTGGCAGCCGCCGGGTCCATACCGGGGCGTGCGGTGCCCCGTGGAGCATTGGCCGATGCGGGGCCTGCGCGTGGAACCGATCGGTTCGTTGCGCCAGCGGTCAGCCAGAGGCGTATTCTGATGCTTTGCAGCAACGACTGAATACGTTGTTGTTATTGGCCCCCCACCCGCCGGCAGGGGTAAAACAGGGCGTTGCCGTGTTGCGGCGCAGGAAGGCTATTCCGTACGCGTTCCTTAACATGGCGATTCATATCATTTGTAACTTCTCTGTCGAAGGTGCAGTACGCAATGACGGTTGCCGCTGAATTCAAGATCGAATACCTGCAGTACCTGGATACGGACGGCAAACTCGTCCGCGATGACCTGCCCGCGTCGCTGCGCGACCCCCAGGTCCTGGTACCGCTGTTCAAGCAGATGCTGTTCGTACGTACGTTCGACAGCAAATCCATCGCACTGCAGCGCACCGGCAAGCTGGGCACCTATGCCGCCTGCCTGGGCCACGAAGCCGCGCACGTGGGTATCGGCGCGGCGATGCAGAAGGACGACGTGTTCGCGCCTTCGTACCGCGAGTATGGCGCGATGTTCATGCGTGGCGTGCGCCCGCACGACGTGCTGATGTACTGGGGCGGCGACGAACGCGGCAACGATTACGGCGGCAACGCGGCCAAGGACTTCCCGTTCTGCGTGCCGATCTCCACCCAGTGCCTGCATGCCGCAGGCGCCGCGCTGAAGTTCAAGCTCAACAAGGAACCGCAGATCGCCGTGGCGGTGTGCGGCGACGGCGGCAGCTCCAAGACCGACTTCTACGCGGCACTGAATTCGGCCGGCGCCTACAAGCTCCCGCTGATCCTGTGCATCGTCAACAACGGCTGGGCCATCTCGGTCCCGCGTTCGGCCCAGACCGGTGCCGAAACGCTGGCGCAGAAGGGCCTGGCTGGCGGCCTGCACTGCCTGCAGGTGGACGGCAACGACCTGATCGCCGTGCTGGCTGCCATGGAGCAGGCGCGCGAACGTGCGCTGGCCGGCGACGGTGGCACCGTGCTGGAACTGATGACTTACCGCCTGTCCGACCACACCACCGCCGATGACGCGCGCCGCTACCGCGACGACGCCGAAGTGAAGGATGCCTGGCAGCGCGAGCCGATGCTGCGCCTGCGCAAGTACCTGATCAACGCCGGTGCGTGGAGCGAGGATGAGGAAAGCGCCTGGGTCGCCGAGTGCGGCAAGCGCGTGGACGAGGAAGTGAACCTGTACCTCAACACGCCGGTGCAGCCGGTCGAGGCGATGTTCGACTTCCTGTATGCCGATCCGCCGCCGGACCTGCTGGCCCAGCGTGCCCAGGCGATCGCCCTGGAGAAGCGCCATGGATGAGATCAAGAACGGCGCGCCCGGCGCGCACACCAACGCCGCCGACAGCGCTGCGGTCGCGCGCGGAGAAGAGAGCATGACCACCACCCCGATCACCCTCATCGAAGCCATCACCCAGGCGCTGGCCTGGGAGCTGGAACACGACCCGTCGGTGCTGGTGCTGGGCGAGGACGTGGGCGTCAACGGCGGCGTGTTCCGCGCCACCGCCGGGCTGCAGCAGCGCTTCGGCTCGGACCGCATCCTCGATACCCCGCTGGACGAAACCACCATCGCCGGCCTGACCATCGGCCTGGCCGCACAGGGCATGAAGCCGGTGGCCGAAGCCCAGTTCGACGGCTTCATGTACCCGATGGTCGACCATATCGTCTGCCACGCGGCACGCCTGCGTTACCGCACGCGTGGCCGCCTGCACTGCCCGATGGTGCTGCGCGTGCCGTGGGGCGGTGGCATCCGCGCGCCGGAACACCACAGCGAAGCCAACGAGGCGATCTTCACCAACGTGCCGGGCCTGCGCGTGGTGCTGCCGTCGTCGCCGCAGCGTGCCTATGGCCTGCTGCTGGCCGCGATCCGTGAGCCGGATCCGGTGATCTACATGGAGCCCAAGCGCATCTACCGCCAGTACAAGGAAGTGGTCGTCAACGACGGCGAAGCCTTGCCGCTGGACGTCTGCTTCGTGCTGCGCGACGGCACCGACGTGACCCTGGTGACCTGGGGCGCGCAGGTGAAGGAAGCGCTGGAAGCGGCGGACAAGCTGGCCGGCGAAGGCATCAGTGCCGAAGTCATCGACGTGGCCACGCTGCGTCCGCTGGACTTCGCCACCATCGCCGAATCGGTGGCCAAGACCGGCCGCTGCGTGATCGTGCAGGAGGCCCCGAAGACCGCGGGCTTCGGCGCCGAGATCGCCGCGCGCCTGGCCGAGGAATCGATCTACGACCTGCTGGCACCGGTCGAGCGCGTCACTGGCTACGACACCCACATTCCGCTGTTCCGCCTGGAAATGAAGTACCTGCCGAGCGTTGAGCGGATCGTGGCTGCGGCCAAGCGCGCGGTGGCGGCCGGCTGACATGCGGGCCCGCCTTCTGGGGGCTTACCGCAGCCAGTATCCCAACCCGCTCCGGTTCCGCACCGGCCAGATCGTCGAAGTAGGTGTCCGTGACGAGGAATGGCCGGCGTTTGCCTGGGTACGCACCAACGATGGGCGCGCTGGATGGGCGCCCATCGCCTGGTTGCAGCTGCTGGACGAGGGTCGCGCCGAAGCGCTGTGCGACTACGACGCCCGCGAGCTGGATGTGGAAAGCGGCGAGATGGTGAAGCTTCATCACGAACACGGCGGGTGGTGGTGGTCCGAGCGCGCCAATGGCGCGACGGGCTGGCTGCCGGCCCGCGAACTGGAACTGCTGGAAGAGAACTGCAAATGAGCCAGACCAAGAACTTCAACCTGCCCGACCTGGGCGAAGGCCTGCCGGACGCGACCATCGTCGAGTGGTTCGTCAAGGAAGGCGATGTGATCAAGCTGGACGAGCCGCTGGTGTCGATGGAGACCGCCAAGGCCGTGGTGGAAGTGCCCTCGCCGTTCTCCGGCAAGGTGCTGAAGCTGTCCGGCGGCGCCGGCGACATCATCCCGACCGGCTCGGTGCTGGCCAGCTTCGAACTGGACCCGAACCTGCCGCAGCGAGCCGATGGCCAGGACACCGGCCACAGCCATGGCCACGCTGCACCGGCGGCCGCACCGACCCCGCCGCCGCTGCCGGCTGCGGCCGCTCCGGTTGCCGCCGAGGAGGCCAAGCCCGCCGCGGCCGAGCGCGATGACGCCGGTACCGTGGTCGGCGCGATGCAGAGCTCCAATGCCGTGCATGCCGAACAGGCGCTGGCCGTCGGTGGCGTCAAGGCCGTGCCGGCCGTGCGTGCGATGGCGCGCAAGCTGGGCGTGGACCTGAGCCGCGTGGCCGCTACCGGCACCGATGGCGCGGTCACCATGGCCGACGTCAAGCAGGCTGCCGCCAACGGCAGCGCCAAGCTCGGCGCTGCTCCGGCACCGGTTGCCGCTGCTGCCTATGCCGCGCCGGCCCCGGCGCAGGTGTCTGCCCCGGTGCAGAGCGAAGCCCGCACCCCGCTGTCCGCCGCCGGCAAGCCGATGCGTACCCAGCCGCCGGGCGTGGTCGCCAAGGGCCAGCCGGAACCGCTGAAGGGCGTGCGCCGCAACATGGCACGCGTGATGGCCGATGCGCACAGCAAGGTCGTGCCGACCACGCTGAACGACGACGCCGACATCCACGCCTGGCTGCCGGGCAACGACGTCACCGCGCGCCTGGTGCGTTCGATCGTGGTCGCCGCGCAGAAGGTGCCGGCGATGAACGCCTGGTTCGACGGTGAAGCGCTGACCCGTACCCTGCACGCGCAGGTGGACATCGGCATCGCCGTGGACACCGACGACGGCCTGTTCGTGCCGGCCCTGCGCAACGCCGACATGCTCGACGCACGCGGCATCCGCGAAGGCGTCAACCGCCTGCGCGAGCAGGTGGAATCGCGTTCGATCGCGGCGTCGGAACTGAGTGGCTACACCATCTCGCTGTCCAACTTCGGCATGTTCGCCGGCCGCTACGCGACCCCGGTCGTGGTGCCGCCGTGCGTGGCCATCGTCGGTGCCGGCCGTGCCCGCCACCAGATGACCCCGGTGATGGGCGGCGTGGAAGCGCACAAGGTGATCCCGCTGTCGGTCACCTTCGACCACCGCGCAGCCACGGGTGGTGAAGCTGCCCGCTTCCTGCGCGCGATGATGGACGACCTGGCACTGGCCAGCTGATCGGCCACCTGACCGGTGGGTGCCAACCGTTGGTTGGCACATGACTTGGAGAGAACGCCGGGCATTGCCCGGCGTTTTTTTTCCGGCATCCACGCATGGCGTGGATCTACACAATGCGGGCGATCAATCGCGCGCGACCATGCCTTCGGCGCGGCTGTACACACGCAGCCGGTGGCCATCAGGGTCGGCACCGACGAAGGTGTGGCCGAACTCCAGCGTCACCGGCGACTGCAGGATCTGCACGCCGAGCCCACGCCACGCATCGTGCATCTGCTGCACGGCCTCGGGGTTTGCGACCACCATCGCCAGTTCGGCGGCGCCTGCCTGCGCAGACACCGGCGGTTGCACGTCATCGCGTTGCCACAGGCCGAGTGCGGCGCCATCGCCGAGCAGGAACAGGGCGAAGCCAGGCGACTGCTCGACCGGCGGTTTGCCGAGGATGCCGCTGTAGAAGGTGGCGCTGGTGGCGACGTCGCGCACGTACTGCAGCAGGGTGCTGGGCGTGAACATGGGGAAGCTCCGTTGTTGGGAGCGATCATGGTGGTACGGCCCTGCTGACAGATTCTGTCAGTAGCGGCGAGCGTGCTCTACTGCCGTCGCTCCTGCCCTGGTAGAGGTCGAGCTTGCTCGACTGCCGTTGCCACTGCCCTGGTAGAGGTCGAGCTTGCTCGACTGCTGTTCGCGAAGATCAAAGGCGGTCGAGCAAGCTCGCCCCCTACCAGGAGCAAAGTGCGAAGGCCGCCCTCCCCCAGAGGCAGGAAGCAGAACGCAGCAGCAGTCGAGCAGGCCCGACGCTACGAACGATCCAGCCAGTCCGGCGCGATGCCCTGCGCCTTCTGCCAGCGCCGCAGCAGCGTGGCGCGTGGTACGAGGTAGTGCTCCTCCAGCACGCGCACCTGGCGGATGCGATCCAGGCGGAAATGGCGAAAATCCTCGCGGCGCTCACACCACGCCGCAAGCATCGGCACCTCATCGAAGTAGCCCAGCGCGAACGGCCAGACGATGCGCTCGCTGCGCTGGCCGTGCGCGTCCTCGTAGCCGAACTTCAGGCGCTGCTGTGAACCGACAGCCTCTCGCACGGCCTGCAGACGAGCTGGGGGAACCTTGGCCGCCGCACGCGAAGGGCCCACCCGCAGGCCACTGTCACGCAGGGCCTCGCGCCGCGCTGCGGGCAACACATGGGCGATACGCGCCAGGGCATCGCGTGCGGCTTCGGCCAACGCGGGTTCGGTACGGGCCGCAACCCAGCGCAGGCCCAGCACCAGTGCGTCGATCTCGGCCGGTGGCAGGGTCATCGGCGGCAGGGTATCGCTCGGCGTCAGCTGGTAGCCGACGCCGGCCTCGCCGCGCAGGTCGGCGCCCTGCTCGCGCAGGGTTTCGATATCGCGGTACAGCGTGCGCAGGCTGACTCCCAGCGCGTCGGCCAGCACCTGGCCGGCCACCGGCCGCCGATGGCGGCGCAGCAGCTGTTGGAGCTGGGTCAGGCGCAGCGCACGCGACATCAGCCGGCCAGTGCGCTCGATGCCACCACGTGCTCACCCGGTTGCGGGGCCAGCGCGGCCTCGACCAGCGCCTTGGCGATCTCGCTGGCCGGGTTGATCCGCCACGCCCGTGGCAGTACCGGCCCCAGCACGCCCAGCACCTTCAGCGCGAGACGCTCACCGCGCCGCACCTCGTTGCGCTCGCCACCGATCAACCCTGGGCGGACCAGGGTCAACGAGGTGAAGCCCAGCGCGCGCAGATCGCGCTCCAATTCACCCTTCACCCGGCTGTAGAAGATCGACGACCGCGGATCGGCACCGGCTGCGGAATTCAGCACATAGGTCTGCGCACCCTTCGCCTGCGCCAGACGGGCGAACGCCAGCGGGTAATCATGGTCGATGCGATGGAAGGCCTCGCGGCTGCCAGCCTGGGCAATGGTGCTGCCGAGCGCGCAGATGACCGCGTCCACGCCCGCCCACCCGGCGGCGGCGGGCAGCGCATCGAAGGCCAGTACCGGGTTCTCCAGCTTCCCGTGGGCTGCGCCCAACGGGCGACGGGTCGGGGCGATCACGGCGCTGCAGCGCGGGTCGTCCAGCAGCCGGGGCAGGGTCAGCCCACCGACCAGGCCGGTCGCCCCCAGCAACATCACGCGCATCACCACCTCCACTGCGGCATCCTGTCGCCCATCCTAGCCGTTCAAGCCGTCGGCGGCCGCGCCGATATGCTGGAACCAGTCCCTGCCAGCCCCCAGGATTCGCTCCATGACGGACCAGCCCGACCACCGCCCTGCCCCCGGTACCGCCCTTGGGCCGCCGGCACGCGTGCGCGCGGTGGTGGACGATGGGCTGGGCGACCGCGTGGTGCTGCAGGGCGGCGGTGGCGTGGCGCTGCAGCAGCTGTTCGCAGGCGCCGACGCGCCGGAACCGCTGCTGGCCGCGTTCGCCAACGGCATGGCCACCCTGCCCGGCGAGCTGGGCGACATGGGCGACCGCCTGCAGTCGGCGCAGGCCAGCGCCGATTGGCCGCGCTACGGGCGCGCGATGCGGCAGTTGATCGACAAGTACATCCGCACCATCGAACAGCATTCGCCGGATGGGCAACCCGAAAGCCTGCGCCTGTCCGAGCAGCTGCGGCTGCTGCTGGGCGGCGCGGTGGTGGCGCTGCTGCAGCACGACCCGGACCTGCGCGAACAGGCGCAGGCACTGGCCATGCACCTGCGCCAGTGGCAGCCAGGCACGGCGCTGGAACCGATCGAGCAGGGCGTGCGCGAACTTGGCCACCAGGTCGGCGTGCGTGCCGAGAGCTGGCAGGAGCAGCAGGCGCTGCTGCTGGAGCTGTTCGCGCTGCTGCTGGAGAACGTGAGCGAGCTGCTGGATGACCGCAGCTGGCTGCAGGGCCAGATCGCCGCGGTGCGCCAGCTGCTGGACGGGCCGTTGGAAGCTGAGGCGGTCGAGCGCACCCGCGCCGAACTGCGCGAAGTGATCTACAAGCAGGGCCTGCTGCGCCAGGGCATCGACGATTCGAAGGCGGCGATGCGCGGGCTGATGGGCGAGTTCATCGAGCGCATGGATGGCATGGCCACCAGCACCGGCGAATACCACGATCGCATCGGCAGCTATGCGCTGCAGCTGCGCGAGGCGCGCAGCATCGCCGACCTCAACCAGCTTCTGCAGGACGTGATGCGCGACACCGGCAAGGTGCAGCAGCAGGCCGCGCAGGCGCGCGATCACCTGGCCAACGCACGGCAGGAAGTGGAGCGTGCCGAGCAGCGCATCGCCGAGCTGGAGCAGGAACTGCGCGCGGCCGGTGACCTGGCACGCATCGATCCACTGACCCAGGCGCTGAACCGCCGTGGCCTGGACGAACTGCTGCAACGCGAGCTGGCCCGTGCCGCACGCAACAACTCGCCGCTGGGCGTGGCGGTGATCGATCTGGATGATTTCCACCAGACCAACGATGCACATGGTCATGCCGGTGGCGACGCACTGCTGCAGCACCTGGTGGCCGTCTGCAAGCTGCTGCTGCGCGCCACCGATGGCATCGCGCGGCTGGGCGGCGACGAGTTCGTACTGGTGCTGCCGGAAACCCAGGGCGCCGACAGCATGGCCACGGTGCAGCGCCTTCAGCGTTCACTGGCGCATCGCGTGCTGACCGTGCAGGACCGGCGCGTACCGGTGCATTTCAGTGCCGGGCTGGCGCAATGGCAACCCGGCGACGACACCGAAACCCTGCTGCGGCGCGCGGACGACGCGCTGTATGCCGCCAAGCGACAGGGCAAGAACCGCGTGCAGGCAGGCTGACCGTCCGGCCCGCAGCAAACTACGTTGGTAGGTGCCAACCTTGGTTGGCACACGCAGAAACAAAGCGCCGACCAAGGTCGGCCTCTACCCGGCGACCCGCCGGCGATGATCCCGACCACCCTGAACCGCTTTGGTGGGTGCCAACCTTGGTTGGCACACGCAGGAAACAAAGCGCCGACCAAGGTCGACCTCTACCGGGGAACCCGCCGGCGACGATGCCGACCACCTTGAACCGCTTTGGTAGGTGCCAACCTTGGTTGGCACGCGTGGGAAACAAAGCGCCGACCAAGGTCGGCCTCTACCGGGGAACCTGCCGGTGACTACTTGCCGCGCAGCTTCTGGAACCCGGTCACCGCCGCCAGCACGATGGCGCCGGCGATGATGCCCACCACCATGTTGCCCGCCGCGCTGACCAGCCAGCCCCACTGGCCCTCGCCGCCCAGCGCCTGCACCGCGTGGTGCAGCGCCGGCACGTTGTGCACCAGGATGCCGCCGCCGACCAGGAACATGGCAATGGTGCCGGCCACCGAAAGGAACTTCATCAGCCACGGTGCCGACGCGACCAGGCCGCGACCGAAGGCGGCAACAGCCCCACCCTTGCGCGACAGGTACAGGCCCACGTCATCCAGCTTGACGATGCCCGCCACCAGCCCATAGACGAAGACCGTCATCGCCAGTGCAACCACGGCCAGCGTGACCAGCTGGTTGGTGAACGATGCGGTGGCGACCACGCCCAGGGTCAGTACGATGATCTCGGCCGAAAGGATGAAGTCGGTGCGGATCGCACCCTTCACCTTGTCCTTCTCCCACGCGACCATGTCCACCTGCGCGTCGGCCAGCGCCTTGCGGCGTTCGGTCTGGCGCTCGGCATCGTCGTCGGCCGAATGCAGGAAGCGGTGCGCCAGCTTCTCCACGCCCTCGAAGCACAGGAAGGCACCACCGATCATCATCAGCGGCACGATCAGGGGCACGTTCCAGCCGCGGCTGTGCAGCCAGGCTTCCAGCGCACTGATCGCCAGGGCCGCCGGCACCAGGATCACCTTGTTGACCAGCGAGCCCTTGGCCACCGCCCACACCACCGGCAGTTCGCGGTTGGCGTTGACCCCGGTGACCTGCTGCGCGTTCAGCGCCAGATCGTCACCGAGCACGCCGGCGGTCTTCTTCGCGGCGACCTTGGTCAGCACCGAGACATCGTCGAGCAGGGTGGCGATATCGTCGAGCAGGGCGAACAGGCTGGCACCGGCCATGGGGCGTCCAAGAAAGGGAATAGGCGGATTCTGACCGATCCGGTGTGGACTGCGGAAGACACCGGGTTCACCGCATGCCCACCGCCCCCCGGCGACACTGCGGAATCCGGACATTGCCGGCCCGCAGCCGGCGCTACCTGTCTTCGTCGCATGGGAGTCCCGCTTGAGCAATCCGTCCGCCGCCAATGGCAATCCCCCGCTGGTCAAAGGCATGAGCCGGCGCAGCCAGATCCTGCGCCTGCTGATGCGCTACCGCCATTCGGGCGTGTTCTCGGGCATGAACCTGGATGCGGCAAGCAACCAGGCCGACGTGCCCGCCGACGGCAATCCGGAACAGTTCGTCAGCGACCTGGAAGCGTTGGGGCCGACCTTCGTCAAGCTGGGCCAGATGCTGTCCACGCGGCCGGACATGGTGCCGGTGGAGTTCGCCACGGCGCTGGAGCGCATGCAGGAGAAGGTGGCGCCGATCCCGGTCGAGCGCATCCACGCGATCATCGAGCAGGAACTGGGCGTAGGGGTGAACAAGCTGTTTGCCTCGTTCGATCCCGAGCCGTTGGGCTGTGCTTCGATCGCGCAGGTACATCGCGCGGTGCTGCACGATGGCCGCCAGGTGGCGGTGAAAGTGCAGAAGCCCGAAGTGGCCGCACAGCTGCGCTCGGACCTGGAGGCACTGCGCAGCTTCGCGCTGGCCGCCGATCACCTGACCCAGGTCGGACGCCGCGTGCGCCTGCGCGACTGGCTCAACGAGTTCGCCAAGACCCTGATGCAGGAGCTGGATTACCACGCCGAGGCCGAGAACCTGGCGCGCTTCGGACGGCACCTGCGGCCGTTCCGCCGGTTGTGGGTGCCGCAGCCGATCTGGGACTACAGCAGCCAGCGCGTGCTGACGATGGAGCTTGCCACCGGCGTGCGCGTGGATGCGATCTCCGGCGTACGCCGCACCGAGCAGGACATGGACCCATTGGCGGCGGCGCTGATCCGCGGCTACCTGGACCAGATCTTCGTGCATGGCGAGATCCATGCAGACCCGCACCCGGGCAACCTGCGGGTGATGCCCGACGGCCGGCTGGCGATCTTCGACCTGGGCATGGTCGCGCACATGCCGCCGCGCCTGCGCGAGCGTCTGCTGAAGATCCTGTTCGCGGCGGTCGACGGCCGTGGCGAGGAAGTGGCCGATGACCTGATCAGTATCAGCACGCGGCTGGAGGCCTTCGATGAAGAGCGCTACCTGCGCGAAACCGGTCAGCTGATCGCGCGCTATGCGGCCAGTGGCAGCTTCTCCGAAGGCCGCGTGGTGCTGGACATGGTGCGCATCGCCACCGCCTGCGGCCTGCGCACGCCGCCGGAACTGAGCCTGCTCGGCAAGGCCCTGCTCAACCTGGAAACCGTGTGCCGGCTGCTGGCGCCAGAGCTGGACACGCGCCGCATCGTCGAGCGCCAGCTGCAGCACGTGATGCGTGCGCGCCTGAAGAAGTCGCTGTCTGCAGCCAACATCGCCAGCGAGGCGATGGAGCTGCAGCAGCTGCTGCGTGATGGGCCGCGCAAGCTGTCGGACATCATGGCGCTGCTGGCCGAGAACCGCCTGCAGATGAAGGTCACCGGCCTGGAAGAATCGCGGCTGATGGAGAACCTGCAGAAGATCGCCAACCGCGTGGCGGCCGGCATCATCAGCGCCGCATTGATCATGGCCGCCGCGATGATGATGAGGATCGACACCGGCTGGCACCTGTTCGGTTACCCGCTCATCGCCCTGATCCTGTTGTTCATCGGCGTGGTGCTCGGCCTGGGCATCGTAACCAGTGCATTGCTGTTCGACCGTCGTGCGCGGGCACGCGAAGAACGCGGGCATCGCTAGCGCATCGACGAAAACGCCCGTATTCATGCAGTTTTTAATGCAATCCAGCTACCCCTTTCACGCTCGTTTTACCTTCTGAGCGCGATTACGCGCGCGTCATTTCAACAAACATTTCAGTCAGGTTCGTGCATGCACTATCGGGTCATCGGCCTGTCACATGCATGTGCTTGCGGCAGCGCCGGTCGGATGGACACGCGTCGGTACGACGTCCATCACCACCACCCCGTCACTGCCGAAGCTGCCTATGCTCTGGATACTGCTGCTGTCGTTGTTGCTGTTGTGCTGGTTGTTCCTCGCGTCCGACAAGTGGGTGTGGTGGAAGGCCGGCGCGTTCTCGCTGCTGCTGCTGATGCTCAGCGCGTGGTGGCTGATCGACAAGCTGTCCGGTGATGGGCTCAATGCCGCCACCCTGTACCACCTCGGCGCCGACATGGAAGGTGCCGGTGTCTCCGACTTCAAGGGCTACATCGCCGGCTTCATCGTGTTGGCGCTGGTCTCGCTGCTGCCACTGTTCGCCACACGGGTGAAGCGCTGGCGCCGGCCCGGCCACGGTGGCGCGTTGTTCGCCGGTTTCGCGGCCGTGTGGGTGGCCACGATCATGATCAGCCCGCTGGCCCGTGACGGCCAGCGCCTGTACCAGCAGCTGCGCCCGGTCGACTTCGCCCGCATCGCCCCTGAGTACCAGGTGCCGACGCAGCCGCTGCAGCGCCCGCGCAACATCGTCTGGATCTACGGCGAAAGCCTGGAACGCACCTATCTGGACGAGGCCGTGTTTCCCGGCCTGATGCCCAACCTCAACCGCCTGGCGTCCGAGTCGCTGGACGTGCGTGGGCTGGCCTCGGCCGAAGGCAGCGGCTGGACCATCGCCGGCCTGGTGTCGTCGATGTGCGGCGTGCCGCTGACCACCTCGCAGGGCGATGAAAACAGCATGGACCGCATGGGCAGCTTCCTGCCCAAGGCGGTCTGCCTGGGCGACTACCTGAAGCAGCAGGGCTACACCAACCACTATCTGGGGGGTGCCAACGGCCAGTTCGCCGGCAAGGGCCAGTTCCTGGCCAGCCACGGTTTCGATGAAGTGCATGACCTCGCTTGGTTCAAGCAGCAGAAGAAGATCGGCCGCATCCACTACTCGGCCTGGGGCGTGCACGACGACGTGCTGCTGGACACCGCTTACCAGCGCTTCGAACAGCTCTCGCGCGCCGGTTCACCGTTCATGCTGACCACGTTGACCATGGACACCCACCACCCGGCGGGCCACCTGCCGGTATCGTGCAAGGGCGAGCGCTACCAGAGCCAGTACGGCAACATCAACATGCTCAACGCGCTCAAGTGCAGCGACCGGCTGATCTCGCAGCTGGTGCAGCGCATCCAGGCCAGCCCGTACGGCAAGGACACGCTGATCGTGATCGCCTCCGACCACCTGGCGATGCCCAACGATCTGACCCACATCCTGACCCGGCAGAAGCGCGAGAACCTGCTGCTGTTCCTGGGCGATGGCATTACCCCGCAGCAGCTCAGCGCCGACGCCGGCACCACCCTGGATTCGGGTGCCACCCTGCTCAGCCTGCTGGACCCGAACCTGAAGACGATGGGCTTTGGCCGCTCGTTGATCGACAGCCAACGCGCACCCAGCGCCAGCGTGGCGGCCCGGCGCGATGGTGGCCGCGACTACCCGCAGTACCTGGCCTTCGCCCGCTCACTGTGGCTGGGCGAACCGACCCGCGAACTGAAGATCGATGGCGATGACCAGGTAGTAGTCGGCCTGCAGCACGTGCAGCCGCCGGTGCTGCTGGAGTACGACAAGGACTGGGGGCTGAAGTCGGTCTACCTGGAGAACACCTCGCGCCAGTTCGATGACGCGGATCCGGACAACACGCTGGCCTATGTTGATCGCTGCACCGCATTCGAGGACGGCTCGGCCGACGGCGACTGGTGTGCGCTGCTCGTCAACCGCGACAACGGCATCAAGCTGTACCGCGACAATGACCTGCGCGGCGGCATCGCGGTCGATGCACCGCTGGACGCATTCCAGGGCCCGCGCCCGAGCGTGCGCCAGGCGCACATGATCACCCAGAAGGGCCGCCGCACCCGTGCCGGCCAGTACATGCTGCAGCTGGTGGCGAGCACGCGCCCGGATCGCGGTTTCTGGATCGAGGCGGTGTCCTCGCAGCGCAAGGTGGTGCTGGCCCAGCAGTGGGTGCAGCCCGATGCCGACGGCAAGATCAACGTGTCGTTCGGGCTGGACCACGAAGTGGATGATCTGGAGATCCGCGCGTGGTTGAACCATGCCGAGAAGCTGGCGGTGGATACGTTCGCACTGGTGCCCTCGCGCAGCCGACCACGGGGATAGGGTTCTTTGCAGGGCTGCGCCCTGCACCCGTGGTAGTGCCGGCCGCTGGCCGGCAACCTCAGAAGCAACGGCAACAGCGTGCAATCCGTGGTTTGGCGGGGCAGTGTCGACCTTGGTCGACACACTCTGTCAGATATCGAAAATCAAGATGGGGTCAGATCCGTTTTCCTCCGGAAAACGGATCTGACCCCAAGAGCATTTCCGACAGATCGCGGGAAACTGTCGAAGGCGGGGTGGGTCCGATCGCGGGAGTGTCCGCGGCATGGATGCCGCGGCCAAGCCCCCATGGGTGATGGCGCTTTGCTTGCGAAGCACTGCTTCGCAAGCGCCCGAACGCACAGCCGCCAGCGGCTGGGCCGGCCTGGGGGTTTACGGCGTCTCCCGCAACCGGACCCACCCCGCCATCCCGCAGGAAATCAGCTGTCGCTGTTGCTGTTGAAGTTGCCGGCCAGCGGCCGGCACTACTGGGGGTGCAGGGCGCAGCCCTGCAAAACAACCCCTACTCCTGCGGGTCGCGGATGATGTGGATGTCGGTCGGGGTCGACAGCGGAATGTTCCGCTCGGCCAGGATCTGCAGCAGGCTGAAGTACAGATCGCTGCGGGTTGCATACACCTGTCGCGGGCTGGCCACGTACGCGAAACTGTTGATGGTGATCTGGCCACCGGCAATGCTGTCGATGTAGACCGTCGGCGCCGGCTGCTTCAGCACGTTGGTGTGCGCGGTGTACGCATCCAGCAGCGCCTGCCGCAGGTTGCCGACATCAGTGCTGGGCGGCACCGCGAACTGGATCTGGATGCGGCCCTGGTTGTTGCCCATCGTCATGTTGCGCACGGTCTTGGTGACCAGCTCGGAGTTGGGCACGATCAGCGTCGACTTGTCGCCCACCTGGATCTCGGTCGATCGCAGGCTGATGCGGCGGATGTCGCCCTCCTGGTCACCCAGCTTCACCCAGTCGCCGATCTTCACCGGGCGCTCGGCAAGCAGGATCAGGCCGGAGACGAAGTTCTGGGTGATCACCTGCAGGCCGAAGCCAATACCCACCGACAGTGCGCTGACCAGCAGGGCCAGCTTGCTCAGCTGCAGCCCCATCGCCGACAGCGCCCAGATCACCGCGATGATGATGCCCACGTATCGGGCAACGGTACTCACTGAATTGCGCGCGCCCAGGTCCAGCTCGGTCTTGGGCAGGTAGGTGTCGGTCAGCCAGCGCTGCACCAGCTGGGTGATCGCCAGGCCGGCCAGCAGCGCCAGTACCGCCAACACGATCCCCGCCGGTGCGAGCTTGGTGCCACCGATATCGAATCCGGTCGTGAACAGTGAAGTAAAGCGCTCCACCACCGCGCCGATGTTGCCGAACGGTGCCACCAGCGCCAGCAGCGCGATCAGTACGACGATGGTACGCAGCGCTGCCGACAGCAGCACGCCCGCCTGTTCCAGCCGCGATACGCTCAGGCCGGTGCTGAGCAGGATGGTCTGGCCGACCTTGCTGTCGGCGTTGAGCATCCACGTGCTCAGGTCATCGACGAACTTGAACAGCAACGTCGCGGCCAACACCACGATGCTGCCGCCGATCAATTGCTGGTTCACGAACTTGGCGAAATTCAGGTAGCCCAGCAATGTGGCAATGATGGCGGCCACCACCGCGATGTTACCCGCTACCCGGGCCAGTACCAGCCAGCTGCTGCGGCGCACCGGCGTGGCTGCACCCACGCCATCGGCCTGCGCTTCCAGCTTGGCCTCGGCCTCGGCGGTCTGCCGGCGATGCAGGCGCGCCAGGGTCACCAGCATGGCCATGATCAGGCCGAGGTAAGTCAGCGCAATCAGTCCGTCCAGCGCCACCGTGGTGACGTCGCTGGTGCGCGTGGCCTGGTCCAGGGCCACCAGCACCGTGCTCAGCCAGGCCAGCGCCGCCGCGCCCCAGGCGTACTTGCGCAGCTTCAGCGCGGCGGTGTCGTCCAGGTTCAACAGCCGCCACGACGGGCGCTTGGGCACCAGCAGGCAGGCGCTGAGTGCGGCGATGAAGGCCGCGCGGAACGTTGCGGTCTCCAGGCCGTCGGCCACCACCTGCAGGCGCGGCGCGATTCCATCGATGGCATCCAGCGCCGCCATCAGCACCACCACGGCGTAACCGGGCAGCAGCGTGCCCACCAGCAGCAGCCACATGGCCAGGCCGGACCGGCGCAGTCGACCATCAGGCGCACGTTCGGACGCAGCAAAACGGCGCCCCAGCCTGCGCAGCCACAGCCGCAGTGGGAACATCATCACCAGCGCGGCCAGCAGGCCCAGCAACGGCGTGCCCCAGCCATGGGCGCGGATACCGGCGACCAGCGCATCGCGGCCCTGCCCGGCCAATGGCGCAACCCGCGCGATATCGATCGGCAGACGCTCGGCCACCTTGCTCCACAGCGCGGGCGACAACGGCGAGGCCACCTTCTGGCCCAGTTCTTCCGTGCGTTGCGCGGCTCGCTGCTGCTCGATGTCCGCCGCCAGCTGCTGCGCACGCACGGCACTGGCCTTGGCCTGCACCACCGAAGCGGCCAGGCCGTCACGCTGTTTGGTGAGGGTGCGCCGTTGCGCCGCCAGCTCCGGCGGCTCAGCGGCCCCTTCTGCCGGCGTTCCCAGCTGCGCCAGCTGTTCGTTGAGTCGGTCCAGCTGCGGCTGCAGCGCCTTTTCCAGCGCCTCGGCATCGCGCCGTGCCTGCGAGGCATTCTCGGACAGCATCGCCAGCGTCTCGGTGGCTTCTGCATCGCCACGCTTGCGCTCCACATCCTTCAGGCTGGAATCGATATCCGCCAGCTGCTGCTTCGGCGTGGGGTCCTCATCCTGCGCCAGCACCGGCGCGGACAGCAGGAAGGCGGTGCACAGCAGCAGGACCCACCAGGGCCCCCGTGCACGGATCGATCGCAGGAAAGAAGACACGCAGCCACACCGGTTCGCGCGGACCACCGCGCCTGCGCGCGACTATACGGCAGAGCCGGTCAAGGCCGGATGGGCGGCCCCGCCAGCGTCGCGCATCAGTACTTCAGCCGAAGCTCTTCCACCGTCGGCTGCTGCAGCGCATACCAGTCCTGGAACTCTTCCTCGGTGATCTCATCGGGCGCGTACACCGCCACCGGGTGCCAGTCGTGGTCGGTCGGCAGCGGCTGGCGCGGGCCGGCGCGCAGGCTGTAACTCACACCTTCGTAGTCGACCAGTTCGTCGACCTGCGGCCACTGTTCGCGCGCGAACGCAGATTCACTCTTCAACAGGATCACCTGGTACATCGGCACCTCCACCTCGGTTGGATCAGGAAAACACGGCGCTGGCGGCAGGATACCCCCAGGCCGGTGACAACGGGCGCTCCGCCGGGGCGACGGAACGTTCTGGACACGGCCATCGCCCCGGCTTCACCCGCCCATGGCAAGGCCATCGGCATCGTGGAGGCCCACCCCTGCCACGACCGCCGATGACCGAGCACCCGCCGCTGAAAACCGTCGCCGACCTCAAGCTGCCGCGCTACCTGGGCACCTGGTACGAGATCGCACGCCTGCCGATGCGCCACGAGCCGGAAGGCTGCACCGACGTATCGGCGCACTACACCCTGCTCGACAACGGCAACGTCGGCGTCACCAACCGCTGCCGCATGGACGGCGAGATCGAAGAGGCCACCGGCGAGGCCTGCGCTGTCGACAACGACAGCGCGCGGCTGGAGGTCAGCTTCCTGCCCAAGGGCCTGCGCTGGCTGCCGTTCGCCAAGGGCGACTACTGGGTGATCCAGATCGCCCCGGACTACAGCGTGTCGCTGGTCGGCAGCCCGGATCGCAAGTACCTGTGGCTGCTGGCGCGCGAGCCGCGCCTGGACGCGACCGTGCAGGACCATTATCTGGCGGCGGCCCGCCTGCAGGGCTTCGATCTGTCCGAACTGATCCAGACGCCACATACCGGCAAACCCACAGCCTGAGCCCCACGCACGCATGGACCTGAAAAGCGGTTACCCGTGGTGGGCCGTACGCAACGGACTGATCCAGGCGTTCCCCCCGCTGGAGAAGGATCTGCGCTGCGATGTGCTGGTGGTCGGTGGCGGCATCACCGGCGCGCTGATTGCCGACGAGCTGTCCCACCATGGCCATGACGTGGCCGTGATCGAGCAGCGTGACATCGGCTGGGGCAGCACGGCGGCCAGCACCGCGCTGCTGCAGTACGAGATCGATACCCATCTGCTCGAACTGGCCGAACGCTACGGGCAAGACGCCGCAGCACGGGCGTACCGGGCCTGCGCGGAGGCAATCCCGGCACTGGGCGAAGTGGCACGCGGGTTGAAGGACGTGGATTTCCAGCGCATGGACAGCCTGTACCTGGCCAGCCGCCATCGCGACGTGCCGCGCCTGATGGCCGAAGGTGAGGCGCGGCGCAGCATCGGCCTGGATGCCCGCTGGCTGGACCGCGAAGCGCTTCGCGAGCGTTTCGACGTGGATGCCGGCGGCGCCCTGCTGACCCGCCAGGCGGCGCGGGTCGATCCCTACTGTCTCACCTACGGCCTGCTCAAACGAGTGCGCCGCCGCGGCGGCCATGTGCACGACCGCACCGTGCTGCACACGCTCAAGCCTGGCGCGCAGGGCGTCACCGCGATGACCGAGGCCGGCGCCACGGTCCGTGCCCGCCACGTGGTCCTGGCCATGGGCTATGCCAACCAGACGTGGCTGGAACAGCGGGTTGCGCGCAACCGCAGCAGCTATGCCTTCATCACCGATCCCATCGAAGCGGACGTGCTCGGCAGGCTGCGCAACACGATGGTGTGGGAAAGCGCCCGCCCGTACCTGTACCTGCGCGCCACCGGCGACCGCCGCCTGCTGGTGGGTGGGCTGGACGACGCCATCGATATCCCCGCCCGGCGCGACCGGCGCGTTGATGGCAAGGCCGGCAAGCTGATGAAGCAGCTGCGGCACTGGTTCCCGCGACTGGATCCGATACCCGCCTTTTCCTGGGCCGGCACCTTCGCCGAAACCGCCGACGGCCTGCCCTTCTTCGGCCCGCACGCGCAGTGGGGACCGCGGGTCCATTTCGCCATGGCCTACGGCGGCAACGGCATCACTTATTCGATGATCGGCGCCCAGCTGCTGCGGGCCCGGATCGAGCGGCGCAGGCATGCGCTGGAATCGCTGTTCGGGTTCGAACGGTTGTAGCGTGCAGCCAGGCATGACCTGGCTCTACCGCAAGCGGGCGCCGACAGGCATCATTCAAGCAACCCCTGCTAGCGTCGGCCTGTACCGCCGCGTGTTGCGTGGCCACCTGTCCGCTGGAGCGCCGTCATGATCCGCCCCCTGACCCTGCTGCTGTGCCTGGCCCTGCCGGGAACCGTGCTGGCCCAGTCCGCCGCTGGCGCCACTGCGCCGCAGGCTGCCGGCCTGGACTTGACGCTGCCGCAGGCGCCGATGCGCTACCTCAACGACCCGGCCCTGCAGCAGGACCCGCCCGGCACCTATTACGGTGACAAGAGCGGCCCGCGCGTGCACGACGATGCGAAGATCGCCGACGTGACCGACGACAAGGTCAAGGTGTCCGGCAGCTTCACCACCGGCATCGGCTATTCGAAGAACGGCGGCAACAGCCACTACAACGCGGCCACGCTGAACCTGAGCAAGAACTACACCACCGATGAAGGCAAGACCCACGGGGTCAACCTCAACATCCACGTGAGTGAGGGCAAGGGCCCGGGCTTCTTCGGCCCGTATGGCGGCTACTACGGCCGCGGGCCGGGCTGGGATTACCCGCCGCCGTACGGCTGGTAAGCCAGCCCCTGTAGAGCCGAGCCCATGCTCGGCTACGGTTGGCCGCAAAGCCGAGCATGGGCTCGGCTCTACAGAGGCCAACGTCAATCCAGCCAGCCATCGCGCTCGCTGTGCAGGATGCGGCCATCATGACCGCTCAGGCGCACCTCTACCTTCTGGTTGCGGGCATTGCGGGCTTCCAGCGACCAGGTCGCACCATCGCGTTCCAGCGAA
Organism: Stenotrophomonas sp. YJH_SMC_69; assembly: GCF_059370495.1. Classification (NCBI taxonomy): domain Bacteria; kingdom Pseudomonadati; phylum Pseudomonadota; class Gammaproteobacteria; order Lysobacterales; family Lysobacteraceae; genus Stenotrophomonas; species Stenotrophomonas sp. YJH_SMC_69. The sequence continues at coordinate 65,913 of NZ_JCAFTS010000002.1, read as the reverse complement.
TGGATCTCGCGCAGGCCATGCGACTGCGCCCGTGCCAGCACCTGCTCGGTAGTCAGCAGCGCGCGGCCGCTGTGCTCATCGAAGATCTCGCCGGTCTTCGGGTCAACGTAGACCTCGCTGAAGCGGCCATCGGCGCGGCTCACGTCAGCCTCCCACAGGCCATCATCGCGTTCGATCTCGTGGATCTGGGTGTAGCCGGCCTTGCGCAGGGTCTGTTCAACCTGGGCCATGCCCAGCGGCGCGGCCTGTACGGCCGGCGCGACGGCGAGCAGGGCAACAGTGGCGAGGGTGAGCGACTTCAACATGGGGGTTCTCCTGTTCGTGGCCGGACCATCCCGGCAACGCCACGATGCATGGCCCGGTTAACAGCGCCGTAGCCGTGGCTGTTAGCCGGCTGTTAGTCATCCCCGCCACACTCGCGCCTGTACCCCTCTCTCTTTCGTTACCCGCATGCTCGCCACCCTGCCCCTGCTGCTGGCCCTGGCCAACGCCCCGACCGCCGCCGCGCCCCTGCAGGACCCGGCGCAGCAGGTCGCGCGTCGCGCCGTGCAGCAGGGCCGCTACGTGCCGCTGGAGAGCGTGGTGCGCGATGCGCTCAAGCGCTACCCCGGCCAGCTGCTGGAAGTGGAGCTGGACGACGGCGTCTACGAAGTGGAGATCCTGCGCGGCGACGGCGTGGTGGTGGAGCTGGACTATGATGCGCGCAGCGGAAAGCTGCTGAAGACGGAGCTCGACGACTGATGCGCATCCTGTTGGCCGAAGACGATGCCGCACTGGCACAGCGCCTGGTGCCCCTGCTGGAACAGGCCGGCTATGTGGTGGCGGTGGTCGCTGACGGCCGCGAGGCCGAAGAAATCGGGCAGATCGAAGACCTCCAGGCCGCCATCGTCGACCTCGGCCTGCCCGGGCTGGACGGGCTGAGCGTGATCGAGCGCTGGCGCGGCAACGGCCGCAGCTTTCCGGTGCTGGTGCTGACCGCGCGCGGGCGCTGGCACGACAAGCTGGCCGGCTTCGATGCCGGTGCCGACGATTACCTCACCAAACCCTTCCAGGCCGATGAGCTGGTGCTGCGCCTGCGCGCCCTGATCCGCCGCAGCCATGGCCACGCCAGCCCGCGCCTGCACTGCGGCCCGCTGCAGCTGGACGTCAACGCCGGCCGCTTCGAGCTGGATGGACAGGCGCTGCCACTGAGTCCGCAGGAATTCCGCCTGCTCAGCTACTTCATCCACCACAGCGGCCAGGTGATCGGCCGCGACCGGCTGGGCGAGCAGGTGTTCGACGGCGGCCACGACCCGGACTCCAACGCACTGGACGTGCTGCTCGGACGCGTGCGCCGCAAGCTCGGCATCGACCTGATCCAGACCGTGCGCGGCCAGGGCTGGCGGCTGGCCGAGCCATGAACCGGCAACCGTCGCTGCGGCGGCGCCTGCTGCTGGCCGGCGGCGTCGGGCTGCTGCTGGTCTCGCTGCTGGCCAGCGCTCTGCTGGGCGAGCTGTTCAAGCGCAGCGCGCGCGACCGCCTCGACCACGAACTGCAGCAGGACATGCTGACCCTGCTGTCACAGGCCGAAGTGGACCCGGACGGGCAGTTGCGCCTGCGCCAGGAACCCAATGATGCGCGCTTCCAGCGCGTGTTTTCCGGTGCCTATTGGCAGATCGCCGGTGCCGATGGCCGCGTGCTGCTGCAGTCGCGCTCGCTGTGGGATGAAACCCTGCCGGCGAAGGCCGCCGGGCCGGCCACGCGCAATCTGCCCGGGCCGCTGCAACAATTCCTGCGTGCACGCGTGCAGCAGGTGCGCCTGCCACGCGCCAGCGAACCGTTCGTGGCCGTGGTCGCCACCGACCGCAGCGCGCTGGATGCCGATGTTGCCGCGTTCCGCAAGCGCACCGCCATCGCACTGGGCGTGCTGGTCGCGGCGTGGCTGGCGGTGCTGGCCAGCCAGGTGCACTTCGGCCTGCGCCCGCTGCATCGCCTCGGTGCGCAGCTGGAACGGGTACGTCGCGGCGATGCGCAGCGCATCGACACACAGGGACTGGGCGCGGAGGTCGCACCGCTGGGTGAAGAACTCAACGCGCTGCTGGACCACCAGCAACGCATGGTCGCGCGTGCGCGCACCAGTGCACAGGATCTGGCGCACGCGCTGAAGACTCCACTGAGCGTATTGGCCACCGAAGCTGACAGCGACGGCACGCATTGGCGTGCCACCGTGCGCGAGCAGAGTGCGCGCATGCAGGCCAGTGTCGACCGTTACCTGGCTGCAGGACTGGCTGCCGACCATCGCCAGCGCACCGACGTGGCGGCCGTCGCACAGGCGATGTGCCGGCTGATGGCACGCGTGCATGGCGAACGTGGCATCACGTTCACGGCGGCAGGCATCGATCCGGCGCTGCAGTTCGCCGGCGCCAGTGCGGATCTGGAGGAGATGCTGGGCAACCTGCTGGACAACGCCGGGCGCTGGGCGCAACAGCAGGTCACTGTCGAAGCGGAAACCAGCGAAGGGCAGCTACGCATCGAAGTGCGCGACGATGGCCCCGGCCTGGCCGCAGACGCGCTGGAACGGGTCACCCAGCGTGGTGTGCGGCTGGACGAGCGCGAAGGCAGCAGCGGGCTGGGGTTGGCGATTGTCGGCGATATCGCCGCCAGTTATGGCGGGCGCGTGGCGTTGGAAAATGCGCAGCCGGGCCTGCGCGCGACGTTGTGGTTGCCAGGCATCGTCAAGCAATAGATCGACCTGGATGCGCCGTTGTAGAGCCGAGCCCATGCTCGGCTCGGGGCAGTGCGAAACGCAGCCGAGCGTGGGCTCGGCTCTACAGGCAGCGCGAAGAGCGCCGACCAAGGTCGGCATCTACCAGAGCAGGTGTTCGCTGCAAATCAACGATGATGCATCCACCAGCAATCAATCGCGTCCAGCACGATGTGGATGATCAGACCGATACCGAACAACCGCGTTTTCTTCGGCACGCACAGCCCGGCATAGACCGCGATGGCCGGTGCGGTGTGCAGCGGGTGGAACCCGATGCTGCAGCGGTTCGGTGCATAGATCGGGTCGGCCAGCAGATGGTCCAGGTCGATGATCCAGCCCAGCAGCATCAGCAGCCACGCCGAGGCAAAGCGCTTGCGCCAGAACAGCCATGCCAGCAACGCTGGCACGGCGGCATGCAGGAACAGGTGGAAGATCGCGCGCGCGCTCATCGGCAACGGTGGCGCCGGGCAAACCCGGCGCCGTCCATCACACCAGCGGTTCGTCGGACAGGTAGGTGTAACCGGTCAGGCCGGCTTCCAGCGCGTCCGACAGTTCCTGTGCGCGTTCCGGCGACAGCTGCGCTGCAGCCACGCGCTGCGCATAGGTCGCACGCAGTTCGTCCAGGCGGTAACCCACGTAGTCCAGCATCACGTCGGTGGTGTCGCCGCGGCGCTGCTGGGTGATGGCATAGCCATCGGCATCGGCCAGCACTTCCACCGCGTCGGTATCGCCGAACAGGTTGTGGATGTCGCCCAGGATTTCCTGGTAGGCGCCGACCATGAAGAAGCCGATGCGATAGCTCTCGCCCGGCCTCATCTTGTGCAGCGGCAGCGAGCTGTCCAGGCTCTCGTTCTCGACATAGGTTTCCACCATGCCGTCCGAGTCGCAGGTCATGTCGGCGATGATGCCGCGGCGGTCCGGGGTTTCATCCAGGCGCTCGATCGGCACGATCGGGAACACCTGGTCGATCGCCCACACGTCCGGGATCGATTCGAACACGCTGAAGTTGACGAAGTACTTGTCGACCAGGCGCTCGTTCAGTTCGTCCAGCACCGGGCGATGGCTCTTCTCGTCGTAGCTCAGGCGCGCGCGCACGCCGTGGGCGATGGCGTAGAACAGGTCGTCGATGCGCGCACGCTGCGGCAGATCGATCTGGCCCAGCGCGTAGCTGGCCAGGCCTTCGGCATGGAAATGCTGCGCTTCCTGGAACAGTTCCACCGCCGGGCGCACGTCCAGTTCGTCGTGGATCTCGCGCAGGTGGCGGATCGCTGCCGGCTCGTCGTCGTGCTGGTCCGGCACGCGGCCTTCCTGTGCCTCTTCCACTTCCGACACGTTGGCGATCAGCACCGCGTGGTGCGCGGTCATTGCGCGGCCGCACTCGGTGACGATGCGCGGCGGGGTCAGGCCGAACTCTTCGCAGGCATTGGCCAGCGGCTGCACGATGTTGCTGGCGTAGGAATGCAGGCCGTAGTTGATCGAGCAGAAGCTGCGCGAACGGGTACCTTCGTAATCCACGCCCAGGCCACCACCCACGTCGACGTGGGTGATCTTCGCGCCCAGGCGCGACAGCTCCACGAAGTAGCGGGTGGCTTCGCGCATGCCGTTGGCGATGTCGCGCACGTTGGAGATCTGCGAGCCCATGTGGAAGTGCAGCAGGTTCAGGCAGTCGGCGTACTCGGTGTCACGCAGCGACTTCCACAGGTCCAGCAGCTGGCGCGGCGACAGGCCGAACTTGGCCTTGTCGCCACCGCTGTTCTGCCACTTGCCGGCACCCAGCGAGGCCAGGCGCATGCGCACGCCCAGGCCCGGCTTCACGTCCAGCGCCTTGGACTCTTCCAGCACCAGCTTCAGCTCGGACGGCTTCTCGATGACGATGAAGGTCTGCAGGCCCAGCTTGCGGCCGATCAGGGCCAGGCGGATGTACTCGCGGTCCTTGTACCCGTTGCAGACGATCAGGCCACCCGGGCGGGACAGCGCCAGCACGGCCATCAGTTCGGGCTTGCTGCCCGCTTCCAGGCCGAAGCCTTCGCCGTGGTGGCTGGCCAGGGTGCCGGCCACGCCGCGGGTCTGGTTGACCTTGATCGGGTACACGGCGGTGTAGCCGCCGCTGTACTCCCAGTCCTGCTGGGCCTGGGCGAAGGCCGCCTGCAGCTTGCCCAGGCGCTGGCCGAGGATGTCCGGGAAGCGCACCAGCAGCGGCAGCTTGGCACCGGCCGCGCGCGCAGCGTCCACCACCTTGGGCAGCGATACCACCGGGCCGTCCGCCCCGGTCGGTCTCACCACCATGTGCCCGGCCTGATCCACGTCGAAGTAACCGTCCGCCCAATGCGGGATCGAGTAGGTCTTGCGGGCTTGGTCGAGGGACCAATCGGTCATTTCAGTCGGCCTTGTTGGCAATAAAAGGGGGGGCATGATAACGCCTATATGCCCACAGGTTCGTTATCATGCGCGCCCGCGCCCGTGACAGGTTCCAACCTGAACGGGCCGATCCGTCCGGATGTGGCATCTGTGCCACGCGGCCCCGCCCGCCAGCCCGGCTCCACCCCTCCGAACAGGACTGTTTTCCAATGACTGACAGCAACAACTGGTACATCGAACACTTCGAGCGCACCGGCTCGGCCATCGGCTACCGCATCACCGGCAAGCTGGACGAGGTGCAGTCGCCGTTCCAGAAGATCGAGATCTTCCAGACCACCGACTGGGGCAACCTGATGACCATCGACGGGGCCATCATGCTGACCAGCAAGGACAACTTCTTCTACCACGAGATGATCAGCCACCCGGTGCTGTTCACCCACGCTGCGCCCAAGCGCGTGGTGATCATCGGTGGCGGCGACTGCGGCACCCTGCGCGAAGTGCTCAAGCACAGCGGCGTGGAGAGCGTGACCCAGTGCGACATCGACGAGCAGGTCACCGTGATGGCGCGCAAGCACTTTCCGGAACTGTGCGACTCCAACGATGACGCCCGCGCCGAGCTGCTGTTCGACGACGGCGTGGCCTACATGGCCAACTGCCCGGCCGGCAGCGTGGACGTGGTGATCGTCGATTCGACCGACCCGGTCGGCCCCGGCGAAGGCCTGTTCAACAAGGCCTTCTACGAGAGCTGCTTCAAGGCCCTGAAGGACGACGGCATCCTGGTGCAGCAGTCCGAATCGCCGCTGATGCAGCTGGACCTGATCAACGAAATGCGCACCGAGATGGGCAAGGCCGGCTTCGGTTCGTTCAAGACCCTGCCGTTCCCGCAGCCGTGCTACCCCACCGGCTGGTGGAGCGTGACCATGGCGCGCAAGGGCGACAGCAGCTTCGACTTCCGCCAGGCCGACTCGGCCGCCAAGACCTTCAACACCCTGTACTACACCGCCGCGCTGCACACCGGCGTGCTGGTGACCCCGCCGTTCGTGCAGGCGGCACTGAAGGGTTGATCCAAACAAAAACCCGCGCTGGCGACAGCGCGGGTTTTCTGCTTTCTGTAGAGCCGAGCCCACGCTCGGCTGCTCTTCGGACAGGTTGCGGTAAACCCAGCCGAGCATGGGCTCGGCTCTACAGTCAAAGCGCCCAGATGCCCGCAATCACCGCCACCACCAGGCCCCACTTGATCAGCTGGTAGGCCACCACGCTGCGCTCGCGCAGTGCCTTGGCCTTCAGGCGCACCTTGTAGACACTGCCGAACGCCTTGTTGACGCCACCGGTCGGGTCACCCGGCAGGTTCGGCGATGCACCACCGGCCAGCAGCGTGGCCGCCACCGCGCGGTTGAACAGGCCCGGCAGGCCGAAGCGCAGCGGGCGGGCGATGTCGCAGAACAGGATCACCCGGTCCTGCAGCGTCTCGTTGTGCGCATGGTGGATGTAGGTCTCGTCGAACATCATCCACTCGCCGTCGCGCCAGCTCTTCTTGATGCCGTCCACTTCGATGTAGCAGGCATCGTCGTTGGGCGTGCTCAGGCCCAAGTGCAGGCGCAGCGAGCCAGCGAACGGGTCGCGGTGCGGGCGCAGCTCACTGCCCGGTGGCAGCTGCGCGAACATCGCCGCACGCACGTCCGGGATCGACTCGATCAGCGCCGTGGTCTTCGGGCACAGCGTCTTCGCCGACGGGTGCGACGGGCCGTACCACTTCAGGTAGAAGCGCTTCCAGCCACGACGGAAGAACGAATTGAAGCCGGCATCGTTGAACGTGCTGGAGGCAGCGATCTTCTGCGCGTCGCGCAGCGCCAGCGCCTCGTCGCGGATCATCTGCCAGTTCTGGCGCAGCGGCTCCAGCTGCGGGAACTCTTTGCCCGGGTCCAGGAACGGCGTGGTCGGCACCTTCGAGAACATGTACATGACCACGTTGATCGGGGCCATGAAACTGGAGTGGTCCAGCAGCTGGCGCGACCAGCGCGCGCGGACCTTGCCACGGAAGTGGATGTACAGCACGCAGGCCACGAACAGCGCTGCAATGACGATTTTGATGATCAAAGCACTTTCCTCCAGCCGCGGCCGGAACGGGAAACGGGGCGATGCACGGCCAGGCGGCCAGCACCGGTTCGGAACGCGGCAGGGGACGGGGACGTGCCGGAGGGGGGCGGCCGCCGATGTCGCGGGTTAACAGCTTATGGTCGGCAGGGCGCGCGCCGGGGTCAAGCTGGACGTGCGTGGCGTTCAGCGCGCCGCCGATGAATGGGCTGGAAGCGCGCCCAACTCATTGATCCAGCGGGGCAATCCTTATAAGTGAGACGGAATTGTCCGATTCTGCGTGACGAACTGTTCCAGCCACGACCCCGACATTTCTCCGACAAATCGTGGAATAGCGAACTGGCGAGTACTAAAATTAACGAAAACTTAGTAACTCCCTGTAACACCGGTTCGCTTGACGCTTTGCGCCACCCACCGGGTCGTCCGAGACCCCGACATGCATCTTCCTGCTCTTCCCTCCTCCTCCTGCGGCAATGATGCCGCCTCCCCGCTGCTGCTCAAGCGCGGCGAACGTTTCCTGGCCCCCGACGTCTACCGCACCTGCCTGGACGGGCGCGAGGCGGTCATCAAGGACTACTCCCGCTACCGCGGCACTCCCGTTTCGCTGATCGCGCGACTGATGGTGCGCCGCGAGGCCCGCATGCTGCAGCGCCTCGGCGGCTGGAAGCATGCCCCCGCGCTGCTCGGCACCCTCGGTGGCCTGGCACTGGGTATGGAGTTCATCCCGGGCCAGACCCTGAGCACCGCGCAGGCCGTGGGCAATGAAGTGTTCGAGCAGCTGCAGCACGCGCTCAGCCGCCTGCACGCCGCCGGCATCACCCACAACGACCTGCATGGCACCAACGTGGTGGTCAGTGGGGGCGTGCCGGTCCTGATGGATTTCACCTCCGCCTGGCGCGTACCCCGCTGGCTGCGCCGTGGCCCGCTGAGCCGGCAGATGCGCCGCAGCGACATGAAGAACCTGCTGAAGATCCGCCAGCGCGTGACCGGCCAGGCGCCGAGTGCCGCGCAGGCCGCACTGGTGGCCGACCCGGGCTGGGTCGCCGCCGTGCGCCAGGGCTGGAAGCGGTTCTACAAGTGGGCCAAGCGGCGGTAGGGGGCGAGCTCGCTCGACCGCTTTACCGCTCTTTGTAGAGCCGAGCCCGCGCTCGGCTGCTGTTCCTGCATCGCGCGAAATGCAGCCGAGCATGGGCTCGGCTCTACAACATCCCGCCGAGCGGGTTACAACGCGTCCGCGTCCAACTCGCCGGTACGGATACGCACCACGCTGCCCAGGTCGTACACGAACACCTTGCCGTCACCAATCTTGCCGGTGCCGGCGGCCTTCACGATGGCCTCAACCACCGCCTCCACCTGGTCATCGGTCACCGCCACTTCCAGCTTCACCTTCGGCAGGAAATCGACCACATACTCCGCGCCACGGTACAGCTCGGTGTGGCCCTTCTGGCGACCAAAGCCCTTCACTTCCGTCACCGTGATCCCGGTAACCCCACGCTCGGCCAGCGCTTCGCGCACGTCGTCGAGCTTGAACGGCTTGATCACCGCCATGACCATCTTCATCGTCTATCTCCTGTCTTCCGGCGTGGAGGATAGCGCCTGAACACGGCCCGTGCGAAGCCGCTGCCGCCTGTCCGGGCAGTGGGTGCCGGCAGTATCCTTGTGCCCGAACGGCCTGCCCGCGCCGGATGCACGGGCCCACCCCACGGAGCACCCCATGATCGACCTGAATCAAATCGATGACCTCGCCCGTCGCCTCAGCGACCTGGTGCCGCCGGGCCTGCGCGAATCGCGCGAGGAACTGCAGGCCACCTTCAAGAGCGCGCTGCAGGCCGGCCTGGCCAAGCTCGACCTGGTCACCCGCGAGGAGTTCGAAGTGCAGCGCGCGGTGTTGTTGAAGACCCGCGAAAAGCTGGATGCGCTGGAAACGGCCGTGCGCGAGCTGGAAGGGCGCTCGACATCAGATTGAGTTGACGCCACTTTCGCCAGACAGCGAGGCGAAAAGCAGACTACCGCTCATCGTCAAACGCGAAGTGCCTCACATCCTCGAGATCGAACACGGCACGATCCTGCGTCAGCCGAATCCGCCCGGACACCTGCACGCTGGCAGAGATATTGCACAGCCCAGGACTGTTACGCTCCAGGCATATGCGCTTCTGTTCGGCGTAAAAACGTGCGACCGAACTGGCGGCCCCATGCTTGCCGATATCGAGGATTCGTGCGCCATCGCTGCAGTGGGAGTTGCGCAGAACCTCTTCGTGGCGGTTATCCGTTACATATCGAGCTGACAACACGACCTCGTCCCGATCGTATTCGCCGGGACTCTTAGCGATGGCACACAGCACTTCATCATGAGGATCATCCTTTACGGTTGTCGCCCCCCCACTGGCACATGCAGATAGCAGCAGGCCCAGCATGGGCACTAATGACGCTGATTTCATAATCATTTGTCCTTCTCGGTCTTGGGCTGACGCGCTTCCCAGTTTGCAACAGAACCCTCCACCCCCTTGGCCTGTTCATCCTTGCTGATGTTGATCCCGAGGCCTTTAGCAACAACCGCCTCCGTGCCGTAGGCACTCCGCTCTGTGGCACGAACCTCATCACTGGTGGCCGCGGGGCGTCCACGCTCCGCCGTATCAATATCGTGCTGATCTTCTTGGGCGATCACCTGCGCCCCCGTTTTTGGGCTGTCGACCTTGCTGAGATCGACAGTGACTGTCCCCTTCTGATTGGTATTGGCGAGCGTGACTACCTGTGTTGGAAGCCCATCTGCGGCGTAACTCCAAGTCTGGCTTCCGTTCCCATCGGGGAACGTTAGCGTCGAAATCCTGTTGCGCGCATCGTACGCCCGGTCAATGACCTGTAGCCCTTTTCCTAACAAGCCCCGCCAGCCACTGCCTTTGTGCTCGAAAAGTCCTAGGGAATGGACTGAGGAGGCCATCACAAGGTTTCATGCGTGGTTTAACTCGGCGGGCTGAAGATCGAACCGGCTGTTACCCCACGGCCCCCTCCCCATGATCGACCTAAATCAAATCGATGACCTCGCCCGTCGCCTCAGCGACCTGGTGCCCCCGGGCCTGCGCGAATCGCGAGAGGAACTGCAGGCCACCTTCAGGAGCGCGCTGCAGGCCGGCTTGGCCAAGCTCGACCTGGTCACCCGCGAGGAGTTCGAAGTGCAGCGCGCGGTGTTGTTGAAGACCCGCGAAAAGGTGGACGCGCTGGAAACGGCCGTGCGCGAGCTGGCAGGGCGCGGCGCCGCAGAATGAAAAAAGGAGGCGCACCGCGCCTCCCGTTTACAGATTATTTCCCGGATGGGGCCTTGCAGCAAGGCCCACCGGGCGCCCTAGACTCGCCGGACTGTCGATCCGGCAGCACAGAGAGGGGCAGCAGCGATGGCGCAGGACACCGATTGGACACCCGTTTCGCATGACACCTGCGACCAGGTCGCCGGGCCGTTCTATCACGGCACCCGCGCTGACCTCGCCGTGGGCGAGTTGCTGTGTGCGGGCTTCCGGTCCAACTATCGCGACAATGTGGTGATGAACCACATCTACTTCACCACGATTGCCAAAGGCGCCGGGCTGGCCGCGGAGATGGCTCGCGGTGAAGGGCGGCCGCGCGTGTATGTGGTGGAGCCGACCGGGCCGTTTGAAGACGATCCGAATGTGACCAACAAGAAGTTTCCCGGCAACCCGACGCGATCGTATCGGAGTGCGCAGCCGTTGCGGGTGGTTGGGGAGGTTACGGAGTGGGAAGCCTACGACGCGGAGTTCGTTCGGCAGTTGAAGGCGTTTGTTGCTTCGGGGAGTGGGGAGATCATCAACTGATGGCCTGCTGGCGCTGGGCGTTGCGCACTTCTTCATCGGCTTCATAGATGTCCAGCCCGAGCTCAATGCCGCGCTCACCCAAGGCGAGCAGCGCGCGAGGCGAAAGCGAGACACCACCGTTGCTGCTGCACATGAAAAGGCCACAGAACAGATCAGGCCGGAAGCGTGCCAGAGCCTGCCATACGGCGAGATCGCCGGTGAGTTGATCGAGGATCTCGAAGATCTGAGCGGCCAGATATTCAGGCTCACGACGCTCCGCATCAAGTTGCCAGCTTCCAGTCCTGGCGATACGCACGGTGCCTGATCGGCTGCCTCTGAGTTCCTGGCCCTTGTGATGCGATGCGGTCGGGGTCGCCCCGAGCAAGGCACTGACTTCTTCGGGTAGGAGGTCATCCCCGAAGAATCGGAGGGTTACCAGGGAATGATCGAATGCTGCCATGGGAATCCAGCTGTCCTTTTCGGAACGTATTCCAGGTGCGTAGGCCTCGTTGATGCCAGATTCCGGCCGGAACCGGACGACAGCAGCTTCGGAATAGGCCGAACCGGGGGAATCGGCTTGGGCTCAAACGGAGGGCTGGCCGGTCCCTACTTGAACATGTCCAAAAAGCCCAGCCGTAAAAATCATCAAGCCCCATCCGGAAGGCGGACCTGCGCCGCGCATTCTGCCGCAACGGACGCAACCGATGTGCCCTTCAGTCGTGAAAGTGCCGCAAGCGTACGTCGTTCATACGCCTCCGCGACTCCCGGATCTGGCTCGATGAACGGCGATGTGCAGATGTCCTCGACCTTGAATCCCTGGGTGGTCAATGCCAAGACCCGCTCTGGCGTTTTGGGCAATGCACGGGCTACCGCGTAATTGATGGATAGCGAGGCGCCCGCATCTGAAAACGGCTTTAGCGCAGCCGCAACCTCAAGCCATGCAGGATCGCCTACTCGATGCCAGCGGTGACCTGCCCAAACTCCCGCTCGTGCTGCCACAGGTCCCAAAGCACCTTGCGCCCCCCTTCGTTGGCAACGCGATTGAGCACGGCCTGTGCCGAAGGGCGATCCGCCGCGACTGCAGCTGCGCTGGCAATCGCAAGCACGAGTAGGAGCACTGTCATGTTTCTCATGGGACCTGACTCCCTGATGGATGGACCCTTGGATCCGGTCATACGACCTGCCCACAAAGCACCATGTGGCGTACTTTCCCCTGATACAGCGCGATCCTAGGGTGGCTGGGTTCGGCCATCAAGCCGGCGCATGGCCAGATCCAGGCATAGGATCAGAAGCCCCGCGAAATCCACGTTCAAGACATTTGGGCCATGTCCGCTACGGGTCGCTGGCTGGTCAGTGATCCACAGGAAATACCCTGCGCGAGCCAATGTCCGCTCTCGGCCAGTGGTGGACATTCGCGAACGCCATGAGTTGAGCCGCGAAGTGCTTCAGATCGAAAGAACGCCCAGCATCGACCAGTAAGCCTCCTTCTCGTACGAGACACTCTTGCTGTGCCAGTGATTGCCGCCCCTTAGAGCTTCGTAGTGCCCGATCTCCGTGCTGGACAAAGGGCGCCAGCCAGATCCGCGGCGAAAGCCGCTTGCGACCTCGACGCCAAGGGGGAAACTGGAAAGAGCATTCTGCTGCGCTTGCGCCAGAGACTCGCCGTTGGCTCCGCCGGTGGATGTGGGGTTGGCAAGTTGCACTCCGTCATCCTCCCAGTTGCAGATCGGACATATGGCATGGGACCCGTAGACGTCTTCCAGGGTCAGGAAGCCACACGATGGACAAGGCAGATCGATCATTGAGAACCAAGAACCTCAGGTAGACGAATCACTGGACTGGCAGGTGTCGCGTAGGGCTGAAGGGGACGAACGTCCGCTTCGGATCGAGAGCGGCCTCTAGCATTCCGGGTCGCGTTGTCTGGCGCCGGCACGTTTGCATTCAGCCAAGAGCGGGCATCAATCGCAAGAGCCTTCTCTGGGCGCGGTTGCGCTACTTATAGCAGAAGGCGCGCACGACCTTCCCCCTCTTGCCACCCGTGGTGCCAGCATCAAGGAACAGATGGTTGAAGAGCACCCACGGCTTGAACAGCGAGCACACTGGCATGAATCCCGAGAAGATCACCTTGAGCTGGGGCCGGAGAATCGAGAAGTCCTTGTTCGGCCCTCTATGTTCCTGTCGCGCGCCCCCATCAATGCGCAGCCTGCGCCTTCAGCGCGCTTGAACCCCGCCGCATCAGGTACAGCCCCACGAGGAACGGCCACAGCGAGTTGATCGACGAGAAGAGGCGCTGTGTCAGCCCCCTGAATCCCTCCGGATCCGCCCCCACCACGTTCAACCAGAGATAGACAATCCCCGCGATGCTCACCACAGCGGTCACGGCGTACGCCCTTCGGTTGGCCGACCACGCGCTCAGTTCGATGTGCGACATCGCCGGTGCAACGATGTTGGCGATACCGATGGTGTAGAAGCCGTGCATCGGGTGGCCCATGGGCCAGAGCCCGTTGGTCAGCATGGAGATGCCAAAGATCGCCCAGCAGATTGCGCCTACGGCAATCCGGCGACCGGACTCCCGCCATACCCCGATGGAGAACGCCACGAAGCCCATACCGGAGCCGATAGCCGCGATCCTGCCGCAGATGCTTGCAAGCGTTGGCGCCTGCAGCAGCTCGCTGGCGTGCTGCGCAAGCGGGTTGTAGCCCGGCGCGAACAGGGCGGCAACGCTGGTCCAGAACAGGAACCACGGAAGCGGGACCAGACCCGCACAGAGAAGCAGTCGGCTGCGGTGTGACACGTATAGTGGTCCTTGTTTGGCCTGCGCCAGTGGGTGGAATCCGTTCAAACACCGCAGAACCTTCCTGATCGGGGCAGGGTGGCTCCGGCTGACTACAGAGGTAGTCACCTTCTGCGCGACGCCCTAAGGGGTCAATAGGCAGAAAGTCACTCATGCCCGCAAGCGATGCAGACAACAACCTCATCATTCTGGTCCAGCCTGAGCTTCCACCATCTCTGGCTGTAAAGTCGACGTGTCCCATGCTCAGGTTTGCCATGTCCGCCGTCGACCAGAATGACATTGTCGGTGCACAGCACGAAGTGCAACAGCTTCTTGGCCGTTGCATTCTGCGACTTCAGCAGTGCGAGCAACTGATGAGATCCATGCTCGCCTTTCAGAAGTTGTTCGGTACGCCGGAAACACTCCCAATGGCTTTGGACAAGCGCAAAGCAGAGATCAGCGGCAAGACCATGGGGGTGCTGGTAGGTCACCTGACTGCCGAATGCGTGGTCAAAGAGGGCAGCGAAGCCCCTGACGGCCCATCGGGTTACGACAGCAATTCAAGCTTCGTCGCTCTGCACATGGGGCTAGAGTTTCCAGAGCAATCCCATGCAACGCTGCAAGCCGACCTGCGCGAACTGGTGAACCTCAGGAACGTGCTCGTTCACCACTTCATCGAGCAATACGATATCCAGACTGTCGAAGGATGCCTGAAGGCACAGGCTGCACTCAGCCGTTCCTACGCTCAGATCGACCGCCAGTTTCAACGGCTGCGTGCACTTGCGGCAGATGTTGCGCGGGGAGCGAAAGCCTTTGCGGAGCTGGTTCACTCTCCCCAGTTCCATGAGTTTATGGTCAACGGCATCGCGCCTGATGGGCAGATCCATTGGCCGCTCACAGGTATTGTCAGTGCGCTGAGACAGGCCTTCCGAGAACGGGCGATCGACGGCTGGGTGAGTGTGGACACAGCCGTTCGCTGGGTAGCAGAGCACCACCCGGAACAAACCCCCAAGAAGTACGGCTGTGCCCGATGGCGGCACGTCATTCACGAATCTCGTCAGTTCGAACTGCGCCACTTCGCGCACCACGGCCAGTTCGGGGCTTGGTTCCGCGAGCGGCCAGATTCGACTGGCTAGCCAGGCGCCGCTATTGGTAGTAGCAATACGCTTTCGCCTACCAAGTGCTGTCGCATTTGCCGCTCCCTGCGTCTCTAGCGGAAGGTTCTGACGACTCCGTTCCAGAAGTGCCGCTGCGCCAAGCACGCCAAGGCTCTCGCCGCTTCCGGTGCTATGCGACAATGCCAAAAGCGTCTCGGGTTTTGGCGGCATTGACCCCTACCCGTTGGCATTCCGCACAACAGCAGGTAATCGTTACTGCGCCACCGTGCATCGGTGGTCGGGACTCGAAAACCCGGATTGCTAGACGTAAGTTTGCGCTTGCCAGCCGGCACCACCGCGCGTGGTGCCGGCTGGCAATCCGTCTGCCGGCTATGGCGGGCGGGGCGTGGGGGCCTCGTGCCCGCCGGCTTTGTCTAGCAACCGGTTTTCGAGCCACGCCCTGTCCGCCACCTTTATCGGTGGCGGCTTCTGCCTGCAAGCACGGAGCCCGCCATGACCACGCCGCACTCCCCTCCCCCGCGCCCGATCCAGGAAGCGCCGTCACGCGCTCCGAGCCCTGACCCCAACAGCCTCATCGCCATCCTGCACGCCATTGGCGCAGGCGCTGCGGCCGATGGCCAGCCGTGGCCTGAGCGCCATCACCTGCGTGGCCGGCAGATGGCGTTGTCCGACGCCGACTGCGCACTCACCGGCCAGCGCATCGTGCAGGAGATCCTGCTGGCGGCCGAGCGCACGCGCCAGAACGGCGGGCCAGAGCAGTACGTGGGCGACCGGGTGATGGAGGGGCTGGTGATGGCCGATCTGGCGCTGACCGCCTTCATTCACGAGCGGATGCGACCCAAGGACTGAGCGCGCTTATCGCGCGGACCTTTCTGCCTGTGTGTGGGGTGACGAATGAAGAAGCTCGGCCTGGCCGCTGCGGTGATGTGCATCGCGGTGATGTGCATCGCGGTGATCGGCGCGATGTGGGTGGATTGGCCCGAGCCTGCGGGCGATCAGGTGTGGGCCTACCAAAAGCTGCAGCCGGCCGATTACCGCCTGCTGCACAGTGATGCCCGCGGCTTCGTGACCGCGAAGGCCCACGAGGGCTTTGAACTGCACGCGCGCCATGCCGGGGCGACATCCTTCGAGATCCGCTGCAAGGGCGTGCTGGTGATGGACGTGGAGAACGCGCCCTCGCGCGTGCTGATCCGCATGCCTGCCGATGCACGGTGGCGCGCGCCGGACATCGAGCGTCTGCGTATCAGCTTCGAGCGTTGGCTGGATCTGCACCAGAGCCAGGGGCGGTTGCTGGTGGAAAGCGCGGGGCGTTCGTGGGTTGAGGCACGGTTTGGGCGCTTCAATGGGTTGGTGCTGGATGAGCAGCGGTGTCTGCTTGGGGCGCCAGCCGACCGCCAGGCCGCTCCCACCAATTACCTCAGCGCTGAAGTGCCCTCGTAGGCTGACGCTCACGGTTGCGCTGTGCCTGCACCGCATGCGGCACAGCAACTGGTCAGGGGCCAAACCCCAGCGCCATCGCAACCACTTTCCCATCCCGAACGTAGAAGCAAATGCTCGATCCACCTTCCGAGAACCCACAGGTGCGCTCGACATCGAAGCCCCCCAGCGTTGCCTGCTCTGTCTTCCGCTGGCCATATCTGCGTGCTGTGCCGATGGCCTCGGACGCCGGATCACCCATCGCAACGCCTTTCAGCTTCACGCCGCGCAGGCTCTCGGTTCTACCTGCAGTGGGTTGCGCCGCGCTGATCGATGAAACGCGGATCTCATCAATGGTTCGGAACTGCGGAGCCACGTCAGGGTTGGAGGTGATCAGCACCTCCAATCGGGTAGTGGGATCCAGGTATCTACGCCGCATCAGTCCTGTGGCATCCACGACCAGCTCGCCATCACCATAGCGGCGCAGGAAATCCCTCTCGCTGTAGACATGCGGGATGAAACTTCCATCGCGGAAGGCTTTCGATACAAAGTCCACGCGTGGATTCCCTGCGGGGAAGCCTGCTGCTGCAGGCAACATACCCAGCGCAATCAAGATGAGTCTGCGTGTCTTCATGACAACTTCGTCCATCCATCTGAAAGAATGATCACAGAGCATTCTTGACTCGGATAGCCCACTCGTTCCAGAGGCGTATCACCATTCCGGACGATAGCGGTCCTTGTACTCGTCTTGAATCAGTCCTTGGTTCACATAGCGCCCCTGATTGGTCCTCAGCACGTCCCGCGCGAACCTCAAGGCGCCGTCAACCGAATCAAACGTCCACTCGGTACCAAAGGGATGATCAGGATCCACCGCCTCGAACTCGTACACATCGATGAAGCCAGGCGCTCCATTGTCAAATACTTCGCAAAGACGAACCCTCCAGGCGTTCAGATTGGCCTGCTCAATGGAGACAAAGCGAATCACACGCTGATCCAACTCATATCGATCGGAGAGCAGCTGCTCGACATCGCGGCCCGCCGAAAGATTGCCTGTTACATCCAGATCACAAAGATAGCGCTGCAATGGATCCCTCATTCCGTTGAGAAAATTGACCAGCAAGTGAGCATCGGTGACTTCCGGAGCGACTAGGACGCCTCGCCCGAGGCATAGTGCCATGCACCCGACGATTGGCCGTTGTAACGGCTATCGATGTCCTCCAGCCATACCTTCAGATCCATCAGAAACCTTGCATGGTCGAAGTCCTTGAACTTCACCCTGCCCAGTTGCTCCGCCAACTGCTCAAGCAATTCGCGGGAGACATACCGCATTTTCTCCTTCATCGAGAGCGGAACGATGGTCGGCAGGTCAAGCATCACATCGGTATAGAACTCCGCCTTCTTTCGCCGAAACTGCACTCTTCGCTTGAAATCCAGCTCGGGATCTCGACACACGAAAAGCAATGCCACAGAAGCCACTTCGTTCCCGTAGCTCCTGGACTCGAATGTGGCGGAGCGCTCTACGTAATGACTTTTTATCCTGCCAACATGCGACTCCCAGTCGCAGTCCGCCACGAAGTTCAGTTTCATCAGTCCCACGCTCCATGCCAGTGCTGCGCGCGCATCCCCCACCTATTCGAGCAGGTCGTGTAGATCGATGCCAGACGGATTCGCCAGGCGCTTCTCGCGACCCACATGGTGAAGCTCGAAGGTGCCTTTCTCTGAATCGATGACACGGGTGCCATCAAGCACCGCCAGAAACCCGAAGACCGCCGAACGGGCAGCTTCACCGGCAACGGCTCGCAACATGTCGGCTTCTACAGCGGACAAGCTGTTGGACCATTCGGACGGTGCCAACAGGTCTGGGGCCACCCGACGGCCCGGTGGATACGCCAGGTTCGAGATCGTACTACCCACGGATGATTCAAGCACATAGCGCTGGATAGCGGATACAAATTCGTCAGCTTTCATGCCACTCCCCCGGCTTTGAAAATGAGCCGGAACACATTCGCCTGTCCGGACCTGCTGCCTCTTGTCCCCGCTCAGCCCGCCTCTCGCAGGCAGTGCGGCACAGCATGAACTCAATCCGGTCCAGACGAGTTCAGATCAAGCGGAATACCCTCCGCAACACAGATTTTCCGCAACGCGGCCTTCAGCTTGCTGCCGTTTTCCAACGTTTTCAGTGTCACTGCAATCCCACCAGTGATCCCAAGCTTCCTCTGTGCACTTTCGGAGAGAGACAGCTCAAGCTCCATGCGCCGCAGAGAGATATGCACCAGACCGCCATAGCAAGGCTCAAGACCTCCACCGACCTCGATATGGGCGTGCGCCATGCCCAACTCTTCGTCCTGGTCGTCATACGCCTTCGCGTTCTGCAATACCACGTAACGAGACGGATTCGTCGAGCTGTCGGCCAAGCCAACTACGATGCAGTAGTCATCTTCCTCTATGGAAACGACTTCGGCCTTGAATCTGTACATTTCCCGGGTACTCCTGACATGTGGAAAACTCAATGTCTACTCCGCCGCTGTCCTGGTGCCGCTCTCAGCACGCAGGGTCGTATCGTTGTCACCCTTCCAGCCCACCTGGGTGCCACTCGCCCCGCCTGCGAGCCCATCCATACTTTTGTCTGTTCCCCCGCCGCTCGATCATCAAGGGCGGCGCCAACGTCAGGGGCGGTCTGTACTGACGGAAACCGAGCCGTCTTCCAGCAGGTGGACGCTTACATATGCGTCTGGCGGAGGTATCCGATCGATCGACGCCCCTGCGGGGAGAATGTCCCAACTTGTGATCGGGCCGCAGACTGTCCTATGCACCAAACGGCTGCTATCCAACCCTCTCTTGGCAAGCTCGGCCACAACTACTTCAGGCGGCTGGCGGTCGAAGCCCTTGTAGGCTGTGCACGTCTCTCCCGTCTGGCCAATGGGATACGTTGAACTCTCCACCTCATCCCGGCACCCCGGCAGGCCCATGGCGAGCGAGAGGGCCATCATTACTCGAATGCACTGCATTTCAGCTCGTTCCTTTCCTTCACTGCCCTGTAGTACGCCTTGTCTGACGCAAGGCCTGCGAGACCGCCATCGCAGAGCCGCGCTGCACAGATCATTTGCCCTCGATGCGCACGCTGCACCCTTTGCAGGCAGAAATACCCCGAGACGCATTGCCGGCAAACCCCGATAGTCCCACGCAGATTACCTGCCGCATCATCAGGCGTCTTTCTGCAGGAATCCACACATGAGCCTGGCGCTGGTCCACAGCCGTGCCCGCGCCGGGGTCGATGCCCCGCTGGTGCGGGTGGAAGTGCACCTCTCTGGCGGCCTGCCCGCCACCCAGATTGTCGGCCTGGCCGAGACCAGCGTGCGCGAATCCCGCGAGCGCGTGCGTGCCGCGCTGCTCTGTGCACGCTTCGACTTTCCGCAGCGGCGCATCACGCTCAACCTCGCGCCTGCCGACCTGCCCAAGGAAGGTGGGCGCTACGACCTGGCCATCGCGCTGGGCATTCTTGCCGCGAGTGGCCAGGTCGATCCGCAGTCGCTGCTGCAATACGAGTTCCTAGGTGAGCTGGGGCTGACCGGCGAACTGCGGCCGGTGGCCGGAGCGCTGCCTGCTGCGATTGCGGCGGCTGATGCCGGCCGCATCCTGGTGGTGCCGCCCGGCAATGCCGCCGAGGCGGCGCTGGCCGAGCACGCGGATGTGCGCGTGGCGCGCACGCTACTGGAGTGCTGTGCCGGTCTGGGCAATCCGCGCCTGCTGCCGCCCGTGGAGCGCGTGGACACGACACCGTTGCCCCTGCCCGATCTGGCCGACGTGCGGGGGCAGGCGCATGCACGGCGCGCGTTGGAGGTTGCCGCAGCGGGGGGTCATCACCTTCTGCTGATCGGCAGCCCTGGCTGCGGCAAGACGCTCTTGGCTTCGCGCCTGCCCAGCCTGTTGCCGGATACCGAGGAAGCCGAGGCGTTGCAGATGGCCGCGATTGCCTCGGTGAGTGGCGAAGGGCTGGACCCAAGACGATGGCGGCAGCGGCCCTTCCGGGCACCGCACCACAGTGCGAGCGCGGCGGCGCTGGTGGGTGGCGGCAATCCGCCCTGCCCTGGCGAAATCTCGCTGGCCCATCACGGCGTGCTGTTCCTGGATGAGCTTCCGGAGTGGAACCGCAGTGCGTTGGAGACCCTGCGCGAGCCGCTGGAATCCGGCCACATCCGCATCGCCCGCGCGGCACGCAGCGTGCAGTATCCAGCGCGATTCCAGCTGGTGGCGGCGATGAATCCCTGCCCCTGCGGCTGGGCTGGCGACCGCAGCAACCGCTGCCTGTGCAGTGATGAGCGCATCAACCGCTACCGTGCGCGCGTGTCCGGCCCGTTGCTGGACCGTATCGACCTGCATATCAGTGTGGCCCGTATGGACGCAGTGGAGTTGCGGGAGAGCACGCCGCTGGGGGAGCCCAGTGCGGCGGTACGTGCACGGGTGGAAGCCGCCCATGCCAAGCAGCAGGTGCGTGGCGGGCTCAACGCGCATCTGCCGCCGGCGGCACTGCGGGCCTGTACCCGACTGAGCGAGGCAGATCAGGACATGCTGGAACAGGCCATCGAGCGCCTGCAGCTGTCGGCGCGGGCGATGCACCGGATTCTGCGGGTGGCGCGCACGATTGCCGATCTGGCGGGTTGCGAAACGATCCAGACGGCGCATCTGGCCGAGGCCATTGGCTACCGGCAGCTGGACCGGGGGAAGGCGAGCACGTAATCGCAGCGGGCAGAATCAGGCCGCGTCATGCGGGCACACGTTCAAAAAGATCCGGCAGCCATTCCGGCTTGAACAGGGAAGCAGGCTGTTCTCTCATCTCTTCTACGCGCCACCATTTCCACGCCCTGATCGTGGCATTTTCCTCCTCCGTCCACCCGTCACGCTGGATGTCGGGCTGGTTGGGGCTGCGGACCAGAAAATATTCTTCCAGCCATCGCGCGGGCGTTGATCGGGCGACCGCGTAGATGGCATCGCGCTTTTCCAGCCGCACGCCTATCGGCAGATCCAATCCGGTCTCCTCCCTGAGCTCACGCCGTGCGGCGTCCGCATATCCCTCCCCGGGCAGAAGCTCCCCGCCCGGTGTAGCCCAGAACGGAGCGTGGTGTTCATCGTGATACCGGAACAGCAACACCGCATCCTCAGCAACGATCACAAGGCGTGCAGATCGTCTGATTTCCATCGTTTCCCGTCCTTACCAGCCCGCCCCAGAATAGGCCAAAAGCAGGCGGACCAAGAGAAAGCCATCAACGCGTGTCGATTCCTGGCCAGTGATTCACTTTCCCAGGATGGGCGCCTGTCGCCGGACGGCAACGGACGCCATGCGGCGGCTGACAAGGCCGAAGAGGTCCTGCAGTTCGGCTGCGCGCTCGGGCGTGCTGTTGCTGCCGAAAAGCACACGCGCCAGCGCGGCTTCACGGGTGTCATGCGGGAACCGCAGGCGGTCCCGGTACACCTTCTGGCACACCAGCCAGGCCCGGCGCAGCCCACCGCCGGGCAGCGGGCGGACCACGCGTTCGTAGACCTGCCAGAACTGGTACTCGCCCTGCAGATCGATCGCCGGCGCCACGGACAGAGCCTGCCGGGGCCGTCCTGGGCCCCGGATGCCGAACAACGGGGTTCGCGGGTTGTGCTGTGCCATGCCAACAGGATGACCCAGCAACATTGTGGGAACCTTGCGTCGCCGCCAGAAAACCCCTGTTGTTTGCGCAAGGCGGGTTTCTAGGCGGGTTTTGGGGGTCAGAGCCCTTTGCTGCGCAAAGGGCTCTGACCCCGATCACGGGGTGGCTGCGGGGTCGGATCCCTTTGCGCAGCAAAGGGCTCTGACCCCACCCTCATCGCCTCAGAACGCCATCGAGGTACTGAACATCAGCTGCCGTGGCGCGCTGCGCTGCAGGGTCTGGTAATCCCCCGAGAACGACGAGCCGGCAATGGTGGCGGTGCCGATGTTGTGGCGGTTGAACAGGTTGCTCACGTCCAGCCGCAGCTCCAGGCCGGGCACCGCGCTGTCGGCACCGAAGCGGTAGGCGGCATAGGTGTTGACCTGCCAGAACGTCGGCACGCGGATGTCGTTCTCGTAGGTGAAGGGCTGGCGCAGGTAGGAGGTGCTGGTGGCGCCAAAACGCCAGTCACCGAAATGCGCTGACAGGTCGCTGACCAGCGAGATCTGCGGGTAGCCCGGCTGCGCGTTGCCCTTGATCGGGTACACCGTGTCGCCCACCACGAAATCGCTGTCGTAGTACGAACGGGCCACGGCCACGCCCTGGTAGAACTGCAGGTGGTCAGTCAGGTCGGCGGTGATGCCGAGGTCGGCACCGATCACGTGCATCTTCGGCATCAGCCGCACGGTGTTGATCTGTGCGAACTGGGTGCCGATGGCGGCCGACAGCAGTCGGTTGCGGATGTCGTTGTAGAACACGTCGCCGGTGATCGTCAGCCGGTCGAAGCGATGCGATGCGCCCACGGTGAGGTTCCAGTTCTTCTCCGGGCGCAGCGTGCCGGCCACGCGGTCGAACTCCTCCTGGTCGGTGATGGTCCACGCCGAGGCGGTGTAGCCGATGTTGCCGCGCTGGGCCACGCGATAGCCGTTCATGGTATTGGCCAGGTCGATGAAGGCATCGGTGGATTCGGTCGGGCTCCAGAACAGCGAGACGTGCGGCAGGAAGTTGCTCTTCGCGCGCAGCGTGCCGTTCACCGGCCGGTCCTTGGCGTCACCGAGGCCGCCGCCGCGGGTGCGGAAGTCCACGGCCTTGAAGCCGACACCCAGCTTCAGCGTGTCGTTCAGCACGATGTCGTCCTGCAGGTAGAACTGGCGCGAGCGGGTCACCCAGCTCGATGCGTTGTCGGTCTTGAACGCGGGGCCGTACACATCGAACGGACCGGTGGCCTTCAGCGGCGGGCCCTCGCCCAGCAGCGGCTGCTGGTACCACTCGGTCTTGGCGGCGGCCTTGCTCTTCTCCTGCCAGAAGCCGGCGGTGACGGTGTGCGCGCCGGTCTCGAACTGCAGGTTGACCATGCCGCCCAGCCGGTTGAGGCGCGGGGTCTGCACCTGTTCGGAGAACGGCGCGCCGTTGGGCGACGGCACGTTCGGGTCGGTCAGCGTGGCCTGGGTGTGGCTGTTGGCGTTGTACAGCTGCACGTTGCCGCTCAGCGCCGGACTGATCTGGAAGCGGTGGTTGATCGAGGACACGCGGTCACGCGTGCTCTGGCCGGTGTCGTAGGGAATAAGCCCGGACAGTTCACCACAGGTATAGGCGCCGCAGGATTTGTCTGCGTTCTCCGGCGAGGCCACGTAATACGCCCAGGCGTAGTCCGGGTAGAAGATGTCGGCCTTCCAGCCCAGCTTGCGGATCATGTCGAAGGAAATGTTGTTGTAACCCCAGACCTTGGCCTTGCTGTCGGACAGGAACACGGTGACATCGCCCCAGGCGACGTCCTGCTGCAGCTTCAGGTCGCCGCGCAGGAAGTTCTGCGTGCCCTCGCCCTGGTACTTGTCGGCGGACACGCGCTGCAGGTCGACCAGCACTTTCGGGCCATGCTCGCCGAGCTGGCCGCTCTGCCCGGATACGGTGGTGACCAGCGTGCTGTTGCTGCCCACGCCCTGCTTCACGCGCAGGCTGGGCGTGTCCTGCAGGTCGCGCAGGCGGTATTCCAAGCTGCCGCCGTTGACGCTGCTGGAGAACACGCTGACCGGTGCGCCACCGGGGCTGACCGTGATCGCGCCGATGCCATCGGGCACGCCCACGTTCACCACGCTGGTGCCGGTAAGCGAGAGGAAGCCGTTGTCATTCAGCGGCACGCCTTCGAAGGTGATGCCCATTTCGTTCATGCGGAAGCCGCGCACGAACAGGCTGGTGGCGGAGATATCCAGGCCCAGCCCATCGGTGGCGGTATAGCTCGCGCCCGGCACCTGCTTCAGCATGGCCAGGCCATTGTTGCCGGTGACCATCGCGTCGAGGTCCTCGGCCTTGATGATGTAGCGGTTGGGACCGACCACCTGGGTCGGTGCCACGGCCGCACCGCGCGGCGTGGCGATGACCTGCAGGGCGTTGAGCGTGGTGGGCGTGTCGAGCGCGGCGTCGTGCGTGTCTGCTGCGTAGGCAGGTGCAGTGGTGGCCGCGATGATGGCCAGGGCGAGGCGCGTCGTGGGTGGGGTGTTCATGGCAGTAGATCCAGGGTGCAGGGAGAGAGCCGCGCAGGCGCACGCCCAGCGCGTTGCAGCGCCGGTGTCGGCGCCCTGGCTGGCGGTGCGATTGCGTTGAGAGAGCGACGGCGCGGTGCGCGCCGGTCAGCAGAGGAAGACGATCATCTGCCGCAGGATTCGATGGCGTGATTTCGACGTGCGAAATTCTTGCATCGCGCTGCCGCATCCGCCATTGCGCGGTGGTACAGCGCCGATGGCGGTGGGGATGGGTGGGCTATACGTGGGTATAGACCCAGGTCGGCGCTGGCCGCCTGCGTGTGCCAACCAAGGTTGGCACCTGCCGGGGCGAATGGGGCCTGGTAGAGGCCGACCTTGGTCGGCGCTTGCCGCCTGCGTGTGCCAACCAAGGTTGGCACCTGCCGGGGCGAATGGGGCCTGGTAGAGGCCGACCTTGGTCGGCGCTTGCCGTCTGCGCGTGCCAACCAAGGTTGGCACCTACCGGGGCGAATGGGGCCTGGTAGAGGCCGACCTTGGTCGGCGCTTGCCGATTGTGTGTGCCAACCAAGGTTGGCAGCTACCAGAGCGTAGGGACGCGCGGTTACTGCAGGACGAAACGCTCGATCGCGCGCGCCACGCCTTCATCGGCATTGCTGCTGGTCTCAAACCGCGCCACCGCCTTCACCGCATCGATGGCATTGCCCATGGCCACGCTGGTACCGGCGTACTGCAGCATGGTGAGGTCGTTCTCCTGGTCGCCGATGGCCATCACGTTGGCGCGGTCGATGCCCAGGTGCTCGGCCAACTTCTGCAGGCTCGGCCCCTTGCCGGCGCGGTGGTCGAACACTTCCAGGAAGAACGGCGCGCTCTTCAATACCGCGAAGCGCTCGGTCAGCGCGCTGGGCAGGCGCGCGATGGCAGCGTCCAGCACCTCGGGTTCGTCGATCATCATCAGCTTGATGAAGGACATGGACGGGTCCATGTCTTCCACGCGGCGATACGACAGCGGCATCCGCGAAAGATGCGAGTCGGCCACGGTGTAGTAGCTGATGTCCTGGTTGGGCGTGTACATGCGCTGGCTGTCCAGCGCCTGGAAGTGCACGCCCAAGTCGCGGGCGACCTGCTCGCAGAACAGGAAGTCGTCGAAGCTGAGCGGATACTCGACCACGGTTTCGCGCGTGCCGATGCGCTGCACCAGGCCGCCATTGCAGGCGATGCAGTAGTCGTCGTTGCCGGTGATGCCGAGCTCGTGCAGGTACGGCGCCAGGCCGGGAACCGGGCGGCCACTGGTCAGCACGATGTGCACGCCCAGTGCGCGCGCCTGCGCGATGGCCTTCCTGGCGCGGGGGGTGAGCTGGTGCGACGGGTCCAGCAGCGTGCCATCCATGTCGATGGCGACCAGTTCGATGGTCGATTGCCTGCGGCCCATGTCCATTGCGTTCAACTCATGCGGGGCACGGCAGTTTACCCCCTCATGCCCGGTTCACCTCTTTGCCCACCTTGGCCGGGATACTGCAGGAGCCTGTGCGTCCCCCACCGCAGGACGGCCCATTGACCGCCCTTCCCTGGAGAACCTTGCGACGCATGACCTACCGTGCCCCCGAAACCAATGACAGCGCGCCCCTGGCCCAGCAGATCGAGCAGATGATCGACGAGCTGCCCGGCGACCAGGTGAGCGTCGGCACCCTGCTCAGCGCGCTGGGCGATGAGGGCCTGCTGCTGGTCGTGATCCTGCTCTCGGCCATCTTCATCATCCCGGTGTCGATTCCCGGGCTGAGCACGGTGTTTGGCGCCTCGATCCTGCTGATCGGCCTGAGCCGGGTGCGCAACCGCCCGCTGTGGGTGCCGCAGAAGCTGGCGCGCCGCGGGATCGCCACCGACAAGCTGAAGGCCAACCTGGGCCGTGCGCTGAAATGGGTGCACCGCATGGAGCGGCTGTCGCGGCCGATGCGGCTGGCGGTGATGGTGCGCTCGAAGAAGATGATGCGCCTGAACAACCTGATGCTGGTGTTCGCGACCCTGCTGCTGATGGCACCGGCCGGGCCGATTCCCTTCAGCAACACGCTGCCGGCGCTGGCGCTGATGTCGTTTGCGATTGGCTTCATCCAGCGCGATGGTGCGGCGGTGGCAGCCGGCTACGGCTTCGTGGTGGCCACGGTGGTGTACTTCGGCGTGCTGCTGGGCGGCGTGGGATTTGCCGCCGAATCGGTGTTCAGCGGGTTCCGCAGCAGTACCGCCGAACTGTAGAGCCGAGCCCATGCTCGGCTGCTGTTCGCTCGGTGCACGGAAACCCGCGCGCTGCGCGCGTAAGCCGAGCATGGGCTCGGCTCTACAAAGGCCGGATCCACAGCAGTCGAGCGTGGCTCGACGCTACACAGCTATTTCGCCGACACCCGCCACACCACGTCGCCCACGTCGTCGGCCACCAGCAGTGCGCCCTCGGCATCCATCGCCATGCCCACCGGCGCACCCATCAGGGTCTTCTCGTCCTTCGAGGTGAAGCCGCTGACCACGGTCTGCGGCCGCCCGGTCGGCTTGCCGTCCTTGAACGGTACGTAGACCACTTCGTAGCCACTCAGTGGCGAGCGGTCCCAGCTGCCGTGCTCGCCGATGAAGGCGCCGCCGTGGTACTGCGCCGGCAGTGCCTGGCCGGTGTAGAACAGCAGGCCCAGCGGTGCCACGTGCGAGCCGATGGCATAGTCCGGCACGATCGCCTTGGCCACCAGGTCCGGCCGCTGCGGCTGCACGCGCTCGTCCACGTGCTGGCCGTAGTAGCTGTAGGGCCAGCCGTAGAAGCCATCTTCCTTCACCGAGGTGAGGTAATCCGGCACCAGGTCGGCACCGATCTCATCACGCTCGTTGGCCACGGCCCACAGCTGGCCAGTGCTCGGCTCCCAGTCCAGCCCGGTCGGGTTGCGGATGCCCGACGCAAAGATGCGGCTGCCACGGGTAGCTACGTCCACCTCCAGCACGACCGCGCGGCGGTATTCGACGGCCAGGCCATTTTCAGTAATGTTGCTGTTGGAGCCGACGCCCACGTACAGCTTGCTGCCATCGCGGCTGGCCAGCAGTTCCTTGGTCCAGTGGTGGTTGATGGTGCTGGGCAGGTCGGTGAACTCGCGGCCCTTGTCGGCCATGCGGGTTTCGCCGGGCACGTAGTGGTACTGCATGATGTTGCCGGTGTTGGCCACATACAGCGTGTCACCGATCAGCTGGATGCCGAACGGCGAGTGCAGGCCTTCGATGTAGACGTGCTGGGTCCAGGTGTTGGTGCCTGGCGAGCGGCGCAGCAGGGTGACCCGGTTGCCGCCCTTGCCAGCCTTGCCCGAGCGCGCCTTCACCTTGCCGGCGATCCACTGCTTGGGTGTGGTGACCGGCTCTTCGCCGGGGCCATTGCCTTCCACCACCAGTACATCGCCGTTGGGCAGGGTCAGCAGCCGGCGCGGGTGCTGCAGGTTGGCGGCGATGCGCTCGATCTTCAGGCCTTCGGCCACCGTGGGGGCCTGGCCGTCGGCCCAGCCCACGCCCTTGGGCACCTGCATCGGCGGCATCAGGAAGTTGGCCGGCTTGGGCAGTGGCGGCTGCGGTCCCGACTGGTCGGCCGGATGGTATTCGGCCTTGCCGGCGCAGGCCGACAGGGTGACGGCCAGTGCCAGCGCGGCCACGGTGGGCAGGATGTGCTTAGCCATGACGACCTCCCTGCAGCACCGGCGGCTGCAATGACAACAGGATCAGGCCCAGGGCGATCAGGGCCACGGTCAGCGCCGACAGGATCGTGCCCGGCACAGCAACGGCATACGCATCGCGGCTGTGCACGAAGGCGTTCCAGATGGCCAGCACCACCGCGACCAGGTTGAGGAAGAAGTCGATGCGGTCGATGCGGGTGGCCGTGCCGTTGCGGCGCCAGACCGCGAACAGGTTGATCAGGCGCGGCACGATGGCGATCAGCAGGCCGAACGTGATCAGCCAAGCGGCGGCCTTGCCCCACATCACCTCGGCGCTGTTGAGATAGATCGCGTCGAAGATCAGTGCACCGACGAAGAAGCCGAAGGGTATCGGGTTCAACAGGCTGAACAGCGTGGTGCCGAGGCCGCGATGGGCCTGGGCGAGCGGATTGACCATCATCGTGCTCCGTGCGGAAGGGTGCACGGGCTGTAGTAGCACAGCGCGATGTGAGGGCGCGCGATGATGCCCCGGCGGCGCTGCCACACCCACCGGGCAGGCACCGCGTTACGCGGGTTCGTCCTCGCGCACCTCGTGGAAGGGCAGCATCGTCTCGAAGCCGAATTCGTGTTCCATGCTGGTGCGGACCAGGCCGCCGATGGCGTAGTAGCTGGTATTGGCGTGTACATCGATGCCACAGGGACCATCCTCAGCCAGCAGGTGCAGTGTCTGCGCCCTACGCATCTTCACTCTTTCCTCCTGCAGCAGCGCGCGTCGGTGCCGCTTCATCAGCAAGCGCAACTGTTTGATCGTCGTGATATTGAATGTGGCGAGCGCCGGCAGCAGCTCGGCGATATCCGCATCGGTCCAGTAATCATGGCGACGGTGGTACATCGACAGCACCACCTTGCGGATGGCGGCAACCGAGAGCGGGGTCTGGTCTGCGCGCGCACGTGCACGCTGGCCTTCCTTCTTCATGTGTCTTCACCTGCATGTGGTTACCCGAGTTTCCCGCACCCGAAGCAAGCGCGCGAAGATGGCGTGAAGGCATTCGCGCGCCCTGTCATAACCTGACGTACTAAGTGTTTGTGACGCAATTTGCATATTCGTACATTGCGGATGTGAAGAGGTAGGGGGTTCTCCGTTGTGTCGCGTTTGGCTCGTTGCGATGGGGCAGTTCCGCCCCGCCGTCCTGCCATGCCGATTCACAACAGAAGGATTCGTGTATGAAGCGACACACGCAACGCTCCGCGCCACCGCGCTCTGCGCGCCTGGCCCTTGCCACTGCCCTGGTGCTGGGCAGCCTGGCCGCCACCGCGCAGGCCCAACAGGCCGATCCGCTGGCGGGTATCCAGTGGCACCTGCTCAACACCGGGCAGACCGTCCCGGCCGACACCCTGCCGGTGGCCGGCAACGACCTGAACGTGGATGGCCTGTTCCGCAACGGCATCCGTGGCCAGGGTGTCACCATCGCCATCGTCGATGATGGCCTGCAGATCGCGCATCCGGACCTGGCGGCCAACGTGGCGGCGGTGGCCGGCAAGAACTTCACCAACGGCTCGAACAACCCCACCCCGACCAACCCGGACGTCGACAACCACGGCACCATGGTCGGCGGCATTGCTGGCGCGGTGGGCGCCAACAACCTGGGCGTACGTGGTGTGGCGCCGGCGGCGACGCTGAAGGGCTTCAACCCGATTTCGCGCTCAGCCCTGGGCAACCAGCAGAGCAACATCGAGTACGCCTGGTGGGACGGCGCGGAGTCGGCCGACGTGCAGGTGTTCAACAACAGCTGGGGCGCCGGCCCGGGCAATCCGAACCTGCCGCTGGCGTACAGCGAAAACACGATTCGTTCGTATGAGCAGGCACTGTCTGGTACGCGCGGTGGCCGCGGCGGCATCTACGTGAAGTCGGCGGGCAACAACTTCAACAATGCCTCGATCAGCCAGACCCAGGATGTCTGCACCACCGACACCAAGAACCGCAACACCGGCTGCGTGCCGGCCGGACGCGATCCGCGCAACAACCTGTTCAACGTGATCACGGTAGGCGCGGTGCGTGCCGATGGCGTGCGCTCGTCGTATTCCTCCACCGGCTCGGCGCTGTGGGTGTCGGCCTTCGGCGGCGAATACGGCCTGCAGGCCCAGTACGCCCCCGGCCTGGTGGCACGCGCCTACGACCCGGCCATCGTCACCACCGACGTGACCGGGTGCGCGCAGGGCAGCAACAAGAACACCAACCGCCAGAACACGCTGGACAGCAACCTGTCGGCCATCGACAGCACCTGCAACTACACCGCCAAGATGAACGGCACCTCGGCGTCAGCGCCGATGGTCTCGGGCGTGGCGGCACTGGTGCTGGAAGCCAATCCGAACCTGTCCTATCGCGATGTGAAGTACATCCTGGCCACCACCGCCACCCGCAACCACCCGAACCAGCCGGCGGTGACGCTGGCCGACGGGCGCACGCTGGTGCCAGGCTGGACGGTGAATGCTGCCGGCCGTGCCTACAGCAACTGGTATGGCTTCGGCGTGGTCAACGCTGCACGCGCGGTGCAGGTGGCCGAGAACTTCCAGTCGCTCGGTGCGCTGGTCGACAGCGGCTGGCGCAACACCACGCGTACCGTGGCCATCGGCAACACCTCGGCCGCCGCTGCACGCCTGACCTTCCAGTTGGCCAACGGCGCGCGCAACATCGAAAGCGTGCAGCTGGGCTTCCGGGTCAACCACCGCAACACGCGCCAGCTGCAGTTCGTGCTGGTGTCACCCAGCGGTACCCGCAGCGTGGTGCAACCGGCGTTCACCGCGATCGGTTCGGGCACGGGTGGCGCGCAGAGCAACTTCACCAGCTGGGACCTGCTGTCCAGCAATGCCTTCCTGGATGAGAACGCCACGGGCACCTGGACGCTGGAAGTGACCGACATGGGGCAGGCCGCGACCGCTGCATCGCGTGGCAACCTCGAATTCTTCAAGATCCGCGTTCTGGGGCACTGATGATGAAGACCACCATTCTGTTGAGCACGCTCGCCTTCGCGGCGATGACCTCCCCTGCCTGGGCACAGAGCTCGGGGCAGACCCCTCCGGCCAGGACCCTGTCGACCGTGGATGCTCAGGAACTGAAGGCGTCCGCTACCGGCCGCTCGTTCGATGTGGGCGGCACGCGTTTCCAGCTGTCGCCCTCGGCAACGGTAAAGCAGGCCAGCGGCGGCCAGTTCACGATCACCCCGCAGGCGGCGGCGACCACCAGCTCGCGTACCAAGCGTTCGCTGGATGGCGCCGCGGCGGCGCCTGCTGATGCCGGTGCCGGCAAGTTCGCGGCGGCGGTCTCCCGTGACGGAGCGCCGGTGGTGGCGACCTCGCGGGTCAAGGTGTTCTTCACCGATGCAGCATCGGCCCAGCGCGCGGCTACGGCCACCGGTGGCACCGTGGTGAAGGTCTCCAAGGCGTCGGGCCAGGCGATCGTGGAGTACCCGTCGGTGAACGCGGCGCTGGATGCGAGCACCAAGCTGCTGTCCACCGCCGGTATCCGCGCCACCGAGCCGGACGTGGTGCAGTGGGAAGAGACCAAGTAAGGCGTTGAGCGGTGCCCCGGCCGGCTGGCTCTCCTGGCCGGCCGGGGATTGGTGTGGGGGTGTGCCGACCAACGGTCGACACCTGCCGGGGCCGTGCGCGTGTAGAGCCGAGCCGATGCTCGGCTGCTGTCTACGGGGTGCCGCAGGCGCGGTGCGCGCGGCGCCGAGCATGGGCTCGGCTCTACAGCTGTGCCAACCAAGGCTGGCATCTACCAGGAGCAGATTCGGACGTGCCAACCAAGGTTGGCACCCACCGGCGTTACCGCGCGGCCAGTGTGCCGCTGTGCTTGAGGTGGCAGCTGGCCAGCGCGTCGTTGCCGGCGGCCGGGTGGCCGGGCTCGAGCAGCAGGCGCTGCACGTCCGAGAACAGCTTTTCCACCGGCATGCCGTACGGCGCGAACAGGCGCAGGCGGCCCTGGCGGTCGAACACGTAGCCACCGGCAATGTGGCTCATGGTGTAGGTATCCGGTACCTGGCCGGGCTCTTTCTGGTAGAACGCCTTGAAGTCGCTGGCCATCGCGGCCAGCTGCGCATCGTTGCCAACCAGCGCGATTGCCTTGGGATCGAACGCTTCCACATAGGTGCGCGCGACCTCGGGCGTGTCGCGGGCCGGGTCGACGCTGACGAACACGACCTGCAGCTGATCGGCATCCTTGCCCATCAGGTGCTTGACTTGGCTCAGCTCGACCATCGTGGTCGGGCACACGTCCGGGCAGCTGGTGAAACCGAAGAACAGGTAGGTCACCTGCCCCTGCAGGTCCTTCGGGCCGCGCACGGTGCCGCGGCTGTCGGGCATCGACCACTGCTGGCCAAGTTCTTCGCAGGCGATGTCCTTCGCATAGAAGTCCATGCGCGACTGCGCGCTGCAGCCGGCCAGCAGGCCGAGCAGCAGGCCTGCGGCCAGGCGCAGGCCACGATGGGGGAACGCAATGCCTTTCACGGTTCGCAGGCTCAGTTGATCATCATGTGGTAGTGCATGCTCCAGATGATCCAGACCGACAACGCGACGACGATGAACAGGATCACCAGGGTGAACACGAAGCTGGCCAGGTTCCAGCCACCTTCGGACTTGCGGTCCATGTGCAGGAAATAGACCAGCTGCACCAGGATCTGCGCCACTGCGAAGCCGACCAGCAGGAACAGCGTGAGCGGCCGCGACAGCACCGGATTCATCACCAGTGCGAACGGCACCACGGTCAGCAGCGCGCACAGCACGAAGCCGATCAGGTAGGACTTGGTGGAGCCGTGCGCATTGCCGGCGCGCGAGGTTTCGACGTGGGCCATGTCAGAAGGCTCCGATCAGGTAGACGAAGGTGAAGACGCAGATCCACACCAGGTCCAGGAAGTGCCAGAACAGGCTCAGGCACGACACGCGGGTGATGTTGGTCGGGGTCAGGCCACGGCGGTAGACCTGGTGCATGACCACCGCCATCCAGATCAGGCCGCTGGCCACGTGCAGGCCGTGGGTGGCGACCAGCGCGAAGAACGCCGACAGGTAGGCACTGGTGCTCGGGCCCGCGCCTTCGTGGATCAGGTGCGAGAACTCGTAGATCTCCATGCCGATGAACGAGGCACCGAGCACGAAAGTCACGCCCAGCCAGCGCAGCACCGCCGAGGCATCGTGGCGATGCATGGCCAGCACGGCCTGGCCGTAGGTGATGCTGGAGACCAGCAGCAGGAAGGTCTCGGCCATCACGAACGGCAGCGAGAACAGCTCCTTGCCGGTGGGGCCGCCGGCGTAGGCGGTGCTGAGCACCGCGTACGAGGCGAACAGGGAACCGAACAGCACCAAGTCGGACATGAGGTACACCCACATGCCGAACACCTTCATGCCGCCCTGTTCGTGGCCATGGTCGTGCTCGCGGTGGTCCTCGTGCGCCTGCGTGTCGCTGGCCAGCTCCGGGCGGGTCAACAGGTTCATGCGCGTACCTCCTTCAGCTTGGCAAGGTTGGCCGCTTCGGTGCGCGCCACCTCTTCGGAACTGACGTAGTAATCCACGTCCTCGTCGTAGGACCGCACGATCAGGGTCACGATCATCGCGATGAAGCTGGCTGCGGCCATCCACCAGATGTGCCAGACCAGGGCGAAGCACAGCACCAGGATCCAGATGTTGAGGATCAGCGGCACGCCGGTGTTCTTCGGCATGTGGATCGGGGCGTACGTCTTCGGCGGCGGCGGCAGGCCGCGCTTCTTCGCTTCGTGGAAGGCATCCAGCTCATCGGCCTTGGGCACCACGGCGAAGTTGTAGAACGGCGGCGGCGACGGCGTGGCCCATTCCAGCGTGCGTGCGTTCCACGGGTCGCCGGTCAGGTCCAGGTTGCGCTTGCGGTCGCGCACGCTCACGTAGATCTGCACCAGCATCAGGATGATGCCCGCGAACACGAACAGTGCACCGATGAAGGCGGCGATCAGGTACGGCGTCCACGCCGGGTTGTCGTACTGGTTCATGCGGCGGGTCATGCCCATGAAGCCCAGCATGTACAGCGGCATGAAGGCCAGGTAGAAGCCGATCACCCAGCAGGCGAACGACCACTTGCCCAGGCGCTCGTTGAGGGTGAAGCCGAACACCTTCGGGAACCAGTAGGCGAAGCCGGCCAGGTAGCCGAACAGCGCGCCGCCGATGATGGTGTTATGGAAGTGGGCGACCAGGAACAGGCTGTTGTGCAGCAGGAAGTCCGCGCCCGGGATGGCCAGCAGCACGCCGGTCATGCCACCGATGGTGAAGGTGACCAGGAAGGCGATGGTCCACAGCATCGGTACGCTGAACTCGACGCGGCCGCCGTACATGGTGAACAGCCAGGTAAAGATCTTCACGCCGGTGGGGATGGCGATGATCATCGTCATGATGCCGAAGAAGGCATTGACGCTGGCACCCGAGCCCATGGTGAAGAAGTGGTGCAGCCAGACGATGAACGACAGGATGCCGATCGCCAGCGTGGCGCCCACCATCGACTTGTAGCCGAACAGCTTCTTGCGCGCGAACGTGGCGGTGACTTCAGAGAAGATGCCGAACGCCGGCAGCACCAGGATGTACACCTCCGGGTGGCCCCAGGCCCACACCAGGTTCACGTACATCATCGGGTTGCCACCCAACGTGTTGGTGTAGAAGTTGAAGTCCAGGTAGCGGTCCAGGGTGAGCGCACCCAGCGCCACGGTCAGGATCGGGAAGGCGGCGATGATGATCACGCTGGTGACCAGCACGGTCCAGGTGAACACCGGCATCTTCATCAGGGTCATGCCCGGCGCACGCATGCGCAGGATGGTGATGAACAGGTTGACGCCGGTCAGCAATGTGCCGATGCCCGAGGCCTGCAACGCCCAGATGTAGTAGTCCACGCCTACGCCCGGACTGAACTCGATGCCCGACAGCGGCGGATAGGCCACCCAGCCGGTCATGGCGAACTCGCCAACGCCCAGCGAGATCATCATCAGCGCAGCGCCAACCACGAAGATCCAGAAGCTGAAGGCGTTGAGGAACGGGAACGCCATGTCGCGTGCGCCGATCTGCAGCGGCACGATGATGTTCATCAGGCCGACCACGAACGGGGTGGCCACGAAGAAGATCATGATCACGCCATGCGCGGTGAAGATCTGGTCGTAGTGCTCCGGTGGCAGGAAGCCATCACTGCCTGGCCCGGCCGCGGCCAACTGCGCGCGCATCATCAGCGCGTCGGCGAAGCCACGCACCAGCATGACCAGCGCCACTACCACGTACATGATGCCGATCTTCTTGTGGTCCACGGTGGTGAACCAGTCGCGCCAGAGCACGCCCCATAGCTTGAAGTACGTCACCGCGCCAAGCAGCGCGAGGCCACCCAGCACCATGGCCGCCAGCGTGACCACGACGATCGGCTCGTGCAGCGGCACGGCCTCCCACGTCAATTTACCCAACATGTTCGTTACTCCTGGGAAACCTGGGCACCACCGGCAGCACCCGCCGGGGACGCAGCAGCGGTGTTCTCACCGACGCCGATGAACTGGTCGATGACCTTCTTGAACAGCAGCGGTTCGACGCTGGAGAAGTGCTGCACCGGCGCGTTCTTCGACGGTGCGGCCAGCGCCTTGAACTGGTTGAAGTCCAGCGCCTGTGGTGCGCTGCGTACCTCGGCCACCCAGCGCTCGAACTCCTCGTTGCTGCTGGCGGTGGCAATGAACTTCATGTTCGAGAAGCCATGCCCGCTGTAGTTGCCGGACATGCCACGGAACTGGCCGGGCTCGTTGGCGATCAGGTGCAGCTGCGTGCGCATGCCGGCCATCGCGTAGATCTGCCCACCCAGCTGCGGGATGAAGAAGGTATTCATCGTCGAGTTGGAGGTGATGTTGAACGCCAGCGGGCGGTTGGCCGGGAAGTTGAGCTGGTTGACCGTGGCGATGCCCAGGTCCGGGTATACGAACACCCATTTCCAGTCGGTGGCGATCACGTCCACGTGCAGCGGCTCACCGGCCACGTCCAGCGGCTTGTACGGGTCCAGTTCGTGGGTCGACTTCCACACGATCACGGCCAGGCCGGCAATGATCAGCAGCGGCACGCCCCAGACCACGATCTCCACCTTGGTGGAGTGCGACCACTCCGGCGTGTATTTCGCCTTGGTGTTGCCGGCGCGGAAGCGCCAGGCGAATACGAAGGTCAGCACGATGGCCGGTATCACCACGATCAGCATCAGGCCGATGCAGATCAGGATCAGGTCGCGCTGGGCGAGCCCGACCATGCCCTTCGAATCCAGCAGCACCCAGTCACAGCCCGACAGGCCGACGCAGGCCAGGGCGACCAGCGCCAGGCGGATGCGGTTCCAGCAGATATTCATTGGAGGTCAACCCTGTTGAAGAAGCGCGCTTGACCGGCTCGCCTGCGCGCAGCGCCCGGGCGTGGAGCGGCTACACTGTGGGTACGAGGTCGCCTACAAGAGAGCGATCCACTCCAATCAAGCCCATACAAGATACATGATTGTATGGACTTGTGCATCTGCACGTATGGAAAACTGACCGATGACGCCACCTGCCGCCGGCCGCCGCCTGAAACACCCCAATCGCACCTGGGTTCGCCCCTTCCGCGAGGGCGCTGGCCCGCTGTACCTGCAGATCGCCCAGCAGGTGCGCGAGGCAGTGGATGACGGCGTGCTGCGTCCGGGCGACCGGCTGCCGCCGCAGCGCGACCTGGCCCAGCAGGTGGGCGTGGACCTGACCACGGTCACCCGGGCCTTTGCCGAGCTGCGCCAGGCTGGCCTGCTGGATGCGCAGGGCGCCGGCGGCACCTTCATCGCGCTGTCGGCCGGCAACCGCAGCACCTCGGTGGACCTGAGCATGAACATCCCGCCGCTGCTGGGCAGCGCGCCGTTCGCACAGGGCATGGAGGCCGGTTTCCAGCACGTGGGCCAGCAGCTGGGCCAGGGCGAACTGATGAGCTACCACGTCGGCGCCGGCACCCGCGAGGACCGCGCCGCCGCCGTGCAGTGGCTGTCACCGGTGCTGGGCACGGTGGGTGCCGACCAGGTGGTGATCTGCCCCGGCGCGCAGACCGCACTGTGCGCACTGATCCTGGCCCGCACCCAGCCGGGCGAGCTGATCGCTGCCGAGCAGCTGACCTACCCGGGCCTGCTGGCCGCCGCGCGCGTGCTGCAGCGGGGTGTGGTGCCGGTGGCGATGGACGCCGAAGGCATGCTGCCCGAAGCGCTGGAAGAGGCCTGCCAGCTGCGCCGCCCGCGCCTGCTGTACCTGGTACCGACCATCCAGAACCCGACCACGGCGACGATGTCGGCACAACGCCGGCAGGCCCTGCTGGCGGCTGCCAAGCGCCACGATCTGACCGTGATCGAAGACGATCCCTACTGGTTGCTGGCCGGGGACGCCGCACCGCCGCTGGCCGCCCACCGCGACGCCGGCTGCCCGGTGTATTACATCTCCACCCTGTCCAAGTGCCTGGCACCGGGCCTGCGCACCGCCTACCTGGTGGTGCCGGGCGGCGAACCGATGGAACCGGTGCTGGACGCCCTGCGTGCGATCGCGCTGATGCCGACCCAGTCGATGGTGGCGGTGGCGTCGCAGTGGATCCGCAGCGGCCAGGCCCAGGACATGGTGCAGCGCTTCCAGCAGGAGCTGCGCGAGCGCCAGGCGATTGCCGCGCAGTACCTGCCGTCCCGCGCGCGGGCGCACCCGGCCGGCCTGCACGTATGGCTGCCGCTACCGCCGCGGCTGGACCAGTACCGGCTGATCCAGGCCGCACAGGAACAGGGTCTGGGCATCGCCAGCTCGGACGCCTTCAGCGTGGAGGAACCGCCACCGGGCAACGCCATCCGCCTGTCGCTGGGCGGCGCAGTTGACCAGGATGCGCTGGCCGGGGCGCTGGCCAAACTGAACGAGATCCTGTCTGAGGCCCCCGGGGCCCGGCACAACGCCATCGTCTGAACCGGGCGCATGGCGCCTCATCCATACAAGATGATATTTTGTATGCAATGTATGGATGAAGGGACGTGCGTCGATGCGCGCCGAGAGACTGAAGTTCCACCTGGTAATGGCCGGCTGTGGTGGCTTTGTGGTGTTGATGCTGGCCGCGCTGGCCTGGGTCTGCCTGCAGCCGCAGACCGTGGATGTGCAGGCCGCCGAGCGCCACGCCATCGAGCAATGCGTGCAGCGCAGCCAGGATCCGTCGCGTAGCGAGATCCAGCGTCGCGCGCAGGCCGACTCCTGCCGCGAGATGCGCAAGCAGTACGTGCACAAGTTCGGCGGGGACGCGTCCTGATGGGCGCAGCCGCGCCGCGCCGCCGCTGGCTGCTGCCGACGATGATCGCCCTCGCCTGCCTGTTCATGGCCGGCGTGGCGGCTGCGCTGTGGCAGTACTTCGGCTACAGCGCGCAGTCGACGTTCACCGAACAGGCCATCGTCTTCGACGACTCGCAGCTGCGCCTGCCGTCCGATCTGGCCGGTGATACCGGCCGCATCCGCGTGGTGCACTTCTGGGACCCGGCGTGTGCCGTCTGCAACCGCGAAACCGGCGCACACCTGAGCTACCTGATCAGCATGTACCGCCGCGCCGGCATCGACTTCTATGCGATCCGCCGCCCCGGTACCCAGGGCGAACTGCCTGAGCCGCTGCGCAACAAGGTGATCAACCTGCCGACCATCGACGGCATCGAACACATCCCGGCCAGCCCTGCCGTGGCGATCTGGGACCGGCAGGGCCACCTCGCCTATGCCGGCCCGTACAGCATCGGCATGGTCTGCAACTCGGCCAACAGCTTCGTCGAACCACTGCTGGACAGACTGGTGCGCGGCGAAACCGTGCGCCCGAAAGGACTGCTTGCCGTGGGCTGCTACTGCCCCTGGCAGGCCAAGCGCTGAGGACGCGCAATGACACCACTGACGCTGGCCGCTGTGGCCGCCACAAGCAACAACGGCGGTCACCTGTCCGAACCGACCGATGGTTATGGACAGGCTCCCGCCGTTGGAAGCAACGATACGCCCCGACATGCTCCGTACATGCCGCGACCGGATGTCGCAGCCCGCGAATGGGTGCAGGACGTGCTCGCGCACAACGGGCCGATCTACCTGCGCATCGTCAATTCGCTGGAGCGCACGGTGCGTCGCGGTGGGCTTGCACCAGGACAACGCCTGCCCTCGCAGCGTGCGTTGGCGCAGCAGCTCGGCGTCGACCTGACCACGGTAACGCGGGCGTTCGACGAAGCGCGCAAGCGCGGCCTGATCGAGGCACGCGGGCCACAAGGCAGTTTCATCGCACCACCCAAGGCCGGCTTCGACCAGGTGGTGGACCTGAGCATGAACGTGCCGCCGGTGCCCGATGCCGATGCGCTGGCCGAGACCCTGCGCCGCGGTGCCGCCGCCGTGCTTGCGCGCAGCAACGCGCCGAACCTGATGACCTACCACCTGGGCGGCGGCAATCCCACCGACCGCCACGCGGCAGCGCGCTGGCTGCAACCGATGCTGGGCGCGGTGGAGGATGCCAGCCTGTTGCTGACCGAAGGCGCGCAGGTGGCGCTTGCCGCGATCCTGGTCAGCCAGGGCCGCGACGATGATGCGATCCTCTGCGATGCGCTGGTCTATCCGGGCCTGCTGCAGGCCGCCGCCGCACTGGGCCGGCGGCTGCTGCCGGTGGACAGCGACGAACACGGCATGTGCCCCGATGCGCTGGCCCGGCTGGCACGCGAAAGCGGCGCGCGGTTGGTCTATCTCAACCCCACCTGCCAGAACCCGACCGCGCTGACCCTGCCGCT
Organism: Stenotrophomonas sp. YJH_SMC_69; assembly: GCF_059370495.1. Lineage (NCBI taxonomy): Bacteria > Pseudomonadati > Pseudomonadota > Gammaproteobacteria > Lysobacterales > Lysobacteraceae > Stenotrophomonas > Stenotrophomonas sp. YJH_SMC_69. Next base: position 25,994 of record NZ_JCAFTS010000002.1, on the reverse strand, counting down.
GCAGCGGCGCGAAGCGCTGGCGCGTGTTCTGGAGAGGGAAGGCCTGCTGGCGATCGAAGACGATCCTTACTGGCACCTCGCCGAGGATGCACCGACACCGCTGGCGGCGCTGGCACCGCGCCATGTGTTCCATGTGGCGACGCTGTCGAAGGTGATCAGCCCCGGCCTGCGCACGGCCTTCGTGCGCTGCCCGGGTGCCGCGCACGCCGAGGCGATGGCTTCGGCCTTGCGCGCCACCCGGTTGATGGGGCATCCGCTGGTGGCGGCGCTGGCCAGCCAGCTGCTGCTGGATGGTTCGGCGCAATCGCTGCTGGCGCAGGTGCGCAGCGAAGCGCACGAGCGCATGCGCATGGCGCGCTACCTGCTGGCGCCTTCGCTGCTGCTGCGCGCCGAAGGCCTGCATGCCTGGTGCCGGGTACCAGCGCCATGGACTGACGCCACCCTGGTGCGTACCGCACAGCTGCAGGGGCTGGCGATCGCGCCCTCATCGGCGTTCTGCCCGCCGGGGGTGCAGCATCAGAACGGCGTGCGGCTGTCGCTGGGGCTGGCGGCCGATCGCCGGCAGCTGGAAAGTGCGCTGCGACGGATTGACCGGTTGTTGTTGTCGGACGCGTTGCCGGCGATCGAGCGGTAGCCCTGGAATGGGATGTGCCGACCAACGGTCGGCACCCACCCGACTGATAGTGCCGGCCGCTGGCCGGCGGAAGATTCCTCAGCACGGTTGGAATGTGCCAACCAAGGTTGGCACCCACCAAAGCAGGGTCAGGCCAAGGCGGAGAGCGCCTTCACCAGCGCATCCATCTGCTGCGGCCGGGTGAACACCGACGGCGTCACCCGCACGCAGGCGCCGGAGTCCAAGCCGTCGCGATGGGTGGTGAACACGCGATGTTCGTCCAGCAGGCGCTTCTGCAGCGCGATGTTGTCAGCCACGCTGGTGCGCCCGCGCAGGCGGAAGCTGGCCAATGCACTCGCCAACGCCGGATCCGGCGAAGACAGCACTTCGATGTGCGCCATCTGCCGCGCCGGCAGCGTCCAGCGCTCGCGCAGGTAACGCAGGCGCGCCTGCTTGTTGTCCGCACCGATGCGCTGGTGCAGGGCAATCGCCTCCGGAAGTGCCAGGTAAGCGGCGAAGTTGACCGTGCCGGTGTGTACGCGGCTGCCCACGCGGCCGTCGTCGGTCTCGCCCATGTACGGGTCGAGGTCCGCAACGCGGCCCCTGCGCACGTACATCGCGCCGACACCGACCGGTGCGCCGATCCACTTGTGCAGGTTGATGCCGACGAAATCGGCCTTGAGCTGCGGCACCGCGTAGTCGATCTGGCCGAACCCGTGCGCCGCATCGACGATCACGTCGATACCGCGTGCGCGTGCACGCTCGGCGATCTCGGCCACCGGCAGCACCAGCCCATGGCGATGGCTGACCTGGGTCAGCAGCACCAGCTTCAGGCGTGGCAGCCGCGCGAACGCGGCCTCGTAGGCCTGCAGGATCTGCGCATGGTCGGGCACCACCGGCAGCGCGATGCGCTCGACCTGCACGCCACGGCGCTGCTGCAGCCAACGCATCGCACCGATCATGCTGTCGTAGTCGATGTCGGCGTACAGCACCTGGTCGCCGGGCCGCAGGCGGTTGTAGCCACCGATCAGCGCCAGCATCGCTTCGGTGGCGCCACGGGTCAGTGCGATCTCGTCGGCGCCCACGCCCAGCAGTTCGGCCACCTGCCGCTGCACCGCCATGTACTGCACCGGGAACTCATGACGGCCGTACCAGGCGTTACCACGGTTCACCTCGGCGGTGTGGCGCTGGTAGCTGGCCAGCGTCTCGCGGCCCATCGCGCCCCAGTAGCCGTTCTCCAGGTGGTTCACTTCATCGGTGATGTCGAAGTGGCTGGCCACGGCGGCCCAGTAGCCTTCATCGCGGGCCAGCGCGTCCGGCGCTACGGTCGTTGCGGGAATCTGCATGGACGCAGCGTAACCCGCGGCAGCCATGGCGGGCAGTGAAGACAGCGCAGCTGCAGCCGGCAGCAGTGCACCGGCACGCAACAGGACGCGGCGGTTGCGGTCCATCAGAAGCTCAGCCGATACTGTGCGTACAGGTTGGCACCGTCGGTGTCGTACGGCGCATTGCGCGAGTAGACCAGGCCGCGACTGGCCTGGAAGGTGGCTTCGTCCGGATAGCGGTCGAACACGTTGTCGGCACCCACGCGCAGGCTGTGATGTTCGTTGATGCGATAGCCGACGGCCAGGTCGAGGAAGCTCATCGCACCAAAGCGCTGGTAGATATCGCCCACCGCATTGCCGCTGGAATCGGTCCAGGCACCGTAGTAGCGCATGCGCGCCATCAGCGACCAGGCACCGATGTCCCAGCTGCCGGTCAGGCTGCCCTTGTGCTCGGGCAGGCGATCTTCGAACAGCACGCGCTGGGTCTCGTTGGTTGCCACCGAGGTGCTGCCGTTGTCCACGCGGGTGCGGTTGTAGTTGTAGGCCAGGGTCAGCGTCATGCGGCCCGCGCCGAGGTCGCGCAGGTAATTGCCGACCACGTCCACGCCGGTGGTGGTGGTGTCGAAGTCGTTGGTGAAGTAGTTCACCGAGGTATAGCCCAGCGGATTGGGCGTACCGGCCGGAATGGCGAAACTGGCCGACTGGCTGAAGCGGTCGGTGAGCTTGATCTGGTAGACATCCACCGAGCCGGACAGGCCCAGGTCGGTGCGCCAGGTCAGGCCCAGCGATGCGGTACGCGATTCTTCCGGCTTCAACGGCCTGGCACCGAGCAGCTGCGCCAGCGGATCGTTCGGCGACAGGCGGCCGCTGGTGAAGATCTGCAGCGTGCGCGTATCCAACCCCTGGGTGGTGCTGGTGGTGTTGAGCTGCGCCGGCGTCGGCGCGCGGAAGCCGGTGGACACGGTGCCGCGCAGGGCGACGTCCGGGGTGATCGCGAAGCGCGCCGACAGTTTGCCGTCCAGTGTGCTGCCGAAGCTGGAGAAGTCCTCATAGCGGCTGGCTGCACCGATGCTCCAGCGCTCGCCCAGCGGCACTTCCATGTCCACGTAGGCGGCCTTGCTGCGCTGGCTCCACTGCCCGGCCTGGCTGGCCGAGAAGCCCGGCGCGCCATTGGAGTTGGCCTCCAGGCCCCCGGCCGCGCCCGGACCCACCGCGTACGAGGCCGGATCACCGGCGCGCACCTGGTAGGTTTCCTGGCGGAACTCGCCACCGAAGGCGACGTTGATCGGCTTGGACAGCGCAGCCACGTCCCATTCGTAGTTGAAGTCGGCGTTGGCGTTCTTCTCGGTCTGGGTCAGGCGGCCGAGATCGAAGTCGGTCGGGCTGGCCGGGCCGAGCGAGGCATTGATCGAGTTCTTCAGGCGATAGTCGATGGCGTTGCGGCCATACGAGGCGCTGACATCCCAGCGCAGCTTCGGCGTGATCTCGCCGCGCAGGCCACCGACCAGCTGCAGGTCGTTCTGCACGTTGCCGTACTGCGGGCTGAAGCCGACCGGATACAGCGAGCGCAGGTTCCAGCCCGGGAAGATGGCGGTGGTGCGGTACGCGCCGGTGGTGGTGTCCGGGTTGCGCCAGTTGAAATCGCTGACGCCATCGCTGTGGCTGTACAGGCCAAAGGCATAGAGCTCCAGCGTATCGCTGGCGTTGGCCTTTACATTGAAGCCGACGCGGCGGCTTTCCAGTTCCGGCTGGCCCCAGCGCTGCACCGGGTTGGGCACCTCCAGCTCCGGATGCGCGGCCTGGAAGGCGATGGCATCGGGGCGCTGGCGGGTGCGCGAGGTGGCGTCGGAGGTGGACGATTCGGCGAACAGCACCAGGCTGCCATAGTCGCCCAGCGACCAGCCGGTGCGCGCACTGAAATCGCGCGAAGCACCGTCGCCCTGCGCGTACTGCGAGTAGCCGGCGGTGATCTCGCTACCCGGCCCATCCTCCAGGATGATGTTGATGACGCCGGCGATGGCGTCCGAGCCGTACTGCGCCGACGCGCCATCACGCAGCACCTCGATGCGCTTGATCGCCCTGGTTGGAATCTGTGCCAGATCAGCGGCCTGTGCACCACGGTTGCCGAGCAGCGCGCTGCGGTGGAAGCGGCGGCCGTTGACCAGCACCAGGGTCTGGTCCGGCGACAGGCCACGCAGCGTGGCCGGACGCACGAACACCTGGCCGTCCGCCATCGGCAGGCGCTGCACCACGAACGACGGCACCAGCTGGGCCAGCACGTCCTTCAGGTCGGTGGATTCGACGGACCTGATGTCTTCCTTGCTGAACACATCCACCGGCGCCAGCGTTTCGAACTGGGTGCGGTTGGACGCGCGGGTACCGGTGACCAGCATCGCGTCGAGCTGGGTGGGCGCGGCGCGGCTGCCGCCGGCGGCATCGACCGCATCGGCCTCCGTTGCGATCGCGCCTCCTGCGCTGGCCATGGAAAGGGCAAGGAGGATGGAACGCGAAAGCTTCGAACGATGCACGGCAGGGCTCCGGGAGGACGCGACAGGGCCAGCACCTGTGCGCACACAACAGGCCTGGACAAGGCGCGCAGTCTCGGCGCGATGTGTGAAGGAGGCATGACGTCAGTACGACAGCTTGATGCGCCAACCAAGGTTGGCCCCTGCCAGGGCTCATCCGTAGATCCACGCCATGCATGGGTGGCAATGCAGACCCACGCCCCATCTCCGCACACAGCGGCTAGCCGTTGGCGTCGTCGCCAAAGCCGAAACGGGCTGGCCGTGCCGTTCGCAGCGGAACGAACATCATGGCAGCGAACACCACCAAGGCGGGGGTGGACATGATCCAGATGCCCCTGTTGCGAATCCCGATCCCCATGAAGTCGACCTGCAGATCGCCGATCCATTGCAGCTGCGTCAGTATCATCACCAGCCCGCCGATAGTCGCGCACGGCAACCCACCGTGACCGGCCCCCAACAACGTCGGTGTCAGAAACCCGCCCAGCAACGCGAAGCCGACACGGTACACCCAGGGATTGCCGCGCCACCGTGGTGCGCCGAACAACATCAGCAGCATCAGCGCCAGGGTCAACAGACTGGGAAGTACCCAGAGGGCAAGCAGCATTTCGATCATCTCGATCATCGGCCGGGCTCCGCTGGCCTGGCATCCCCCGTCGTCGATCGCATCTCCCTGCCCCCCATCACGTCCATGAAGCGCGCATTGTTGCCGGTACGCAGGCAGACGCAAAGCCCCGGCAGCGCAAGAACTGCTAAACGCCGTGCCTGCCGATCCGCTACTGTGCCGGCATTGGATGCGGGGAACGGCAGGATGAGCGCGGCAGGCAAGGCGTTGTGGTACATCGAAACCCATGCGGACCAGCCATTGGCGCTGGCCGACATCGCCGCTGCGGCCGGCCTGTCGCCGTTTCATCTGTCACGCCTGTTCCAGGCCCGCACCGGCACCTCGGTGGTGCGCTACCTGCGCGGGCGCCGCCTGACCGCTGCCGCGCAGCGGTTGGCCAACGGCGCGGGCGACATCCTGCAGGTGGCGCTGGGGGCCGGCTACACCACCCATGCTGCCTTTACCCGTGCCTTCAGCGAACAGTTCGGGCAGACACCGGAACGGGTACGCGAACAGGGCACCGATGGGCTGACGCTGGTGCAGGCGATCCGCCTGGACGAGGCCCCGTCAGCCTGCATTGAAGCCCCCCGGCTGCTCGATACGCCCGCGTTCCAGGTGGCAGGCGTCGGCATGCGGCATACCCGCGACAGCAGCGGCGCGATTCCGGGCCAATGGGCCCAGCTCAACCGCGAGTGGCCGACGCCGGCACCGGTCAGCTTCGGCGTGTGCTGCAACAGTGATGACGATGGTGGCTTCGACTACATTGCGGCACTACCGGCAAGCACGGTGCCGAGCGTGCCTGCGCACTGGCGACGCGTGGACATCCCGGCGCGCCGCTACCTGGTGGCTTGGCACGGCGGACACATCTCGGCCATCCGCTCTACCTGGTTCTGGTTGCTGGATCACTACCTGCCCGGTTCCGGCCTCAGCCTGGCCGATGCACCCGATCTGGAACGCTACGACCTGCGTTTCGATGAGCACAGCGGCAACGGCGGCGTGGAGATCTGGCTGCCGGTGGAAGAACGTCCCCACTGACAAGGAGTTGAAGATGCGCATGACCGCTGCTGTGCTGGGAGGAATGCTGCTGGCGTTCGCGAGCGTCGGCGCCGCCCGCGAAAGCGGCGTCGCCGGCGAGCGCCACGGCACGACGACGCTGGCCAGCGCCGCCGTGCGCGACGCAGGGCACCGCGACGCGCTGCGCTACACGGTCTGGTATCCGGCACAGGCCGGCAGCCGCGAAAACGCGCTGACCATCGGTCCACCCGACGCGCCGCTGTTCGACGTCGGCCGGTCGGCCAAGGATGCGCCGGTCGCGGGTGATCGCCTGCCGACCCTGCTGCTCTCGCATGGCAACGGCGGCAGCGCGCGCATGATGGGTTGGCTGGGCACGGCGCTGGCGCGGGCCGGATATCTGGTGATTGCGGTGGATCATCCAGGCAACAACGGCGTTGACACCATGACCCTGCCCGGCAGCCTTCTGACCTGGTTGCGCGCCGATGACCTGCGTGCCGCACTGGCGGCCGTGCAAGCTGATCCGGTGCTGGGCCCGCATGTCGATCCTGAGCGCCTGGGGGTCGCCGGCTTCTCGGCCGGTGGCTACACCGCGCTGCTGGCAGCCGGTGCGCGACCGGACCTGCAGCGATTGCGGGACTTCTGCACCGCACATCCGGATGACGGCGTCTGCCGGCCCCAACAGGAGGCGGCAACGCACACGATGGAGGCGCGCGTTGCCGCTGCGGCGTCGCCCGAGCTGTCGCCATGGATGTCCCACGCCAACGACGCACGCGCCATTCCCGGCGTGCGCGCGGTGTTCCTGCTGGCGCCGGCAATCGTGCAGGCCTTTGCGCCCGAGCAGCTCTCCTCGCTGAAACAGCCGGTGTCGATCGTGCTGGGCCAGGCGGACACGGTCGCGCCACCACAGACCAATGGCGAGGCTGCGCGTGCGGTGATTGCGGGCGCTGCACTGCAGGTGCTGCCCGGTGTCGGCCATTACGATTTCCTCGCCGCATGCACCCCGGCCGGACAACAGCGGCTGCAGGGCCTGTGCAGCACATCGGTGCCGAAGGCGCAGACCCACGCGCAGGCAGCGGACGCGGCAATACGGTTCTTCAACCATTCGCTGCGCTAGTGGCCGCCGGGCATCGCCCGGCGCTACAGTGGGCGCGTCCACGGAGAATCGATCATGCGCCTGCTGCACCTCACTCTGCCGGTATCCGACGTCGCTTCCGTGGCCACATATTTCCACGATGTGCTGCAGCAGCGCGTGGTCGGCAACCATGTGCACGTCGGCTGGAGCACCCTCGAACTTCAGCCTGCGGCGGGGCGTCCGGTGGGTGGCGTGCATCTGGCCTTCAACGTGCCGGACAACCGCTTCAGCGAGGCAATGACGTGGTTGCGTGAGCGCACGCCGCTGCAGCGCAATCCGGCGGGGCTGGACTACTTCGCGCTGGAGAGCAGCTGGCAGTCGCAGTCGGTGTACTTCACCGGCCCGGACGGCCTGATCCTTGAACTGATCGGCCGCCGCCGCCTGCCGGCCAGCGCTCGCGAAGGCGTGTTCCATGGCAGCGAGCTGACCTGCCTGAGCGAAGTCGGCCTGCCCAGCCGCGATGTCGAGGCCGTACGCGAACTGTCCAACCAACGTTTCGGCCTGCAGCCGATCAGCCCGGCTTCGCCGCAGTTCGCACCGATGGGCGACGACGAGGGCCTGCTGATCGTGGTCGCGGCCGATCGACGGTGGTTTCCCGAGCAGAAGGACCTGCCCAATGCGCAGGGGCTGTTGCTGCAGGTGGGCGACGTGGCTGGCCCCGGTGTCGTGGAGGACGTTGTGCTCGGCTGGCGGGTACAGGCAGCCTGAACTACCAGCTGCCCGACGCACCACCTCCGCCGCTGCGGCCGCCGCCTCCGGACCAGCTGCTGGAGCTGCTCGCAGACGAACTTGACGACGGGCTGCTGGACGCACTGCGGTGGCCGACGGATGATCTGCGGCTGCCGCGTGCCTTCTCACCGGGCAGCATGGTGAAAATCCAGGCGAAGTACAGCACGACCGTGCCGGCACTCCACCCGATCGTCGCGGCAAGGCGTGCCACCGGGTCGGCGCGATCAATGGCCAGCAGTGCGAAGAGCACGTAGCCAGCGGTCAGCAGCAAGAGCACTGCGAACCTCACCCCGAAGCTGCTGCGGTCCTTGTGCCAGCGCGCGCGGCACGCCTGCACGAGGAAGAACAGCAGCATGGCTACGATGCCTGCCGCCAGGTCCAGCAACGTGTGCAGGGCCAGACTGGGCGGCAACTGGCCACGCAGCATCATCACCACCAAGAACCCCGAACTGACCCCGAGCATGCCGAGCAGCACCACGCGCACACCTCGGCTGCGGCGCCAGCACCAGCCAAGCAGGCTCGCCACCGGTACGCACAACGCCAATACGATGCAGACCGCTGCCAATGCCTGGCGTGGCGCCCACATAGCCGCCGACAGCAGACCCGCGGCTACCACAGCCGTCACCAGCAGCGGGCGACCCCAGGCCGGCAATCGCTTCGGGCGCGCCTGCGGCGTGGTGACCTCGCGTGGCGCTCCACGCTGGCGCTCGCGATGCCTGCGTGCGAGGTCGTCCGGCATCCTGGCCGCGGGCGCCGAGGGCGGTGAGCGCCACAGACCCGCAAGGAAGCCGGCCAGCAGCGTCATTGCAACCACGGAATCCGCGCTGCGCCAATCGGCCGGCAACACGTTGCGCATCGATGGCGCTTCCCAGGCCGGCAGGTCCTCGCCATCGATCAGCGCGACCACGACCTTCGTTCCATCCAGCAGGCCCTGGTCAAGGTCGCCATCGCGGAAACGCGGCACGATCGCCTTGTCGATGATGCGGGCGGCATAGGCATCTGGAATCGCGCCCTCCAGACCGTAACCGGTCTGGATGCGTACACGGCGGTCCTGCACGGCCACGAGCAGCAGCACGCCATCGTCAACGCCTTCCCGGCCCAGCTGCCACTGGTCGAACACCCGCTGTGCGTAGGCCTCGATGCCCTCGTCGCCAGCATGGTCGACCACCAGCACCTGCAGCTGCGCGCCGGTGCGCGCCTGCAACTTGAAGGCCTGCGTGCGCAGTATGTCGCGGGTATCCGCCGAAAGTGCGTTGGCGGCGTCCACCACCGGGTCATCCAGCGCAGGGACCGCAGCACCGGCCATCACCCTCATCGGCAACAGGCACAACAGCATCAACAGCCATGCCGTGACCCGGGTGCACGTCGTCCTGCGCAGCATCTTCACGTGCCCTGCCCTGCCTCGATCCGCGCATGCAGCGCCTGCAGCTGCGCGACCGCCTGGTTGAACACCTGCAGATCAGCATCAACCAGCGCCGGCCAGTCGGGCGCGTGCCCCAGCAACTGCGCCACCTGCTCGGTCGGCGCACGATCAAAGCCTTCACCCAGCACCGCGAGATAGCGTTCACGGAACCCTGCCGGGTCGCGTTGATCCTGCACGAACAGCTGCACGGCCAGCAGCCCTGCATAGAGGTAGTTCACCAGATAGTTGGGGTCGTCATACATCAGGCGCTTGCCGATCCAGCCGTTGCACAGCTGCGGATAGCGCTCCGGGTCCTGACCGAAGCGCGCCAGCACCCGGCCGGTCAACGCGTCCAGGTCATCGGCGGTACCCAGCGTGTTGTCCGCCACGCCCTCGTAGATCGACTGCTCCAGCTGCGCCTCTTCGGAAGACGTGAACAGCTGCAGCACCATATCGTCCAGCAGTGACTTCAGGTAATAGGCCTTGGCCCGCGGGTCCTCTGCCTGTTGGTACAGCTGGTCGCGGAAGCGCAGTTCGTTGTAGATGGCAAAGGCCTCGGTCAGCCACTGGCTGCCATTGCGCTGCAGCGGCGAGGCATGGCCGCGCTGCATCCACTCACCGTGCATGGCATGACCGGCTTCATGGGCGATCTCGACATCGCTTTCCAGATCACCACGGCGCACGCCAACGAACAGCATTGCCGGCACGCCGGGAGCGCTTACCGAGAACGCGTCCTGGCTGCGGTCACCACGTTCGGTGGCCAGATCCATGCGCCGGTTGGCCGGATCGAGCAGCGCACGCAGCTCACTGACGTATGCCGGCCCCAGGTGCTGCATGGCATCGGCGGCATTGTCGCGCAGCTGCGCCAGCGTCAGTACCGGCGGCATATAGCCGGCATCGGGCAACGTGGTATCCCAGAGCTGCGGCGCATCGATGCCTGAACGCGCGGCGTGGCGCAGCAGCATGTCCTGGTAGGCGCGACGGTCCCGTGCATGGCGTTCGATCGCCTGCAGCGTAGCATCCACCGCCGATGCATCCAGGCCCATGCGCTGGTAGCCCCGCGCCGGTGCAGAACCATCGCCCTGCAGGCGCGCGGCGGCATCGTTCACCTGCACCAGGCCCAGCAGCACCGAGGCCATCGGCTCGCGGCGCGAGTGCAGGCCCTGCCAGTAACCCTTCCAGCCCGCTTCCCGCAACGCGCGGTCCTGCTGCTGGGCCAGTGCCTGCTTGTCGTGCCCGGTGTCCCAGTGCCGACCATCACGCTCGATCTGCGGGTACTCGGCACTGCGCAGGATCTGCCCACGCAGCCGTGCGAAACTGTCCAGCGCCGGATCGGCCAGGGCCTCCACGGCCTCATCCAGTGCGGTACTGGCCGGTGCTGCAGCGTCCTTCAGCGCACGCGCGCGCAGGAAGGCATACGGTGCTGCCCACGCCGCGTCTGCGGGCGCTTCGCGCAGCGCCGCGCGGCCGGTGTGGGCGATGCGGCTGCACAGCCCCATCACCTGGTCCAGCGCCTGCGTCGGGCGATGGTCACGGGCGTTGCGTGCGGCCTGCAGATGCAGATAGCTGTGATGGCGCAGGCACTGCGCCTGCAGTGCCTCGGCCTGATGGAAGCGTTGCGCAGGTGCAAGCGCGGAAGCCTGCTGCAGGGCCTCGACACGCTTGCCCAGCTCGCCGCGCGCGGCCTGTTCGGCTGCCGCACTGGCGAAGTAGGCGCTATCGTCGGCCGGCAGCGACTGCGCCTGGACGCCGGTGAAGGGTGCCATCGCCAGCATGACAGTCATGGTGGCGGTGATGGTGCACATCCTGCGAGCCTGCATCGGCGTCTCCCTGCCTGGATCAGGCTCCGAGCCTAGCAGCCCCCGCCCGGCCGCGCCTGTGCCGGGACAGGCATCAGATCGACTCATCCTCGCGCTTGACCAGCGTCCAGCAGGGCGACTGCGCGAAGGTGTAGGTCTGCTGGTCGCTGCTGTCCGGCGTGCGGATCTGTACCTGTCGTTGCCCATCGGCCAGCGTGCTGACCTGCATCTCGCGGCCCTGCCCGGCCAACGCGGCGGGATCGGGCATGACCGGCCACTCGACATCGGCCAGCGCCAGGCGGCTTTCCACCTTGCGCGGTTCCGGCTCGGCCTCGGCATCGATGTAGCTGTCCAGCAGCGGATCGGCGGTGGCTTTTTCCTGCAGCGCGATCTCGTTGCCGAAGTGCTTCAGGAACGCATCGAACTGCGAGTAGGGGCATTCACCGCTGGCAGGCACCGGTGCGGGCTGGACCGCTGCCGCCGTGGACGACGGCGCGGGATGTGCAGGCGCCACTTCCGTGGGCGTCACCTGGGGCTCGGGCGTGCAGGCAACCAGGGCCACGCCACAGGCAAGCATCAGCACGGCAGCGGAACGGTTTCGACGCATGGGCTCATCCTGAATCCGGTTGGGTCGTCCCATGCTACCGCGCGCCCTACAATTCCGGCACTCCGCCTGTCCGAGACTCTCCATGCGTCGCCTCCTGCTCATGATCTGCCTGCTGTTGCCCGCCCTGTGGCCAGCGCTGGCGATGGCCGTCGATGTCCACGAAGGCGATCTGCTGTTCGTCACCGCCGGCCGCAGCGGCCTCAGTGCGGCCATCGACGATGCCACCGGCAAGCAGGGCGCGCCCAGCTTCGATCATGTGGCCCTGGTCGCTGTGGCGCCAAACGGCTGGGAGGTACTGCATGCGGACGAGAAGGGATCGCGTCGGCAATCGCTGGTCGAGTTCCGCCAGGACGCCCTGGCCAAGCAGCGGCAGATCGTGGTCTATCGCCTGCGGGCACCGCAGCAGGCGGCGATCAAGGACGCGGTCGCCACCGCGCGCATGATGCTGGGCAAGCCGTACAACACGTCGTATGTGTTGAACGAGGACAGCTACTACTGTTCCGACTTCATCGAGCGTGCGTTCCGTGCGCACCATGTGTTCGCGCTGCAGCCGATGAACTTCCGCAATCCGCAGACCGGGCAGATCGCCCAGCACTGGGTCGATCTGTACCGCGGCATGGGCATGGAGGTGCCGCAGGATCAGCCCGGCACCAATCCCAATGACATGTCGGCCGCGCCGGTGCTGCAACGCATCGGCGTGCTGGAATAAGCGAAGCCCCGCGCGCGGCGGGGCTTCGGGGGTTGCCCAGGGTGGGTACCGACGTCACTCTTCCTCGTCCTGCCCACCTTGCTGCTGATTGCGCTGGTTGCGCTGCTGCTGTTCCTGCTGTTGTTGCTGCTGCTGGTCGCGGCCACGGCCCTGCTGCTGATCCTGCTGGTTCTGCTGGCCCTGCTGCTTCTGGTTCGGGTTCTGGTTCTGCTGTGCCATGTCCGATCTCCAAAGCCACGCGCGGAATGCGGTGGACGGGGCCATCGTCTGCAGCGAAGAGTTAATCGCGCGTTGGCGGACGGCTACACCTGTGTGTACGCGCGTGAATGAACGCGCGAAAGCCCTTGCGGCACAAGCCGCTGAAGGATTCATGCGGGTTCGGCATGTCCTTATGTGGTAATGACAGGAGCACGTATTCAGTGCTGTAGGGCGCACCGGAATGCGCGAGCGTTCGCTCAAGAATGGCTACCCGAAGCCGATAGGCTGCGGACGGGCTGCTATGGACGGCCCATCTTTCCAAGCATCAACAAGGAACGTCTAAATGAACGCCGTGGTTGCAGAAGCAAGTGACTCTCGCCTCCTCAAAGCGGTCGAGAGCATCGCGATCAGTCCCGCAGACGCGAAGGCCCTCGTCGCCCAGTACAGGCGCCAGATTCTCTCCCGGGATCCAACACGCGGCCAGCACGAGGTTGCAGGGTTGGTGGCCGACAAGATCATCAGCCGTTATTGCCGGATGTCAGCCACCACGGGGGGAGCGACTGCTCTGACCGGGGTCATCCCGGGAATTGGTACGGCCCTGGCAATGGTTGGCGGTGGTCTCGCCGATGCAAGCATCAGCATGAAACTGCAGGTCGACATGACCATGTGCTTGGCTGAGGCCTATGGATGGGACGTGAATGGCGAAGACGCCAGGCACCTGGCTTTTCTCATCGCCGCAGGAGGTTCTCTGGAGAAGCTCGGCGTCGAAGCGTCGACTCGGATCGCCTCAAATGCTGGCGTAAAGATGGTCCGTCAGTACTTGAAGGGCGCCGTGTTGCAAGCTCTCAAGGAACTCTTCAAGAAGATCGGCATCACCTTTACCCGCAAGGCGCTGGAAAAAGCCATTCCGTTCGGCATCGGAGTCGTCATCGGCTCAGGGGCCAACTATGCGTTGACCAAGTATGTTGGCAATACTGCGCGAAGCTGGTTCGAAGCGGATGCCGCACTGGGCAACAAGCCCAATGAAATCTGAGCAGCGCGCGTTCTGGCCATGCGGCTTTCAAAGTAGGAAGCCGCATGATCCGGGGATACTGGACTACGGCATCACCGGTGGCACATACGCCAGGGTCATGCCCAGCAGCCACAACAGGCCCAGCACCAGCGGGATGTGCACCAGCAATTGGATGAAGGTGAAGCCCACGATGTCGCGTGCCTTCAGGCCCAGCACGCCCAGCAGCGGCAGCATCCAGAACGGGTTGATCAGGTTGGGCAGGGCTTCGGCCGCGTTGTAGACCTGCACCGCCCAGCCCAGGTGCGCCTTCAGTTCGTTGGCGGCCTGCATCACGTACGGCGCCTCGATGATCCACTTGCCGCCACCGGACGGCACGAAGAAGCCCAGCACGGCCGAATAGACGCCCATCACCAGCGCGAACGAATCGGTGCTGGCCACGTGCACGAACAGGCTCGACAGCCGGTGCGCCAGGGTCTGCCCGTCACCACCAGCGGCGTGGGTGAGGATCATCGCGATGCCGCCGTACAGCGGGAACTGGATCAGCACGCCGGTGGTACTCGGCACCGCCTTGGCCACCGCGTTGAGGAAGCTGCGCGGGCGCCAGTGCAGCAGCAGGCCCAACGAGATGAACAGGAAGTTGTAGGTATTGAGGTTGGCGATGGCGGTGATCACCGGCTTGTTGGCGAACTCGTTGAACAGCCAGCCGAACGCCAGCAGCGAGAGCAGCACGGTCAGCAGCGGGCTGTATTCCAGCCATTCGCCCGGGCGCGTGCGTCGCTGCAGCGGTTCCGGCTCGGCCTGTGCAGCACCGGGGAACGCCTCGGCGGTACGCGCACTACCCGCCGCGGGTGCCGTCAGCCAGGCGATCAGCAGCGAGACCAGGATCAGCACCGAGGTCAGCGCGATCGACTGCCACAGGAAGATGGTTTCGGTGAACGGCAGCACGCCGGTGATCTCCACCAGCCCCGGCGGCATGCTGGCCGGGTTGGCCTGCAGCTGTGCGGCCGAGGAACTGAGCCCCATTGCCCACACCGCACCCAGGCCGAGGTACGCCGAAGCACCGGCGGCGCGGTAGTCCATGCGCAGTTCGGTACGACGGGCCAGCGCACGCACCAGCAGGCCACCGAACACCAGCGAGAACCCCCAGCTGAGCAGCGAGGCGAGCATGCTGACCAGGCCCACGTACACCACCGCACCGCGGCCGGTACGCGGCACCCGGGCCAGGAAGTCGATGAAGCGCGCGACCACCGGCGCGGTGGCCACGGCGTAGCCACCGATGACCACGAAGGCCATCTGCATGGTGAAGGGAATCAGGCTCCAGAAGCCGTCACCGAAGGCGCTCGCGGTGGCCTGCGGGGTCGAGCCGAAGCCCATCGCGGCCAGCGCGACGATGACCACGCCCAGCACCGCGAACACATACGCATCGGGGAACCACTTTTCCGCCCAGGCGGCCGAACGCAGCGCTGCGCGCGCCATCCAGCCGTCCTGTACTGCTGCCGTCGAGGCCATCGCCTACCCTCCCAGGTTCGATGGATCGATTCTGGGCGGTGGGGTGCAGGCTGTCAGCCACCTATTGGTCGTAGGTGGCACAGAACGGTAGTGCCGGCCGCTGGCCGGCAATTTCCCAATCGGGATGGTCGTGCAGCCGGCCAGCGGCCGGCTCTACCAGATCCAGGCATCATCGCAGGTGGTGGAAGGCGGTGGTGCCGGCCGCTGGCCGGCAACCTCGGGATCGCGCACGGGTGCAGCCGGCCAGCGGCCGGCTCTACCAGATCCAAGCATCATCGCAGGTGGTGGAAGGCGGTGGTGCCGGCCGCTGGCCGGCAACCTCGGGATCGCGCACGGGTGCAGCCGGCCAGCGGCCGGCTCTACCAGATCCAAGCATCATCGCAGGTGGTGGAAGGCGGTAGTGCCGGCCGCTGGCCGGCAACCTCGGGATCGCGCACGGGCGCAGCCGGCCAGCGGCCGGCTCTACCAGGCCTTGGGATCAACGCAGCGCCAGGTCCGCGGCGATGCCGGCAAACAGCGCGGCACCCACCCAGTTGTTGTGCAGGAACGCCTTGAAGCACGGGCCGCGTTCGCGGTTGCGGCAGATCCAGAACTCGTACACCACCAGCGCAGTGGCCACGGCCACGCCGGCCAGGTAGTACCCGCCCAGCCCGCCGCGCACGCCAACCAGCGCCATCGTGGCCAGGAACAGTGCGTACAGCACGCCCTGGATGACCAGGTCGAGATCACCGAACAGGATCGCGGTGGAGTGCGAGCCCATCTTCAGGTCGTCCTCGCGGTCGACCATGGCGTACCAGGTGTCGTAGGCGGTGGACCACAGGATGTTGCCGGCATACAGCAGCCAGCCCAGCATAGGTACCTCGCCCTGCACGGCGGCGAACGCCATCGGGATGCCCCAGCCGAACGACATGCCCAGGTAGACCTGCGGCAGATGGGTGTAGCGCTTCAGGTACGGATAGCTGGCAGCCAGGAACACGCCGATGAAGCTCAGGCCGATGGTCAGCCCGTTCAGGGTCAGCACCAGGCCGAACGCCACCAGCATCAGTACGGCGAACAGCGCCAGCGCGGCGCGGCCGCTGATCGCACCGGTGGCCAGCGGGCGCGCCTTGGTGCGCTCCACATGCGGGTCGAGCCAGCGGTCGGCGTAGTCGTTGATGACGCAACCGGCCGAGCGGGTCAGCCACACGCCGGCGGTGAACACGAACAGCGTCCACAGCGGCGGCAGGCCGCCCGCGGCCAGCCACAACGCCCACCAAGTGGGCCACAGCAGCAGCAACGTGCCGATCGGGCGATCAGCGCGCATCAGACTCCAGTAATGCCGCCAACGCGGCGTCGCCGGCGACTGCGGCGAAGTGAGGGGGGTATCAGCCATGGCGATAGGATACTCCTGCCCCTCCGGCACGGCTTTGCCCGTGGGGGGAGATTTGTTCGGCGAAACTGGATAGAATGCCGGTCCCGCACCGCTTCATGGCGCTGCGATGCCCGCCCCGGCACCGGCCGACGGCGCGGCGGTTCTACAACGCGCCCGTAGCTCAGCCGGATAGAGTAGTGGCTTCCGAAGCCATTGGTCGGGGGTTCGAATCCCTCCGGGCGCGCCATTTTTCCTTCATTGCCTGTACGCAGCGTCCCAACTGGGCGATGCTGCGATGTCGCGAGGTGTCCGGCACGCCGCCAGGAATGTCAGGGAATGAACGTTGCCGAGCGATGCTCGCAACCGGCTGCATCCCGTACCACCATGGAGTACTCCTCACCCGCGCTGGATTGGCCGGGCAGGAACAGGCCATCACCGTCGAACAAAACGCTCTGCTGTTCACCCTGCCCGATCGACAGCCCGATCGCTCCCGGTGTGATTTCCTCAAGGATCACGTTGTAAGGCCGCCAGGCATCCTCGCCTGTGCGCCTCATCTCTGCGCGAGCGGTCCTTGAGTTCAACCTGCGTCTCTCATCCACCCACAGCTGAAGCGGCTGATCAGCATTGTGGGTGATCTGGAAGCGCCCGTAGGTCAGTCCGTCGACTCTCTCGGTGCCGACGTAGGTGAGATGGGCCGGCGGACACTTCGTGGCGCGGTTCGGATGCGCCGCACAGGATGTCAGTGCAACCACAAGGCAAAAGGCAGTCAGGCGCTTCATGGGTTCGAGGCCTGATGTGGGTTGTTGTCGCGGCGGCATGCGACGGTGAGGACAACCAGCACTACGCCCCAGAGCGGCGTGAGCAGCACGACGCTCATCACCATCAGCGAAACCGGTACCTGCCAGAGCAGCGATGGCCTGAATCCGCTGAATCTATAGGCTTCCAGTACAAGCACCACGACCTGGGCCAGAAGGCCCGCAAGCAGCCCCAAGCCAGCCCCCTTGGCAAGCCGCCTGATCGTCAGGCGGCCAGCGGCGGGAACCCGTGCGCCAATTCCCAGCAACAGAAGGCTGACGGCCCATACAGCCAGAAGAAAACCTGATGTGAGTCGAAGGCGTAAAGCGCCCTGCCCACAAAGTGCAGGAACAGCCAGAGTGCTCCACACGACACCGCGTAGGCCAGCCCGTACCGAAGACTCTGCCTGGCTTTCATCTTGTACCTCTCCGAGGGCGTGCAGGCCGATCGCGTTCTTTGGTGGAGGAGCGCGGGAGCTCATGCACCTTGCATCCCGCTTGGCGCCCTACTCGCGCAACGCATCGCGCAGCGCTCGAGAGTACCTGCCTGCCTCCAGCGTTCGCAGCTGGGCCAGTGGAATCCGATACCTCCTGAACAGTGCGGCCAGTTCTCTTGCAAGCCCCTGGAGCGGAGCGCGTCGAACAATATTGATGAGACCTTTTCCAAGGTATCCAAATTCATCTTCATACTAGACGCCGAATTCGAGTTTCTTAAGGCCAGGCTGGCACTGAGAAGAAGATTGCGACTGCCGGCCCACAGCGGGCATCTGCGCCCCCCAACAGTGGAGGTCATACGGAGAATATCTGAAAATCACTATCTGCATATTTCCCGCGCCCTGCCGAGAACTGCCGCGCTTGCCCGTCCGACTTCGAGCTTTCGTATCAATCCAGCACATTCAGGCCGATCCCCAGTTTTCGCTCCATAGATCACGGGCTCACCCTTCCTATCTACTCCGTCCAAATAGAGCACTGCGCAATCACCAGCGATCGTACCAATGCGCACCGCACGAACCTTCTCGATACTGGCGTCTGGACCGGCTGCACCCTCGCACATCCCACCGTAATACGCACTACTCAGTTCCGCGTAGATGGGTTTCAGCTGCAGCTCCCCTAAGCGGTCATTCTCGCATGCGCTCAGGGCGAGCACACAGACGGACGCGACAGACAAAGCGCGCAGGAAGAAGCCTTTGGCATCGAGAGAACTCTTGAGCAACCCCGATTTCCTTTGACTGTTTTCCATTACCTCCCCAGAACGATCTGCTCGAACGCATTGGTCGCGCTGCGCCGATCTCCCTTGCGGTTGCCGAGCGCGCCATTGGTCGCACCTGGCGTCATCCGCCAGGCAGTAGGCGGAGCTCGGCGCTTCAGCGCACTATAGCGCCGCCGAGCATCGACCGAATACGTTGGCGGGCTTCTCCCGAAGGCTCACGGCAACCACCCGTTGCTTCTGCTCACCGCAGCCCCCCATCACCCCATACATGATGAGAAGTCCCTTGTCGTTGACGTAGCCGATGAACTTGCCCCTACTTTCATCCGAAGCGGCCCTGACGAAGTAGACGCTCTCCCCGGGCGCTGGCTTCAGGTCACTCAACGGCATTGGACCGATCTTCCCTTTAACCTCTGATGCCGATACCACGGCCAGCGAATGCTTCAACATCCACTCCGCAATGGCTGCTTCACTATCAGGATCAAGCGTGGAAATGCGGTCAAGCGGCAGAGTCGTTGAATTGCCAGGGAAAATCGCATCGGACGAAACATCTACCCAGTCCGACTTCCATTCCGTATGTTGAAACTGGTGAATGCTGCAGCCCCCTAGCATTGGCAAGAGCAGCACCGCTGCACGCAAGATACCAGCCTTCGGCATAGACATGAAAGCCCCAGAAAGGGCCGGCCAAATGCTAATTATCATCTGCAACCCGTTCTGCAAAATGATCTATGATTTGTACCTCGTGCCCAAGATGGCATGTCATTTCTTGACTTCCCTATCATGGGCTGGCGCTTGGCGTGTCGCTACTCTGCCCCGGGTTTGCGGCAGCGTGCGTAGTCGAAACACCCGGCCTGCGCGCATAACTGTAATCGGGATCCCGGCAAGCGCGCACGATCGGACTTCGTGCGTGCCTGATCACGCCGGGGAACCAGCACAGCACCAGCACTACCAGACAGATCATTCCCAGCCGTGCCCATTCACCCGCGACACCGGCCCCGACCAGCGGCAATGCCGCCACCAGGATGATGACCTGTGCGTACAGAAGATAGAACGTGTACGTGCCCAACCGCGGGTCTGAACGAAGCTCGACGCGACACCCCCGGCAGGACGTCTTCGATCGCAGGGGGAAGCTCTGTCCGCTAGCGCCACAAAGTGGGCAGATGAAGGTCATCAGGCGCATCGGTAGAACCTCTTTTCAGAAGTTTCCATCACCAGGCTCCATCTGCGGCGTCGACCATACGCACCGCATCATCAAACCTCGGGTCCTGGCACATCATTTCCAGTGGTGTCCGATCAAGCTCATTCCCTGCGTGCGGGTCTGCACCACACCAGAGGAGATAGGCCGCTGCCGCGACGCTGCCATGTGCCACCGCGCTTGCCAGCGGCGTCAGATCAAGATCACCACGCACATCGATGTTGGTCACGAAGGGCATAAATGCGCTGAGGAGGGCCACATCGTTGTAATAGGCCACCACATGCAGGGACGTGTCCTCATAGGCCCCTTGGGTCTCCGGACAAGTCAGCACCGTATCGCCGAAGTCAGTGCCGACACCGAGCCGGGAAAGCAGTTCGCTGAGTACAGGATCCATGATGTTCATCGGGCTGCACGCACGGTAGAGCCCATTGCGTTGGCCCGATGGTGATCCGTCCTGTAATCCATCTCTCTGTCAGCTCCCTGTCGACCTACAAGCCAGGCGGTGCGTGCGTCTTGGAGCGATGCATTCGACAGATCAAGAATCATGATTTGACAGGGATCAACCGGCTTTCCCAAGTCCCCTCTACTAGAAGTGCAATCTCTGCGCCGACAGAGGCCTCAATGAAGACCAAGGTGTCACCATCGACAATTTCCCGGGCAGCCACTGGGTCTAGACCAAGGAGGAAGCAACACCGCTGGAATTCAAAGGAATCCTCCTTTCGATTGAAGACCTTAAGATCGAGCACGACATTCTGGCTAGAGAAGCCATCAATGCTCGCCTTCCTGACTCGACCAAAGACCAAATCATAGGATCCCTGCACAGAGTCATCAAACAGAGAAACAGTCACTCCGGACACCGGATCAAGACGAATTCCGGTCATCTTGAAATCATGGATAGTGATACCCATCGGCTCATCTCCTTGGCCAATCACTTGACGGATCCATACGTCGCGCGTGAACTTCCAGGTGGAATCTATTGATTGGATTTTACGTTCTTAAGAACAATTGCCACAAACATGCCGCAGATCAGGAGCGAACCCAGCGCCAGAGGCAACATTACAAAATAATCGCCCCTCTCAAGGTGACCAATCGCATACACCTTCAATGCGAGATAGGACGATGACCTAAGAAAAATTAGCGAAAAAAACACCAAACCGAGCCAATTCAGTATTCTATTGCGCATATGCATATCATCTCAATTATCTGCAATTGCACCCAGACCCACCCCAAACATCCTTCACCACCTTCATGGCATCCTTGTCAGTAGCTACGCGTTGCAGCAGTTCTGGTGTGACCTGAAGGCAACTGCTCAATGTGAAGCCGAATGACAACAGCTCTCCCGCATTCGCGCCAAACACCACAGCAATCCCCCGCCGCCTCGGTGTAGGTGGATTCTCTTCCCTTTCCATCCTGTGCGGTTTGTATCGCTGACACTCCATCGTACGCCGTTGCCACACCATTCACCATTACCAGAAATCCGGGGATTGCAACTTCGGGCTGCAGAGACAAAACACCGGCAATGGTGACTCCTGCGCCATTCACAGCTTCCAAGCCTCCAAAGGTGAGGCCTGCCATACCGAACGTTATGCTTAGGTAGTCAACGCACTCGTCGTAGGGACACATACCAAGTTGATCTACCAAAGACGACGGGACGCCACCTGCGTATCCGAAAGTGCTGATCTAGCTCCGGTATACCGGGGCCCGGCACATTGATCAACGCCACCGGGTAGTTGTCCAGCCAGATGGCCTGCCGTTGCGCTTGGCCCGTGCCCGAATAGTTCCCCAGCCACTACCCAGCCTCGTCGTACAACGTGATCTGTGCTGCGCCACTAGCCTGAGTACACAGTACGCGTCACCGCGGTGGTTGTAGCTGCCGGTGCTGGTGGTATTGCCCACTGCGTCATGGTTGCGCGCTTCGCCATCCACCGCAGTCACGATGGCCGGTTGCGGGACCGCTCCGAGGTGCCCTGCCATCACTGTGTCTTCCCAACCTGGCAGGGGTACGCCCTGGCCCACATCCAACTAGGTAATTCACGCAGTGGCAGCTCCTGTTTCGCCACA
Organism: Stenotrophomonas sp. YJH_SMC_69; assembly: GCF_059370495.1. Taxonomy (NCBI): domain Bacteria; kingdom Pseudomonadati; phylum Pseudomonadota; class Gammaproteobacteria; order Lysobacterales; family Lysobacteraceae; genus Stenotrophomonas; species Stenotrophomonas sp. YJH_SMC_69. The sequence goes on along the minus strand of NZ_JCAFTS010000002.1, from coordinate 4,211 downwards.
GTCTCCAGCTTGATGATCTCAGTTTCGCCTCGTTTGTTAATTCTAGTCCGCGCTCCGCGCGGTTTCAGGGCAGGATGGCCTCCGGTTTACTGTTGCCCTTAGCTCTCGTATTCCATCCCGCACATATCCTACGTGACCCAGATGGCAAACCTTCAGCACGTAACGAGTCTTGTCCGGATAAACATATCCAACAACCGGAACCGGAGTAGTACTTGTACCAATTACGGCCCCTCCCTCTGCCGAATCATAGACTTCGATCACTCCCTCCGGCACAACTTCCCTGCCCTTGTGTTCGCAGGAGGTGGCAGTGAAGACTGAGCAGATAAAAAAAATGCCAAGAATGAATTTCATCATCTTTTCCCGCGATGAATGGTTGAGTCATCAGACATCCACCAAAGTAGGTGGTTTATTGATTCCGGAAGAATCATGTTCACAGGCTGAAGCTCCTTACCAATCTCCCGCATGCAGTTCTGCAACGGCGTCCCGCAGTTATTATTTATTGCACTGTACTCCCCCTGCGGCCTCGCGAGACATGCCGATAGCTTTGACTCCTGCTGCGGTGTAAGTTCTATTGTATGCTTAATTCCAGTGCGCAAATTAAGCTGAAATGAAACGTAGTTTGTACTTATTGAGTTGCCCGCAGGGCCAAATGAGTAATCGACACCATTTGAAGTTGTCGATATGTGCCCGAAAGAGGAATGCAGCTTTCCATAGCTCGGCAGCCCTCCCGCATAGGGGAGCGGCATCCATACCCAGACGTCGACCAGCCCCTTTTCATCGACCTTCGAAAGAGGCTTCCCGGAAGCATACAGGTACGTACCAATCCCTTCCGTCAACCCAATCGGATCACTCTGCGAATACCGCCCCACCGCCGGGTCGTACTCACGCTGATAGTTGTAGAACAACCCACTCACATCCGTCGCCTGCTGGCCCGGGAAGCGCAGTACCAGCTCGAACGCCACACCATCCCTATCCGGGTCCCCACTCACAATCTGGTTACCGAACACCTCGCTCTTGTTGCTCCACTCCCAGATCGCCACATCACGCACCGGATCAATCACCACGCGCGGTGTGCCCAGATGATCCGGCTGCACGTAGGCCAGTTCCGGCACGCCGGCGCTCGGCACGCTGATCAACGCCACCGGGTAGTTGTCCAGCCAGATGGCCTGCTGCTGCGCTTGGCCCATGGCCGAAAGTTGCCCAGCGACTGCCCCGCTTCGTCGTATAGGGTGACCTGCGCTGCGCCACCGGTCGGGGCGCGCAGCACGCGTTCACCGCGATGGTTGTAGCTGTAGCTTTCCAGTACGGCATTGCCTTGCTTCACCGCGTTCATGCGGTTGGCATCGTTGTAGGTGAACGTGTTGCTGCCGGTGCTGCTGGCCATGTCTTCAGGGACCACCTCTTATCGCCGCAAACCGAAATTGGCCCGGAGCAGGGGTGAAGGCGTTGCGCGCGGACATTGAATCCACCCCACTTATCGCATCTTCAGCCATATTGCCGCCAACGCGATGGAGAAGAACTGAGTCGCGACAACCAAGAAGACCGGCCATCTGCGAAGCGCAAGCGCCGAAACTGTGCCAGCGATCAAGCAGGCGCATCCTTCCAGCAAGAGCAACGACACAAAGGTCTCGCTAAGAATCGCCGATGGCCGCGAAAATGCCGTATAGATCGCAAGGACCAAAAACGAACACGACGACGCCAGTCCCAGCCTCTTTACATAGCCCACGAAAGTTCCCTATTAAATAGCTATCCGAATCCTTCCATGATCCACAGATGGACTGGAGCAAGTCTCGGCCCCCATTGAGAAAAAACACGATCACAATCGAGAGAACCTGCGAAAGAAGCAACATCAACACCGGCCTATCCTTGATCAGCACGGCCGAAACTGTACTGGCAAGGAAGCAAAGGAAACCTTGCCCGATGGATTTCATCGCGAAGTCGAGGGTGAGGACGCCTTGCAAGTTCTGCGCCCCCACCAGGCCATCAGGATTACGGTCGAACACAGAGTCGCCAGAACGACCCTCTCTATGTAGCTCATTTCGGCTCGCCATTCATTGCCACGCTCTCCGAAACGACTGACGATTACCCACTCCTTCAGCGATACCAACGGATCGCTCTGCTGGGGCCACCCCACCACAGGGTCGGGTTTCCGATATTAGTTGAGGAAGGGGCCGCCAGAATTTTACGACTACTGATACGGGAAGCAGAACGGCAGCCCGAGAACGTTGCGCGCCAGCTTTGAATCCACCCAGTGCCAACTATTCTTCCCTCAAGAATTTCCTCGGCCGAGCTCCAAGCCTGATGATTTTTCGCGCAGGACCAAGATAGATATCACCGAATACAAATGAGAATGCGACAGCTGTATAGAAAACAAGTAGTGCACCAGGAATGGGAATCGCGCGAACGAAGCTATCGCATTCGAGGTTGCGGGCGACCAGCAACCCAATCATCAGCATCTCGGCCAGGAGCGCTATTGCGAACGCGAAACGCACCCGCCCAACCTCAATCGACAGAATTCCCCTTCTCGCCAGTTCGAACTTGGAATATACGAGCAACATCAGCAACGCGAAAAAAAGAGCAAACATAACTTCCGGAGAGTACCTAGCGACTGGACAGCGCATACTCAACATGGACGCGATCAGCGCGCAACAGATCCCCAGCGCTCCCGCCGCAGCTGCACCCTTCATGAACCTTATGAAAATCACTTCGCCGGACATTGGCATTTATTGTAGTTTGACCTGTAATTCACGATTGCTCCAAGGGGCCCCAGGATCTTCGACCCACCCCGCAAGAGATTGGCGTTCCCCGCATGCGCTGCAGCTCGATTAAGTCGACCGTTGGCAACCGAGTAGTGAATTCCGCGCTCTGCCGCCCCGCGCGTCCTTTTTGCCGCTTTGGCATCCTGACGCGACGCTGCTGCATCCAGCATGTGGCCCGCCGCTGCATACGGCGTCTTTGCGCCATACTCGCCAAAATGAACACCGGGATTCTCGTAGAAGTTTATGTCAACACCCACAGAATCCATTGCAAAGGACACCATAGAAGTAAGCGGAACGAGATCTATGAGCAGATCGGCAACAGCCTCCCGCTCACAATTGTTGGCGGGAACATAGCCGGTGACGTTATTCATTTCACCATTATTCCACGGCCCAATTCCCTCGAGCCCTTCTGGATCAATAGCCATTTGAGGATTGCTTCCAACATATGTGAACGTGCTGATTCCCCCTATCAGCCCAATCGGATCACTCTGTGTGTACCGCCCTACCCGTGACTCATACTCGCGCTGGTAGTTGTAGAACAACCCACTCGCATCCGTCGCCTGCTGGCCCGGGAAGCGGAGCGCCAGCTCGAACGCCACTCCATCACCATCCGGGTCGGTACTCGGAATCTGGTTGCCGAACACCTCGCTCTTGTTGCTCCACTGCCAGATCGAGACATTCCGTACCGGATCGATCACCACGCGCGGCGTGCCCAGATGATCCGGCTGCACGTAGGCCAGTTCAGGCACGCCGGTAGCCGGCATGTTGATCAACGCCACCGGGTAGTTGTCCAGCCAGATCGCCTGCTGCTGCGCCTGGCCCGTGGCCGAGTAGTTGCCCAGCCATTGCCCCGCCTCGTCATACAGGGTGATCTGAGCCGCGCCACCGGCCGGGGTACGCAGCACGCGCTCGCCGCGGTGGTTGTAACCGTAGCTTTCCAGCACGGCATCACCTTGCTTCACCGCGTTCATGCGGTTGGCATCGTTGTAGATGAACGACTTGCCGCCGATGCTGGTGGTGTTGCCCGCCGCGTCATGGTTGCGCGCTTCGCCGTCCACGGCGGTCAGCCGGTGGCTGGTTGCGGGATAGGTGTAGCTGGCAGTGCCCGCCGAAGTGGTCAGCGCGGTGCGATTGCCGGTGGCGTCATACGCATAGGTTTCAATCGGCGTGCCGGTCGCGCCGTCCTGGGTCTGGGTCAGGCGGCCCAGCGTGTCGTAGGCGTACTTGGCCAGCACCGTCGAACCTGCGCCGTTCTTCAGCTCGGTGATCGAACCGACCGGATCATAGCCATAGCCCAGCGACAGGCCGCCTGCGGCCGGGTCATGCACCGCCTGCGGGCGGTAATCCAGATCCAGCGGACGCTGCAGCTGGCGGCCGTTGCCGTAGGTCCAGCCGGTCGCCGGGCCGAAGGCCGCATAGGTCACGTTGTTCACCACGATCTGGCGCGCCTGG